>NZ_CM166472.1:2137500-3019775 GCF_056857015.1 Novosphingobium sp. BL-S-34
TCGAGTTCGAGCCGGTGTGCGTTGTGCACGAGGCGGTCCAGGATGGCGTCGGCGTAGGTCGGATCGTTTATAGTCTGATGCCAGCGGGCCACGGGAAGCTGGCTGGTGACAAGCGTTGAGCGCTGACCGTAGCGGTCCTCGAGAATTTCGAGGAGATGATGCCGGGCGTTGCCATCGAGCGGCTGAAGACCCCAGTCGTCCATTATCAGCAACTCGACCTTGGCGAGGCTTTTCATGCGGGCGGCGATACGGCCGTCACCCTTGGCCAGCGTCAGTTCGTCGATCAGCCGCGGCAACCGGGTGTAGAGAACCGAACGGTTATCGCGGCAGGCCTTGTGGCCGATCGCACAGGCCAACCAACTTTTCCCGATGCCCGTAGGTCCGATGATGGCCAAGTTCTCGTGTCTGGAGATCCATTCGCCGGCCAGCAGCGTCTCGAAGAGCCGGCGGTCAAGACTGCGGCGCGTTCGGTAATCAACGTCCTCGGGCACGGCGCGGTGCCGCAGCTTGGCGTGACGCAGGCGCAGAGCGAGGCGTCTGTCATTTCGGTAGGTGGCCTCATGGTCGAGCAGCAGCGCCAGCCATTCGGCATGGCTGAGGCTCGCCGCGTCATCGTTGCCTTCCATCTCGGCGAAGGCTTTGGCCATGCCGGCCAGGCCGAGCTGGCCCATGAGGTCCAGAGTGGGATGCTTCAGCATTCTTGCTCCTTCAGTTGTAATAGCTTGAGCCGCGGATGTTGGAGTGGATGATCGGCTCTTGCTCGGGAGATTGGGGAACGGGCACCTGATCGAGCCCCTTCTCGAGGATCGATTTGACCGACGGATAATTGCGCGCCTGGATTTCCAGGGCGCGCAGCGCCGCGGCTTCGAGCCGCTGGGCACCGAAGCGTTTCTCGAGCCCGATGATGCCCAAGCATGACCGGTAGCCCTGTTCGGGATGGGGCTTCGCCTCGATGACCTTCTCCACCAATAGGGACAACATCGGCCCGATCCGGCTTGCCTCTTCGCGGATCTTTGCCGGCGTCCATTCGCCGTAGCGCCGATGGCTGGAGGGCATGTGCTCGGGGACTGTAGTGTGCCGGCCATTCCCGCTGCCGCGCATGTGCACGGCGATGCGCTCGCCTCCCAGGAAGATCTCTACCGTGCTGGCAGTGAACCGAGCTTCGACCTCGCGGCGGGCGAAGCGGTGAGGGACGGAGTAGTGATGCCGCTCGATCGCGATATGGTAATCGAGCCCGACGCGGTAGCGGCGCCATTCGGCATGAACCCACGGCTCTGCCGGCAGCGGCTTGAGGTTTGGAACATCGACTTCGTTGAACAGCTGGCGGCGTGTCTTGCCGAACTGGCGCAGCACCCGCCGATCATTGAGATCGGCAAGGCATTCGGCGATCGCTGCGTTCACCTCGGCGAGGCTGTAGAAGATCCGATTACGTAAGCGGCCCAATAGCCAGCGCTCGACGATACCGACGCAGGCCTCGACCTTGGCCTTGTCCCGCGGCCTGCGCGGCCGGGTCGGCAGGATCGCCGTGCCGTAATGCCGGGCCATGTCCGTGTAACTGCGGTTCACCTGAGGATCGAAGTGACAGGCCTTGATCACCGCCACCTTGGCATTGTCGGGTACCAGCAACTGGGGCACGCCGCGGAAGAAGGCGAAGGCAGCATTGTTACCCGCGATCCAGTCAGGAAACTGCTCGGTCCACGTCGCCAGCGCAAACGACAGGCTCGATCCGCCCATCACGGCGACGAAGATGTGGGCACCGCGGACTTCCCCGGTCCGCCGGTCCACCACGACCGGCACCGTATCGCCAGCGTAATCAAGGAACAGCTTCTCGCCCCCGGCATGGCTCTGGCGCATGACCAGCGGCAAGCGGCCTTCCCAGCGGCGGAACAGATCGCAGAATCTCGAGTAGCGATACCCGTCCGGATGCTCGGCCCGATACTCCTCCCAGAGCACCTGCAGCGTCACGTGTTTGCGCTTCAGTTCGCGCGCTACCACCGGCCAGTCCGGCTCCGGAAGCTTGCGTCGTCCCGGCTTTACGCCGGAGGCGCCATACAAGCGTCCCTCCAGATCTATGTCGCCGATCTCCGACGGAACCGGCCACGCCAATCCCGAGCGATCGAAGCGCACGATCATGTCGCGCACTGTAGACCGAGCGACGCCAGTCAGTCGGGCGATCTCGCGCATCGGGACACAAGCCTCGCGATGCATTCTCATTACTTCGCGCACATGGCGCATCTTCGGCCTCCTCGTCGGCATCTCCATCCTCCGGCTGCTGCGCCGATAAGATGGACCCAACGATCGGGCTTCTCACTCCCTCCCAGGTGGCCGGGAATTGCTCGGAATGGTGGCCGGCATCATCTCGGAATCCCGGCCGGGATCAAATCGGAATGGTGGCCGGGATGACCCCGGAATCCGCAGCCGTCCTCGCCTGGTGTGGGGAGGTCGGGGTGGAGTGGCGTTATATTGCGCCGGACAAGCCTATGCAGCACGGCTATGTCGATAGCTCCAACGGTCGCATGCGCGACAAGCTGCTCAATGAGACCCTGCTGCTAAGCCTGGACCATGCCCGCGTGGTGATCCGCTTGGGCAGAGGATTACAATCAGGAGAGGCCGCACTCATCGCTTGGACACGAGACCGCGCGGCGTTCGCCAACTGAACTGCATGAGCAATGGCATGCTTCGCTAAGCCCTACGGGTTCCGCTACGCAGGCCATTGCTCGACCAGCGTCCATGCGTAACGGAGCTGCCCGGCTCTAATCCGCGTTGGTGGAAACCTCGGCGTAACGTCACTAGCACCGAGGAGGCTCTTGTACGGCATGATCCGTCAGACCGCCTCGATTCTCATACCTTGGCCGGCTGTATCGAGAGAAAGACCAGCCAATGGCATCCTAAACTGGGACGACATGGTCATGCGCGCGGGGCAGGGTTGCTCGGCGTTCACGAAGCCCGCTTGGTATCCGGGGCAGCGAGCCCGGTATCATCATGCGCCGGTTCGTCCATGAGCTTATCGAAATGGCTCCAGATCCGGCATCCGCCAGTCGAACGATATCCAACGCCGCATTCGTGCTGCGGGCATAAGAAAAGGCGGCCTTTCGGCCGCCTCTTCCCTCCTCTCCAAACCGTGTTGGCCGGGCTGTCTTTGCGCAGTCCCTGGCCGATCTGGAACTCTATCAGCCGCCCGTCGAATCGGAGTCGGCTGCCGCCATGCGATCGCCCTGCATGTAGGGGATCGGGTTGACGGCTTCACCGTCGACGCGGACTTCGTAATGGAGGTGCGGGCCGGTCGAATTGCCGGTGGTGCCGACGAAACCGATCACGTCGCCCTTATGGACCATCTGGCCTTCGGCAACGTTGAGGCGCGACATATGGCCGTAACGGGTTTCGAGATCGCCGCCGTGTTCCAGCGCAACGAAGAGGCCATAGCCGCCGAACCAGGCGGCCTTGCCGACGACACCGTCGGCAGTGGCATAAATGGGCGTGCCGATCGGGGCGCCGAGATCGATGCCCTTGTGGGCACGGCGACCGCCGAGGATCGGGTGGTTGCGCATGCCGAAGCTGCTGGTCAGCTTGAGACCTTCAAGCGGCGTGCGCGAAGGGATCGAGACCGCGCCAAGCTTGGCGGCACCGGGGATCGAAGGCTTGGCCTTGGCCGAAGCCAGACCGGTTTCCTCGAAGTTCTGCCAGGAGCTGAAAAGGTTGTGGAACTGTTCGTCTTCTCCGCCGGCCGACTGGTTCGCGGCCTGGGCCGAGCGAAGCGGGGCGGAAATGTCGGCAGCGGCAGCGCTGCTGTTGGCCATCGCCGGGTGAGCGGCGACAAGAGATCCTGCGACGGCGACGGCACCGGTCACTGCGCGGAACTTGGCGAAGAATTTCGTTACGACCACTCGCAATACCTTGTTATCCGCCGCGAGCGTTAGCCTGCGACGCCTGTATTTATGACGAACACGCACAGCGGCGCGTCGCGCAAACCCTTAACTGGAGATGGTCGGAACCCCCCGCCGTCTCGTGATCTGGAGTTATGCCGAACGATTGCGATCAAGCAAGACTGGCGTAGAGATCGCGCGGTAAACCGGCTGCGAGGCGCGCCGAGTCGTTGAACGGCGGCTTAACAGCCCCTCCAAAGTGGCGGGAAACCAGGGTTTTCCAGAGGTCGTTCCGGCTCTCGTTCAACCGTTCGGCGACCTCGGCGAAATGAATTGCGCCGAACCGAACGTGCCGGATTTCATCGTCAAGGATTCGTTGGAGGATGCGCGCGCCGCGCTCGTCGCCATTGGCTTTCACCCGATCGAGGGTGGCCGGGGTAACATCCAGGCCGCGTGCTTCGAGCACCATCGGCACGACGGCGAGCCGGGCGGCCACGTCATGCGACGTCTTTCCCGCCGCTTCCCAAAGGCCGTCATGGGCGGGCAGGGCGCCGTAATGGCTGCCGAGGCCGCGCAGATGACGGTCGATCAGCGCATAATGCATGGCCTCGTCGGCGGCGACCGAGAGGAAATCGCCGACGAAGCGTTCGTCCATTTCGCCGCCGAATCGACCCGCCATGTCGAGTGCAAGGTCGATCGCCACGAATTCGATATGGGCGAGGGCGTGCCAGAGTGCGATTCGCCCGCGTTCCGAGCCGCCCTTGCCGCGCTTGGGCATGCGGCTCGGGGGCAGAAGTTCCGGCGCTTCCGGCCGTCCCGGGACCGTGGGCATGGCCACGTCGAACGCGAAGGAAAGCCGGCCGAGCCGCCAATCGCGCGCGACCTTGCGCGTCATCATGGCCTTCGCGCGTGGATCGCATTCGAGCAGCGCCTCGCGGATCGCGGAAGCGACGGATCGGGTCATTACCGGCGAACGGGACATCAGAGGGCCTTCGCGGCCTCCAGCACCTGCTGGGCGTGGTCCTTGACCTTCACCTTGTTCCACACACGGGCGATCTTCCCGTCCGGTCCGATCAGGTAGGTGGTGCGCACCATGCCCATATAGGTGCGCCCGTAGTTCTGCTTTTCGGTCCAGATGCCGAGCGCGTCGGAGAGGCCGTTTTCCTCTGCGTCCGTGGCGAGCGGGGCCTTGAGATCGTGCTTGGCAATGAAGTTCTGGTGCCTTTTCGCCGAGTCCTTGCTGACGCCGAGCAGTGCCGTGCCTGCCGCTTCGAACTGATCCTTCAGGGCCGAGAACTCGATGTTTTCGGTGGTGCAGCCCGGGGTGCTGTCCTTGGGATAGAAGAACACCACCAGTTTGCGCCCTGCGAAGTCCGAGGCCTTGATGCTGCCGCCTTCGGGCGTTTCGAGCGCGACGTCGGGGAAAGTGTCGCCGGTTTCGGGAAGGCGGGTGGTCATCGGGAAATCTCCAGTGCTTCGTCGAAGGCCTCCGCCCATGCTGCCGCCACTTGCGCGCGGGCCTGGGCCAGGCTGGTTTCGAGGTCCTGCCAGTCGCCATAGCCGCATGCGCGAACAAGCGCCATGCAGGCGGCGCTGACCGGCTTGAGCGAATCGGGCGCCAGCAGGCGGGCGGCCACGAGCAGGCGGGTCAGCACGTCATGTGCCTGCTGCAGGCTGGCCGGGAGCAGGGACTGCGCAGTGAGCAGGCGCAGCGCTTCGCCCAGATCCGCATCCAGGCCGGCGCCGCTGCGAAGCTGGGTGAAGTGAACCAGGAATTCGAGATCGACCAGCCCGCCGCGCATCAGCTTGACGTCGAGCGGACCCTTGGGCGGTTTGTGCTCGGCCATGCGCGCGCGCATTTCCAGGACATCGGTTCGCAGTTTCACCGGATCGCGCGGCGCGGTGAGGACGTCGCGGACGATCGCGGCGAGGCGGCCGCGCGCCTCTTCGCTGCCGTAGAGCGCCCGCGCGCGGCAGAGCGCCATGTGCTCCCAGGTCCAGGCCTGTTCCTGCTGGTAGCGGGCGAAGCTTTCGAGACTGGCGGCGGGGGGGCCTTGCTCGCCAGAGGGGCGCAGGCGCGTGTCTACTTCGTAGAGCGCGCCTTCGGCCGTCTGCACGGAGAGCGCGGCGGTCACGCGCTGGGACAGGCGGTTGTAGTAGAGCGTGGCGCCAAGCGGCCGGCGCCCGTTCGATTCGCCCGCAAAGTCGCCGGTGAACAGGTAGATGAGATCGAGGTCGGAGGCATGGGTGAGCACGCCGCCGCCCATCCGCCCGAGGCCCAGCACTGCCAGCACGCTGTCCGGCACTTCGCCGTGAACCTCCCGGAATTCCGCCACGGCGGCATCGGTGAGAACCACCAATGCGGCTTCGGCGATGCGGCCGAGGGCATGGCCGATCTCCAGCGGATCGTTGACCCCTTCGATCAGCTGCACGCCGAGAGCGAAGCGGCGATCGCCGACTTTGCGGCGCACGGTGTTGAGCTTGCGCTCGTAATCGTCACCGGCTTCGAATCGCCCGAATTCGTCGACCAGCTCGGGCAGGGTGCCGGGCAGGTCGAAGGCGCTGGCGTCGATCAGCGGGTCCAGCAGGTCGGCGCGGCGGGCGAGTGCATCGGCCAGCGGCGGGGCCAGGCTGAGGATCCGCGCCAGCCGTTCGATCAGGGCGGGGCGCGCCTCCAGCAGGCGGAACAGGTTGATCGCGGTGGGCAGGTTGTTGAGCAGTTGCTCCCACCGCGCCATGGCGCGCTCAGGTTCCGGAGCGGCGGCCAGGGCGGCGAGCAGTCCGGGGCGGATCGCCTCGAAAGCCACTCTGGCGGCATCGGACCGCAAGGCGCGCATCCGGCCGGAGAGCCAGCCTTCGATCCGCGAGACCATGGCGTCGGGATCGGCGAAACCCATGCGCATGAGTTCGTCGCGCAGATCCTCCTGAGCCGGCGCCGGCACGGCTACCGCGGAGCCTGCACCGGTTCCACTGCCCGGCGGCAGGTTGGCCATGACCAGTGCATCGTAGCGCTCGCCCACGGCATCGGTGATCCGGGTCAGTTCGGCGATCAGTGCCGCGCCGTCCGGCAGGCCGTCGAGCCGGGCCACTTCGTCAAGCAGGTCTTCCTTCACGGGCAGCGAATGGGTCTGCTGATCCTGCATCATCTGCAGGCGGTGCTCGACAGTGCGCAAACGGTCGTAGCTTTCGCCCAGCAGGCGGGCATCCTCGGGCGGGACCAGGCCCGCTTCGGCCAGGGCATCGAGGGTCGCGCGCGTCCCGCGCAGGCGCAGGGCGGGGTTGCGGCCGCCGTGGATGAGCTGGTGGGTCTGGGCGTAGAACTCCACCTCGCGAATGCCGCCGCGGCCTTTCTTGAGGTCGAAGCCGGGGCCGACCGTCACGCTGCCGCGGCTATTGGCGCGAATCTGCGCGGTGAGGCGACCGATCTCGGCAATGGCGCCGAAATCGAGGCTCTTGCGCCAGACGAACGAGCGGATCGCGGCGAGGAAAGCCTCCCCCGCGGCAATGTCGCCCGAGCAGGCGCGGGCGCGGATGAAGGCGGCGCGTTCCCAGGCCAGGGCGGATGATTCGTAATGAGTCAGCGCGCCGTTGATCGAGATCGCCAGCGGACTGACCTCGGAGGCCGGGCGCAGGCGCAGATCGGTGCGGAACACGTAGCCCTCGTCGGTCACGCCGGCCAGCGTTTCCACCACGGCGCGCGCCACGCGCTGGGCCGCTTCGCCCGGTTCGTCGCGTTCGCGGCGGGGGAGCAGCTGGGGGTCGAACAGCAGGATCGGATCGATGTCCGAGCTGTAGTTCAGCTCGCCCGCGCCGTGCTTGCCGAGGGCGAGGGCCAGGAAACCGGCCGGCTCGGCATCGGGCACGCGGCGGCGGATGCCTTCCGCGATGGCGGCGTCCAGCGCGCGGTCGGCCAGGGCGGACAGTTCGCCCGTCACCTTGAGCAACGGGAAGGCTCCGGCCAGGTCGCCGATGGCGAGCGCAAGGGCCAGGGCCTGCTTCTCGCGCCGCAAAGCCGCGCCGACGCTGGGCGCGCCTTCGCCGGCGGCACGCGCCCAGTCCAGGGCGGCATCGCCTTGTCCGGCGGCGAGCCTTTCGGTCAACGCGGGCAGGCGGTCCAGCGCGCTGGAGAGGTAGGGAGCATGGGCGCGGGCACGGGCGATCGCGCCGGTCCAGTCGGCCTGAGGTGCGGCATTGGGTTCGGCATCCATCCCGGCTTCCTGCCCGCCGCTGCCGCGCAGGGCAAGCGCCTGCGGGCACGGGAATGCCAATTCGGGGCGGCAGGCCGGCGTACCCGGTGACATTGCGGCATTGCCCCGAAGGCGGCGCTCTTCTATCGGCTCGGCCATTCGCGGCGGCAGGCCTTGCTCCGCGGCTGAAGGAGGTTGCCCCGTGACGTTCGCCCTTCCCCCCGAATGGCATGCCCAGGACTGGATCTGGATCGGATTTCCGCACGATCCCGTGGAATGGCCGGGTTTCCTCGAAGCCGCGCAGGAGCAGATGGCTGCTTTCGCATCCGCCGTTGCCGAATCGGGGCAGGAAGTGCGCCTGGTCGTGCGCGATGAGGCCAACCGGGCGCGGGCGGCCTCGCTGGCCTCGTCGAAAGTGAAGCTGGAAGTGCGCCATTATGGCGATGTCTGGCTGCGCGATACCGGGCCGCTGGTCGTGGCCGACGGCAACCGTGCGCTGAAGGCGATGCGGTTCGGTTTCAATGGCTGGGGCGGCAAGTACCTGATGGACGGCGACCAGGAGATCGGCGCCGAACTGGCGCGCGATGCCGGGCTGGATGTCGAGACCGCGGACTGGATCCTGGAAGGCGGCGCGCTCGACGGGGACGGCACCGGCCTGGTCGCCACCACCGAGCAATGCCTGCTCAATCCCAATCGCAACCCGCACCTGACGCGCGGCGATCTGGAAATGCGGCTCCGGCGCGACCTCGGTTATGACCGGGTGCTGTGGCTGGGTGACGGCCTTATCAACGACCATACCGATGGCCATGTCGACAACCTCGCCCGCTTCGTGGCGGCGAACGTCCTGGCCCTGCCGCGGGCGACGGGCCCGAACGACCCCAATGCCGCCATCTATGCCGACGCCAAGGCCCGTGCCGAGGCCATGGGCGTGACCGTGCGCGAAGTCCCCTCGCCCGGGCGGGTGGAAACGGACGGCCGGATCGAGCCTGCCAGCTACATGAACTTCGCGATCACCTCCAAACTGGTGGTCGTGCCGATCTACGGCACGGAGCATGACGAAGCGGGCGTGGCGGCGATCGCGGACTTGTTCCCCGACCGCGATACCGTGGGCATCATGGCCGACGCGGTTCTGGCCGGCGGTGGCTCGTTCCACTGCTCCAGCCAGCAGATGCCGTCGCGCTGATCGCGGGCGATCCCGGAACCACGGGGTTTAACGGATTGGCAAGGGGTTGGCGTGCATTACCGCATGCATGGCTCGTATCGTCGCACTTGCGCATGGCGCTCAGAACCTCCGGCAGGGTGAACTTCTGCGCGCCGCGCTTGTGTGCGGCTGCGCACTGGCGCTGATTCTGGCCAAGGATGTCCTGCCTTTCTGACCGCCGGTCCAACCGGACCGCGTCGGATGCCGGACAATTTCCATTTCATTTCAAAATATTTTCGATAGCGGCCGGCGGCCTGCCGTTTCTGCTGCACCGCACATCGTGTCTGCTGCGTTGCAGCAAAGAAATGTCACGCAAGTTCGATGCAATCGAAATTATCCTTCCCCAGTTTACCCGTTCGCGTATCTGGAAAAGGAGACTCACCATGCGCCACATGTCTGACGCCGAGCGGACTCGCCTTCGCCAATCGCTTGTCGGTAATTTTCTGCTATTGCTCTTCGGTCTGGGCGTGCTGGGCTTTCTCGTCGCCATCGACAGGGCGGACTGGTTCACCTTGAGGCCGGTTTCGGGCACTTCTGTCGCGCTGTCGCATGCCGCCACATCGGCGCATGGAGGGGATTCCGCCAAGCAATGATCGTCACTGCCTCGCTGCAACCTGTCCAGATCTTCCGCGAAATCTGGAAACCGCTGACCTTGCTGTTCGTGTGGGACATCATCGTCACGGTGACCTATTTCGTGCTGCCCTTCCATGCGCCCGAACTGCCGGTGACGCTGTTCGGCTCCGCGCTGGCGCTGTTCCTCGGCTTCCGAAGCAATTCCGCCTACCAGCGCTGGTGGGAAGGGCGCGGCCTGTGGGGGCTGATGATCAATGCCAGCCGCAACATCGCGCGTGCGGCCCGCAATTTCATGCCCGATCCCGAGGCGGCCGAACTGAAGCGCCGCATCGTCCTGCGCCAGATCGCCTACGTCAACGCGCTGCGCTGCCAGCTGCGCCGCATCAAGCCCGATGCCGAAGTCCTGCGCATGCTGTCGCGCGGGGACGCCGATGCTTCGCTGGAGCGCGCCAACGTGGCGAACGGCATTCTCGACGAGACCGGCCACCGCATCGACGAAGCGCGGCGCAAGGGCTGGATCGACACGATCCAGCAGGCGCAGATGGAGGCCGTTCTGGTCGATATCGCCAATTCCCAAGGCGGGATGGAGCGACTCAAGAACACGCCGCTGCCCTATCAGTACCGTTTCTTCCCGATCGTCTTCACGCACATGTTCTGCATCCTGCTGCCGATCGGCCTGGTGGAGACGCTGGGCGTGGCGACGCCGCTGGGCTCGACGATCGCGGGCATCATGTTCCTGGCGGTACTCGCCATCGGCGACGACCTGGTCGATCCTTTCGCCAACACCGTGCACGACCTGCCGCTCAATGCGATGTGCCGCACGATCGAGATCGACCTTCTCCAGTCCATCGGCGAAGAAGCGCCGCCGCCGATCGTGGCCGACAAGCACGGCGTCCTGTGGTGAGCCGCTCGTGGTGAACGTCTTGTGATGAACGCCGGGCGCGCCTAGGGCGGTCACATGGCCAGAGCAGACCGCCTCGAACGCATGGACAACCGCCGTGCCGACCTTGAAACCGATTACCGCGCCGCGCTGATCGAAGCCTTGCAGGCGACGGCGGCGGGGCAGTGGGGCCTGTTCGGCCACACGAAGGACAAGCAGCACAAGGCCAAGGCGGCGCCGATGCTTGATGCGCTTGGCGAGATGGCCGACGAGATCGACGATCTGCGCGACCAGCTGGACATGGAGCCGTTCGCACTTCACCGCGAATTGCTTGCGGCGCGCGGGCCGGTGCAATCCGACGCCGTTGGCGAGCCCAAGCAGGCGCAGGCCTGGCTGGAGCGGCTGACTCGCGAAGGGTGATTTCGCGGGGGCTGACTCGCGGGGGGCTGATCGCCGTTTCGCCTTCGTGCTAAGGCTGGCGGCGTTTCAGCAAAGGGAATCACCGGCTCATGCGCTCGCTCAAGCGTCTCTCCCAGGATCGCCAAACCGCCAAGGCCAGCGTGGAGCTGGGTAACTGGGTCAAGCTGGATGCGCGCACCGATTTCAGTCCTGCGGGCCTGATCGCCGTGGGTGTGCTGGTCTCCGGGATTCTGCTGAGCACCAGCGTTCTGGTCGCCGCCGCGGGACGCGCTAAGGCGCGGCGGGTGGCGGCGCGTCGGGATCGCTCGCTACCATACTGATTGTCGCGGGAGCGATGCGCGCGGGCGTTTACCGCCATGCCCGCGGGGGGCGGGAATTGCGCTCTTTCAAAGCCTTTTACGGGAAACGAGGAACCGTCGCCCCGCCTTCATGGGGGGCGACGGAGAATGCGCGGCCGCGTGAGCGAGAGGCCGGCAGCGCCGATCGCGCTGCTGCCCGGTCACTCCGGCGTGGCGAACCAGATGACGTGCTTCGGACCCTTGCCGTTGCTGCGCGAGGAGACCTTCACTTCGTCCACCTTGAATCCGGCGCGTTCCAGGCGGCGGGTGAAGGCGGGGTCCGCACCGGCAGACCAGATCGCCAGAACGCCGTCCGGCGTCAGGGCATTGCGCGCCGCGCGCAGGCCGACCTTCGAATAGATCTGGTTGTTGTCCTCGCGCACGAGGCCGTCGGGGCCGTTGTCGACATCCAGCAGGATGGCGTCGTAGGCCGCGCGCGATCCGTCGATGATGTGGGCGACATCGCCCATCACCAGGTTCACGCGCGGATTGTCCAGGCAGCCCTGCGCCAGTTCGGCCATCGGCCCGCGCGCCCATTCGATGATCTCGGGCACGAGTTCGACGACGGTGAGCTTGGAATCCTCAGGCAGGGTACGCAGCGCCGCGCGCAGGGTGAAGCCCATGCCGTAGCCGCCGATCAGCATGTGCGGGCGCTTGGTCACGCCCTTGATGCGATCCCAGGCCATGGTGGCGAGCGCTTCCTCGCTGCCCCACTTGCGCGTGGACATCAGCTCGTTGTGGCCCAGCACGATCATGTAGTCCTGATCGTGCCTGTAGAGTTCCAGCTTCTCCCCATCGGGGATCCACGCGGTGTCGATCAGTTCGCGCTTGATCATGCCGGCATGTCCGCACGAAGGTCGGGCGCGGTGGCTTCGACCTTGAGCAGGGCGATCGCCTCGTCGAGGGTCATGACCTTCTGGTGCTCGGCGCCGAGGGTACGCAGGGCGACGGTCTGTTCCTCCGCCTCGCGCTTGCCGACGACCAGCAGGTGCGGAACCTTCTTCAGCGAGTGTTCGCGCACCTTGTAGTTGATCTTCTCGTTGCGCACGTCGGTCTCGACGCGCACCCCGGCGGCCTTGAGCTTCTTCGTCACTTCCTGCGCATAGTCGTCGGCATCGGAAACGATCGTGGCGACCACGGCCTGGACCGGGGCGAGCCAGACCGGCAGCTTGCCGGCGAAGTGCTCGATCAGGATGCCGATGAAGCGCTCATAGGAACCGAAGATCGCGCGGTGCAGCATGACCGGGCGGTGGCGCGCGCCATCCTCGCCGATGTAGCTGGCGTCGAGACGCTCGGGCAGCATGCGGTCGGACTGGATCGTGCCGACCTGCCAGGTGCGGCCGATCGCATCGGTAAGATGCCATTCCAGCTTGGGCGCATAGAAGGCGCCTTCGCCGGGCAGTTCTTCCCAGCCATATTCCTCGGTGGCGAGACCCGCGCGCACGACGGCGTCGCGCAGTTCGGCCTCGGCCTTGTCCCACTGCTCGTCGGTGCCGATGCGGTTATCGGGGCGCAGTGCCAGCTTGATCGCGTACGTGAAGCCGAAGTCCTTGTAGACCCGGTCCGCCATCTCGCAGAAGGCCTGCACTTCGCCGACGATCTGGTCTTCGCGGCAGAAGATGTGGCCGTCGTCCTGCGTGAACTGGCGCACGCGCATCAGCCCGTGCAGCGCGCCGTGCGGCTCGTTGCGGTGGCAGCAGCCGTTCTCGACCAAGCGCAGCGGCAGATCGCGGTAGGACTTGATGCCCTGCTTGAAGATCAGGATGTGCGCCGGGCAGTTCATCGGCTTGAGCGCCATCCACTGGGCGTCGTCCGAGATGATCGGGCCGTCGTCCTCGGTGTTGGGCACTTCGTCGGGGATGACGAACATGTTCTCGCGGTACTTGCCCCAGTGGCCGGAGGCTTCCCACTGCCGCGCGTCCATGACCTGCGGCGTCTTCACTTCCTTGCAGTCCGCCTGGCCGATCGCGCGGCGCATGTAGTCTTCGAGGGCGCGATAGATCACGTAGCCCTTGGGGTGCCAGAACACCGAGCCGTGCGCTTCGGCCTGGAGGTGGAAGAGGTCCATCTCGTTACCCAGCTTGCGGTGGTCGCGCTTGGCGGCTTCCTCAAGGCGCGTCAGGTGCGCGGCGAGCTGCTTCTTGTTCAGCCAGCCGGTGCCGTAGATGCGGCTGAGCATCGCGTTCTTCTGGTCGCCGCGCCAGTAGGCGCCGGAAACGCGCGTCAGCTTGAAGGCGGCCGGGTCCAGCTTGCCGGTGGAGGGCAGGTGCGGGCCGCGGCACATGTCCAGCCAGTCCTCGCCCGACCAGTAGACCGTCAGCGGCTCGTCGCCCGGAAGTTCGGCGGCCCATTCGGCCTTGAAGTTCTCACCCTGCTGCTTCCAGCGGCTGATCAGCGTCTCGCGGTCCCACACCTCGCGGCGCAGCGGCTTGTTGGCGGCGATGATCTTGCGCATCTCCGCCTCGATGGCGGGCAGGTCGTCGTCGGTGAACGGCCCGCGCTCCGGATTGGGCGCGAAGTCGTAGTAGAAGCCGTCGTCCGTCGAGGGGCCGAAGGTGATCTGCGTGCCGGGGAACAGCGCCTGCACCGCTTCGGCCAGGACGTGCGCGAAGTCGTGCCGGGCCAGGTCCAGCGCCTCTTCCTCGTCACGGCTGGTGACGAGCGCGAGATTGGCGTCGCCCTTGAAGGGCAGGCTAAGGTCCACCAGTTCGCCGTCGATCTTCGCGGCCAGCGCGGCCTTGGCAAGGCCGGGGCCGATAGCGGCGGCGACGTCGGCCGGGGTGGAGCCTTCGGGCATTTCGCGAACCGAACCGTCGGGCAGGCTGATCTTGAACATCTCGGACATGGACGAACTCATCTCTCGTTTGCCCCATGCCATACCAGAGCATGCGGGCGGAAAACCTTTGGGGCGCCATGGCACAGGCGGACCGCCGGGTGAAGGTGCGGCGTCAGCAGGATCGGCGCTATTTTCGGGAGAGTGACGCCGCTCGCCCGAACGCCGGGCGACGGTGGCTGCGCCTTCAGGCCGCGACCAACCGTCCCCGGAAGCACCGGGTGGTAGTAGTCGTGGTCAAGGTGCGCAGCTGCGTCATCGCCCGAGCATGTAGCAATTCCCGCGCGAAAAGTCACCCCGCCAGAGCGACCGAGGTGATGTAAAGGCTCCTTGACTAAATGGAGTCGTCATGACAATGGTCCTTTACACATGGTCATGTACCCTTGACCTAGAGACTGAGAAAGGAACTCCAGATGGCAGGCACACAGCAGGCGCGTCGCCGCTACATGATGCGCTTCTTGCCGATCACTCTGGCCTATGTGGCCGGGATCGCGCTGGCGACGGCGCTGATTCCCGATCATGCACCGGCCGACGTGCGGACTATCTCGCTCTCCATCCTGCCAGGCCTTGCCGTGATCGGGTGGCTCTGGGCGATGGGCCGCCTGCTCGTCGAACTGGAAGACGAATATCTGCGCATGCTGGAAGTCCGCAAATTTCTGGTCGCCACCGGCATGACCCTGGCGGCGACGAGCATGTGGGGCATTCTCGAACTCTACTCGCCGGAAGTTCCCCGGTTTCCCGTGTTCTTCGTAATGCCGCTATGGTGTCTGGGGCTGGCGGTTGGAGCTCTGTTCAATCGCCTGACGTTCGGAAGCATGAAGGCCGGGGCGGATCACTCTTGAAGAACCGCCTCAAGGTCCTGCGCGCCGAGCGTAGCTGGAGCCAGCAAGACCTCGCCGATCGCCTGGAGGTGAGCCGTCAGAGCGTGAACGCCATCGAAACCGGCAAGTACGACCCCTCGCTGCCACTGGCATTTCGCATTGCCGAGGTCTTTGCTATGAGGATCGAGGAAATATTCCTGAAGGGGTGAGCGATGTCGGGTCGAATTGGCGGGATAGGCTTGTGGATGGCGGCGGCGCTTGCGCTCGCCATCGGCCTGATCCTGCTCGATGCGCGCACCTCCAGCCATCGCAAGGTCGAAAGCGCCGAGGCCACGCCTGGAACCGTGATCGTGCGCGTGATCGGGCCGGCGCTGCTCTGATCTGCTCCTGATATGGCCGGCTGCCGATCCTTCAGTGGATCGTCGGCTTGCGCCGCGCCCAGGCCAGGCGCTCCACCCCGGTTGCCACAAGCCAGCCCACGGTCATGCAGATGAAGGGCATGACCGGATAATGGAAGCGTGACTGCCCGGAAAACAGCAGGCAGATCAGCGTCGGATAGAGCGCCACGCCGTAAGGCAGCAGCCACCATCCCGCCCAGCGCGTCCTTTCGCGCAGGCGGCGCAAGGTCATTACCGCGAAAGCCGCCGCGAACCCGATCATCAGCAGCGCGTAGTAGCCCTGGTTGGCATAGCGGACCGCGCGGTAGAATGCCTCGAAGCGGGGATAGTTCGGTGCGCCGCCCTGATAGGCCCATTCCGCCTCTCCGTCCGGCAGCCAGAGGCGCATGAGCTTCCTGGGCGCCAGAGCGGCGAACTTGACGGGATTCTCGCGGATCCACGCGAGACCCATGCGCGCGGCCTCCTTGTCGCTGGCCACCTCGTCGAGGTCGGTCCGCGCCATGAACCGCTGCACGACCGGGGCGTTCGGCGTGAAATCGCCGGTGGCGCTGTCATGGTTGCCGGTCAGCAGGGTGTAGCCGCCATTGGTGGAGACGGCGACCCAGTGGCCGAGCCGGGCGTGGTTGCGCGCCGTCCACGGCGCCACCACCAGTGCCGCGACGGCGATGACGATCAAGCCCTCCACCAGCAGGCCGGGAAGCCGGCGCCACATGCCCCGCGCGCGCAGCCAGTCGATGGCGAAGATCAGAGGTACCACCACCAGCGTCTGCGCTTTCACCAGGGTCGCGAAACCGAAGATCAGTCCCGCGCCGATCAGCTGCCAGCGGTTGGTGCGCGCCATCACCGCCCAGCAGCCCGCGAGCAGCAGCATGGTGTAGAACACTTCGGTCAGCGCGAGCGGGACGTAGGCGATGGCATTGGGATAGACCGCCAGCAGCAGCAGGCCGCCGCGCGCCGCCGCCTCGCTGCCGAAGATGTGGCGGCCCAGCGCCAGCGTCAGCAACCCGGTCAGCATCGAGGCGCCCAGGTTGAACAGTCCCAGCGAGACTTGCGAAATGCCGAACTGGTGGAACATCACGGAAAGCGCCAGCGGCAGGCCCGGGGGCCAGAACGCGGTCGGCAGGCCCTTGTCCATGTAGCCCTGCCCAGCGGCGAGACCCGCCGCGCGCGCAAAGTAGGACGCGGCGTCGGATGTGGGCGTCACGTCGATCAGCAGCACCGCCACGCGCAGCGCGAAATAGAGCGCCCAGATCGCCAGCAGCACCGACCGCTCGGTGGCGAACCATTCGAGGCGCAGGGCGAGCCGGCTGGGGCGGGTCGGAAAGTCGAGAATCTGCGCGGACATTCTTGGACGACTTCCTGTTTCCGGCGCTCGGGCCGCGACCTGGTGCAGATGCCTTCAGGGCATCTTACGATCGGCGCCTGTCCGCCAAATTCGCCCTCGGCAAATTCCAGATGGCCTCTTAAGCCGCGATCGGTGTGGGCCGCAACCGGAACTCTGCCGATATCCGGGCCTTGTCCTCGCTGCCGCGCGACCCCAGATGGGCGGCCATGACCGAGACACGTTATCTGGAGCTGCCCGACGGGCGCCGTATCGCCCACCGTTTCACCCCCGGCACCGGCCCCACGATCGTGTTCCTGCCCGGCTACATGTCGGACATGGCGGGCAGCAAGGCCACGGCCCTGTTCGAGATGGCCCAGGCCAGCGGCCGCCCCTGCCTGCTGCTCGACTATTCCGGCTGCGGCGACAGTCCGGGCGATTTCGCCGAAGGCACGCTCTCCCGCTGGCGGGACGAGGTCCTTGCCGTGATCGCCGCCGCCGCGCTGGAACAGGTGGTGCTGGTGGGCTCGTCCATGGGCGGCTGGCTCATGCTGATGGTGGCAGAGGCGCTGGCCGGCAAGGTGCGCGGCCTGATCGGCGTGGCGGCCGCGCCGGACTTCACCGACTGGGGCATCGCCCAGATGGACAAGAACATTCTGGCGGATGGCGAAACGCTCTGGGAAGACAATCCCTACGGTCCCGAACCTACCCCCACTCACCCCGGTTTCTGGGCGGACGGCCAGGCCAACCTCATGCTCGGCAAGGAAATCGCCTTCGACGGTCCGGTTCGCCTGCTGCACGGCCAGCGCGACGCCGAGGTGCCCTGGGACGTTTCGGTGAAACTGGCCGAGCGCCTGCGTTCAGCCGACGTGCAGGTCGCGCTGATCAAGGACGGTGACCACCGCCTCTCGCGCGAGTCCGACATCCACCTGCTTCTCCGCACGGTTGCCGAACTGGTCCTCGCCCGCGATCCGGCGGCTTGATCCTGCCCTGATCCTGCTAGGACCGTCTTTCCATGCCCATCCTTCTTCCCCTCATGCTGATGCAATCCACCCTCGACGCGGGGGGCATTTCCAGCCCTTACGCCTCGGCGCTCCCGCGTGAGATCGTCGAGAAGAAGGAGGACGAGGAACGCAAGCGCCGCACCGAATCGGCGCAGTTCGCAGGGCCTTTGCCGCTCCGCGCCGAGAACGGCTGCCTGCTGGCGGTGGAGGCCGATCCCGAGCGCTCGGCCGAAGTGGCGCGCAAGGCGCTTTCCAGCGCCCAGGGCCGCGAGCGCGTGCGTGCGGGGTTGTGCCTGGGCGTGGCGCTGGCCGATCTCGACCGCTGGGCCGAGGCGCGCACGGTCTTCGTCCAGGCCCGTGATGCCGCCGATCCCGGCGACCATCTCAGCCGCGCCCGGCTGGGCGCCATGGCGGGCAATGCCGCCCTGGCCGACGGCAAGGCAGGCGAGGCGCTGACCCTGCTGGCGCCCGCCGCAGTGGAGGCCAAGACCGCCAGCGACGGCTCGCTCGGCGCGTCCATCGCGCTCGACCGCGCCCGCGCGCTCGTCTCGCTGGGCCAGAACGAGGAAGCCGGGCGGGCGCTTGCCGATGCCCGCACCGCCGATCCCGACAATCCGCAGGCCTGGCTGCTCTCCGCCACGCTTGCGCGCCGCCAGAAGCAGTTGATCGAGGCACAGACCCAGATCGAGAAGGCTGCGCAGCTCGCCCCGCAGGATGCGGAGATCGGGCTGGAAGCTGGCGTGATCGCCGTGCTCGGCGGGCGCGACGATGCCGCCCGGCGCAGCTGGAACTCCGTGGTCACGATGAGTCCTGAAAGCCCGTCCGCCGCCACCGCCAAGGAATATCTCGCCCAGCTTGGGCCGGAAGGAACATCGAAGCCATGACGCCACTCTCCGTCCTCGATCTCGTCTCCGTGCGCGAAGGCGGCACTGTCGCCGAAGCGCTCGCCATTTCCGCCCGCACCGCGCAGGCCGCCGAAAAGGCCGGCTATTCGCGCTACTGGGTGGCGGAACACCACGGCATGGACGGGATCGCGGGCGGAGCCACGTCGGTCGTGCTCGCGCATATCGGCGCGGCCACCTCCACGATCCGCATCGGCGCGGGCGGCATCATGCTGCCCAATCACACGCCCTACATCATCGCCGAGCAGTTCGGCACGCTGGCTGCGCTGTTCCCCGGCCGCGTCGACCTTGGCCTCGGCCGCGCGGCGGGTGCGGACGGGCGGCTCGCCAATGCCCTGCGCAAGGACATCCACGGCGCGTCCGAGCGGTTCCCGCAGGATGTCGTGGAACTCCAGGCCCGCTTCGCCGGACAGGCGGTGGGCGGCGTTTCCTCGCCCCAGGCCGACGGCGCGGACGTGCAGATGTGGATCCTCGGCTCCAGCCTGTTCGGTGCCCAACTCGCGGCCATGCTCGGCCTGCCCTATGCTTTCGCCTCGCACTTCGCGCCCGCCATGCTCGATGAGGCCGCCCGGATCTACCGCGAGCGCTTCGAGCCCGGCAAAGTGCTGGACAAGCCGCACTTCATGGCCGGCATCAATGTCGTCGCCGCCGATACCGACGAGGAGGCGCGCTATCTTGCCTCCTCCACGGACCAGAGCTTCGTCGCCCTGCGCACCGGGTCGCCCGGCCGCCTGCCGCCGCCGATCCGCGATTATCGCGAAGGGTTGCCGGGCGCCGCCAAGGCGATGCTGGAGCAAGTGCGCTCGGTCAGCGCGGTGGGCACCCCGGCGCGGGTGCGGGACGAGATCAGGGCCTTCGTGGAGCGCACCCAGGCGGACGAGCTGATCGTTTCCGGCGCGATCTTCGATCCCGATGCCCAGATCCGTTCGCTGGAACTGACGATGGGTGCCTTCGAGGAAGCTCGGGCCTGAGGGCCGTCCTTCGAAATCGCGATATCGTCTTCCACGGCAATTCAATTTCGTGCCGGGGCATTGACCCGGAGGCAAAATTGCTGGAACCCAACCGGCCATGAGCAAGGCAGACGTCGTTATCGTGGGAGCCGGGCACGGCGGTGCGCAATGCGCGATCGCCCTTCGCCAGAACGGTTTCGAGGGGACCATCACCGTCATCGGCCGCGAGCCGGAGCATCCTTACGAGCGGCCGCCGCTCTCCAAGGAATACTTCGCGCGCGAGAAGACCTTCGACCGTCTCTACATCCGCCCGCCGACGTTCTGGGCCGAGAAGGAGATCACCTTCAAGCTCGGCACCGAAGTGACCAAAGTCGATCCGGCGGCGCAGGAACTCGCGCTCTCGGACGGTGAGACTTACGGCTACGGCAAGCTGGTCTGGGCGACGGGCGGCGATCCGCGCCGGCTGTCGTGCTCGGGCGCGGATCTGGCCGGGGTCCATGCCGTGCGCACCCGCGAGGATTGCGACACGCTGATGGCCGAAATCGATGCGGGCACGAAGAACGTGGTCGTGATCGGCGGCGGCTACATCGGCCTCGAAGCGGCGGCAGTGCTCTCGAAGATGGGCCTCAAGGTCACGCTGCTGGAAGCGCTGCCGCGGGTGCTGGCGCGCGTGGCCGGGGAGCCGCTCTCGGAATTCTACCAAGACGAGCACCGGACGCACGGCGTCGACCTGCGCACCGGCGTCGCGGTCGATTGCCTGGTGGGCGATGGCCACAAGGTCACCGGCGTGCAGCTTGCCGGCGGCGAAGTCCTGAGCGCCGAGGCGGTGATCGTGGGCATCGGCATCGTCCCGGCGGTCGGGCCGCTGATCCTGGCCGGCGCGGCCGGAGCCAACGGCGTGGACGTGGACGAATATTGCCGCACCTCGCTGCCGGACATCTATGCCATCGGCGACTGTGCGGCTTTTGCCTGCGACTTTGCGGGCGGCACGGTGATGCGCGTGGAATCGGTGCAGAACGCCAACGACATGGCGACGTGCGTGGCCAAGGCGATCTGCGGCGATGCCAAGCCCTACAAGGCGTTCCCGTGGTTCTGGTCCAACCAGTACGACCTGCGGCTGCAGACGGCGGGCATCAACCTGGGCTTCGACCAGACGGTGATCCGGGGCAATCCCGAGGACCGCAGCTTCTCGGTGATCTACCTCAAGGAAGGCAAGGTCCTGGCGCTCGACTGCGTGAACGCGGTGAAGGACTATGTCCAGGGCCGCAAGCTGGTGGAAGCGGGTGCCAAACCCGATCTCGCGGCGCTGGCCGACAAGGAAAAGCCGCTCAAGGAACTGCTGTAACCGCCGGACCATCCTCCTCGCCGGGCGGCGGGGAGGTGCCGAGGCGCACGGCGGCCCATTGCGCGGCTTCGGCGATGGCGGGGTCCGGGTCGTCCAGCAGGGGCCGCACTTGCGCCATCAGCGCGGTGCTCCCGCTGTTTCCGGCCGCATAGAGACAATTGCGCACGAAGCGGTCGCGGCCGATGCGCTTGATCGGGGAGCCGGAGAACAGCTGGCGGAACCCTGCATCGTCCAGTGTCAGCAGGTCGGCCAGCTCGGGCGCGGTCAGTTCCGCGCGCGGCAGGAAGGCTTTCAGGCGGCTGGCGGTCTCTGCGAACTTGTTCCACGGGCAGACCGCCAGGCAATCGTCGCAGCCATAGATGCGATTGCCCAGCCCCACACGGAATTCTTCCGGGATCGGGCCTTTGTGCTCGATGGTGAGGTAGCTGACGCAGCGCCGGGCATCGAGGCGGTAGGGCGCCGGAAAGGCCTGGGTCGGGCAGACGTCCTGGCAAGCCCGGCACGAACCGCAGCGATCGCGACCCTCGGCGGACAGCGGCAGGTCCAGCGTGGTGTAGATCTCGCCCAGGAAGAGCCAGGATCCATGCTCGCGGCTGACGAGATTGGTGTGCTTGCCCTGCCAGCCCAGCCCGGCGGCGGCGGCCAGCGGCTTTTCCATGACCGGCGCAGTATCGGTGAAGACTTTCACGCCCGCCGGACCCAGCCCGCGCCGGTCGGCTTCCGAAACCAGCCAGCGCGCCAGGTTCTTGAGCGCCTTCTTGACCCAGTCGTGGTAGTCCGCGCCTTGCGCATAGACCGAGATGCGGCCGATTTCCGGCACTTCGGCCAGCTGCAGAGGATCGCTTGCGGGGGCGTAGCTGATGCCCAGCGCGATCACCCGCCGCGCCTCGGGCCAGAGCCCTTGCGGCGAGCGGCGGTGATGGGCGCGCTCCGCCATCCATCCCATCGAACCTTCCATGCCCTCCGCCAGCCAGGAATCCAGCCGCGCCGCCCGGTCCGCATCCTCTTCGGCCGAGGCTATGCCGAAGGCGCAGAATCCCAGCTCGCGGGCTTGCGCCTCGAGATCGCGGGTCAGGACATTCAGCGCATCGTTAACCAAGCTTGCGGACTCTTCGGTTCATAGGCAGGCCTTGGAAACGGCCAGCGGGTGCCTTGAATGAACGTCGCAGTAGGAGATTGGTCCTTGGCCAGCAACTCGGAAGCACTTTCCTCGGCGCCTTCCCCCATGCCCTCCCTCGCCATTGAGGCACAGGGGCTGGTGAAGCGTTTCGATGGGTTCGCGGCCGTCGACGGTGTCGATCTCCGGGTGCCGATGGGGGCCGTCTACGGCATTCTGGGGCCCAATGGCGCCGGCAAGACCACGACCCTGCGCATGCTGCTCGGCATCATCGATCCCGATGCCGGCATCCGCAGGATTCTGGGCTCCGAGCGCCCGCACGACGTTGCCCACGCCATTGGCTACCTGCCCGAGGAACGCGGCCTCTATCCCGCGATGAAAGCCACCGAGGCCATCGCTTTCCTTGGCGCCTTGCGCGGGCTGCCGCTGCGGGAAGGGCGGCGGCGCGCGCACGAGCTGCTCGAACGCCACGGCCTCGGCCATGCCGCGGACCGGCAGATTCGGCAGCTCTCCAAGGGCATGGCGCAGCAAGTGCAGATCCTGGGCACGCTGGTTCACCAGCCGCGCCTGGTGATTCTGGACGAGCCGTTTTCGGGTCTCGACGCGCTGAACCAGGGCAAGCTGGAGCGCATGATCCGCCAGCTCGCCGAAGGCGGGACGACGGTGATCTTCTCCACCCACGTCATCGCCCATGCCGAGCGGCTCTGCGACGACGTGGCGATCATCGCCGGCGGCAAGGTGCCCTTTGCCGGCCCGGTGGACGTGGCCCGCGATCGCATCCCCCAGCAGGTCCGCCTCGAAACGCGCGCGCAGGACGGCTTGTGGAGAGCGGCCCTGCCGGCCGATGCCCGGCGCGAGGGGGCGGTGTGGCACTTCTCGCTGCCGGAAGGCGGTGTGGAGCCCTTGCTGCGCGCCCTGATCGAAGGCGATGCGGGCATTCTCTCGCTGTCGATCGAGCGGGCGGGTCTGCACGATGCTTTCGTCGCCATTGCCGGAGAGGCCGCCGCGCGCGACCTTGCGGCCAGCCCCGGACTGGAGGACAGGCGATGAGGCAGGGTTCCGGCCGTCTTTCCGTCCTCGCTGCCGCCTGGGTCGTCGCCCGGCGCGACTTCACGGCGATCCTGTTCAGCCGCAGCTTCTTCTTCTTCCTGTTGGGGCCGCTGTTCCCCGCCGTCATCGCGGTGCTGGCGGGCAGCCTGGGATCGCGCGTGGATGCCAGCCAGGAACGCCCGGTGCTGGGCGTGGTCATGCAGGCGGCGGACGCAGCGGCGCTCGAGCGCGCCCGCGCCCAGCTTGCGCCCGCGCTTGGTGACGACCTGCCCAGGCTGGTGGTGCTCCGCAGGCTGGCCCCAGGCGAACGCTACGACGCCCGCCAGGCATTGTCCTCGCACAACGCCAGCGCTGCCGCGATACTGACGGGGACGCCGGCCGCGCCGGTCCTGACCGGTCCGGAGGGCCTGATCCAGGCCTGGGGCGGGCCGGTGGCGATGCTCTCCGCCCAGGTTCATTCGGGAGCGGCACTGAGCTATCCGGCCGTGGCGCTGCAGCCGGTCGTGCGCAGCAGTGCGGCCGAACGCAAGGGGCGCTTCGCCACGGCGCAAGGGGCGCAGACCCTGCTGTTCCTGCTGACGATGATGCTGGCAGGCATGGTCCTGTCCAACCTCGTGGAGGAAAAGGGCAACAAGATCATTGAAGTGCTGGCGGCCGCCGTGCCGATGGACGCGGTGTTCCTGGGCAAGCTCTTTGCCATGCTCGGCGTCTCGCTGGTAGGTATCGCAACCTGGGCGGCGGCGGGCGGCCTGCTCTGGCTCGGGGGAGGGATATCGCCGGAAAGACTGCCCGATCCGGCCGTCGGCTGGCCGCTGCTGATCGGCCTGGGCGTGATCTACTTCGCTATGGCCTATCTGCTGCTCGGCTCGGTCTTCCTGGCTATCGGCTCCATGGCGACGACCGTGCGCGAAGTGCAGACCCTGTCCATGCCGGTGACCATGGCGCAGCTCATGGTATTCTTCTTCGCCAGTTTCGCGATGACCCAGCCGGGCAGCGCGGTGGAGATCGCCGCGGTGCTCGTGCCCTTCAGCTCGCCTTTCGCGATGCTCGCGCGCGCGGCGCGGGATCCCGCGCTGCTGCCGCATATCATGGCCATCGGCTGGCAGGTGCTCTGGGTGGCACTGCTGGTGCGCGGCGGCGCGCGGCTGTTCCGGTCGCGGGTGATGAAGTCCGGGCCGGGCGGCCGGGCGAAGCCTCGCCGGATTTGGCTGCGCGGCTTCGGCCGCTGACGGCCGGCTTCGAAAGCAATCCTGGTACGGACGGCGGGACTCGAACCCGCACGATCAAGGATCAAGGGATTTTAAGTCCCCTGCGTCTACCATTCCGCCACGTCCGCACGATGATCGGTGCGCGCGATCTGGCAGATCGCGCGCGGCGGGGCAACCGCGATGAACGCGTTATGCCGCCCGGTTCACCACTTTACTCGACGTTGAGACGGGCCCGCATTTCCTTGCCGGGCTTGAAATAGGGCACGCGCTTTTCCGGCACGTCCACGCTTTCGCCGGTGCGCGGGTTGCGGCCGGTGCGGCCTTCGCGGTGGCGGGTGGAGAAAGCACCGAAACCGCGCAGTTCCACGCGGCCGCCGTCAGCCAGGCGCTGGGCGATCTCGTCGAAGAACGTGTCCACGGCGCGCTCGACATCCTCTGCGCGCAGCTCGGGGTTCTCCTTGGCCATAGCAAGCAGCAGTTCGGATCTGATCATCGCGTGCTTCCCTTTCAAAATGCCCTTCGGAAAATTCCCGAGGTCACTGCGAATCATAATATTTCGCGTGACTTGGTTCCGTCATCTCAAGAAAATGCCATTCCGGTGGTTTTCGCGCAATGGCTCACCGGAGGTAGGGAAAACCCGTCGGTTCCCGCCTGCCAGGCCGCCCTTTTGCGTGTCCTCACCCCATTTACATGCCCGATTTGGCCGCTAACGTTCCCGCTTTCAAGCTTGCGAGACAAGCTTTTCGGGCGACAGGACAAAAGAAGGGCGCATGAAAGAAATAGCAACCTGGAACGAGGGAGACTGGATTGCCGCGATCGGCGCCATTCTCCTGTTTGCCGTGCTGGCCATCGGCGGCGTCATCGCCACGCGCAAGAGCGACGAATTCGTCGGCCATCCTCGCGGTCTGTTCGTGCTGTTCTATGCCGAAATGTGGGAGCGTTTCTCCTACTACGGCATGCGCGCCCTGCTGATCCTGTACCTTACCAAGTTCTGGCTGTTCAATGACGGCAGCGCCAACCTGATCTACGGCGCCTATACCAGCCTGGTCTACATCACCCCGGTGCTTGGCGGCTATCTGGCCGACCGCTATCTCGGCCAGCGCAAGGCCGTGCTGTTCGGCGGCATCGTCCTGGCCGTGGGCCATCTGTTCATGGCCTATGAGGGCATGCACGGCGTCGCCGATCCGGCGGTGAAGCAGGCGGACCCGGCCATCAACGTGTTCTGGCTGGCGCTGGCGCTGATCATCGTCGGCTCCGGCTTCCTCAAGGCGAACATCTCGGTGATCGTCGGCCAGCTCTACAAGATGACCGATTCCCGCCGCGATTCGGCCTATACGATCTTCTACATGGGCGTGAACACGGGCGCCGCGCTGGGTACGATCCTGGTCGGCTACCTGGGCGAGACGATTGGCTGGTCCTGGGGCTTCGGCCTCGCCGGCATCGGCATGCTGCTTGGCCTGCTGATCTTCGTGGCCGGCCGTCCCGCCTTGAAGGGCCGGGGCGAACCGCCCAGGCCGCTGGCGAAGAAGGGCGAACTGACGCTTTACGGCATCGGCCTCGGTTCGGTCGCGGTGATCTGGACCCTGATCCAATACGTCAGCGTGATCCAGTCGCTGCTGGTGGTCTCCGGCATCGCCATGCTGGGCTACACGCTGTACGAGGCGTTCAAGCTGCCCAAGGAACCCCGCGAGCGTATCTTCGCGATCCTGTTCCTGATCGCGCTCAATCCGATCTTCTGGGGCCTGTTCGAGCAGGCCGGCGGTTCGCTAAGCCTCTATACCGACAAGTTCGTGGACCGCGGCGGCGTGCCGACCAGCCTGTTCCAGTCGATCAACCCGATCTACATCGTGCTGTTCGGCCCGATCTTCGCGGCGCTCTGGCAGTTCCTTGGCCGCAAGGGCCTGGAGCCTTCGGCTCCGGCCAAGTTCGGCCTGGCGCTGATCCAGGTCGGCCTCGGCTTCCTGGTCTTCGTCTGGGGTGCGAACAGCGGCGATCCGGCGGCAATGACCTCGGTGCTCTTCGTGTTCCTGATCTATGCGCTGCACACCACCGGCGAGCTGTGCCTTTCGCCCGTGGGCCTGTCCGCGATGACCCGCCTCTCGCCGCTGCACCTCGGCAGCTTCATCATGGGCGCGTGGTTCTACATGACCGCCGTGGGCAACTTCGTGGCCGGCAAGATCGGCGAGGCCACCGGCGGCGAAAGCGGCGTGATGGACAAGGAAGTCACGCTGGGGATCTATTCCACGATCGGCTGGACCACGATCGGCGTTGCCGTGGTGGTCCTGGCGCTCTCGCCGCTGGTGCGGCGCTGGATGCACATCGACACGCTGGAGGATCGCGCGATCGACCGCGATCTCGCGGGCCAGAGCGAAATGGGGCTGGAGGCTCAGGAAGCCGGGTTTCACCCGGTAACCAAGCCGCACTGACCATCGACCGGCCCGGGAAACCCAGCGTTTCCCGGGCCGGATCTTATTTGAACAGGGGAAATCGACATGAGGGTATCGCCGGCATTGCGGCGCTGGTCGTCCACGCTCGTTCTGGGCGCGGCACTGGCGCTGGGCGCTACGGGCGCCGATGCGAAGAAGCAGGACAAGAAGGCGGCGCCGATCGTCGCCGATCCTTATCCCTCCACCTACAAGTCCTATCCGGGCACGCCCACCGCGCTGGTCGGCGCCACTGTCTATGACGGGCGCGGCGGCCGGATCGACAACGGCATCGTGCTGTTCAGGGACGGGAAGCTCCAGGCCGTCGGCGGCGCCGACATGCCGATCCCGGAAGGCTATGCGCGCATCGACGGTACCGGCAAGTTCGTGACTCCCGGTGTGATCGACATCCACTCGCACCTCGGCGTCTATCCTTCGCCCGGCGTCGAAGCGCTGGCGGACGGGAACGAGATGACCAGCCCCACCACGCCCGATGTCTGGGCCGAGCACTCGGTCTGGCCGCAGGATCCCGGCTTCACCCGCGCGCTTGCCAATGGGGGCGTCACCAGCCTTCAGATCCTGCCCGGTTCGGGCAACCTGATCGGCGGCCGCGCGGTGACGCTGAAGAACGTGCCCAGCATCACCGTGCAGGGCATGAAGTTCCCCGGCGCGCCCTATTCGCTGAAGATGGCCTGCGGCGAGAATCCCAAGCGCGTCTATGGCGAGAAGGGCCAGAAGCCCTCGACCCGGATGGGCAACTTCTCTGTCGACCGCCAGGCCTGGATCGACGCGCGCCAGTACATGGACGGCGACCATGCCGAACGCGACCTTGGCAACGACACGCTGGAAGGCGTGCTCAAGGGCGAGATCCTGGTCCAGAACCACTGCTACCGCGCGGACGAGATGGCGCAGGTGATCGATATGTCCAAGGAGATGGGCTACAAGGTCACCGCCTTCCACCACGCGGTGGAAGCCTACAAGATCGCCGATCTCCTGCGGGAGAACGACATCTGCGTGGCCGTCTGGGCCGACTGGTACGGCTTCAAGATGGAAGCCTACGACGGCATCCCCGAAAACGCCGCGCTGCTCGCCAATGCGGGGACTTGCGTGGTGATCCACTCGGACGACGAGAACGGCATCCAGCGCCTCAACCAGGAAGCCGCCAAGGCCCAGGCCGACGGTCGCCGCATCGGCATCGACATTCCCGATGCCAAGGTCATCGGCTGGTTCACTTACAATGCCGCCAAGACCATGGGCATCGGCGAGAGGACCGGCAGCCTGGAAGCGGGCAAGATGGCCGACGTGGTGCTGTGGAACGGCAATCCGCTCTCGGTCTATTCGCGGCCCGAGAAAGTGTGGATCGACGGCGCCCTGATGTTCGACGCCCTCGATGCCCGGCGGCGCCCGGTCAGCGATTTCGAACTGGGGCAACCCGGCGAAGGAGACGTGAAATGAGCCGCCGCGCCACCATTCTTGCTGCCCTGACGGCAGCCGCCCTTCCCGCCCTGCTTCCCGGCCTGGCCGCGGCGCAGGACTTCGCGATCACCAATGCCACCGTCGGCACGGGTGATGGCAGCGCCCCGATCGAGCACGGCACCGTCGTCGTGCGGGCCGGCAAGGTCGTCGCCGCGGGCGCCGGCGTTGCCGTTCCCGCCGGGATGCAGAGCGTCGACGGTACCGGCAAGTGGGTGACGCCGGGCCTGTTCTCGGCCGTCACCGATCTTGGGCTCTGGGACGTGGAAGGCGTGCCCAACAGCAACGATACCGAGGCCGACAAATCGCCCTTCAATGCCGCGCTCGACGTGACTCCCGCGATCAATCCCGCCAGCGAGCACATCGCCGTGAGCCGCGAAGGCGGCGTCACCCGCGCCAGCGTCGCGCCGGTCAACGGCGATTCGATCTTCGCCGGGCAGGGGGCGCTGATCGATCTTCGCGCCGGCTCCGATGCGGTGAACCTGCCGCGCGCCTTCCAGTTCGTGCAATTGGGCGAGGCGGGGGCCAAGCTCGCCGGCGGCAGCCGCGTCGCGGCCCATGTCGCCCTGCGCAGCGCCTTGCGGGAGGCACGCGAACTGGCGGCCGCACCCACGGCCGCGCGCAGCAGCGATGCCCTGCTCACCCGCGCGGACGCGGCGGCGCTGGCCCCGGTGATCGATGGCCGCCAGCCGCTCTACGTCGGGGTCGAACGGGCAGCCGACATCCGCAGCGTGCTGGCGCTCAAGAGCGAGTTTCCCAAGCTGAATCTCGTCCTGGTGGGGGCTACCGAAGGCTGGCTCGTGGCGAGCCAGATCGCGGCGGCCAAAGTGCCGGTGATCGCGATGCCGCTGCGGGACCTTCCCGCCAGCTTCGAAAGCCTTGCGGCGACCCAGTCGAACGTCGGGCGCATGAAGAAGGCCGGCGTCAAAGTCGGCATCGGCATGTTCGCGGGCAGCAACCAGCCCCGCTATGCGCCGCAGCAGGCCGGCAACCTCGTGGCCCTGAACAAGCTGCCGGGCGCGGCGGGACTGACATGGGGCGAGGCCCTGGCCGCGATCACTTCGGTTCCGGCCGAAATCAGCGGCATGGGCGGCAAGGAAGGCGTGCTGGCGCCGGGCGCCGTGGGCGACGTCGTGATCTGGGACGGCGATCCGCTCGAACTGTCCTCGGCCCCGGTCGAAGTCTATATCGACGGGATCAAGCAGCCGCTCGACAACCACCAGAGCCGCCTGAAACAGCGCTACAAGAGCCTGGACCGGACTTATCTGCCCAAGGCTTACGACTGGTAAGGAAAACGAGGGCCTGGGGATGATCCCCGGGCCCTCGAAAATACCCGGAAGCAGGTGATGGTCCGAAGCGATCCAGAGGCGCGCAAGGCCGTCCGCGATGGCTTGACCCGGATTTCGCTAGCCCGTTGATGACGAAAAAGGGCGCGGCGTCACCAGGGACGTGCCCGGCAACCCAGGCACGCCTCGATCTTACGCGTTTTACGCGCGGGCTTCGTTCACGCCGGCGCTGTTGTGGCGCAGCGCCTTGAGCACGGTGTCGACGATCTGCGGCGCATTGAGGCCGGCTTCGTCGTACTGCGTCTCGGGCTTGTCGTGGTCCTGGAACACGTCCGGCAGGCGCATGGTGCGGATCTTGAGGCCCGCGTCGGTAAGGCCCTCGTCGCTGGCCATGGTGAGCACATGGGCGCCGAGACCGCCGATGGCGCCTTCCTCGACGGTGACGACCACATCGTGGCTGAGCATCAGCTTGCGAATCAGCTCGGTGTCCAGCGGCTTGGCGAACCGCAAGTCTGCCACGGTGGTGGAAAGACCCTTGGCGTCCAGCAGGTCCGCGGCCTTGAGCGCTTCGCCCAGGCGGGTGCCCAGCGAGAGCAAGGCGACCTTGCTGCCTTCGCGGACCACGCGGCCCTTGCCGATTTCGAGAAGCTGCGGTGTTTCCGGCAGGGCCAGACCCACGCCATTGCCGCGCGGATAGCGGAAGGCGATCGGGCCCTTGTCATACTGCGCGGCGGTGTGGACCATGTGGACCAGCTCCACCTCGTCGGCCGCGGCCATGACCACCATGTTCGGCAGGGTGGCCAAGTAAGTAACGTCGAACGAACCGGCGTGAGTCGCACCGTCGGCACCGACCAGGCCGGCGCGATCGATGGCGAAGCGCACGGGCAGGTTCTGGATCGCCACGTCATGGACCACCTGGTCGAACGCGCGCTGGAGGAAGGTGGAATAGATCGCGCAGAACGGGCGCATGCCCTGCGCCGCCAGGCCGGCCGCGAAAGTCACCGCGTGCTGTTCGGCAATGCCGACGTCGAAGCTGCGGTTCGGGAATTGCTGCGCGAACTTGTCGAGCCCCGTGCCCGAGGGCATGGCGGCGGTGATGGCGCAGATGCGGTCGTCCTGTTCCGCCTCGGCGACCAGCGCCTTGGCGAAGACGCCGGTGTAGCTCGGCGGGCCGGCGGGGGCCTTGGCCTGCTCTCCGGTGACGACGTTGAACTTCTGCACGCCGTGATACTTGTCGGCCGCTTCCTCGGCGGGCGCGTAGCCCTTGCCCTTCTGCGTCACGACATGGACCAGGATCGGGCCTTCGGCGGCATCGCGCACGTTTTCCAGGACCGGAACCAGCGCATCGAGGTCGTGGCCGTCGATCGGGCCAACGTAATAGAAGCCCAGTTCCTCGAACAGGGTGCCGCCCATGGCCATGCCGCGGGCGAATTCGTCGGTCTTGCGGGCGGCGGCGTGGAGCGGGCGCGGCAGGCGGCGCGCGAACTTGCGGGCCAGGTCGCGCAGGCCGAGGAACCGGCCCGAGGAAACGAGCCGCGCGAGATAGGACGACAGCCCGCCAACCGGCGGCGCGATCGACATGTCGTTGTCGTTGAGGACCACGATCAGGCGGTTTCCGGCGTCCGCGGCGTTGTTCATCGCCTCGTAGGCCATGCCGGCGCTCATCGCGCCGTCGCCGATCACGGCAATGCCGCGGCCGGGCGTGCCCTTGATCTTGTTGGCGACGGCAAAGCCGAGCGCGGCCGAGATCGAGGTGGAGCTATGGGCCGTGCCGAAGGGGTCGTATTCGCTTTCCGAACGCTTGGTGAAGCCGGAGAGTCCGCCGCCCTGGCGCAAGGTGCGAATGCGGTCGCGGCGGCCGGTGAGGATCTTGTGGGGATAGGCCTGGTGGCCCACGTCCCAGATCAGCCGGTCCACCGGCGTATCGAACACGTAGTGGATCGCCACCGTCAGTTCGACCACGCCCAGGCCCGAGCCCAGATGGCCGCCGGTCTGCCCGACGGCAGAGATCATCTCGGTGCGAAGTTCGTCGGCCAGTTGACGCAGGTCCGAAGGCTTGAGCTTGCGGAGATCGTCAGGCGTATCGACGGTGTCGAGGAGTGGCGTTGCCGGGTTGGCTGTCATGTTCTGCTTCTACACGCTACATGTTCTGGTGTCGAATTAAGCAGTGGGCAATATGCCGGAGCCGTCCGAAAGGACAGGAAAAACGTGGCACCTGTTGCTTTGCTGCGACTCTCCGAGCCATCGCCGGCAACTTCCGGCACCGCTCGACCCCCGCCAGACATGCGAATCCTGCGGGAAGCCGGCCAGCGTCAGCGGCCGGTTCGCAGGCCCTGCCGACCTAGCTGCAGGTGGCGCAGGTTCCGCGCAGCTCGACCACCGGGCGCACCCCGGCGAAACCGGCCTGCCTGGCGGCGGCGATGAGGGCGCCGGTCAGCTTGTCGTCGTCGATATGGACGGCTTGGCCGCAGACATCGCAGATCAGGAAGATGCAGTCGTGCTGGCAGCCGGGATGGCTGTTGGCGAGGTAGGCGTTGGCGCTCTCGACCCGGCGGGCGAGGTTGGTGCGCACGAAGAGGTCGAGAATGCGATAGACGCTGTTGGGCGCCACGCGCTTGCCGCGCAGGGCCGAGACGCTTTCGGCCAAGTCATAGGCTGAAGCCGGACGTTCGCGTTCCGCCAGAGCGCCGAAGACGTCGGCGCGCATCTCGGTCCACTGTTCGCCGGCATCGAGAAGGGCGGCGCGGGCAGCCTCTACAAGGCCTTCGCCGGAATGTTCGTGATGATGATGCGCATTAGCCATGCCGCCCATATGGGCATTGGCAGGGCTGCGTGCAATTGAAAGCTGGAGGGGCGCCCAGGACGGCGCCGGATCAGGCCGCGGGGTCCGATAGACCCCGGATCAGCCTGCCTGGGTCAGTTCACTTGCGCAGCCGCTTCGGCGGGAGGCACGAGGCCGTTGCCGATCGAGTGAGTTCCGATGCCCATCACGCCCAGCACCAGCAGCGTACCACCGGCGAAGCCGAGGGCGAAGAAGCGGTAGAAGTCGGCCTTGAAGAGTCCCATGACGAAAATCAGCTCATATTGATGATGTACGATTGCGTGCCGCTCACTTGGAGCGAATCGCCTTGACGTCCAGTGAATGGCGACGAGCCGCGCCCCATTCTGCGATGAACCGTTGATCGCACGGGGTGGACGGGGGGAACCGTCACAATCTCGTCAAGGGATCGTGCGCGCGATCACTGCCGAAGCGACGGAGACCACAACCAGCCCGGCCACGGGCAGCGCGGCACAACCGAACGGCAGTGCCAGCGCGCCGATGACCTGGTGGGGCTTGCGGATGCGGCCGAGGCGCACGAGCACGGCCGCCGTGGCCAGCCCGATCAGGAAGGCGAGGGTGACCAGCGGTCCAAGCCACATCACCCACATATTCGCCTCCTGGATCGAATCTGGCCCTGAAATATCGAACCTCAGTGCTTGAAGTGGCGCATGCCGGTGAAGACCATGGCCAGGCCCGCCTCGTCGGCAGCGGCGATGACTTCCTCGTCACGGATCGAGCCGCCCGGCTGGATCACAGCCGTAGCGCCCGCTTCGGCAGCGGCCAGCAGGCCGTCGGCGAAGGGGAAGAACGCGTCCGAAGCGACGGCAGAGCCGACCGTGCGGGCCTGAGCCCAGCCGAACTTCTCGGCGGCTTCGGCGGCCTTCATCGCGGCGATGCGCGAGGAATCGCGGCGGTTCATCTGGCCCGCGCCGATGCCGGCAGTGACGCCGTCCTTGGCATAGACGATCGCGTTCGACTTGACGTGGCGGGCCACGGTCCAGGCGAACAGGCAGTCCTTCAGTTCCTGCTCGGTCGGCGCGCGCTTGGTCACGACCTTCAGGTCGCTCACGCCGATGGCGCCGGCATCGCGGCCCTGCACCAGCAGGCCGCCGGTGATCGGCTTGACGGTCAGGCCGGGGCGGCGCGGATCGGGCAGGCCGCCGGTCAGCAGCAGGCGCAGGTTCTTCTTCTTGGCGAAGAAGGCGCGGGCTTCCTCGTCGGCGTCGGGGGCGACGACCACTTCGGTGAAGATCTGGCAGATCGCTTCGGCCGTCGGGCCGTCGAGCGTGGTGTTCACGGCAACGATGCCGCCGAAGGCCGAAACGTCGTCACAAGCCAGCGCGCCCTGCCAGGCTTCGAGCAGGCTGGAACCCTGCGCCACGCCGCAAGGGTTGGCGTGCTTGACGATGATCACGGCCGGGTCCTGGCCCTTGAACTCGGCAGCGAGTTCGAAGGCGGCGTCGGCGTCGTTGTAGTTGTTGTAGGACAGTTCCTTGCCCTGCACTTGCTCGCCCTGGGCCAGGCCCTTGGTGAACGGGCCGACCGGCGTGTAGAGCGCGGCCTTCTGGTGCGGGTTCTCGCCGTAGCGCAGCGTGGTGGCGAGGCGGCCGTTGACGCTCAGCATCTCGGGGAATTCGAGGCCCTGGTCGGTGAAGGCGAACCACTGCGAGATCATCGAATCGTAAGCGGCGGTCTGCGCGAAGGCGCGCGCGGCCAGTAGCTTGCGGAAGGCCAAGGTCGTGCCGCCGTCGGTGGTCTCCAGTTCGGAGATCAGGCCCGCATAGTCGTTGGGATCGGTGACGATGGCGACGAAGGCATGGTTCTTCGCGGCCGAACGCACCATCGACGGGCCGCCGATGTCGATATTCTCGATCACTTCGTCCCGGTCGGCGCCCTTGGCGACGGTGGCTTCGAAGGGATAGAGGTTGACGACCACCAGGTCGATCGCTCCGATTTCGTGATCGGCCATGGCCTTGGCATGTTCGGGATTGTCGCGCACCGCCAGCAGGCCGCCGTGGACCTTGGGGTGCAGCGTCTTGACCCGGCCGTCCATCATCTCGGGGAAATCGGTGATTTCCGAAATGTCCTTCACCGCGAGGCCGGCATCGCGCAGCGCCTTGGCGGTGCCGCCGGTCGAAACCAGTTCCACGCCGCGGGCGGACAGTGCCTTGCCGAGATCGGCGAGGCCGGTCTTGTCGGAAACCGACAGCAATGCGCGGCGGATCTGGACGGTATCGGTCATGCGGATGGCCTCGTTCTGGAACTAGCGGAGAGGGATTTTCCGCGCCCTCTAGGTCGGCAGCGCCCGGGTCGCAAGAGGGGCCGCTAGCTCAGGGTGCCACAAGCCGTGGGGCCGGTCGCGGCATTTCACCCCATTTTCTTGATTAACCAACCGAAATTCCCGCCTCCGCGCGAGACGAGACCCTGGATCACCAGCTGCTGCGTCGCCTGGGGACGGCCCTGGCCGTCGACCCAGAGCGAATCTTCCAGGATCACTTCGCCGGCACTGCTGCGGAACTGCCAGAGACTGCCGTCGGGCAGGGCCATGCCGGCGCCCTGGCCGTCCTCGGTGAGGGCGACTTCGACTTCCGGGCCGAGGTGGAAGCGAATGGCAAAGCCCACCTTGCCGCGCTGGGCCTTGCGGCCCGCGGGGATCAGCACGTCCTCGCCGCGCAGTTCGCTGCCGTCGTCGCGCAGGATCAGGATGCGGCGGTGCGTGAGGGCGTAGCGCGCCTCGTAGCCGTTGTGGCTCGCCTCGATGCGGGTGGCGTTGCCGCCGTTTTCCTGCGTCAGCGTCTTGCGATCGATATCGACCTCGCTGACGCCGCCGCCGATGGCTCCGTTGATGAGGACGGCGGTGGAATTGGCATCGTCCAGCGTCAGCGTCGAATGGGCGGCGGTCGCGCGCAGGCCCTGTTCGAGGCGCACCGGCACCAGCCCGCCGCCGCTCGCCGCGCCGCCGCAGTTGACGACCAGGCGGTGGCCCGCGTGGGACATCTCGAAGGCCAGCGTGGAAGCGCAGCCGTAGCGGGCATGGGCGGGCAGCGGCGGCGGCGCAGTGTCGAACTGGAGGATCGACTTGTGCGCCAGCACGCGCTGATAGCCCCATTGGCGCACATCGCGCAGCGGGCGGGTGCGCACGCCGGTCGCCTTGACGAGAGCGTTGACGTCCTCTCCGTCGATCGCCCAGCCGCCCTGCCACGAACCCAGCGAACCGTCGCCGTGAGTCAGCGCCAGGAGCGGCGGGATGAGCAGTTCGATCACCCGCTCGACCGCCTTGGGCGCGTCGCGGCGGGTGGCGTGATAGCAGTTGCGCAGCCGCACCAGAAGGGCGATCGCTTCCATCTGCGCCAGCGGGCTGCGCGAGAGCACGCCGCCGTCGTCGCCGATCAGTTCGCCCAGGGCCTTGATCAACCCCGCCTCGCCGTAGAGGCGGCGCGGGCGACCTTCGGGGAGCAGCAGGCCGGCAGCGACGATGGCGCTCCACCCGGCGACTTCGGCGATCCCGTCTTCCGCCCGGCCGACATGACGGTCCAGCCAGCGCGCGGTCTCGGAAATGTGCGCCAAAGTACGGTTGCGCAGGGTCTTCTCGCCGGAGAGGATCAGCGGGGCATGGGCCAGCCAGTTCATCAGCCGCGCGCCGGTGTTGCCCACGTCCCAGGCCGGACCCTTGCCCGGCTTGGCCGGCGGCTTGGGATTGGCCTGGAGCCACGCGGTGAGAATGCGCTCGGCAACCGCGGTACCTTGCTCGCGCGGGGCGCAGGCCTCCAGGTCGGTGAGCCAGGAGAAGCTGTGGACCACGCGCTCCAGCGGCGGCGTCACGCGCGACGGGCCGGCAAAATCGACTTGGGCCACGGGCGTGCGGGCGCCGTGGATCAGGAAATGTCCCGCGCGCAGGGCGGTTCCGGCGGCGGCATTGCCCGGTAGCGTGTTGCTGACCGTGGCGAGCAGCCGGGTGCGGGCCTTCTTGCCCATCGGCGCCGAGAGCATGGTGCCGGGAATGCCCAGGCGATAGGCGAAGCGGATCAGCCGCTCGCCCGGCCCGACCGAAGGCGGCGAGAAGTCGGCCAGGGCCAGCGCCCGGCCGCCCTCGATCTGCGCGACTTCCACCTGGACTTCCGCGCGGGGCGGCAGGAGGTCGGAATCGTGGAAGTCGTCGCCAGTGAAGGCGGTGATATCGGTGATGTCGGTTTCGGAACGTGTCACGGCCGGCGATCCGGTAACGCTTTGATTCAAGACACCCTCCTCGTTACCGCCCTGAGGCCCGCCCCCCGACTTGCCTGTGAGCCCGCCTGCAAGCATGTCGCCCGACTCATCGGCTGCCTCACTTCCCGGGGAAATGGCCCGGAGCCCGTCCGGGTTCCCGTTTCGGGGACGCGGAGGGGTGTCTAGCTTCACCGCCTCAATCGAGCCCCTTCAGGGCGCGGATGTTCGCGGCATATTGCGAAGGGCCGCCGCGGAACGTGGCCGAACCGGCGACGAGCACGTCGGCACCCGCCGAAACGCAGAGAGGTGCGGTCTTGGCATCGACGCCGCCGTCCACTTCGAGGCGGATGTCGCGGCCCGACTTCTCGATCATCTTGCGCACGGCCTCGATCTTGCGAAGCTGGCTGGAGATGAAGCTCTGGCCGCCGAAGCCGGGGTTGACGCTCATGATCAGGACGAGGTCGATATCGTCGATCAGGTAGTCCAGCATCTTGGCCGGGGTGGCCGGGTTCAGCGAGATACCCGCCTTCTTGCCCAGGCCGCGGATCGTCTGCACCGTGCGGTGGACGTGAGGGCCGGCTTCGGGATGAACGGTGATGTAGTCCGCACCGGCTTCGGCGAAGGCTTCGAGATAGCTGTCCACCGGCGAAATCATCAGGTGCACGTCGAAGACTTTGGCGGAATGCGGGCGCAGCGCCTTCACCACGGCCGGGCCGATGGTGATGTTGGGTACGAAGTGGCCGTCCATGACGTCGACGTGGATCCAGTCGGCGCCGGCTTCGTCGATCGCGCGAACCTCTTCGCCCAGGCGGGCAAAGTCGGCGGAAAGGATGGAGGGCGAGATCAGCGGCGTGGTCATGGTTAAGAACGGTACTCCTCGATGCGAAGGATAGGCCACCATATCTGGGGGGTACAAGCGCGCCCGGCCCGTTTTCCACACGCCATATGGAGGAAGTTCCCTAAATCGACCGAGCGGACCGGGCCCCGCCCCCTGCAGCCGCTCCGGCGCGGTGCTTGTCGATCGCCAGTTCAGAGTGCATTCACGGCCTCGATGGCAGTGCGGCGCCAGACATTTCACGGGTTTGCTTCCCTGCAACCCTCGTGAACGAGTGACGGAACCGGAGATGAGATTGAAGTTCCCCAAGGCCCCCATCGCAGCTGCCGCCGGCCTGGCCGCGCTGGCCCTGTCGGCGCCGGCCGCGGCCCAGTATCGCGACGAAATCCGCAATGACATGAGCCAGTGCCGTTCCGGCGGCGGCCCCGCGATCATGGTTACGGTGGACGGCATCAAGTCGTCCCAGGGACGCCTGCGCGTCCAGTCCTACCGCGCCACGTCCGGCGAGTGGTTGGCCAAGGGCAAGTGGCTGAAGCGGATCGAGGTGGCCGCCAGGGGCGGGACCATGACGTTCTGCGTCCCCGTCCCGGCGCCGGGCACTTACGGCATCGCCGTGAGGCATGACGTCAACGGCAATGGCTCGACGGACATCAGCACTGACGGCGGCGCGATGTCGAACAACCCCTCGATCAATATCTTCAACCTCGGCAAGCCCAGCTACACCAAGGTCGGCGTGCCGGTGGGCAATGACGTGAAGTCGATCCGCATCCAGATGCGCTACATGTAACAGCCCGGATGGAATGCCCCCTCGGGGGCATTTCGGCGCGAGCGCGTTCTCAGGATCCGGCGGCTGCTTCGCGGCGCTCGGCCAGGATGGCGCGTGCGTCCAGGAGGTCGGAGGGTTTGTCGACGTCGACCGCCGCCAATCCGTCGCGCGCGGCGACGAGGCGGGCCTTGAGGCCGATCCGGGTTCCCAGTCGTGCAAGCGCGGCCGCCAGGGTCAGGCGGCCGAGCACATAGCTTGCCAACATGCCGAGCCCGAGCCTGGCGGCGATGCGCCAAGGGCGCTTGCGGTCCGCCTCCACCAGCTTCCAGGTCTCGATCGCGGCTTCGGCGCGGGCCGTCTTCAGCAGGAACAGGTTGCAGCCCGACCAGTGGCCGTCGGCAAAGCGCAGATAAGTGCGGCGCGATCCCGGCACGGCCGCTTCGATCGCCTGCCGCCGCGCCAGCAGGACGGAAACGTCGGCTTCCTCCGGGGTGTCGAGCAGGAAGTCCCGCACCCATTCGCCGCGCAGCAGCGCATGGTCGGAGGTCGTGACGAGCATCGGCGCGCCGAGCCGCGCGAAGCCCGCGGCCACGCTGGCGCTGGGACCGGCGGCGGCGGGGATCGTCTCGCAGCCCAGCAGTTCCGCGAGCGCGATCACGGCGGGATCGTTGGCGACCACCGCCAGGCGCGCGATGCCGGCATCGCGCAAGGCCTGAACGACATGGGCCAGCATCGGCCGGCCTTCCAGCTCTACCAAGGCCTTGTGGCTCAGGCCTTCGGCCGCTGCGACCGGATCGGGTTTACCGGGGCGGGAACCTGCAAGAATCAGCGCGGCGGGCAAGGGAGAGGGGGTCATGCCGGTTTGCGCTCCATGGCCTTGCGGGTGCGCCAGACGTGCCAGAGCACACCGGGCGCGGAAAGCACCGGATGCCGCTCGCGCCAGGGCGTGATGGTGACCGCCACGCCGGTGTGGCGCTCGATCTTCCAGGCGGCATAGCGCGCGGCGCCTTCGAACGTGGTCGAGGCTTTCAGCAGGCGCAGGACGTTGTAGGGCTTGCCCAGCCGCTGGCGGCGCTTCCACCAGTCCAGCATCCGGGTGCGGTCGCGCTCGGAAAGTTCGGGGCGGAAGGCGCCGTTCGGCAGGCGCTCGAAGGCGATGTCGTCGGCGGCAAGGGCCAGCGGCAGCAAGCCGTCGAAATGCTCGCGGTTGACGGAAAGGATCGAATCCTCGCGCCCGGCCTTCTCCACCCGGAACTCGGCGGCGTAAGTCGCGCGGAACAGGGCGCGCCAGTAGTCCTCCGCAGTGCCCGTCGCCGGGCCGAGCGCCACGGCCAGCCTGGCGGCGGTGCGGGCCGCGCCCGATACGGCGGCGGTCACGCGGCCGAACGCGGCCTCGTCACGCTGCCAGGCGATGCCGCTCGGCTGGACGAAGCGGGCCCAGATGGTGGTGTCCAGCCGCTCGCCGGCCGCAGCGGCGCGGAACGTATCCAGCGCCATGGTCGCCACTTTCGCGCGCAAGGGCACGCCTTCGAAGGTCCATTCGTGATAGCTGACGCGCGGCCAGATCTTCTCGGCCTGGGGGCCTTCGGTGAGGACGTAGAAGTCCAGCACGCCTTCCAGCGATCCGGTGCGCAAGTTCGAGCCGTAGAACAGCACGGCCACGGCATTGCCGGCAGCCAGCGCAAGGCGTTCCGCGAAAGCACGGACTTCGGGCACCACGGCGCGCTGCAGCGCCTGGCCAATGCGCCCTTCCAAGTCTTGGGTCATGAAAGCATGCTCGGGCACCGGCGTGGTAAAAGCAAGCATGCCGGTGCCACAAACCTGGCCAAAAAGTGAGAGGAGAGGGGCCGGATCCGGCGGATCAGGGGACCACGAAAGTCAGCTGCGGCCCTTCCTCGAGCAGGTAGTCGCCCGCAGGGAAAACCTCGCCATCGAGAATGAACGAGCCACCGATTTCCAGGTCTACCGCGCTGGCGCAGACGCGGTGGGTGCCGCGGCGTTCCAGGAACTTGCCGGAAAGGCCAAAGAGGATCGCCGGCAGCAGGGCCATGACCCAGCGCACCGGCCAGTCGATGACGCCCAGCTTCATCCCCGGGGCGACATCGCGGCCGAAGGGACGCGCGCCGAGCGGGAACTTCTCGAAAGTGGTGGCGACGACCATGAAGCGTTCGTCCGCACGGCCCGGCCCGTCATAGGGCAGGTCGCGGCCGGTGTGGCGATCGACCAGGCGCGTCGGGGTGCAGGCGCGCCACGGATTGCCGTCGCGGCCGAACAGCGACTGGATGATGCTCCAGAGGATGCTGAGGCCCACGGCAAAGCTGTTGAAGGCGCCGCGGCGGTGCGCTTCCTGACCGGCCTCGGTCGCCAGCGTGAATACGCCGGTGCCCAGGATGAAGCCCTGCATGCAGCCGCTGCTGCCGTCATTGGCGGAAATGCGCAAGGGACGGCGCGTGAGGGTATTGCCCTTGTGCGCAGCCGCCAGCGCCTCTGCCAGCGACCAGTGGGTCGGCAGGCCGAGGTCTACGCCCAGCGCGTTCGTCTTGCCCTTGGGCAGGATGATGAACGTGGGCCATTCGTCACCGAAGATGTCCGCGCCGCACGTCAGCACATCGCGAACGGTGCCATCGCCGCCGTCGACCACGAGATAGTCCACACCGCGACGGGCAAAGCCGTCAAGCACGCTGTAGAGTTCCGAGCGGGTGCGCGGGGTCTCGGTCAGGATGTTGGAGCAATCCTCCATCTCTGCCGCCCGGCCCTTGTTCCGGTGGCTACGAGGATTGCGAATGATGCCAACGAGAGGAACGGCGCGCCCACGACGCGCCACACGCGCAGGACCAGTGGCCTTGCGCTTGCCGTGCTCGCCGAAGGTCGGCAGCGTTTCGAATTCGTAAATGGTTCCGTACACGGGCCCTATGTAGGGATGCCGCAGACGAAAATCATCAGGAAACATTCACTGACACATTAAGGTTACAGTTGTATGGCGTTTTTACGCCACTTGCAAGACCGGCAAAATCTGCCGCGTTTTCCGCAAGTCCCGCCGTTGCGTCACGCGGTTCCACGGATTACGGCCGAAAACATGGTCACTCAGGACACTCCCCCCCACGCCGCAACCATCGGCGCGAACCCCGTCCAGCTCTGGGGTTTGACGATGGCCGAGCGCGTTGCACGCATCGCCCGGGCGAACGGCGCCTCCTTCGGCAAGGACGCCTCGTCCGGCCCTTCCATCCTGTCCAATGCCGCCTTTGCGTGGGATCCGGCCTGGTTCAAATACGTCACAGCGCGGCCCGGCATGGTCCTGACGCTGGGCGGCATCCCCGCCCTGGCGCATGCGGCCGACGCCGGCCAGGCCGCGCGAATCACCGCCGCGATGACCGCCGGAACGCCGCTCGCCGATACGGCGGGCCTCGATGTCGTGACCTACGAAAGCGGGCCCACCATCGAGAACAAGACGCTCCGCAAGCGCGAGACGCCGTTCCTCATGGCGCTCACGCCCGAGACCGTCCGCACCATCGAGCGTGCCAGCTACTTCGGCGCCTACAAGGGCGTGACCGATGTGCTGACCAAGTACCTCTGGCCCGAATGGGCGCTGGTGCTGACGCGAATCTGCGCGAAACTGCACATCACCCCGAACATGGTGACGGCGGTGGGCGCGGCATTCTGCGTGCTGGCCACGGTGCTTTTCGCTTACGGGCACTACTGGCTGGGCATGGCGCTGGGAATGGTGTTCATGGTGCTCGATACCGTGGACGGCAAGCTGGCGCGCTGCACGATCACGTCCTCGGAATGGGGCAATGTGGCCGACCACGGCATGGATCTCGTCCATCCGCCGTTCTGGTGGTGGTTCTGGGCGACGGGCCTGGCGACCTGGGGCCTGGCCTACGATGACGCGACGTTCTGGTGGGTGCAGGGCGCGATCCAGGGCGGCTACGTGGTGCAGCGCCTGATCGAGGGCGTGTTCATGCGTCAGAACGGCCTCATGCACATCCACGTATGGCGCAAGTTCGACAGCCAGTTCCGCCTGATTACCGCGCGCCGCAACCCGAACATGGTCATCCTGTTCGTGGCGATGCTGTTCGCGCGTCCCGACATCGGCCTGATCGCGGTGGCCTGGTGGACGGCGATTTCCTGCCTCATCCACGCCGTGCGGCTGGTCCAGGCATGGATCGTGCGGGCGCGAGGCGGTACGATCACCTCCTGGCTCTCGGACGCCTGAAGAAGGAACCGCCATGAACGCGATGCAGGGCAATGTCGCAGCCAATGCGACGATGGAAAAGTTCGGGCACCCGCATACCCTCGTTGCGGAATTCGCGCATTGGGTGGTGCTGACCCGTCCGGCACAGCCGACGCTGGGATCGTTGGTGCTGGCGGCGAAATCCGATGCCACCGCCTTTGGGGATCTTCCGGGAGAGGCGCATGCCGAACTCAAGGTCGCCACGGCCGCGATCGAAGCGGCCCTGGGGGAGGCGGTCGGCTATGCCCGGCTCAACTATCTCATGCTGATGATGGTGGATCCCCATGTCCACTTCCACGTCATCCCCCGCTACGAGGGCGCGCGCGAGTGGCAGGGCCGCGAGTTCGTGGACTGCGGCTGGCCGAAAGTGCCCGATCTCGGCCACGCCGTGGCGCTGGAAGGGGATGACCTTTCAGCGCTCGTGGCCTGGCTGAAGGCGCACTTCGGCTGATCGACCGCAAAGCATCGTCCCGGACATGATCCGGGACGATCAAGACGCTCGGCTCACCAGGTATCGGTGAGCTTCGTGGCGATTTCGATGTCGTTGAGGAAATCGACTTCGGCCCAGTCGAGGCCCTCGATGGAGACGGTGCCGACCTTGCCGGTGGGCGCGATCGAATCGATCACCTTGAGATACCAGTGCTGGACGCCTTCGGGCGTGCGCATGGCCTGGCGCACGGTTTCGCGGAACAGGTCCGCCCCTTCGCCGCGGAAGGCGAGGAAGCCGATCGATTCGGAGTTGGACTGCCGGGCCGTCAGCGTCTTGCCGATATGCACGAGCCGGCCGTCCGCCTCGCGCTCCACTTTCATGTCGTCGCTGTCGTAGCCCTCGGCTTTCACGTCGACGGTGACGGTGATCGGCCAGGGCTTGCCGTTCGGATCGGTAGCGCCCTGCTGGACCTTGTTCACGATTTCCTCCGAAACGAGGGTATCGCCGTTCAGGATCAGGAAGTCGCCGCGCATGGCCTCGCGCGCGATCCAGCAGGAGCCGAGGTTGTCGGCCACCTTGAAGAAGGGGTTGAAACGAACCGTCACTTCCACGCGCGGATCGTCGATGCGGTTCAGATGCTCTTCCAGCATGTCGGTCATGAAGCCGGTGACGACGTCGATCCGCTTCACCCCGCCGCGCGCGAGCATTTCGATCTGCCATTCGATCAGCGACTTGCCGGTGAAGTCGATCATGCACTTGGGCCGCTCGGCGGTGAGGGGGAGCAGGCGCGAGCCCTGGCCGGCGCTGAGGAGGATGGCGTGTTCGATCATGGATTTTCGCGCTTCGTCAAAGGGGGGAGATGCCCCGCATCTAGGGATTGCCGGCCAAAAGGAAAAGATGCGGCGGGAAAGGCTTGAGCCGGGGCCGCGGGTATTAATTCATTCAGCATGGGGACATCCCTGATCGGCACAGCTTGCAAGTCCCTTCCCCCTCGTTCACATGCAGCCGCGATGTCCGCCAAATTTCACCGCCGTGAGAGCAAATCTCCGCTAGGGCGGATACTCCAGAACACTGCCTGGCTGCTGGGCGGCAAAGGTTTCGGCGCCGTTTGCGGCATTGCCTACCTCGCCATCCAGACCCGTTCGCTGGGCCTCAAGGATTTCGGCCACTTTTCGCTGATCTTCGGAACGGCGCAGGCGCTGATCGCGCTGGCCAGCTTCCAGACCTGGCGCGTCGTCGTGCGCTACGGCAGCGAGCACGTCCATGAAAAGGACTGGGGCAAGCTGGGCCGCCTGGGCATGCTCTGCGGCCTGCTGGATGCCGTGGGCGCGATCATCGGCTGCGGGCTGGCGGCGGTCCTGATCTACGGCTTCGCCCATATGCTGGAGCTGAACCCGCATTTCATCGACGTGGCCTTCTGGTTCTGCGTGGGTTCGCTCTGGGCGCTGGTCTCCGCGCCCACCGGCATCGTCCGCGCGCTCAACCGCTTCGACATGGCCGTCTATGTAGAGGCGATCGTGCCCAGCGGCCGGCTGGCGGCGTCGCTCGTCATCTGGATGACCGGCCCCAGCGTCGGCCGCTTCCTGTTCGCCTGGGCCGCGATCGATATTCTCGAAGCGCTGCTCTACTGGATCATGGCGCGGCGGCTCTGCCCGGAGGCCGTGAACCTTTCGAACTTGCGCAACTGGCGCAAGGCGATCGACGAGAATCCCGGCGTCACGCGCTTCTTTATGCAGACTTACGTTGCGTCCACGCTGGATGCGGCGATGAAGAACGGCCCGCTGCTGATCGTCGGCGCCTGGGTCGGCACCAAGGCGGCGGGTCTCTATCGCCTCGCCTCGCAGCTGTCGCAGGCGCTGAGCAAGCTGTCCTCGCTGCTGACGCGCTCGGTCTATGCGGAAGTGGCGCGCGCGCGCGTCTCCTCGGCCGCGGCGGAGTTCCGCAAGCTGGCGCTCCAGACCAGCAAGATCGCCGGCCTGGCCGGGATCGTGGTGGTCACGGTGGCAGTGCTGCTGGGCAAGCAGATGCTGGAAGTGATCGGCGGCGACGATTTCGAACAGGGCGCCGCGATCCTCGTGCCCCTGACGCTGGCGGCCAGTTTCGACCTTGCCAGTGTCGCCTTCGAACCGGTGCTCCATGCCACCGGCCGGGCGCGGCATTCGTTGGTGGCCCGCCTGATCGCGCTGATCGGCCTGGCGGTGGGGCTGGTGTTCCTGCTTCCGGTCGGCCCCAGCGGTGCGGCCTGGGCGGTCGCGGTGGGCGGCGCGGTGTCCTACATCGTCATGGGCCTTATGGCCTGGCGCACGCTCCAGCAGATCGACCGGAACGAGATCAGCATCATGCCCGATCCCGAGGGCGATCTGCCCGTGGCCGATTCGGCCGTGACCTGACGCTCGACAGGCGCGGCTGGAGGGGTATCATGCCCCGATGCTCTCTACCGCGAACACTCTGGCCAAGGAGGCTGCGGGCCTCGCCGATCGCATCGTCGCGCTGCGCCGCGCCATTCACGCCGAACCCGAGATCGGGCTGCACAACCCCAGGACGCGCGACAAGATCCGCGCGGCGCTGGCCCATCTCCCGCTCGAATGGCGCGAAGGGCCCTCGACCACGGGCCTCGTCGCCACGCTGAAGGGCGGCGCGGGAAGCGGCGGCTGTGTGCTCCTGCGCGGCGATACCGATGCCTTGCCCATGCCCGAGGAAACCGGGCTTGACTTCGCCTCGACCGTGCCCGGCGTCATGCATGCCTGCGGGCACGACACTCATGTCGCCATGCTGGCGGGCGCGGCGGAAATCCTGGCCGCCCGCGCGGAAAGCCTGCCCGGCGAAGTGCGCTTCATGTTCCAGCCGGGGGAGGAAGGCCATCACGGCGCCCGCTTCATGCTGGAAGATGGGCTGCTGGGCGGCGAGGGGCAGGACCGGGCTCTGCCCGATGCCGCCTTCGCGCTCCACATCATGCCCAATGCCCCGCATGGCGTCATCGGCGGGCGCGCCGGGCCGCTGATGGCGGCGGCCGACGAATTGCGCATCACTGTTACCGGGCGCGGCGGTCACGCCTCGATGCCGCACGACACGGCGGACCCCGTGCCCGTCGCCTGCGAAGTGGTCTCGGCGATCCAGACCATGGTGGCGCGGCGTTTCAGCGTGTTCGATCCGGTGGTGGTGACGATCGCCCGCATCGAGGCGGGCAGCGCCCACAACGTCATTCCCGACAGCGCGCGGCTGACCGGCACGATGCGCACGCTCTCGCGTGAGAATCGCGCGCGGCTGAAGGACGAATTGCCGCGGCTGGTCGCGGGAATCGCCGGGGCGCATGGGCTGACCGGCGACACGACGATCCTCGACGGCTTCCCGGTGACGATCTGCGATCCGCGCGCGGTGGCCCTGGGCGAGGGCGTGGCCCGGGACCTGTTCGGCAGCGAGGCGTTCCGGCGCCTGCCCGATCCGATCATGGGCGCGGAGGACTTCGCCTATGTGCTTGAAAAAGTGCCGGGCGCGATGTTCTTCCTGGGCGTTGCCCCGGAAGGCGCGGACTGGAAGCACTGCTGCGGCATCCATTCCACCCGCATGATGGTCGACGAAAGCGCCCTCCCGCGCGGTTCGGCCTTCCTGGCCGGCCTCGCGCAGGACTGGCTCGCGCGCGGCTTCAGCTAAGGCAGACGACGCCCTCGGCCGAGGCATGCGCTCAGCGAATCAGGCCTTCACGTCTTCCCACTCGGGATGCCGCCGGAAGGCCGCGACCACGTAGCTGCACAAAGGGGCGATCTTGAAGTGGTTCTCCCGCGCGTCGGCGACCATCGCCTCGACCAGCCGTGCCGCCACGCCGCGATTGCCGATTTCCGAAGGAACGAAGGTGTGGTCGGCATAGTGGACGCCGTCGCGAGTCTGCCAGGTCAGCTGGCCGGTGGCGTCGCTGTCCGCAAGGTGCGCCTGGTATTCGCCGCCGGTTGCGGTCTCGTGCTTGGTGATGGTGACGCCTACCATGGACATGTCTCCTGAAAAGGTCCGCTTGACGGCGCGTGCGTCCGCTTACAGGGCATATGGTCATGAAATTCCTCTCCGACAACGCCGCAAGGGTCCACCCGAAGGTCTGGAAAGCCATGATGGCGGCAGACGCTCCCGATTCGCCTTACGACGGCGATGGGCTGAGCCTGGAGCTGGACGCGCGCTTTTCCGCGCTGTTCGGGCGTGACTGCGCGGCGCTCTGGGTGGCGACGGGAACGGCGGCGAACTGCCTGGCGCTTTCCGCCATGGTCGAGCCGCACGGCGCGGTGATCTGCCACCGCGAGGCCCATATCGAGATGGACGAGGGCGGTGCGCCCGGCTTCTATCTCCACGGCGCCAAGCTGCTGCTGGCCGGCGGAGAGGGCGCCAAGATCGCGCCCGATGCCATCGCCGAAGTGATCGACCCGATTCGCGACGGCGTGCACCAGGTGCAGCCCCATGCGATCTCGATCACTCAGGCCAGCGAATATGGCCGCGTCTACCGGCCGGGCGAACTGGCCGCCCTTGCCGATTTCGCACGCGATCGAGGGCTGGGCCTGCATATGGACGGCGCCCGCTTCGCCAATGCCGCGGCGTTTCTCGGCGGCAGCGCGGAGATGACGGCGGGCGGCGTGGATGCGCTCAGCTTCGGCATGGTGAAGAACGGCGCCATGAGCGCGGAGGCCATCGTGTTCTTCGATCGCTCCATGGCGGAGAAAGTGCGCTTCCGCCGCAAGCGGGCAGGGCACCTGCAATCGAAGGGCCGCTATCTGGCGGCGCAGATCCTCGCCATGCTGGAAAGCGACCTCTGGCTGGACAATGCCCGCGCGGCCAATGCGGCTGCCGCCGAGATCGCCGTCGCCGCCGGGGACCGTCTGCTGCATCCGGTGGAAGCCAACGAGATATTCCTGACGTCCACCGCGGCGGAGCGGCTGGCGCTGCGCGAACAGGGCTTCGCGTTCTACGACTGGGGCGATCACGCCGCCCGCCTCGTCACTGCCTGGGATTCGCGCGAAGACCATGTCGCGGCCCTCGCCCAAGCGATTGCCGGGCTGTGAGCGGCGCGGCCGAGCCTGTACCGGGCTTCATGAAGCCTGCCGTGGCGCTGCCGTTCCTGCTGGTCGCGCTGATCTGGGGATCGACCTGGTTCGTCATCACCGGGCAGATCGGGGAAGTGCCCGCCAGCTGGTCGGTCGCCTGGCGCTTCGTGCTGGCGACGCCGGCGATGTTCCTGGTGGCGGTGGTGATGAAGAAGAGCCTGAGGCTCGGCACCGCGGGCCAGTTGCTGGCTCTGGCCGTGGGCGTGGCGCAGTTCTGCGGGAACTACAACTTCGTCTACCGCGCCGAGATGCACCTCACTTCGGGTATCGTCGCGGTCATGATCGGGCTGCTGCTCGTGCCCAATGCGATCCTGGCACGCCTCCTGCTGGGCCAGCCGATCACCTGGCGCTTTGCCATCGGCAGCGCGATCGCCATCGCCGGCCTGGCGCTGCTGCTGCTGCACGAAGCGCACGAGGCCCCGCTGGGCGGCAAGGTCCTGCTCGGCACCGTCTTCGCGCTGATCGCGATGATGTGCGCTTCGGTTTCGAACGTGATCCAGGCCAACGACACCGGCAAGGCGCTGCCGATGGTGAGCCTGCTGTCCTGGGCCATGCTCTACGGAACGCTGGCCGATGTCGCGATTGCCTGGGCTCTGGCCGGTCCGCCGGTGATCCCCGACGATCCGAAATACTGGATGGGCACGGCCTATCTGGCCATTCTCGGTTCGGTGGTGACGTTCCCGCTCTATTACACGCTGATCCGCCAACTGGGAGCGGGCAAGGCGGCCTACAACGGGGTGATGGTGATCATCATCGCCATGCTGATCTCGACCGCGTTCGAGGGTTATCGCTGGTCGCTGCTGGCGATTGCCGGGGCGGCGCTGGCGACGGTCGGGCTGGTCGTGGCGCTGAGGGCCCGCAGCCCTTCGCGGTAAGTGGGGAAGCGCAGGCGCCAGCCAAGCACGCGTTTCGCCTTGCCGTTGGCTATGCGGCGGTTCTCGGCATAGAACCCTCGCGCCATGGCCGACAGCCGCGCTTCCTCCACCGATTGCATCGGCGGCAGCGGCTGGCGGAGCAGGCGGCAGGCTTCCTCCACCAGGCTATTCTGGCTGCACGGCAGGTCGTCGGCCAGATTGTAGGCCCCGGCCGGTCCTTCCAGGCCGGCGATCACGCCGGAAGCGATGTCTGCCACATGGACGCGGCTGAACACTTGCGCGGGCAGGGCGATCCGGTGCGCGCGGCCTTCGAGAACCCGGTCCAGTGCCGAGCGACCCGGACCATATATGCCGGGCAATCGGTAGACCCGCGCGCCCAGTTTCAGCCATTCGCCGTCCGCCTCGGCCCTGGCGGTGCGCCGCCCCGTGCCGACCGGCGCGCTCTCGTCCGCCCAGGCGCCGCCGGTGTCGCCGTAGACCCCGGTCGAGGAAAGATAGGAGAGCGCCAGCCCCTTCAAGGCATCGCCGTAGCGCTCCAGCACGGGATCGAGCGGCTCGCCCCGGCCTTCCTTGACGGGCGGAACGGAGGACAGCACATGATCGGCATCGGCCAGGGCCAGGCGCACATTGCCTTCGTCTTCGAAGGAGAGCGTACCCTCGCTGCCGGTAGAGATCACTTCCCAGCCGCGGGCCGAGGCCCGATCCGCGATCAGCCGCGCGGTATAGCCCAGCCCGAAGATGAACAGTCGCTTCGGTATCGCGGCGGGCATCGGCGGGGCACTCCTCTTGATTCGCGTGTGAATTCGTCGCGCCATGACTGGCATTCGATGCACAAGGCTCTAGTTTAGCGGCATGGACATTGCCAGCACCCCCGCCACGCCCGACGCCAATCCGCAGATCGCCGATGCTGCCCCCGCGCCGCAGGCGCCGCCGGTCATCCACCGGGAGGACTATCTGGCCCCGGCCTGGCTGGTGCCGCAGATCGCGCTCGATTTCCGCCTGGGCATCGACGAGACGCATGTGCTCTCCACGCTTTCGGTCCGCCGCAATCCGCAAGGCAACGGCACCGCGACGCTGCGCCTGAACGGCGACCAGCTCACCCCGCTGGCGATCCGCGTGGATGGCGAATCCGTGAACGACTGGCGCATGGACGGTGCCGACCTGCTGGTGGAACTCAGCGGCGAAGCGCACGAGCTGGAGATCGAGACCGCGGTCAAACCCGCGGCCAACAGCCAGCTCATGGGCCTCTATGCCTCGAACGGCATGCTCTGCACCCAGTGCGAAGCCGAAGGTTTCCGCCGCATCACCTTCTTCCCCGACCGGCCGGACGTGCTCTCGACTTATTCGGTGCGCATGAGCGGCGACAAGGCGCGCTTCCCGATCCTGCTCTCCAACGGCAACTGCACCGCCACGGGCGAGGGCGAGAACGGCACGCACTGGGCGGAGTGGCACGATCCCTGGCCGAAGCCGAGCTACCTCTTCGCGCTCGTCGCAGGCGATCTCGTTGCCAACCATGCCGATTTCACCACCCGCTCGGGCCGCAAGGTAGACCTCAACATCTGGGTGCGCCCGGGTGACGAGCAGCGCACCGGGCACGCGATGGATTCGCTGATCCACTCGATGCAGTGGGACGAGCAGGCCTTCGGGCGCGAGTACGATCTCGACTTGTTCAATGTCGTCGCCGTGTCGGACTTCAACATGGGCGCGATGGAGAACAAGGGCCTCAACGTCTTCAACACCCGCTACGTCCTTGCCGAGCCGGAAACCGCCACCGACGCCGATTACGACGGTATCGAGAGCGTGATCGGCCACGAGTATTTCCATAACTGGTCGGGCAACCGCGTGACCTGCCGCGACTGGTTCCAGCTCTCGCTCAAGGAAGGCTTCACCGTCCTGCGCGACCAGCTGTTCAGCGCCGACATGGGCAGTGAGGCCGTGAAGCGCATCGAGGATGTGCGCGTCCTGCGCTCGGCCCAGTTCCCTGAGGATTCCGGGCCGCTCGCCCATCCGATCCGGCCTGATTCCTATCAGGAAATCAGCAACTTCTATACGGCCACCGTCTACAACAAGGGCGCCGAGGTGATCCGCATGATGCGGACCATGGCCGGGCCGGAGACGTTCCGCCAGGGCACCGACCTCTATTTCGACCGCCACGACGGCGAGGCGGCGACCTGCGAGGACTTCGTCAAGGCCATCGAGGACGGCACCGGGCTCGATCTCGCGCAGTTCCGCCTGTGGTACTCGCAGGCCGGCACTCCGCAAGTGGCCGTCGAACTGGCGCACGAGGGCGAGACCGCCACGCTCACGCTGACCCAGATCGTGCCCGCCACGCCCGGCCAGCCCGAGAAGCAGCCCGTGCCGATCCCCTTGCGCGTCGCCCTGTTCGATCGCGACAGCGGCCGTCATTCGGGCGAGCAGCTCGTCGTGCTGGACAAGGGCAGCGACAGCTTTGCCTTCGAAGGCTTCGCGCGCCCGCCGGTCGTTTCGATCAACCGCGGCTTCTCGGCGCCCGTCGCCATCGACATGGAGCGTTCGAACGAGGATCTCGTCTTCCTGGCCGCGCACGACGACGATCCATTCGCCCGTTACGAGGCGATGCAGAGCCTGGTCGTGCAGCATCTGGTAGCGGCCGTGGGCGGCGGGCTTGCGGATGCCGCCCGCGCCGAAGGCCGCCGGGCGATCGGCGAGGCTTTCGCCGCGGTGCTGGCCGACGCGGCGCTGGATGACCTGATGCGCGGCGAACTCATGGTCCTGCCGGGCGTCGCTTACCTGGCCGAGCAAGTGCTCGTGGCCGATCCTGCCGCGATCCATGAGGAGCGCGAGGCGCTCAAGGCCTGGCTGGGCGGCGAACTGGCGGAACTTCTGGGAACGCTGCACGACCGCGTCTCCGCGCTGCCCTACAGCCGCGATGCCGCCGCCCGCGGCGCGCGCAAGACCAAGGCCCAGGCGCTGGTGCTGATCGCCGCAGGCGATGCCGCCGAGGGCGCGCGCCGCGCCATCGCGCAGTACCGCGCGGCCGACAACATGACCGACCGCCAGTCGGCCCTGACCGTGCTCTGCAACCTCGACGGCCCCGAACGCGAGGAGGCCCTGGCCGATTTCCTGCGCCGCTATCAGGGCAATGCCCTCGTCATCGACAAGTGGTTCGCGCTGCAGGCAGGCTCGTTCCATCCACAGGTCCTGGAGCATATCGAGGCGCTGGCGCGGCACCCGGAGTTCACGCTGAACAACCCCAATCGCGCCCGCGCGCTCTACATGACGGCGGCGGTGAACCCGAAAGCCTTCCACGACGCCAGCGGCGCGGGCTACCGGATGATCGGAAATCTGATCCGCCAGCTCGACCCGATCAATCCGCAGACCACCGCGCGCTTCGTGCCGCAGCTCGGGCGCTGGCGCCGGATCGAACCGGGCCGCGCGGCGATGATGCGCGCGGAACTGGAGAAGATCGCCGCCGAACCCAACCTCTCGCGCGATGTGCGCGAACAGGTGAGCAAGAGCCTTGGCTGAATCGGCGGGCGATTCCGTGGCCGAGGCTGTCGAAGTCAACCGGGCGGGCGTGCTGGAAGGGCTGCCGCACGGTTTCCTCGGCCGCCGCGGCGGGGTGAGCAGCGGGGAGGTCGAGGGCCTCAATGTCGGCCTCGGTTCGGGGGACGAACCGACGGCGGTGGCGGAAAACCGCCGCCGCGCCGCCGATGCCGTGCTGCCCGGCGCACCGCTGGCCTCGGTCTACCAGGTGCATTCGCCCGATTGCGTGACCTTGGGAGAGGCGCTCTGGTCCGATGCCGAGCGGCCCCATGCCGATGGCCTTGTCACCGATCGCCCCGGGGTGCTGATCGGCGTGGTCACGGCGGACTGCGCGCCGGTGCTGCTTGCAGACCGGGAGGCCGGCGTCGTCGGCGCGGCCCATGCCGGCTGGAAAGGCGCCATCGGCGGCGTCACCGACAGCACCATCGCTCGGATGATATCGCTGGGCGCGGCGCGTTCGCGCATCGTCGCGGCAGTCGGCCCCTGCATCTCGCAGGCTTCCTACGAAGTGGACGAAGGCTTCCGCAGCCGCTTCCTGGCCGGGGAAGACGGCAATGCGCGCTTCTTCTCGTCCGGGCGGGAAGGGTACTGGCAGTTCGACCTGGAGCACTATGTCGCCGCGCGGCTGGAAGCGGCCGGAATCGGCGCGGTGGAGCGCCTGGGCCTCGATACTTATTCAGCGCCGGAGCGTTTCTATTCCTACCGCAGGGCCACCCACCGGGCCGAGGCCAGCTACGGACGCCAGATTTCGGTGATCGGACTGGCCTGAGCTTGCCCCGTTCACGGCCCGACAGAGGGCTTCGCCGAACAGTTATACCTTGAATTTGTTGATGACGATCCATCCCTGCCCAACCAAAAAGGCGGTTGGCAGGGCTGGCTTCCCTGTATATCAGGGCCGCAAAGTCGGTATTCGTTTCGGGTCGCTCCCGAGGCATCTAACCGTCAACGGGGGGCCGTTTACGGGGATACCAGACAAAAAATAGAATTGGTCAGGAATCTGGGCTTGCTACCGGAATCCCGGGAGTAGGTTGTCAATAACAAGGCAAGGGCAATCATGGCAGAAGCAGATGGCGTGCGGCGGCGCGATTTCATCAATATCGCCGCGGTAAGCGCGGCGGGTGTCGCCGGCGTGGGCATCGTCGTCCCGCTGGTCAGCCAGATGTCCGCATCCGCGGACGTTCTCGCGGCGTCTTCGACCGAGATCGACATCTCGTCGATCCAGCCCGGTCAGGCCATCAAGGCAATCTTCCGCAAGCAGCCGGTCTTCGTGCGGAACCTGACGCCGCATGAAATCACGGAAGCCAACAAGGTGGACGTTTCCTCGCTGCGCGACCCGCAGACGCTTGAGGAACGCACCAAGGAAGGCAAGGAAAACTGGCTCATCACCATGGGCGTGTGCACCCACCTCGGCTGCGTCCCGCTCGGCGCCGGCGAAGGGGAGCCACGCGGTGAATTCGGTGGCTACTTCTGCCCCTGCCACGGTTCTTCCTACGACACTGCCGCCCGTATCCGTAAGGGCCCCGCGCCCAAGAACCTCGAAGTTCCGGACTACGCGTTCACCACCGACACGGTCGTAAAGATCGGTTGAGGCCAAGAGAGAGGATCAAGAACATGAGCTTTCCCTGGGCCAAGGAATACAAACCGAGCCATCCCTTCATGCAGTGGATGGACGACAGGCTGCCCCTGCCGCGCCTCGTCTACAACTCGGTCGGCGGCGGCTATCCGGTGCCGCGCAACCTGAACTATTTCTGGAACTTCGGCTTCCTCGCCGCGCTCTGCCTCGTCCTGCAGATCGTCACCGGCATCGTCATGGCCATGCACTACGCGGCCAATACGCAGGTCGCCTTCGACACTGTCGAACAGACCGTGCGTGACGTGAACTGGGGCTGGATGATGCGCTATGCGCATGCCAACGGCGCCTCGGCTTTCTTCGTCGTCATCTACGTCCACATCTTCCGCGGCTTCTTCTACGGTTCGTACAAGGCCCCGCGCGAGATGGTGTGGCTGCTCGGCGTCGTGATCTTCCTGCTGATGATGGCCACGGCCTTCATGGGCTACGTGCTTCCCTGGGGCCAGATGAGCTTCTGGGGCGCCAAGGTCATCACCGGCCTGTTCGGCGCGATTCCCTTCGTGGGCGAACCGCTCCAGCAGTGGCTGCTCGGCGGCTTCGCCCCGGACAATGCCGCGCTCAACCGCTTCTTCTCGCTGCACTACCTGCTGCCCTTCGTCATCGTGGGCGTGGTGATCCTGCACATCTGGGCGCTGCATATCCCGGGCTCCTCGAACCCGACCGGCGTCGAAGTGAAGACCGAGAGCGATACGGTTCCCTTCTACCCTTACTACGTAGCCAAGGACGGCTGGGCGATCGGCGTCTTCGCGATCCTGTTCTGCACCGCGCTGTTCTTCTTCCCGAACGCGCTGGGCCACCCGGACAACTACATTCCGGCCAACCCGATGAGCACGCCCGCGCACATCGTTCCCGAATGGTACTTCTGGCCGTTCTACGCGATCCTGCGTGCCTTCACCCAGGACTTCTTCTTCATCCCGGCCAAGCTCATGGGCGTGCTGGCGATGTTCGGCGCGATCCTCGTGTGGTTCTTCCTGCCCTGGCTCGACCGTTCGCCGGTCCGCTCGGGCTCGTACCGGCCGCTCTATCGCAAGTTCTTCTTCTTCGGCCTGATCCCGGCCATGGCGGTGCTGTTCTACTGCGGCGGTGCGCCTGCGGCCGAACCCTACGTGATGTTCAGCCAGATCGCGGCGCTCTACTACTTCGCGCACTTCCTGATCGTCATCCCGATCGTCTCGGCCATCGAGAAGCCCGACCCGCTGCCCTTCTCCATTACGGAATCGGTGCTGGGCCATGACGAAGGCGCGCAATTGCGCCCTGCCCATGGCGCCACCGAAGCCGTTCACGGCGAAGCGTGATCAACAGCTAGAGCGAAAGACGATAGACATGGCACGCATTCTCTCGATCCTCGTCGGGCTGTTCTTCACGGTAGCCCTGGCGTGGTCCTTCGGCAAAGGGGCCTACCAGCAGATCACCGAACCGCCGGCCGCCACCGCGGAGCACGAGTTCCACCTCCTCCCCAAGGAAGTGAGCTTCGCCAGCGACGGTGCTTTCGGCAAGTTCGACCGCCAGCAGCTTCAGCGGGGCTTCCAGGTCTACAAGGAAGTCTGCTCGGTCTGCCACGCGATCCGCCACGTCGCCTTCCGTGACCTGGCTGCGCTCGGCTACAACGACGCCGAAGTGAAGGCCATCGCCAAGGGCTTCCAGGTTCCGGTCTACAATAACGCGACCGGCGAAGTGAACACCCGCGAAGGCATGACGACCGACTACTTCCCGCCGGTGATGTACGGCGGCCAGGGCACCCCGCCCGACCTGTCGCTGATCACCAAGGCTCGCCACGAAGGCCCGGCCTACGTCTATTCGTTGCTGACCGGCTATCAGAACCAGCCGGCCGAGCTTCTGAAGAAGTTCCCGGATTCGAAGACGCCCGATGGCCTTCACTACAACCCCTACTTCGCGAACCTCAACCTCGCGATGCCGCCGCCGCTCACCGCCGATGGCCAGGTGACCTACAGCGACGGTACCAAGGCCACCAAGGACCAGATGGCCAAGGACGTCTCGGCGTTCCTGATCTGGACGGCCGAACCCAAGCTCGAAAAGCGCAAGCAGACCGGCTGGCCGGTGCTCGGCTTCCTGCTCTTCGCGACGATCCTGGGCTATATGTCCTACCGCAACATCTGGGCCGGCAAGAAGCACTGAGGCTTCCGCCAGAACCCTGAGGAAAGAGGCCCCCGCCAGCGATGGCGGGGGCCTCTTTCGTTTGTCCGCCAAGCCACCTAAGGAGTGGGGTCATGACCCTCGACGAGATCAAGGCGCTGGTGCGCACCGTGCCGGACTTCCCCAAGCCCGGCATACTGTTCCGCGATGTGACGACGCTGGTCGGCGATGGCCCCGGTTTCGCCGCGGCCGTGGAACTCATGGCGGAGACCGTGAAGGCTTCCGGCGCCGAGGTCATCGCCGGTGTCGAGGCCCGCGGGTTCATCTTCGGCGCCGCCATTGCGGCGCGGTTGGGCCTGGGCTTCGTCTCGATCCGCAAGCCGGGCAAACTGCCGGTCCCCGTCATCGCCATCGACTATGCGTTGGAATACGGCACCGACACGCTGGAAGTCGATCCCGAGGCCGTGGGAGAGGGCCACCGCGTGATCCTGATCGACGACTTGCTGGCCACGGGCGGCACCGCGCTGGCCGCCGTCGAACTGCTCCGCCGCGCGGGAGCGACGGTCGACCACGCCCTCTTCGCCATCGACCTGCCCGACCTTGGCGGTGCGGAACGCCTGCGCACCGCCGGCATCACGCCTCACGCACTCCTGAATTTTCCCGGCCACTAAGGCCGAAGCCCGTTTTCCTTCGCAACAAGTTGCAAGGAAGACGTTGACGAGGCCGGTCCTGTCGTGGCAAGCGGCTGCCACGACGCTGGACACAGTCCCTCGATCCGGACTGGCCCTGAGATGGGCGGGTATAGCTTAGTGGTAAAGCTCCAGCCTTCCAAGCTGGCTATGCGGGTTCGATTCCCGCTACCCGCTCCATTGCGTTTCTCACAGGTGCCCAAAAGGGCTCCTGAATGGCTGTTTTCCGCCATTCTTGGGTGTTATAATGTCCGGGCAGTTCCGGATATGTTCACCAACATCTCAGTCAGAGTTGGCGCCATGAATGGTCCTGCGGTTCTGTTGAGCTGTTGGAGGTACCATCGCGATGACGCGCGAATCACAAAGATCTGGTCTCTCGGCCACGGCGGTCGATCGCGCCCGCCCGCGGGAAAAACCTTACAAGCTGTCTGACCGTGACGGGCTCTACCTGCTCGTGAAGCCTTCCGGCGCCCGCTATTGGCGGATGAATTTCAAATTGCATCAACTCCAACGCACCGCCTCATTCGGACGCTATCCGGAAGTCAGCCTCGCCGAGGCGCGCCAGCGGCTGCTTGAAGCCCGCCGGCAGCTCAAGCAGGGGATCGATCCGGTCTATCAGGCCAAGCTCAACAAAATGGCCGCCTCGATCGCAGCGGGCCACACGTTCCGGTCCGTGGCAGAGGAGTGGCTGGAGAAGATGCGGCTGGAGGAAAAATCGGCCAAATCGATCAGGAAGTGCGAATGGCAGCTGAGCCTCGTCATGCCCGATATCGGCAATCGCCCGATCTCGCAGATCACTGCGCACGAGGTTCTGCTGTCACTCAAGAAAATCGAAAGCACGAGAAAGTTTTACACTGCTACCAGCCTGCGAGCGCTGTGCGGCCAGATCTTTCGCTATGCGGTTGCGACGGCGCGAGCGGAGCGGGACGTGTGTGTTGACCTGCGCGGCGCTCTCGTAACCCCCAAGGTTGTGCACCGGCCAGCCATCACGGCACCCAAACAGGTCGGAGCGCTCATGCGGGCCATCCATGACTATGACGGCGCGAAGTACACCAGCATCGCGCTGCGCCTGCTTGCCCACACGTTCGTCCGTCCCGGCGAATTACGGCATGCCGAGTGGAAGGAGCTCGATCTTGACCGCTCGGTCTGGATTATCCCGCCGCACAAAATGAAAATGCGCCGCCCGCATACGATCCCGCTTTCCCGTCAAGCGCTCGCAATTATCGGGGAGATCGACCACGGCGAGAATTTCAGCATGTATCTGTTCCCGGGAATGCGCTCGACCAAGCGACCCCTGTCGGACAACACGATCAATGCGGCGTTGCGGCGGATGGGTTATGAAAAGGATGAGATGACCGCACATGGCTTCCGCGCGATGGCGGCCACTTTGCTGAACGAAATGGGCACCTGGAATCCGGACGCAATTGAGCGGCAGCTTGCCCACGCGGAGCCAAATTCCGTTCGCCGAGCTTACACGCGAGGCCAGCACTGGGACGAGCGGGTCCGCATGATGCAGCATTGGTCGGATTACCTTGATCAGCTGCGAGGAGGCGCTGAGGTCATTCGCCCTGACTTCGGTCGGAGAGGGCCGAAGCTGACGCTCGTGTAGATTGGTGCAGTCAGTGGAACGGCTCCGTCGGGCGCGGCGCAGGGTTTAGGAAGGTTTGCAGCATTTTGTTTAAGTCCACGCATCCGCGACGAAGGTTTCGCTTTGAAATTCAAGGCGCGCTCAGGCCTCAAACGCCCTCGAACCTTGGATGCCGGCACGGGCGACGCTACAATGGGCCAAAATGATTGCGTAAGGCACGTGTTATGGGTCTATCGGAGTATACCGATGATGGGCTTTTTGCTCCGAACAAAATCGCGGCGGCATTTCGCACGACCAGCGGCGAAGTAGCTCGTTCCGCAGGCCTCGGCCGTGACGCCGTTCAGCGCAAGGAGCGGCTGCGTTCCGACAAAACTCAGCGCCGGCTGCGGGAAATGATCGAAGTCATCAACAAGGCGACCCCTCGCTTCGGGTCGAACCTTATCGCCTACGCTTGGTATAGATCTGAACCGCTGCCGGGCTTTTCGAGCCAGACCGCGATGCTGCTTGTCCAGGCAGGTAGGGTCAACGAAGTGCTCGAATACATAGATGCGGTGGATAGGGGCGTTTACGCCTAGCCGATTCAATGAACTACCAAGGCAAGCTTTATAGGGCGTTGAACCCGATCTACGCGCGTGAGCCGTTTTCCGGCCGTGGCGCCGAGATCAATGGCGACCGCTTCAAACCCAAGGGAACAGCGGCTCTCTATCTCGCAACGTCGTTTCAGACAGCGATCAAGGAAGCAAATCAGGTTGGGGATCTGCAACCGACGACGATGGTTTCTTACGAGGCCAATATCGACGACATTCTTGACGGCCGCGATCCAGCTAAACTCGAGAAATTTGAAATGAGCCGGTCGGGGCTAGCCAACCCGATATGGCGAGATCAGATAAAGGCCTTAAGAAGGCTTATACTCAAGTCTTTCTCGAGACCCCTAATCTCGCAGGGGGTTAATGGCGTCTTGGTGCCAAATTTTGCGCGGGGGACCACCGATAGCGATATATATCTCGTTGTCCGGAAGTGGGCAGACGGGCCGCGCTCGGAAAATCATTCTCATCGACGACAAGGGACGGCTTCGGTTGATAGGTTAATAAGGCTGGCTCGGCGCGAAGTAGCCGCTCGCCTATCAGGTCAACGCGAAGGGCTGTATTGGATTTTGTGCTGCGCGCCTTAGCTTATTGAACATGCGGGATTCTTCGTCATCATTGAGGTCGGGCGGTAGACATTCTGGAAACCTCCGTTTGTCCGCACTCTCTGCCATAGTGGGCACGCAGCGGCATTCCTGAATCTTGAATAGCAAATTGCCAGATTTTCGCCCAGCACCGGTTTGGCTGAAATCGCCAACGCCGGGGTCGCCGCGGCTTGCGCCTTATCTCGCCGAGCCCAATTCCGTTCGCCGGGCCTACACGCGAGGGCAGCACTGGGATGAGCGGGTCCGCACGGCGCAGCATGGGTCGGATTACCTTGACCGGCTGAGGGGAGGCGCGAAGGTCATTCGACATGACTTTGATCGGAGAGGGCTGAAGCTGACGGTCGTCTAGAAAAGTGCAGTCAGCGAAACGCGTTACAGCAGATCGGAGCAATCTCGTCCTCGGCAGCGTGAACAGCTTGCGTCGGGGGCACCATTGTGAATGGCGAATTGTCTCGGCCCCTCGCCGGCTACCGGCAAAGACGACGCGCTAGCCTGACCTCCAACGTCACCGGGCGAATCGGATAACCTTGATTGTTTTTGATACCGGGATTTGTCGAAATTCATGCGCTAATTGGGTTATTTTATAGGAACAGAGAAGGTTAATGGTTTGGCAACTAAAGCAGAGTAGATGCGACCGAAACATGAAGCTTCATTGAGACGCAATAGAGTAGGGCAGCCGAAAAATGGGGGGCATTTTGTGACACATTTCTACCTGAATTCTCAGCAATCTTCCTGACGTGACGCACCCGGGTCCGCTCTCGCACCGGTGAGAAGTCCGTCGCTTTCGTGCCTGGCAATCTACGACTTCGCGTGAGCAGGGACTGCCGCCGTCTGCCCTAATTGCTCGTGTCCCTTTCCGGTCTGGCGGAGCGACGAACCTAGCTTACGTTCAAGCATAACAACGAGGCTCATACATGCCCCTCTACAGTTCGACCTTCGCCCCTCGACGCTCTGCAAATGCGTTCGCCCGATCGCTCCTTGCGAGCTCTGCGATCTTTTTGGTAGCCACTACCAGCCCCGCGCTCGCAGCAACGACGACGCTTACCCCGTCCAACAATCCGGGCTCGGCCGATCTCGGGGCCGGCGACAGCCTGGTCCTTACTGGGGGCTCGGTCGTTGTCGGCAGCGATTCTGCGGGCGATTTCACCTATGACGGAAAGGTCAGCGGCGATGGCGGCCTTGCCAAGGCCGGAAGCCAGACGCTCACCCTGAACGCGGCGAACAGCTATGCCGGAGGCACGACGGTGACGGCCGGCACGCTCACGGCCGCTGTCGAAAGGGCCCTTCCAACGAACGGTGATGTGATCGTGTCCGGCGGCACCCTGAAGCTCGACGCGGACCAGACCATCGGAAACCTTAGTGGTACCGGCACTGTGAATGTCGGCTCCTCGACACTGACCACCAATGTCACGAGCGGCACGACGCGTTTCGATGGCTCGATCACCGATGCGATCCAGGAACTCGGCTACATCGGGTCATGGAAACTTGGCAGCGGCCCGTATTGGGGTACCAACCCGCAAGTCCTCAACGCGCAGGAGACCGCAGCGCTGCTGTTCGGCGGTGATGCCTCGGATTACTCGATCTCGAGTGTTTCCTCGAACGTTGCCGCCATCGATTACATGGCCTGGGGATCGGGCTATGCAGGCTTCGCGACCTCCACGCCTGTCGCCCAGAACTACTCGGTCGATGCCGGCGCTGCCGGCTATGGCCAGTCGGGCGATTTCTCGACGTACGTCTCTGACTGGAATTCGGACAAGGTGAACTACGCCTTCGCGCTGGTCGACACCAATGGCGGCGGCGGGATCACCAAGACCGGCGCGGGTGCGCTCATCCTGGGCGGCACAAACACGTACACGGGCACCACGCTGATTCAAGAAGGTGCGCTCGCACTCGATGGGGGGAGTGCCATTGCCGATACCGGTGCCGTTGAAATCGGCAGCCTCGGCACGCTCGAGATCATGAGCGACGAGATGATCGGCAGCCTTGCGGGTAGCGGCAAGGTGCTTCTCGATGCCAACCTCACGGCTGGCGGTAACAATGCCGACACCACCTATTCCGGTACGATCACGGGCGCTGGTGGCCTTGCGAAGATCGGCACCGGCAGCCTGACGCTCGCCGGGACCAACGACTACGCGGGTACCACGAGCATCTCGGCAGGCACGCTGGCGCTCGCCGGGGGGAGCGCAATTGCCGACACTGGCACCGTCGAAATTGGATCCGCGGGCACGCTGCGCGTCCTCGATGCGGAAACCATTGGCAGCCTTGCCGGAAGCGGCAGCACCGTACTCGATGCCGATCTCACGACAGGCGGCAAAAATGCCAGCACCGCCTATGCCGGCTCGATTTCCGGAAGCGGCGGCCTTACCAAGACCGGCACCGGCACGCTGACGCTGGCAGGGACCAACACCTACGCCGGCACGACCTCGATTTCCGAGGGAACGCTTGCAGTCTCCGGCGGCAATGCGCTGTTGGATACCGGTGCGGTCGAGGTCGGTTCGGGAGGAACGCTACGCGTTGCCAGCGCCGAGACCATCGGCAGCCTCGCCGGAAACGGCAGTGTCATCCTCGATGGCGATCTCACGACCGGCGGCAATGACGCCGACACCACCTATGCAGGCTCGATCTCCGGAAATGCCGGCCTCGTCAAGACCGGCACCGGCACCCTGAAGCTCACCGGCCTTAACTCCTACGCAGGCGGTTCGAGCGCGCTGGAAGGCACTCTGGTTGGATCGAGCTCCAGCATTTCCGGTGACCTTTTCGTCGATGCAAGCGCGATCACCGTATTCGACCAGTCGCAGAACGGCACGTATGCCGGCGCCATCAGCGGCAGCGGCGCGGTCGTGAAAACGGGCAGCGCAGCGCTGGGCCTCTCGGGCGATTCCTCCAGCTTTGCCGGCACCACGCAGATCGACGAAGGGCGCGTCATCCTAACCGGTGCGCTCGGCGGAAGCGCGACGATCTCTGAGGGAGCAATCCTCCAGGTCGGCAGCGGTGACACGGCAGGCAGCCTCCTCGCCGACGCCCGAAACGAAGGCACGCTAGTTTTTGCCGGTTCGGCGGATGCCGTGCATGACAGCGAAATCAGCGGCACAGGTTCGCTCGTCAAGACCGGCACCGGCACGCTGACGCTGGCAGGGACCAATACCTACACCGGCACGACCTCGATTTCCGAGGGAACGCTTGCAGTCTCCGGCGGCGATGCGCTGGCGGATACCGGTGCGGTCGAGGTCGGCTCGGCCGGTACGCTGCGCGTTGCCAGCGCCGAGATTATCGGTAGCCTTGTCGGAAACGGCGAAGTCATCCTCGATGGCGATCTCACGACCGGCGGCAATGACGCCGACACCACCTATGCAGGCTCGATCTCCGGAAGCGCCGGCCTCGTCAAGACCGGCACCGGCGCCCTGAAGCTTACCGGCCTCAACTCCTACGCAGGCGGTTCGAGTGTGCTGGACGGCACTCTGGTTGGATCGAGCTCCAGCATTTCCGGTGACCTTTTCATCGATGCAAGCGCGACCACCGTATTCGACCAGTCGCAGGACGGCACGTATGCCGGCGCCATCAGCGGCAGCGGCGCGGTCGTGAAGACGGGCAGCGCAGCGCTGGGCCTCTCGGGCGATTCCTCGAGCTTTGCCGGCACCACGCAGATCGACGAAGGGCGCGTCATCCTAACCGGTGCGCTCGGCGGAAGCGCGACGATCTCTGAGGGAGCAATCCTCCAGGTCGGCAGCGGTGACACGGAAGGCAGCCTCCTCGCCGACGCCCGAAACGACGGCACGCTACTTTTTGCCGGGTCGGCGGATGCCGTGCATGACAGCGAAATCAGCGGCACAGGTTCACTCGTCAAGATCGGCGACGGCACCCTGACGCTCGCCGGTAGCTACCTCTACTCCGGCGCAACGGTAGTCGAAGGCGGTAGGCTCAAGCTGGCGTCCGTGCTTAATTCCGCGACCACGCTACAGGTCGATGCCGGCACCTTCGATATTGGCGGTCTGACCCAAACCGTCAGCGCGCTGAGCGGCGAGGGCGGCATGGTGCTGATCGGTGCGGGCGGCGAGCTCACAGTCGATCAGTCCAGCGATACCGCCTATTACGGTACTCTCGCCGGCACCGGCGATTTCATGAAGGCCGGCTCAGGCACGCTCACGCTTCTGGGCGACAACACGTTGACCGGCGTGATTACCGTCGCCGACGGCGGCCTGGAAACGAGCGGCGAGCTTGCCGCCACCGTCGCGGTGGATGACGGCGCCTACCTTGCAGCCACCGGTTCATTGGGGGGGCTCATCGTCCGTTCAGGCGGCACCGTCGCACCAGGCGGCGCTGCAATCGGCACGCTCACCGTCAACGGCAATGTCCAACTGGCAGCCGGATCGACCTACCAGATGACAGTCAATGCCGCGGGCTCAGGCGATCTCATCGCGGCGACGGGCACTGCTGGGATTGATGGCAGCAAGCTCGAGATCCTTGCTAACAATGGCAGCTACGCGGACCTGACCCATTACACCGTGCTCACGGCGGCAGATGGCGTGGAGGGCACGTTCGCCAGCGTAACCACCGACCTCGCCTTCCTCACACCGATCCTCAGTTACGATACGACGGCCGCCTATGTGGACCTCTTGCGCAACGATGTCTCGTTCGCGGACATCGGGAAGAGCCGGAACCAAAAGGGGGTCGCAGCCAAGGTCGAAATGCTAGGCATCGACAGTTCGCTCTACCGCTCGGTGCTTTATATGAATGGCGCTGGTGCGCGCAGCCAGTTCGACCAACTGACCGGCGAAATCCATTCCTCGATCCAGACCGCGATCCTGAGCGACGCAGCGCTGGCCCGCCAGGCGGTTCTCGAACATGTATCGACGACATCAGCCCGCTCGGGGCTGTGGCTGCAGGGCCTCTCCAACTGGGCGACAATTTCGGCGGACGGCGAGGCGTCGCGCACCAGGAGCGACGTTCAGGGCATAATCGGCGGTTTCGACCTTGCGCTCGACGAAGCGAACGGGCTGCGCATCGGCACGGCCTTCGGGTACACCGACGACACTTCGCGTGCGGCGGCTGTGTACAGTAAGGCACGGCTCAAGGGCGCGCACTACCTCGGTTACGCGGCGGGCAATGTGGCCGGCTTTAAGCTGCAGCTCGGTGGCGGCTACAGCCATTTTTCGAGCGATGTGACGCGCAGCCTCGAAATCGCGCAGGAAAGCCAGTCGTTCATCTCCTCGTACAACGCCCGTCTTGTCCAGGGCTTTGCCGAAGCTTCGCATGCCTTCGCCGTGGCAGGCGGCTCGGTCGAGCCCTATGGCCGAGTGGCCATTGCCAACATCAAGCGCGAAGCCTTTGCCGAAACCGGCGGTGATGTCGCGCTGATCGGCGCTGCGGCCGAGGACACGACGACAATGTCCTCGCTTGGCATGCGTTTCGAGACGCCTCAGCAAGGACCCGTCTCCGTGCACGGCAAGCTTGGCTGGGATCATGTCTGGGGTAACGTCTCGCCGGTGACCGATATGTTGCTGGCAGGCACGACCGGTAGCTTCGAGGTCTACGGCGCCGCCCAGTCACGCGACAGCGCGGCGCTGAGCCTCGGCATTGCCTTGCGCCTCGAGGAGAACATGACGCTTTCTGCCGGTTATGACGGACGCATCGGCACCCAAGGCGTATCCAGCGCGGTTCAAGCTGCAATCGCTTTCCGCTTCTGAGCCTGCGAAACTCGAAATATGCGCGCCGTTTCCTTGCGGTGCGAAAGCTGGAGACCTCCTTCCTAAGCGGGAGGAGGTCTTTTTGCAGACGGGGCGGCAATGCTGATCGATTGCGTGAAGCTAAAATCGCATGCACCGGTCGTATTCAGCCCGACATTCCGCCTTCGCCCAAGGGGCCTCCTCGCGACGGCTATGCTCTCCCTTTAAAAGGAGATCAGCAACGACGAATTCTGCATTAAAACCATGTAAGTTGCTACCTGCCGGGATTTCTAAGGCAAACGTTTGGGAGACCGCGTCGGTATGGCGACAATTTTGAAGGGTTTCGTCATAGCCAGGATACAGCCGGGAACGGCTTACTTATCATCGGTTACTCGGAGCGAGCCAAGCTTTTCTTCAGTTGAGCCGAAGCTGAGTGCGCTACCTTCCGCCCAGCAGGCTGCTCGTGAAAACTACTCCGTAACCCCAATCGCGAAAAAACGAGATTGGTCACGGAAATTTCCGCGCAGTTTGGTTAGGTTTGGCACGAGAACGCTTGTTGCCCTCACACCCTTTCTGGGGCCGTTTAAAATATCTGAAACATGGAAAGCTACTTTTCCTTGCTGGGGAAGCTTGCCTAAAGTCTGCATATCTTAATTTGGCGCAAAGAAAGCGTCGCACGGACGCTGAGGCTGGACGAGCGAATTTGCAATCTCGCTTTCTCCGTCGCCCAGCTTCAAATTAATTCCCCGGCTTAGAAGCGGAAGCCGCTGATTAAAGCTACCTGATGGCGGGAGACGCCAATGCCGCTATCCACGTCATCGTAGCCGTAGTTGCCGTAGTCACTGTAGCGGTATTCGATACGAGCGAAAGTCGACTGCGTGACCGTGACTTCCGCTCCTGCGCCGAGCCGAAAACCATCAAGATTATCGTGATCTTTGTACTTTTCGCCTTCGTAGCGGATGCTAAGGTTGGCCCGTGCATTGGTGTAGCCGCCCTTGGCATAAAGCAATACGCTGGGGGAAACGTGGAAGCCGATGCGCGCGCCGACGTAGAGGTCGCGGCCCGCCGAAAGCTTCCAGCGGTCGTCGGCAAACAGTAGATTGTCATAGCTCTGGTTGGTTGTCGCGCCGGTGATCTCGCCTTCAACGCCTACGACTACAGGACCAGTGTCATAATCGTAACCAAGCGTTGCGCCATACAGAAAGCCGCCTTTGCTTTCGTCCAGATCATCGTAGCTGAGATTGGTGCTGTCATAGCCCACCACGACACCGGCCTTAACGCCGCTTGCGGTGGTAACGTCTTGCGCAAAAGCTGGTGAGGCGATCAGCGCGAGTGTCGCTGCTGCGATATGCTTTTTCAATGTAAGTCCCCAAAAAAGTGCCGCCGAATGTCGGTGAGCGATCACTATTATTTGAGGCCTGCAAATCAAGCTGAATGAGCCTGGATATTTATTAAAATTCCCGTTATTTCTGATTGGCATAAAAATTCATCAGCAATGGTCAAGATTAAAAATGACGATATCCCAATGATACTAACCTCATTGCAGAATTTTAATCGAGATTATCTGATTGTGTTTCGTAACGGCCATGGCGCTGTTGATTTAATATGCCGGCACCATGATCCGTCCGGAAGCTGCTGAATTTCGGCGCCGTACTGCCTCCCTGCCTGTATGTATTTAGGCCGTTGCGCGGCCAAAGTGGATCAATCCGTGTCGCGCCATCTTAACGCTAGAAGCCCAGCGGCAGACGTTAGGCGGACACATTTTAAGGGCGGCAAGTCAACGAGCGCCGGCCCTTTTCGCTTCTTCTCGGCAATGAGCTCTTAGCAAAGCCGTCGTCTGAGTAATGATTGCGGCACGATGAATGTCCTCGGTTTGAAGCGGTAGTCCCTGCGAGACCGGCTCGTGTCACTTTGACGCGTGACCACGATCTTTGCCATTGCAGCCCTTGCGGCGCGCTGCCTTCGGGTTGGCTCCCTCTTTAATCTCCGAGCTCTTGTCCTCCACTATTTCCATGGCAGCTTTTACTCTCATCCAACGCGCCGGATCAGAAACCTCCAAAAGGCGCTCACCAGCAGACCACTTATCCCGCCCAAGGATGTCAGCCGCGCGCTGCTCCGGCCAATGCCAGCTTTCCGGCATGCGGCGATCGATGGTCGGTGGAACGAGATTTCCGAGGATAGTCCCCGCCACGAGGGCAACGCTGGCGGCAATGAGCAGCCATATCAGCTGTCTCTCTTCCTCCAAGGCAGAAGCCACGACACGTCCAATGGAATTGGCCGTCGCTTGCAGCTCGTTCTGCGCCTGCCTCCACGCCGTGTGATCTGCCTGACGCCCATTTCTTCCGGCCGCCTCGATCTGTTCGGCAATCCTCTGCGGGGTCAGCGTCATCGCCGGTTTCTGCATCAGCTGGTCAACAAAGCCGCGAACGGATTCAAACCGCGCGTCGATCCTGGCCAGTTCGGGGCTGTAGTCGCGTCCGTGCACCTCCTGGAATTTGACGGCAAGGCCGTCGATGGCGGCGGTAAGTCCTGCCAGGCGCTGGCCCATGGCTTCAAACGCAGCGGCAGGATCGAGCTCTTCGGGGGTCTGGTTCTGGGGCATTCAGCCAGCCTAAAGCCCGAGGCCGCGCGAACGCCAGCGGTCTACCCAACCCTGGATTTCCTGAGATAGCGATTTTTTCTCAAACGATCCGAAGCCCATTTCGGCGCCGCGCTTTCGCAGCCGCGACTCGAGTTCAGGGTCGCGGTGAAGGCTCTTGGCGAGGTGATCGATTCGCGCCATGGCCTGCTCTTCACCGCGCGCGTTGCCCATCTTCTGCATGCGCATGAACTGCTGGGTCTGGGTCTGCCATTCGTTCACGAAGCGGTCGGCGCGCAGATCGGCCGCGATGCGGATCTCGCTTTCAGCCATCATCGCCTGGATAGCGCGGCGGGTCTGTCCCTTGCCGGCTTCATCGGCGATTTCAGGCTCTTTCCGGATCGCGGCATAGAGATCGCGCGCACCGTGCTCCTGCACGCGGTCGAGATTGTCGGCCGCCCTGGTCATCTCTTGATGTTGCAGACCAATCGGTTTCAGCCCTTGCTCACGCATCCTGAAGATATCCTGCGCCGCGCGCCCATAGCGCTGCACCGCGATCTCGAGCGGCGCAGCCTGCCGCACCTGCCCAGGCGCTTTCAGCCTGAGCCGGGCGAAGGGGTCGCGCCTCACAACGATGGCGGGTTCCGGCTCGCGCTTTTTCTCGAAGGCAGGGCCGTAATCGGAGGTCATGTCCTTCAAGCGATCACGGCTGAGCGCACGCACCAGCTTCGCGCGGTCGGCAAAGTCGTCCTTGCCATAGTGCAGGTCGACCTCGCCCCGGTGGCGCGAGAGCGCCACGTAGGCGCCGTGGCGATCGAGCCCCGGGGTGGCGAGGACCTGGACGCGGTCGACGGTCATGCCCTGCGCCTTGTGGATGGTCGCGGCGTAGCCGTGATCGACATCGGCATAGTCCTTGAGATCGAAGGCGACGGAGCGGCCATCGTCGAGCATGACCGCCATGTTGAAGGACGAGACACTGCGCAGTGTTCCCAGCGATCCATTCTTCACGCCCATGCTGCGCTCGTTGCGGAAGAACATGACCCGGTCGCCCTCCGCGAAGCTGCGCTCGCCGCGCTCTACCTTGAGCGTCACATCCTCGCCGAGCTCGCCTGCCTGCCGCAGGCGAGCTCGTGCTGCCTGATTCAGCTCGCCGACCTCGCCATTGGTGTGCGTGAGGATGATTCGGCTGGCTTCAGGATGCGCCTGGCGATCACGGTCCCATTGCCCGACCAGCGCCCCTCGCGCAGCATCACGGCTCGGCGCATGATGGACATGCCCGGCTCGCTCGTAGGCCAGCAGCGCCTCGCCGGTCCGCCCGGTGGCCAGATCGCGCGTGGCCTGACGCTGCCACTCCTCACCCTGCCGGCGCACTTCCATTATTTCTACGCAGCCGTGCCGCTCGGCAATGCTGCGGAAGGCGGCCCCTGCCTCGATTGCCTGAAGCTGCTCGGGATCGCCCACCAGCACGACCTTGGCACCGCGCTTTTCCGCCTCGCGGATCACCCGCTCCATCTGCCGGGTGCCGACCATGCCGGCTTCGTCAATGACCAGCACCGAGCGATCGGTCAGCGGTTCGCGCTCCTGCCCCCATTGCCGCTCCAGGCTGGCGATGGTGCGGCTGGCAATTCCCGAACCGCTTTCGAGGTTCTCGGCTGCGATCCCGGAGAGCGCGGCACCGTGCACTTCGTAACCTGCCGAGCGCCAAGCATCGTGCGCCACGCCGAGCATCGCGCTCTTGCCAGTGCCGGCGTAGCCGATCACCGAGGAAAGCCCCCGGTTGTTGGTCACTTGCTCGAAGGCGCCGCGCTGCTCGCCGGAGAGGACAAGCCCGCGTGCTTCGGCGCGTGCCAGAGCCTTTTCCTGGATTGCGCGATTGACGCCGTGCCGCCGGCCGGCATCGAGCCTGATGGTGGCATTCTCGAGCCGTCGCTCGGTCTCGATCATCGCGCGCGAAGTGAAACGATCCTCGCCGCGCCCGTCCTTGCCCAGCGTGACCAGCTCGGGCGAGGAGCGAACCGCCCCCAGCACCTGGTCGAACTGCTCTTTCCCGTCACTGTGCCGATGCACAAACCTGGCGAGGTCACGGGTAGTGAAGGTTGCCTGTTGGTGCGTGATGGCATCGATGGCAATTGCCGGATTGGCGAGGATCCTCTCGCCGTTCGACCGCGCGATCGCGTGATGCTCTTCGAGCCGCTCGCTCTCGAGACCCTGCCCGGCCATGCGCGCGGCGGCCGGACCGATCTTGTGCTGCGGCTCCAGATCGATCCCCTGGGCTTCCAGCGATCGGTGATCGATCCGCGCATCGATATCGAGCTCGGCCAGCCGCTGGTTGACATGGGTCTCCCAGGCTTCGCGCCAATGGGTGAGCAGTTCGGTGCGGTTCCAGTCACGGACCTTGGGGCCGAACCTCTCCTCGGTCACTTCGCGCATGCCCAGCATCACATGGGCATGGGGCTTGGGCTGTCCGTCTTCGCCGATATCCCAATGCACATTGAGATCGGCGACCATGCCGCGCGCCACGAACTCGCGGCTGACGAAGTCACGCGCCAAACGAATGCCTTCGGCCTGGTCGAGCTCGCGGGGAATTGCGAACTCGACCTCGCGGCAGAGCTGCGCGTCCTTGCGCTTCTCGGCCGCCTCGACATCGTTCCAGAGGCGTTCGCGGTCGAGCCACTGCTCGGGGGCGTTCTCGGGGAGCAGGATCTCCGAGTGGACGACGCCCGCCTTGTTCGAAAAGTCATGATCGCGCCCCAGCCGCTCATCGTGCAGCCGCGAGGCGGAACGATAGGCGGCGGCGGCCACCGCCGAGGAGCCGGCGGCGCGGGAAATGACTTTGGCCGAGAAATGGTAGATCGCCATGACAGCGATCCATTTACACTTCAAGCAGCGCGTCGGCACGACGTATAAGCGCGCCCTCGAACGATTTCATCGCACTCGGGAACACGAAATCCCAGAAGATTTCACGCTATTGTTTGCCGCTGAGACTCCCATTACCTGAACCGTCCGCCTCCAGCAACGAAAGGACGGACCATGCGCAAACCCCGTGACTATGACACCGAACTCAAGGCACTTAACGACAAGGCGCGGCAACTCAAAACACGCAAGACCAGCCAGCTCGGAGAACTGGTGAATGCAACAGGAGCCGACGCTCTTTCCGCCGAGGTTCTGGCCGGCGCCCTGCTCGATGCTGCCACCACCACCGACGCGTCCAGAAAGGAGGCGTGGCGGGGGCGCGGCGCTGCGTTCTTTTCAGGAAACGGTAAAGGCACTCGCGCGGGAGCTGGCAACAAGCCGCGCCGCGCTGCGGCGGAACCAGGCGGCGCGCAATTGCCACTTGGCGAGCAGGGCGCGGCATGACCGCCGCGACTGGCAAGTGAAGCGGCGCGAACGCACCCGCCGGCTCATCGAGCTCGGCGGGCTGGTCGTCAAAGCCGAGCTGGTCGAACTGACCGAGGATGACCGCGCGGTGATCCTCGGCCTGCTGGTCGACGCAGCGGCCAGACTGCGCAGCGCGGATCGCGAGCAGGCGCTGACACTGTGGCGGCGGCGCGGTGTGCGGGCCTTTAGCGATCCGTTAGAGAGTTAGTCTCACAGCGGTCCTTGGCCCCTCGGTCGCCGCACGCGACGACCGAGGGGCCAAGTTGCGGGGGAAAAGCGATGCCTAAAGAAAGGCCGTTTCGAGCAATTCCGATCCAGCACGGTCGGCAATTTCGACAGCGCCGCCTTGTCCGGGATAGACGCGCGACTATCGGTAAAATCACGGCAGGCTTCGTCGTGGCCGCGCTTGTTGGCGGCGCCGCCGGTTATCTCAGTTTGCATGGTGATGCCGTCAGCCTAGTCGCAGCCCGCCTGCTGCCGGATACAGGCCCTCCGGCGGCGATCAACAACTGGGGCTACTATGCCGATTGCGACGCGGCGCGCGCGGCAAGCCGGGCGCCGATCAAAGCGGGCGAGCCGGGCTACCGTGTCGAGCTCGATGCCGATAACGACGGCACCGCGTGCGAGCCCTATTACGGCCCTCGTTCGCACCGCCGACGATCGCGCTTCCACTTCTAGACTGCGCGAAAGATCGACGCCCCCCGATCACGCCGCATGCGGTGCAAGCGCCGACCATTCCAGTCAGTCCTTGGCCTAAGGATTCCCGTCTGTTACCCTGCCAAGGCGCTGCGCAAAGGGCAGCGCCGGGACTGGTAATCCCGCAAGTGAGCCTAGCTCGGAAAACTCAGTTTTCCGGGGTGCCGTCGCGCATGTCCAAACCTTCGGGTGAAAGGCGGCGGCGCATGTCACTTGCATGTTACCAGCTCCGGCGGCTCCCGCGCGTTAGCGTGCGGGAGTTCGGGACTGGTCCGCATGGTTCCTTAGCCTTCCGCTGCCCCGCATGATGCGGACCCGGAGGTGCTAAATGAACAGCCTTGTTCCTGCGACTTCACCCGATGAAACGGCCGCCGTCGCCGCGGCGCTGAGTTCCCTGCCCCGCGACAATTCCGCGCTCGCCGCGCTGTGGAAGATCTACGGCGCCGAACCGGTGCGGCTGGTCCGCACCCAAGAGGGCCGCAAGCTCAGTCTTGCGCGCTACATTCGTGCCCAGGAGTTCATGGGCAGCCTGGCGCCTGGCGCGCCCGGGGGCTGGCCTGATTTCCTCTATTCGACAGGGATCGTCGTGCAGTTGGCGCTGTCCTCGCATCTGCTTGATGTCGGCTTCCCGGACAGCTGGTGCGCCCGCTACATCAGCCTCAATGTCGACCGTTCGCTGGCTTACGCCAACGTCACCGCGTTCGGCTACGATTGCGCCGAGACCGCGCGGCTGATCCAGGTGCTGGCGCCCTATTGGAAATGGAACCGGCGCCACTTCATGGGCGGCAAGCATCCCGATGACGGCGGCTTCACGCCCGATCAGGTGCGGATGCTGGTGGGTGGGCTCGTCGACCACGTCTGCCATGTCACAGGGCATGCCCGTTCGCGGCGGCGAACAACACCGTCCTGACCTCGCGCCCAGCGCAGGCGATCAGCGGAGACCGAAGGCTCGGGGCAGAAGCGCGCCCGAGCCTTCGACTACCTAAAATGTAGCGGATCGACCGGCGCTGCGTGCATCGGGACGGCATGAGACGCATCTGTCAAAATTGCGGCTCCGGATCCGAAAATTTTTTTGGGGTCGATTCGGGGCACCCAACATCCTGTCCGGTGCACCCAACGTCATTCCGCGCCGTTTTAGCTGTTCCGCGCCGTTCAGCGCTGTTCTGCGCACTTGCAAGCGCCTCGGTTTGGCCCAATCTTGCTCACTGGCCGGCCAGTCCACCTCATCAAAACCGGAGGACATGCCACATGAACATGATGCCCCCTGATCGATTCCTGCGCCTCAATGTCGTGCTCGACCGCACGGGCCTGTCCCGTGCCACCCTCTATCGCAAGGTCCAGACCGGGACGTTCCCGGCGCAGGTCCGTATCGCTGCACGGTGCTGCGGCTGGCGCGAGAGCGCTGTTACCGAATGGATGAACAACCCGATCTCTTACACCGTCGAGGACTTCCCGCCCCGCTCCTGAACGACACCGTGCCAAGCGCAAGATCGGACGCGCCCGCGACAGCGGGCGCGTCCTGACTGCATCACCATCCCTTGCGCTGCTGCCGCTTCTTCGAGCGTATGATAAGCGTAATGGCCCGGCCCATCTCGTTCTGTACTCGCTGAGGGCTGATATGCAGCCGCTCCGCGATCTGCTCGTAAGTGAGCCTGTCGAACCGCATGAGGCAGAACACCTTGTAAGGCAGACCGGGAAGCGAATAGACCGCCCGGGCCAATCGGCGCAGTTCCGGGTCTTCGTACTCGGAAAAGGCATCGCGCAGGAACGCCTCGCGGATGCGCTGCTCCAGACCGTGGAGATAACCCATCATGCCGCGTCCTCCGTAAAGGCGAGGAGGAAATCCGCCGCCTTGCCGGCAGCGCTCGCCGCCCGGAAGATTGCCCTCTCGTCGGCACGCATGACCTCTAGCCACGCCCCAAGGTAATCGCGGTGCCGCACGGTGGGCTGGATACCGAGCGAGGCGCAGGAGAACGCCGCCGTCATCTCGGCAACGAGTTCCTCCCTGGCATACTGGGCCGAGCCGAACTTTCCGGACATGTCCCGGTTCAGCCTTGCCTTCCCGCCAGCCCAGTGACCCAGCTCGTGAAGGGCCGTGCGAAACCAGTTTACCGGATCATGGAAGGCAGCCTGCGGCGGAACCTGCACGTAATCCTGCGCCGGGGAATAGAACGCCTCGTCCCCGCCGATGCGAAAGTCCGCCCCGCTGGCAGCGATCAGCCTGTCGACCTCGGCAATCTGCATCACCGGATCTGGCACCCCCGGCTCCGCCATCAAGCGCTCGGGCAGCCCCTCCACCTGATCGAGATTGAAGACCACAAAGCGCTTCAGGAACGCGATTGTCCTCGCCTCGCGGTCGCCGCCCGCCGCCTTCTCGACTTCGTCCTTCGGGGTGAAGCGATCCGCGTAGCAAACGACTGTGCCCTTCTCGCCCCGCCGGACATTCCCGCCCGCCGCCAGGGCCTGCCGATAGGTGAGCCAGCGCTGCGACGTGAACTGCCGCTCCGCTGCCTCGCACCACAGGATGAGAATATTGATTCCCGAATAGGCACGCCCCGATGCCGCATTACACGGCATCATGCAGGGACACCGCGAACTATCCCAAGGCTGCACCCAGGGAAGCCTGCCTTCTTCGAGCTCAGCGATGATCCGCGCCGTGACTTCGCCGTAAAGGCTCTGACGATCGGTCCTGTTCATTTCTCCTACTTCCTTTCTCCAACCGCCATTGACCGGCGCCGGGGTGGCGGGGGGCGGCAGGAGCGGACCACAGGCCTCGCCTCGAATGGCGGGGCGCACCCGCAGGGCCGAAATGAAATGGAGGAGGCGGGCAGAACCCGCCTTGCGGCGCGCCATGGCGGGGCCAAGGGGCCGTGACGCCCCCCGCCAGCCAGGAGCAGGGCAAGCTCCGACGCGGCGCAGCCGCGGAGACCGCTGACGGGACGCGCAAGCGCGTCCAGCCCCGCCAGCGATCGTCACGGCTATGCCGACGAGACGCTGGAGGCGGCTCGGCCCGAGCGTCAGCGAGGGTAGAGCGCGGCCGTGCGCAGCACGGGGCGGCCAGATCGATTCCCCATGCCGATCTAAGGTCTGATTCACGTGGAACAGGAAGGGCAAGCGCGACTGAAATCGAAAAGTCTATTGGGCGACAGCTATGGCGAGTATTATCGCGCACTCGTTAGTAACATCGCGCAGATTCTCGTAAACTGCCAGCGCTTAAGCCATCATCGTTGAAGGCACCATCAGAACATTGTTTACGTTTTAGAAGAGCTTGGTTTTAATACGCGCCTTTTTTTGCCGCGGATTATCGGCACACCGGCTCGTCCCGGTACTTTCTTGCGGTCACATCACGTCATGCGTGAATGGCCATGCCTTGGGACAGAACTCCGCGGAGATAGCGGCCGTAATCGGAATTGCCGAGATGGCCGATCGCCCTTTCCAACTCATAGGCGCTGATGAATCCTTGTCGGAAGGCAACTTCTTCAGGACTAGCGATCTTGAAACCTTGCCGCTTTTCCAGGACACGCACGAATTCGGCGGCGTCGAGCAGACTATCGGGAGTGCCAGTGTCAAGCCAAGCATAGCCTCGCCCCATGATCTCTACCGAAAGTTGTCCGCGATCCAAGTATACCCGGTTGATGTCTGTGATCTCAAGTTCCCCTCGCGAGGAGGGTTTGAGATTGGCGGCAATATCCACCACTTGTGAATCGTAGAAATAAAGGCCAGTCACTGCCCAGTTGGAACGTGGTTTTTCAGGTTTCTCTTCGATAGCAAGAGCTTTCGAAGATTGATCGAAGGTTATCACGCCATATCGCTCTGGGTCGTTGACATGATATGCGAACACGCTCGCTCCACGGGGGCGCGCCGATGCGTGATTTAGCAGGTCAGGCAGGCCATGGCCGTGGTAGATATTGTCTCCGAGGATAAGCGCCGAAGGCTCTCCGGACACGAAATCCGCGCCGATTATGTAGGCCTGTGCCAGCCCGTCGGGGTTTGGCTGTTCGGCATATTCAAAAGACATGCCCCACTGTGATCCATCCCGCAGCAGCGCGCGAAAAGCCGGCAGGTCACGCGGTGTAGAGATAATCAGAACTTCTTGGATGCCTGCGAGCATCAGCACGCTGAGAGGATAGTAGATCATCGGCTTGTCGTAGACCGGCATGAGCTGCTTCGAGGTGGGCAGCGTCATGGGGTAAAGACGGGTTCCGCTGCCGCCAGCCAGAATGATGCCCTTCATGATAGTCCTTCTTTCAGCCTCATGCGGGCAAAAGGCATGTCAGGGCCGTTTCCAGCGACGTCCGCCAGTTTGGTAGAGCGATGCCGTGCCTGCGTTCAATCAACGTCGAGTCGAGGCGCGAATTGGCTGGCCGCGCAGCTGCGGTGGGGTAATCTGCGGTGCCAATCGGCCTGACGCGGGCGAACGGGCCGCCATGCTGGGACGAAATGGCAAAAATTGCTTTCGCAAAATCTGCCCAGCTGGTTTCGCCGGCCGCGGTCATGTGGAATATTCCGCGCAGCGCAGCATCACGGCGTCTCACAAGATTGCTGGCCACGGACAGGATACCATGAGCGACATCCTCGGCACTGGTCGGACTTCCAACCTGATCGGCTACGATCGCCAGTTCGTCATTTTGGCTCGCGAGGCGGAGCATGGTCTTTACGAAATTTTCGCCGAATGGGCTGTAGATCCAAGCCACACGTAGCACCGCTGAATCCGGCTGCTCCAGCAGCGCAGCCCGTTCACCCGCCAGCTTTGAAGCTCCATAAATGCTGGTGGGACGAGGCGCATCGCTTTCGACATAGGGGCGATCCAATTGACCGTCGAAAACATAATCGGTCGAGAGATGGACCAGTGGCACCCCAAGAGCTGCTGCTGCTCTGGACACTGCTCGAGCTCCCACTTCGTTGATGGCGAAAGCGAGCTCGCTTTCACGTTCTGCCATATCGACTGCCGTGTAGGCTGCTGCGGCGACAATGACATCAGGAGCAACCGCTTCCAAGGCGCGAAAGACGAAAGATGGATGAAGCAAATCCAGCTCAGGCCGCCCCAATGCGATCACTTCATGTCCGTAAACGCTGCCAAGTTTTTGCAGCGCCGTGGCGACCTGCCCGGACTTGCCAGTGACGGCAAATCTCACGCAGCAACTCCAATCGCAGCAAGCCCCAGCCTCTCGCCATCATAGCGCTCCTGCAATGGCTGCCACCACCAGGAATTTTCCAAATACCACCGTACTGTCTTCTCGATACCGCTCTCAAAGGTTTCGCCAGCTCGCCAACCGAGCTCGTTCTCCAGCTTGGTGGCATCAATCGCATAGCGAGCATCATGGCCGGGCCGGTCCGCTACGAATGCAATCAAATCTTCATATCGAGCCTGGCCCGGAACAAGAGCGTCAAGGGATTGGCAGATGCGGCGTACCACATCTATGTTCCGGCGCTCGTTTCTGCCGCCAACGTTGTAGGTTTCGCCGAGCCGTCCCCTCTCAATGATGGTTTCCAAGGCGCGAACGTGATCGTCTACATATAGCCAATCGCGGACATTTTTGCCGTCACCATAAATGGGCAGGGGCCTTCCCGCGAGGGCGTTGACGATTGTTAGTGGAATGAGCTTTTCCGGGAATTGGTGCGGCCCGTAGTTGTTCGAGCAATTGGAAACGACCACGGGCAATCCATAGGTCCGGTGCCATGCTTTGGCCAAATGATCCGAGGCTGCCTTGGAGGCGGAATAGGGAGAACTGGGATCGTAGGGCGTCTGCTCAGTGAACAGGCCTTCATCGCTGAGCGACCCGTACACTTCGTCAGTGGAAACATGAAGAAGCCGAAACGCCGTCCTTGCGGCTCCGCTGAGATTGTTCCAATAGCTTCGGGCGACTTCCAACAGCGTGAAGGTTCCCAGCACGTTAGCTTCGATGAAGTCAGCTGCTCCGGTGATCGAGCGGTCTACGTGAGTTTCGGCAGCTAGATGCATAATGCGACTAGGCCGGAATTTAACAATAGCTGCTTCAAGCGCTGCGCGGTCGCGAATATCGATTTTGCAAAACTGATGGTTGGCCGCCTCTTTGACCGCCCTTAAAGAGGCCTCAGAGCCCGAGTAATTTAGCGCATCGATGGTGAGAACATCATACAGTTTTTCCAGAACCAAATAACGAACTAGAGCCGAGCCGATGAAGCCTGCACCGCCAGTGACGATAACGCGCAAAGACATGGAATCACGGGCTCCAGCTGAAATAATCAAGCGACTTATTGAATGCAGGTTGCCTGCAGTCCTTAATTGAAAGAGTTTCCGGGTCGGCAACGTCCGGCCAAGCGATACCGATCAAGGGATCGTCCCAAGCCAGGCCACAGTCGCATTCGCGATCATAGTAGTCCGTGACTTTGTAGCAGATGACCGTATCTGGCTCGATTGTGCAAAACCCGTGGGCGAAACCTGGAGGGATCCAGATTTGCTTACCATCCCCGGCAGTCAGTGTTGCTCCAAACCATTGTCCGAACGTCGGTGATCCATTTCGGATGTCCACCGCCACATCGAACAGCGCGCCAGCAGTGCAGCGCACCAGTTTGCCCTGTGAGCGCGGCATCGTTTGGAAGTGTAAACCGCGAATGGTGCCGACTTTCCGGCTGTGACTTTCGTTCTCCTGCACGAAGGTCCAATCACCGATGTTTTGCGTGAGCCAATCACGGCGAAAGATTTCCGCGAACGAGCCTCGTTCGTCTCCGACGCGCCGAAGCAAGATCAACGCCAAACCGGGGATGTCGAAGGTCTTTATCTCCATTCGTCACTTCCGTGTCGATCCTCAAGACTCTCTCAAAGGCGAGACTATGAAACCATGTTAAGACCCCTTTTCATATTCGTGCTTTCTAGGACAAGTTATCGGTAACTCCGCACAAGTGCCGGTACGGGCTTAGCAGATGCGAAAAGACCTTCGCGTGAGGTGCCCCTTGGTTTCCTCCAGCGCGGATTGGCGGATTGGAGCACAGAAGCTTTGTGAACCTGTTGACCCTGTCCCGGAAAATGCCTCCGGCGGGAATGCGAGAGATCTGGCAAAATCGAAGCTGATTTGAGCTGAAGATTTTGCATGAAGAAGTCGAAGTTCACGGGCGAGCAGATTGCGTTTGCGCTGCGTCAGGCCGAGGTCGGCACGCCTGTCGCCGAGGTGTGCCGGAAGATGGGCGTCTCGGAGGCGGCGTATTACCGCTGGAAGCAGTTATAAGGCGGGCTGGGGCCTTCGGAGCTGCGCATGACGCGGCAGCTTGAGGAAGAGAACCAGAAGCTGAAGCGGCTCGTGGCGGATCTGTCGCTGGACAAGGCCATGCTCCAGGAGGTTCTGGCAAAAAAATGTAGCGCCTGGTCGACTGCGCGAGATCGTCCATTGGGTGCAGGATCGTTATCGGGTGAGCGAGCGGCGTAGCTGCGCGGTTCTCCGGTTCGATCGCAAGGCGCACCGCTATCGGTCGATCCGAAGCGACCAGGCGCCGCTCAGGAACAGGATCAAGAAGATCGCCGCGACCCGCGTGCGCTATGGCTATCGTCGCATCCACGTCGTGCTTCGGCGCGAAGGTTGGACGGTGAATGTGAAGCGGGTAAACCGCCTCTATCGCCTGGAAGGCCTTAATTTACGGGCCAAAAGGTCCCGCCGGCACGTCATGGCCGCGCGGCGAGTGGAACGGCCGCTGCCTTCGCATAGGAACGAGATCTGGGCGATGGACTTCGTGTCCGATGCCCTGTTCGATGGTAAGCGCTTTCACGCCTTGACCGTCGTTGATGCCTACACCCGCGAGTGCTTGGCAATCCATGTCGATCTGGGGATCAAGGCTGAGCAGGTCGTCGCTGTGATGAATCGCCGGCTGTCGAGCGCGGCGGCGCGCCTGCCAAGATCAGGATAGACAACGGCCCAGAATTTATCTCTCGGGCGCTCGATCATTGGGCCTATATCAACCGCGTCACGCTGGACTTCAGCAGGCCTGGAATGCCGACGGACAATGCCTTCGTTGAAAGCCTTAACGGCCGGCTTCGTGACGAATGTCTGAACAACGCACTGGTTCTTGTCTTTGGACGACGCCAGGAGCGAGATCGAGGCTTAGCGGACGGACTTCAATGAGACCCGACCTCACACATCCCTGGGGTTCATGACACCGACCGAATTTGCTTCATCGGCCGGGGTTAACCCCGGCCGATGAAGTGCCGATTTCATTTTGGCCGGTGGCAAAACTTGGATAGGATATTTCTCTGTTGGACTCTCGTTATGATCGAGGGACCGCCGGGGAGAAGGTCACGACGTAGATCACAAACCAATTCGCAATAAGGCCTACAGCGGATTAAAATATTAGCGAATTATTGCCTTTGTGCACCCAATAAGCTTCCTACTTTTTGAGCACTTGAAGTTGCCGTAATCATGATATCATTGCCGTTGACCACAACTATAACATCCTCCAGGCCTATCAATGAAACATTGGTGCCATCGCTATCAACGAGTACATTACGGCAGTCAATAAGCTCCACATTCTCTGGACTGCGTACTGAATTGCCGCTTTCATCACGCGGGAGAGCTGCATGCAGAGCTTGCCAGTTGCCGATATCCGACCAGCTCATCTCAGCCGGTACCATCGCAGCATGCGACGTGTTTTCCATCACTGCATAGTCCACGGATTCACTGGGGACCGTCGAAAACGCATCGATGTCAGGATGAAAATGAGAGTTTTCCCAGATACCCTTCTCCACGGCGCCCGCGACACCCGATGCAATCTGGGGGCGGTACTCACGAAGCTCTTTGATGAAATCCGCTACGCGAAATGCAAAAATTCCCGCATTCCATGCATACTTACCTTCGGCTAGGAATGCCGTAGCGCGCTCGATATTGGGCTTCTCGATAAATTGGGCGGTGCGGAACGCACCTTGGCCGATCGGTTCGCCGCGCTTGAGGTACCCAAATCCTGTTTCAGCCGCGGTAGGTTCGATGGTGAGAGAAACCAGCCAGCCGTCCTTTGCTAAGTTTGCTGCGTTAAAAGCCGCTTCAGCAAAAGATGTGGGATCAGCGATATGGTGATCGCTAGGACAAATTAGCATGACAGCGTCACTAGGCAAACTGAAAGCGGCTAAAGCGATCGCGGCCGCCGTATTGCGTTGACTTGGCTCAACGATTACACGGGCATCGCCCGCTCCGTTCAGTTGAGCCTGAACATGCTCAAGGTGATTAAGTCCGGTAATGACGACTGGCGGAGCGAAGCCGCTAGTAGCGGGACAACGCGAAAGCGCTGCCTCAAAAAGTGTGCGCTCTCCTACTAGTGGCAAAAATGGCTTCGGCTTGGCAGCTCGGCTACGAGGCCAAAGTCGAGTACCGCTTCCGCCACAAAGGATGACTGGGACAACATTCAACATAGAGGTCTCAATTTCTAATTACTAAACTGAGCATTGGCCGTGGTCTGGCCTTCTTGCGTCTCAAGCACAAGCGGCGGCAATTAGTCAGTCCGCTCTTTTTCAACGCCGAATGCCTTTAGCAAACAGGCGATATTCGTTTTACATTCCCGCAACGTGAGGGGCGGCAGAATTCTCAACATTTTTTTGAGGCCAGCATGACTGAGCTCTCCTGCCGCATAGCGTCTGGCCAGGCAGATCACTACGCTGATCCCAAAATCGCGAGCCGTAAGTACGGCTTTGGCCGGCTTGAGGCCGCCGGCTTTGGCCATCTGCAGGCCGCATGGGAGCTTCTGTCTCTGCTACCTCTCAAATCGAAAAGTGCTGAGCTAAACCGCTTGCCTTCTACGAGGGAGGATTGACTAGATACTTATCTCCCAACGCTCCCGGGAGCTTAACCACAACCGTTACGACATCCGTAAGAGCCTCGAATGAGGTGACTTCGCCTGGCTCAATAGTTATGATGTCGCCCGCCTGCCACTCTTGGTCGAACATGCGTGCCCGCCCCTCAATGATAGCCGTGATTTCGGTTGCAACCTTGTGAAAGTGCGCTGCCTCAACCGTTCCCTCGGAATAGCGTTGAACCGCGACTTCGCAAGCATCGGATGCAAACGCAGCGGGGCTGAAAGCCCCAACAAACCAACCGCGTGTCATCTCGTCGAGACGGTTAGTCTTCATAATTCAGGCCTTTCACTGCGAATCGAGACGAGCAATCTGTCGCTCAGATTTCAACGGATGGAATAAGCTCGCGTCGATTGCATAAACGCCCAACTTCGCCTGAGCTAAAATCATTTCGTTTAGAGTTGGGCAAACGTAGTAAAGCCCACCAACATGAGCATTCTTTAAAATACTACGTTTAGCCGCCTCGACGAACATTCTACCAGTTTTGAACCAATAGTACCCAACCGTGGCGTGCTGACTGATGGGATTCTTCTCGGCTGTTTCTACGATTTGTCCTTCGTCGTCGAGTCGAGCGAAAGAATATCTTGGATGCACCGATGGAAAAATCACTGTCCCGCCATCATAGCCAGCTTGGTCGAACTCTTTGATTGGCTCGGCAAGGTCAATATCTACCCATTCATTCCCATTCAGGATAAGCAAAGGCTCATCGAGATTGATGTCCGATACGGCAAGTAAAGCCGTACATGCAGCGCCCGCAGTAACTCGCGATATGCGGGATACGGTTGCTCCAGGAGACAATTGGGTAACAACATTGTCTAAATGCCAGCGGTCGCAATCTTCTTCCTGAATTGCCACCACAAGCCGAACATTAGGTATTGACGCACATTGATCAATCAACCGCTGGATTAGCGGCTTTCCTCCAACCTCTGTTAGGCAAGAAGGATAGCCACTATCACGGTCATCATGCGCCCCTTCTGCGGCCAGGATGAGAACATTGGTCATGCCTGAATCTCCGCGCGCTCGATAGCTGCCATAATGTTGCTGTGATTCACATCATCAACGTCACGCACAATTAAAACGTGCGCACCCGACGCCTGCGCAGCACGAATACCGTTTTCGTTATCTTCTACTACAAGGCATTCGTGCGGGGAGACATTTAGTTTTTCCATCGCCTTCAGATAGATCTCTGGGGATGGCTTCGCTTGGCTAACATCTTCGTTCGAAAGCAGAATGTCGAGATAACGCCGTAGATCTGAGCGTTCCATCATTGTCTCAACAGTAGCTCGCACGGAATTGGAAGCTACGCCAAGCTTATAACCCTTGGCGCTCAGTGCAGACATAGCGTATTCGTGTGCGAAGCGAGGTCGACAGTGTTGGTAAATCATGTCCATTGTATAGGACTGCTTAAGATCGTTGAAAAAATCGTGCAATTCTCTCGGAAGGCCAGCGGTGACGCTTAACATTTCCAGTTTGCGTTTAGTGGGCAAGCCATCAAAAGTAGTGAGGTGATCGTATCGGGAGATACCAAAACCAAACAAGCCGAGAGCTTTATTCAGGGCTTCATAGTGCCAATCTTTTGCATCGATCAGCACTCCGTCCATATCGAATACGACAGCTTTTATCATGGTCAATCTCGAAAATAAGCCGCTGCCTCTTCAGGCATGTCGGTACAAAGAATAAGACCGGGCGCTAACTGCAATCCGGCTTCTTTTAGCTCACGCCAGAAGGGAAGATGATTTCGTTGATGTAACTCTGGCGACACGAGGCAAACTTGCAAACCCTTCGCGAGGTTTGCTCGCGCCACGTCGATCCGCCAGCTATCGGAAATGAAAGCGTCAAGCCAGACTCCTGCCGCCTCACCCAAGAACGGCGGATCCAACTCATATTCGCTGATCCGCACGAAAACCGGATTGCCCGCAGCTAACTGAGCGCGTGTGTCGGGTATCGACATGTCGAACACGAACCAGCGCGAATGACCAATCGATTCAAAATGCTGCCGGATATCGAGTGCCAGCCCGTCCGCTTTGATATTTATAGCAAGTAGAGCATCGCGATTAGAGGGCAGGTCTAGCAAAGCAGCTAGAGTTAACTCATTCCCTACTGGAGGGTCATGAGATATCACCAAAGTCTTCGCGCAATCGCGAACGTCCGTTTCCGTACCATAACCGAGCCTAAAAGACCGCTCAAAGGCTTTAACGGAGTTTTTTTCCGAATCGGTCTTCCAATATCCGCGGTGGCTGATGATTTCCATCAGAGCTTGGCTGTCGCGCGGGTTGATACCGGATTTTCAAGAAATTCACGCAAGTCTGCCGGAATGCCTAGGCCGTACATGCCACAACCTTCAGAACCAACGTCGAAAATGCCGATCCGTTGACCAGAGTTGATCAAACGGTTGTACACAGGAGCAACATAAAACTCGTTATTTACGCGTTCGTTGTCGTCTATCATCGACTGAGCCGCGGCTACGAAATCGCTTCCTTTGGAGAAGTTATAGATGCCAACAGTTGCGTCGTTCGATATGACGACCTTTTCAACCACTCGAGTTGCCATGCCGTTCTGATCGACGGATACGAACGACCACTTCGGATCATCAGCAGTCATCGTCATAATAAGGCCATCAAGACTACGATCATTTAGTTTTGCTATGTAGTCGTCAATGCAAATGTCTACATATTGGTCACTGTTGGCGATCATCAGGGGCTGGTCGCTGTCAATGAAGGATTGCGCAGCCATAACCGTGCATGCTGCCCCTTCGGTGACCCCATCAAGCAACACTATCTCGCTGCCCGGAGCCCATTGCGGCAGCGAGATGTCCAAGCCGTATTCCGCGATGTGAGACCGTTGACATATGAAAATAAACCGATGGGGGCATGATGGCCGCAGGTTGTCGATGACCAATCGGATCATCGGAACACCGTGAACGTCAATTAAGGGTTTCGGCTGAAGGTAGCCTGCATCCGCGAAACGGCTCCCCCGGCCTGCCATTGGAATAACGATGTTCATCACGGAACGATGGATCCCATTCAAAATTTAAAAAGCGATTTGGTCATGTCGTCTTCGACGATTTTGTGTGGCTCTATCGACTGCGATTGGGGAAAGTCAAGCCAAGCCCCCATCTACAGTGGGACCATCTGGTGAAGGGCGCTGAGGAGCCTTGATGGGTTGCGGAGAGGGTTGCCTTGTCCATAGCGCGGTGCGCGTGGCGTCAGTAGCCGGGGGCCAGCCGGTCGCCGGAGATCAATCAATCATTGGTGGTGACCTGCCCCCCGAAAGGTCCCTCATTCTGATGTAGAGTCTGTCCACGAGGAAGGAGCAGACGCATGAGGAAGAGCCGTTTTACCGAGTCGCAGATCCTTGGGATGATCAAGGAACAGGAGGCAGGGCTTCCAACGGTCGAGATTTGCCGAAAGCACGGACTGAGCACGGCGACGTTTTACAAACTGAAGGGCAAGTACGGCGGCATGGAAGTCTCCGACGTCCGCCGGCTCCGGCAGGCAGCTTGAGGACGAAAACGGCAAGCTCAAGCGGTTGCTGGCCGACAGCATGCTCGACAATGTGATCCTTAAGGATCTCTTGGGAAAAGTCTGACGACACTGGGTTTGCGGCGAGACGCGGTGCTCAAAGTGCTGGAAAGCTATGCCATCTCCCAGCGCCGCGCCTGCGTCCTGATCGGTGTCGATCCCAAGACGGTCAGGCGCGAACGCCCGCCAGACCACGGAGCCATCCGGACTGCGATGCGTGAGATCGCAGGCCAGCGCCGTCGGTTCGGCTATCGCCGGATCGGCGTCATGCTGGAGCGCAAAGGCATGAGCATGAACCACAAGAAGCTCTACCGGCTATATCGGGAAGAAGGCTTGTCTGTACGCCGACGACGTGGCCGCAAGCGCGCCCGAGGCAGCCGGACGCCGGTGCCGGGAGCACTTCGCCCTGGTGACCGCTGGTCGATGGACTTTGTCGCCGATACGTTTGGCGCATCGCGCAAGTTCAGGATTCTGGCGATCAACGACGATTGCTGCCGGGAAAACCTGTGCCTGATGGGCGACACCAGCATCTCGGGGGCTCGGGTGGCGCGCGAACTGGATGCGCTGGTTCGCCTGCACGGGAAACCGGCTTGCACTGTCAGCGACAATGGCACTGAATTTACAAGCCGAGCGATCCTGGAATGGGCGGGCAGGAACAAGGTGGAGTGGCATTACATCGGTCCCGGAAAGCCCCAGCAGAACGGCTTCATCGAGAGCTTCAACGGCTCATTGCGTGATGAGCTGCTCAACGAGGAGCTGTTCGACAGCCTCGCTGACGCCCGCCGGAAATTGGCCATCTGGCGCTACGACTACAACCATGTTCGGCCCCACTAATCGTTGGGAAATCGAACGCCTGCACAAGCGCGTCGGACGTTCGTGCAGGACGATAGCATCACGCCCGACGCGCTTGTGCAGGCGAGCGTGCCGGAATATTCAACCGCAAGACTCTCGTTATGATCGAGGGACTGCCAGGGGGCAGGTCACCTCGATGTCGCTTCCAAAGCGCAAAGTCCGGCCTTTCGTCAGGCGCAGCTCAACCATGGACGTCGCGCCTGGACCAGGGTTGTAGGCAACTTCAGGGGCTCGAACGGCAGGCAAGTCCAGGGGGAGAAAGGCAGGCTCGGGGGCGGCTCCCAAGAGCCCGCGCTGCTTCAAATCATACCGCCAAGTATAATCTGTTGTCGGGTTACACCGTGGCGCTGCGCCACCTCTGTCAGTGTCGCGCCATTCACGCCAACGGCACTGATGATCTCCAGCCGCTGCTGATCCGTCCACCGGCGCCGACGTTCCTGACCCAGTATCTCCGCCCTCATCGCAATCCCCGATCAAGAGACGTCGTTAGCGACGTCGCTATGACCGTCTCTTGAGATTATCACGCCATCAGGCAGGCGGTCCCAATCGGACGGTTACATTGAGATCGCGGTGTGTTTCAGTGTAGCCATCCGGTGAAAGCCGCGGCTTAGCGCGGATCAGGTGTTGATCTGACGCCGTGCTGGCTACCAGTTCCATGGCAGCAGCTCGTCGAGTTGACGGGCCGGATGCTCGGCGATGCGAGCGAGCACGTCCGCGAGCCAAGCCTGGGGATCGATGTCGTTCAGGCGGGCGGTCTGGATGAGAGCACGGCCGCGCGCTGACCGCCGCGATCAGATCCGCAGAACAGCCAGGCCTTCCGCTTGAGAGGCACGCAGCGCAGAGCGCGTTCTGCCGCGTTGTTCGTCAAGCATACCCTGCCGTCGGTGAGGAAGCGGGTGAAGGTGTCCCAGCGGCGGAGCATGTAATTGATAGCCTTGGCAAGATCGTGGTTGCGCGACAGCCTGACGAGCTGGGCGGTGAGCCAGGCGTGAAGCTCGGCCATGAGCGGCATACTCAGTTCCTTGCGCACAGCGAGCCGCTCGGCCGCGTCCTTACCGTTGATGCCGCGCTCGACATCGAACAGGGCATCGATGCGCTGCACTGCCTCGAGCGCGATTGGATAGATCATGCCGGCATGATCCCCGCGGCTCTTCTTGCGGGCTGCGCTGGCGACGTCGGCCAGTTCGAAAAACTTGCGCCGCGCGTGGGCGAAGCAGCCGGCCTCGAGCACGGGCGCCGGCATGCGTCCGGAAGCATAGAGCTCGCCGTAACCGCCATAGGCATCGGCCTGCAGGATCCCCGACCAAGACGATAGATGCGCTCGTGGATGTTCGCCTTGCCGATCGCGGGAGTAGTGGAACAGCGCCGCGGGCGGATCGGCGCCTGCGAACGGCCGGTCATCGCGCACGTAGACACAAACGAGCCGTATCGGTCTTCACATTTGCCATGACGGGCACGGTAGTATCGTCGCCATGCAATCGCTCGGCGGCCAGTACGTGCATCTCGATGAGGTGATAGAGCGGCATCAGCGCAAAGGCAGCGGCACCTACCTGATCGGCAAGCGTCGAAGTGCTCAGCGGGACGCCCTCGCGCGCGAAGCGTTCGGCCTGGCGGTTGAGTGGCTGGTGCTGCCCGTACTTCTCGAACAGCAGCATGGCGAGGAAGCTGGGACCAGCCCAGCCCCTCGGCGCGACGTGGAAGGGCGCAGGCGGCTGCGTGATCCTCTCGCAGTCCCGGCAAGAGAACTTCTCGCGCACGGTCTGGATGACCTTCCAGGCACGCGGGATTACCTCGAGCGTCTCGGTGACGTCCTCGCCAAGCTTGGACAGCCGGATGCTGCCGCAGGTCGGGCAGGAGCACGGCGCCGGCACCACGACCCGCTCGCGCGGCAGGTGTTCGGGAAACGGCTTCCTGGCTGGCCGCTTGCGTTCGAAGGCGGTGACAGTTGCAGTCTTCCCGGCCGCGGCTTCGGCAGCCGGATCATTTTCGGCGGCGTCGGCCTCAAGATCTTCGAGCTGCAGTTCTATCTGGTCGAGCAGGCGGCGGGTGCGCTCGGCGCTGGCGCCGTACTGCTCGCGCCTGAGTCTGGCGATCTGCAGCTTGAGGTGCGCGATTACCGCCTCGGTGGCGCTCTCGCGGGCATGGGCACTGGCGAGCTTGGCCTCGGCTTCATTGGCCCGCTGGGTCGCGCTCGCCAGCAGCGCCTTGAGCGCTTCGATATCGTCAGGAAGGGCGAAACGACGGCTTCCATGACCGCAATGGAATCACAGAAACCCGCCCGAATGAAGCCCAAAATGCGCCGGGCGAGAAGAAAACGACTACCCTATCCAGCGCTCTGCGGACGCCAGGAATACTGCGGGTTCTGCCAGTCGATCCCGTCGAGCAGGCAGGCGAGTTGCGAGACTGTCAGCGACACCATGCCGTCCTTCGCCGAAGGCCATACAAACCGGCCCTTCTCGAGCCGCTTGGCGTATAGCGACATGCTGCCGATCCCATCGTGCCAGATGAGCTTCACCAGCGAGCCGGCCCGCCCGCGGAATACGAACAGGTCGCCGCCATGGGGATCGCGTTTGAGGCCCTGCTGGACCAACAAAGCCAGCCCCTGCATCCCCTTCCTCATGTCCGTGTGCCCCATCGCAATCCACACTCGCGCACCCGAAGGTATCATCGCAGCGCCTTCAACGCTGAGGCCACCAGCTCCGGCGATGCGGAGGCAAAGATGCTGATCCGCTTGCCGCGCGCCAGGTCGATGACGATCGCCGGTTGCCCATCAGCGTGCGCGCCCTTGGCATCCTCGACCATCACGGCCGCGGCGAAACCGGGAGCTGGCAAATTATCGGCCTGCGGCTCAGCCTGCATCTCGCGCAGCTTCCGCCGCCAAGTATCGATCAGCGCTGACGAGATATCGTACCGCCAGCAAACCTCGGCAACGCAAGCGCCGGGAGCGAACGCCTCGTTTAGGATCTCCAGCCGCTCCTCGTCGCTCCAACGGCGGCGGCGCTCCGGCCCGGAAAACACTGTGATCTGGCCCATCGACCGCTCCAAAGCGCACTCCTACGAGCGCACTTAAGACCCGTCCCTCAGCTTATCGACAAGGCGGGACCCGCCGGATGGGTACGTTTCAGTGAAACGTCAAACCGAAATACTGCTCCGTGGTTGCTCTCCGCCCGATGCTTGGGCCACGTTGCTAATCGTGAACCCGTTTTCCATCTTATCGGAGAGCAACCGCTTCGCAATCATAGCAAGATGGCGGGAGCGCGGAGATTACCCCGGACTCAACATCCGGTGCTTCCTGGAGCCGATCAGAAACATTCCACCGGTCGAAGCCGAGCAACGTTACTCCGCTGTGCTGGAGCACGTCCCATTGGTTTCATATTTTAAGAAATCTAGGGTCCGGCAATCTCACTGGGGTCCAGGGCAGGTCACGGGAAAGGGGCTAACGTAGAAAATCGCTTGATCCTACCCTCCCATTAAAAGCGGAATCAGGACCGCAACACCTGCCCTACTTCCTCAGAGAAGTCGTGCCAATGACGCAATTTTGCCTTACCTTCCGCAATTCGCATACAGCGCTCATTGTAGAAGGCATCATCTATTAGGAGACGGCGGAAAGATTGATAGTACCAACGCAGATCATGGTATGGAACAAAATCGCTTAATCCGCATCCAGCCTCAATCAATGAGGAATTATCAAAATGAAGGCAGGGTTTGCCGTAGGACAGGGACTCTCCGACGGGCAGCCCGAAACCTTCATAGTGAGATGGATAAGCTGTAAAGCGACATCTGGCGTAGAGCTCCCGAAGCTCAACATCAGAAGGACCGTCGATTACGATCACGGAACCATTTACGTGACCAGTTTCGTGCAGGAAATTCTGTATTGCGCTGAAATCCCACAAATATTTTCCTGCTATAACTAATTTTTCTCCACTGTAATCTGTACTTGCAACAAACTTGCTCCACATAATTAACAAATTCAGATGATTTTTTCTGCTCTCGATGGACCCTACGCAGAGCACATATTTCTCAGCGAATAGCTTTCGAACGCGTAATGACGTATCTCCACGCGGCGAAATTTCTGGCGGGAAATGATGAGCCAAATTAATTTTGTGAATTTTCGGAAGTGAAAATCCGTGTGCTTCCGCATAATCGCCAAGGTCGGATGCCACACTTTGACTGTTAACGACTACACGGCTCGCGTGACTAAGCACAAATGGAATAAACTTCCGGAAGTCATCTCGTAGACTGTCCGGTACGTACGGAGAATTTAGTGGAATTAGGTCGTAAACAAGAATGATTTTCTCTATTTCAACTGGCGCGCTTGCAAAGAGTTTCTCGTAACTGTGCTGCGCATTCCACGGAGTACCGAACAGGACAAGCTTATCGTGACGGGCTAGCGCAGGCATTAAGCGAATAGTGGGCCAATTGCCTGGGAAAACGTCTGGTGCAACAAATTTCGCAGTGTAGCGGTTCAATTTTCGACGACCCATTGGAAGCTTAGTCAATAACCGATGAAATCGGTGCGAGCTTGCATCCTTGGGATTAGTCGGACGATGATTCAAATAGAGACTAACGTTGCTTTGAGTGGGAAACTCAACAAGATCGGACCGCTCCCACAATCCTCTAAAACTCGTCAAGTCGTGCATTCCGCTTACATCTAATCCTTCAAGAACGTACCATTTACCTGTAGCTGGGCTTACGAACATTGGTACCGCTTGCTCTCCAATGCCACGTAGCCCCTCAAGGACCACGCGCTGTATCCCTGTTACTTTGTCAGAATGTTTTGCATGCCGAACTAAATCGGTGACATCGTAATAAATCACAGGTGCTCCGTTGGACTGAAGTGAATTTGAGACATGTGTATTAGAAGCGCTTTCTTCTGGAATAACACTTCCGTCCTTTCTCCATCGAACTAGCCAACGAACTAGGCGGAAAAAAAGCCGGCTTTCAAAAAATGACAGTTTCGATCTGAGTAACATCTGTTCTTCGCGCGCAAGTTCTAAGCTAGTGTGAAGTTTCAATAATTCTACTGCAGATTGATCCTTGAAGTCGGATAACTTGGACTCCGCCAATGCCAACTCCTGACGAAGAATTTGGTTATTCATGTTCTCATATTGAAGTTTTCGAGCGATACGGTTGGCAGAGCGTCGCTGTACTCGCAGCCTATACTGAAAACTTGATTGCTGTTGCAGTAAGTCCTGGCATAGTGTCTTGGTAAAGGAGAGCGACTCCTTAACATCGGCTATTTGCCTATTGCCAGCATCTACCAACCTCTCGAGCGCCTCAGACTGCGCCGCGAAAGAGACCGACTGAGCAATGCGCTCAGCATTCGCGGATTGCCGTTCGCTCGATAAGATACTCTCTACGCGAATTTTCTCTGCTTGTGCTTGATCGAGTGCATATGACAGAGAATTTGTGCGCTCTCGAAAATCATCTAAAGGCGCGAGAGGATTGCAAAGTACTGGACTAGGAATTAGCCAATAATGTTTGCCGTCATACATCTGCACTCCGCATAGCGAAAGCTTTTGCTCAAGAGTCCGGTGATCCTGCCCTCGACGAATGAAAAACACATTGAATTCGTTAGCAGCAGGATCATTAGGCTTTATAGCATAGGGGGTAAATCCATGTTGCTCTAAGAAGCCTAACGCGTTTAACATTGTTGCTTGTTCGTTTTCATACAGCGAACGTTCTGGTACACCCACGACTTCCAGCATGCCTGCGTCGAGACGGGTTAAATGATTACCCATCGATCGCAGGACGTCTACGTCAAGCCCCTGAGTATCGATCTTAAGGAAAGCTATTCGGCCGTAGTCAAATTCATCCAAGATCGCTTCGAGTCGGCGTCTGAATACAATAATCTTATCTGTGTGACGTAGATCTGTGCGCGTTGCCCAGTACTCATCCTCTTTTAGGTGCCTTTCGTCAAACCTTAAGAGACTGCTCGTACCCCAGTCACCTTCCTGCGACACAAAGAAAGGGGCCTCTCCCTCCTCACATGCAACAGCTGATTGGATAACGACATGATTGTCCAGCCCCGTGGTTTTAGCGTGTTCGATTAATCTAGATGCAAGGTTGGGCTCGGGCTCTATTGCGATAACCGTTAAGCCAGGGTTCAGCCTTGCAAGCTCCAGTGAAAATTCACCTTGGTTTGCGCCGGCGTCAATGATTAGATCGTTTGGCATAAGGAAGCTTGTCCAAGCGTATAGGAACTCTCGACCCAGAAGGGATCCGATTTAATCACGAATCATCGGACCCCTTTTTCGCGCCTAGGTCAGTGGGTTGTTACTTCGATGGTTGGTCAATTTCGTTCTCCTTTAATTCGGACTTATCAGGGAGAAACATGGCTGTGTGAGCCGTTGATACCGTCGTCACGGCGGAGCTAAATAGATTAACTCGCGGGGGAACGTTACGACTTAGGAAAGCGTAGGAGATTTCAACATCTTCCGCTTCGTTCCAAGCAAGCAGCGGATTAAATTTAATGCGATCAAACATTATTCGTTTGAACACCATAAAGCCACCGTTGACAAAATGTGTAGGCCTTACGTGTCGATAATTCTTCGCATGTATTGGCACAGACCACACCATTGGCTCGGCACTCAATTCACCATAGAAAGGATAAGGCTCGCCGGCTGCATACTGCTGGCGAACCGCCACGAAATCGAAATCATATCCGAACAACTCGAAACCTGAGAAAAAATCATCCTGAAGTATAAAGCGATCATGCAGAACGCATACGTTGCCATAGCTGGCGTAATGAATAGCATCGTTCTTTTTTAGTGCAATTTGCGCATAATCTGGTCGATATTGCGTCGTTAGGACGCGTACATCGAACTCTTGATAGGCGTCTAAGCGAGGACCTACTATAATCACCTCGTAAGTGGTACCTTCACCGATTTTCTGTAATTTGTTTAAAAAAGCTAAGACATCAGGTGTTCTATTACCCTGCGCCAAAATGACAAAAGACCACTTCCTGTCACGATATGCATCTAAGTTTTGCCGTTTGATATGGAAAACACAATTGACAATATCGTCTTCTATCAGATGAGGTTCCATCGTCACTGATATTCCGGGGCGACGACCTAAGAAGTTTCGAACAATCATCAGAGAGATATCATCGGTTTGCCGATGGCGCAGAACTAAATCTCCGCTTGCACCGAGCAGCCTAATTGCTTCGTCTAGCAATATTGTCCATTCCGAGCGAGGTAGGTCAGAGAGAGGCTTCTCGTATAACCAGACGACATCAAAACTGTTATGATGCCTCGCTTCTGCCCGGTACGTCTCGCTCGCGTCAAGATCAATCGCGGTAACCCCGCTTGGTGGCTTACTGCCGATCCACGCCTGTCTCGGTTGCGAGGAAAGAAGCTGCTTATAGTAGGCAAAATGTATCATTAGGTCGCATCCTGCGGGCTGGAACTTTGTGCGATTTATGCCGTCAACGGGGCAATCGCACTAGCAGCGGACGCCTGTTCAAATCCATGAGAATCTGAAATCGCAAATTTATCATTGAAAGGGCCAGGTGATCGTGTTCCGAGAGTACGCATCCGCTGAGCGGCGCCTTGCCGTGGGGTGATGGATCGATCCTAAAGTCGCTCTTATTTGCGAACTTTAAGAGCGTTGTTTGTGGGACGGATCACGGTTTTCGGCGGCCTTGAACGCCGGCGTCGCTGGAGTGCTGAGAAACGGCGGCGCATTCTGGAGTAGGCGTGTGAGCCGGGCGCGTGGGTCGCGGAGGTTGCTCGGCGGCACGACGTCTCCACTGCGTTGGCCTATACCTGGCGTCGCAAGCTCAGCGCGGCCCCGGGGGGCAGGTCCACGTCGTCGGTGTTTGGGCGAAGCGAGGAGCATAAGTTCTCATTGATCCGGTTTTGAACTTTGGCGACGGATGCAAACACGGCGTGCTCAAGGTCCGTGCCGTTGGTCAGCACATCGTAGGGCAGGCCGACGGCGGGGCAGATCCAGTACTGCGGATCCGGGAACGGCGGCCCGGTTACAGTTGCGGTGACGAAGCCGTCGAGGGCAGAGATTGTCCGCACCAGGGGCCGTCGGTTGATTTTCACCGCTAGCCAGGCCTCAAAGGGACACCCTGATTTACCAATGGCGGTGTGTGCGAGATTGTGATTCCATCGAGCTGAGCGATAGAGGCGTGAAGTGTCGGCACAGCGTGTGACCTGCCCCCCGAAAGGTCCCTCATTCTGATGTAGAGTCTGTCCACGAGGAAGGAGCAGACGCATGAGGAAGAGCCGTTTTACCGAGTCGCAGATCCTTGGGATGATCAAGGAACAGGAGGCAGGGCTTCCAACGGTCGAGATTTGCCGAAAGCACGGACTGAGCACGGCGACGTTTTACAAACTGAAGGGCAAGTACGGCGGCATGGAAGTCTCCGACGTCCGCCGGCTCCGGCAGGCAGCTTGAGGACGAAAACGGCAAGCTCAAGCGGTTGCTGGCCGACAGCATGCTCGACAATGTGATCCTTAAGGATCTCTTGGGAAAAGTCTGACGACACTGGGTTTGCGGCGAGACGCGGTGCTCAAAGTGCTGGAAAGCTATGCCATCTCCCAGCGCCGCGCCTGCGTCCTGATCGGTGTCGATCCCAAGACGGTCAGGCGCGAACGCCCGCCAGACCACGGAGCCATCCGGACTGCGATGCGTGAGATCGCAGGCCAGCGCCGTCGGTTCGGCTATCGCCGGATCGGCGTCATGCTGGAGCGCAAAGGCATGAGCATGAACCACAAGAAGCTCTACCGGCTATATCGGGAAGAAGGCTTGTCTGTACGCCGACGACGTGGCCGCAAGCGCGCCCGAGGCAGCCGGACGCCGGTGCCGGGAGCACTTCGCCCTGGTGACCGCTGGTCGATGGACTTTGTCGCCGATACGTTTGGCGCATCGCGCAAGTTCAGGATTCTGGCGATCAACGACGATTGCTGCCGGGAAAACCTGTGCCTGATGGGCGACACCAGCATCTCGGGGGCTCGGGTGGCGCGCGAACTGGATGCGCTGGTTCGCCTGCACGGGAAACCGGCTTGCACTGTCAGCGACAATGGCACTGAATTTACAAGCCGAGCGATCCTGGAATGGGCGGGCAGGAACAAGGTGGAGTGGCATTACATCGGTCCCGGAAAGCCCCAGCAGAACGGCTTCATCGAGAGCTTCAACGGCTCATTGCGTGATGAGCTGCTCAACGAGGAGCTGTTCGACAGCCTCGCTGACGCCCGCCGGAAATTGGCCATCTGGCGCTACGACTACAACCATGTTCGGCCCCACTAATCGTTGGGAAATCGAACGCCTGCACAAGCGCGTCGGACGTTCGTGCAGGACGATAGCATCACGCCCGACGCGCTTGTGCAGGCGAGCGTGCCGGAATATTCAACCGCAAGACTCTCGTTATGATCAAGGGACTGCCAGGGGGCAGGTCAGCGGGCGTCAGCTCAACCGGCACGAACCCGGCCATCGCGCCGCGGAGCAATTGCTTGCGCCAGGTGTAGAGCTGACCGGTCTCGATCCCGTACCGACGCGCCACCACTGCTATGATGGCGCCGGGCTGCGTGGTTTCTTTCAGGATCGCCAGCTTCTCTTCGTCACTCCAGTGCCGGCGACGTTCCACCCGTACGACCGCTCCACCATCTCGGCGAGCGCTCATACGAGGCTCTTTTGACTGCTCGATATCCACTCGCAAGGCCTCCATGTGCCCCGCGAAATTCACGCCGATCCACATCCGCACAAGGCCGGGTTCCGTCGGCGCTTACGGTTCATGACACCGACTGAATTTGCTTCATCGGCCGGGGTTAACCCCGGCCGATGAAGTGTCGGACCTCATTCTGAACTGGGACAGCGTCAGAATCCCAAAAGCACGAAGGCGGTTCCCTTCGCCGTTTACACCTATCGAAGCGCCTTGCAGATATTCTTCAGGCGTTGCGCAACTCGTTTGAAATCATGACTTTGCCGCCATTCGTCGGCATGGTTCTGGATACTGACGAAGCGTTCATCATTCTCCGACAAGGCTTGGAAGATAGTTTCAATGCCATCAGCGATCGCCTCCGGCGTAGTACCCTCGAGCGTATGCACCGCGCCTTCCAATTCTCTAAAAATCTCAATTGGTGTTACGGCCACAGGCCGACCTGTCGCCATGCCGTACCGCACGGCTCCGCTCGCAGACTCCGCAGTCTCCTGATAGGGATAAACAATAAGGTCGGCTTCCGATAACAACGCCAAGCTCACTTCATCAGGCAGGAAGTCGCTCTGGATTTCAACAAACTCGGAAAGTTGGTGTTGCTCAACCTGAAGGTTGAGTGAAGTAATTAATGCCTTCGATACGCTGGCCGGATACTCAGCGTTTACCATTCGCAACTTTACTGATAATTGTCGCGCTCTTAAGATGCGGACCGCCTCGACTATCTCCAAGAGCCCTTTATGCGGTAAGGCGAAACCATAAGTAGCGATCAATAATTCGCGTTCTTTTTCTGCAGTTGAATCAGATCGGAAATCCCTATCTTCTCCCAAAGCTCGCACAAGCGTGCCGTGGGGGAATAGCGCGACGTTGTGTACAATCCCTAGCGATTTTAGATTATTGAGGTCTGCGATGGAGTGAACAAGAATTCTATCGCAGATAGCGAGCGTGGGAACCATATGCGAGAGATGATAATCGATCTCTGGCGTAGTTTGAGGCTGGTCGATTGTAGAGTGAAGGCACAACACAATGAGTTTTCCAAGAGCCCTTGCTTCCGCGATGAAGTTGCCCAAGTCGTTATGGTTAAAGAATGTGTTGTTAAATTGGATTACGAACACGTCTATATTCTGAGACAGAGAATTTTCGAGAATTTTGGAGAGGCCTGAGTTTTCTTTCGACCGCGTCCATAACCGGGCCGAGCTATCCAGCTCGCCGACGGGCTCGTAATTATCAGGACTAAATACAACTACCTCGACGTCCATCGCTTCGACGAGATGATTTGAGTAGGTGGCAATACCGCATCGTTCGTTCCAAGTACTTATCCAGCCAATGCGCGGATCAATGTCTTCTGCTGTAGGAAGTAGGTTTGCAGCTGCCGAAAGCCTAGTTGCAACATCAGACCATTTATGGTCGCGCAAGAGTTGCATGCGACCTCGAGCAGCCATCTCATCGCGCTGTTCGCGAGGTGAAAACCGTGCTTCAAGCATTGCGCTTACGAGGGCGCTATTGTCGACAGTCGCCCAAGCCGAAGACCAAAGCCCGAAATGGGTGTCTGCCTTTTCAAATCTGTAATCGATGAGCCAGGAATTCCCTTGATTACAGAAATCTGTCTGTCCTCCCCAAGCTGTTGTAATAACCGGGATGCCACTCAACATAGCTTCGGCAAAAGGTAGGCCGTACCCTTCTGCATGGCTGGGGCCGATCATCACATCGCTTTGGACGTAAAGGGCCTTAAGCTGAGCATCAGTAAGGTCGCCGAAAATAAGAACCACATCCGGGTACCTTGGGTTCGCCGCTTTGGCTTGAGCCAAAATCTCACGGACGTCGTTGTGTGGATTCACGAACGTTTTGATGATCAGACTAACGTCATCTTCCGCTGAAAAAGCACGGCCGTAAGCTTCGATTAAGCAATGGACGCCTTTTCGAGGAAAGCATGATGAAACATGCAGGAACCGGAACCTTTTCGCCGTTATCTTATATGTTTGGTCTGCTTCGACTCGTTCCCAGTGATCTACGCCACATCCACTTGTCAATTTAGGGATGGTTACGCCATTATCGACCATGATTTTTTCGACATGCGAAGAGAGACATGTCATGAATGACAGATGCTTATTGAAATTTTCGGCCCAATCACTTGGGAAACCAGTCTCCTCCCATGCAAAATGATGCAGGGCATTAATCTGCCCCTCCATATCCATGACGCGGGGCGGGTAGAGATTGCGGCTCACTACAAAGGCGTCGGCGTGCGTTGAACTTGATTCACGATCATGCATGCTTCGCAAATCCGGATTTTCATCAAGGAAAGCTGACGAAGGCAAAAAATCGCCAGGCCCTTCGGTGGATTTGAGCACCACATCGTAACCGAGATTTGACAGGGCGCGCGCCGTCTCGCGATTCAATAAAGCCAAGCTATACGAGCTGTCAAAAGGCCCTTCGATACGCCATTGTAAGTCTTGAGGACTTTCGCAAGATCCATAGCTCGTGAGCACATTTTTCTCGCCATAAGACAATGACTTTGCTAATTCGAGTGTCTCATTAGGGGAGTATTTTGACAGATCTACTGATGTCCCTATTCGAGCTATTCTTTTTTCCGAATCGAGGTATCCTCGGCGCGAAACACAGCTTCTTACGCTCTCTCGTTCTTCGACACCCTTCTGCAACGTCCTTATTACCCGATCGGCCACACGTTCCCAACTGAAGGTACTAGCATGCAGCAAGGCATGGGTTTTTGCGGTGCTATGGAACTCTGGGTTGGAGAGGATAAGCTCAATCAGCTTGGCAATCTCCAACGAGTCGTGCGGATTGAATAGCAGATCCTGGCGACCAATGACTTCAGGTACGCTTGTCAGGTTTGATCCAATTGTTGCGCAGCCACAGGACATGGCCTCCAAAGCGGGGAGGCCGAAACCTTCATGGAACGACGGAAACACGAACAAGTCGCAAGTGCGATAGAGATTTGCGAGAATCGGGTCGGGAACGAAACCTGGGAATACCACATTGTCTGCACTCAGCCCGTGAGCCTCTGCGTGCTGCTTCAGCCGTGCGACTGAATCGGGGTTCGCGCCTCCAACAAGAACTAGTTGATATCGCGCTTTCATCGATTTCGGGAGAAGAGCAAATGCCTCTATTAGACCTTCGAAATTTTTTCGTTCGTCGAAAGCGCTCGTATGCATTATAAAAGGTTTGGTTATACCGAGTTTTTTTAGTTCCGCAGCGGATGCCGATGGTCCCGGATAAAATATGTTCGCGTCAATTGCGGAACCTACAGCCGCGCAAGACTCTTCAGGTACGCCTAAGTGCTCTAACCCTTCTTGACGGGACGATTCGGAAATAGCCAGGAGCAAATCGGCGTTACTCAATTGCGACAAGCGGTCAAAATACCATTCTTTTACAGGGTTGGCGGCAAGGTATTTTTTCTGATCTATCAAAGGAATTAAATCATAAAGAATAACAGAAGTTAAAACATCCGGGTGATTGGCAAGGTCATCATTCTGAAAGGAAGGGGTTAGCGAAATAACCGTCTCGTCGTTGAAGCCTTCAAACAGCGTTCCCACGAGTAATATATCGCAGCCTGTCGCCTCTACAAACGCATAATAGGATATCTCACATAATTCACGCCGACGTTTTCTCATATCATCAATTGGCGCGGTGTCGGACAACCCTGGAAAAACAAAAACTTTTGAGTGGCCAATAGCGTCCGCTGCAATATCATAAGCGGCTTCGAATCGAGCCGACAAGGCGCTGTTAAGAAGCGCGTAGACGTCCACATCTGTGCGGGCGGCAAGCGCGTGAAATAGATTATAAACGTATCTTCCGATTCCACGTTCACAGCTGTGATTCTGGATTCCTTGAAGGTCAAAAAGAAGTTTCATCTGGATCTCGTTGCAAACAGTACTTCACGTTCGATGGCTTCAAGTAAGCGCCTGGTTTGGCTGTCAGCATTTGTCGGGAGGGTCAGCTCCTTCCCGCTGAAATTTAGGTCCGATTTTTGTCGAAACTTGGAATCTCGGAAAGACTGGTCTTTTAGATTAGCCGTTCCTACAGCCGATTTGGTGGCTCCTGAACGAACATTGTCAGCGGGAAGTCGTTCGATAGCTTGCCGGATATTGCTAAGTTCGCGGATGAGAGCGCGACTTTGTCGTTCCGATCTACTATTACCTTCGGCATAGCCAAACGCTTTTGCCACCCAAGCGCATCCGAAGCGCGTTGCGTGTTGATGTTTTCGAAGCGCAGATCGAAGACCTATGATCGATTCTATTCCGGCCCCTTCTTGAGCCTGGCTGATTTGTCCTAATATATGAATTTTGGAATATCCATCCCGAAATCGAGACAAATAGTATCGCTCGCCACTATCATCCGGCTGTCGTTTTAAAAGGAAGGAGTAAGCTTGCCTTACAAACGCAAGGTCTTGGTACGAACATAGTTCGGCCAAAGATATAACCGCGGGAAATTCTAGATCGATCTTGCTGCGTGCCCGGACCATGATTGATTTTCCTAAAATCCTGCGTGAACGTATTTGCGGCCCGACCGCATTGCATCCGCAGTATCTAACAGTACCTAACCAAATTCCGCGTCGTCAGTGATCGCTGTATGCAACCAATCTGCGCAAGCTGTCTTCTACACTATAACGTGGTCGCCAACTTGTCATCTCACTCAATCTTCGACAATTCCCCACGACCACAGAAGTGTCATCAGCGGAATTCCCTTGATCCGTGAAGTCAACGCCAGCGATAGGCTTCTCGAGAATTTGAGCAACCGTTTGCACTACACTGCTAATGCTAGTGGGCTTCCCGCTTGATACATTGAAGATCCGGTGCGAGGGACTGTTATCGAGACCCAAGATTGCGAAATAGGCCTCAACAATATCCTGAACATCAAGAAAATCTCGGACGCTATCCAAACCGTTCATGGTAATCGTGCTGCCGGGCTCGGCTTCTCGAACACGTCGTACTATTGATGGGATGACAAGATCTGGGCGCATGCCCCCGCCGATGTGGTTGAATGGGCGGGCGATGAACGAACTTATTTCGGATTCGCCAAGAGAGGCAGCAGATACGATTTGTTCGCAGAGCAACTTTGTCAGACCGTAGTTGCCACGGGGGTCGAGCGCGGAGCTTTCCGAAAGCGGATGAGCGCTGGCGCCGTATACTAAGCACGAGCTAACAAACAACATTCGTCCCGAACGCACGTGTCGCGCCAGGTTCAGAGTCATCTCGAGCGATTCCAGCAACGGTGCGTAACTTGAAAACTTAGATGGAACTGTTTCGCTCGCCAAATGGATGACAAACGGTAAATCGAAAGGCAAGTTCGCTACCGATTTTCGGTCCAACAAATCAACTGTTCGCCAAGCGACTTGTTTCGGGAGCCATTGCGGTCGCAAGCTGCGACCGGCTGCGACAATGTCGAACCGATCGCAACCTAAAGCTATCAGATGCTTGCCGACGAAACCCGAAGCTCCCGTGACGAGCAGTCCTGGCTTACTGGACAATCTGTGCCTCGAGCTCATCAAAGTTTCGGTGGTGACGTTCGCGCTTTGCAAGTTGGAGGTCACTTTCAACCATCATTTTTGCTAGCGACCTGATGTCGTGAGTAGGGGCCCAGCCTAAGGCCTTTTCAGTTTTACTGTAGTCGCCCAGCAGATAATCGACTTCAGCAGGACGATAAAACCGCTCATCTATTTCGACGAAGTCTTCCCAGTCGAGATCCAAGTGTTCAAAAGTAAGTGACAGAAAGTCACGAATAGAGATCGCATGATTGGTCGCTACAACGAAGTCACCTGGGACGTCATGCTGTAGCATGCGCCACATTGCTTCAACATAGTCTCCGGCGAATCCCCAGTCGCGCTTTGCGTCCAGATTGCCGAGCATAAGCTTTTTCTGAAGTCCAAGTTTTATGCGAGCCGCAGCCAGCGTTATCTTGCGGGTTACGAACGCCTCGCCGCGCCGCGGGCTCTCGTGATTGAACAGAATTCCGTTGCTGGCAAACATGCCGTAGCTCTCACGGTAATTGACCGTTTGATAGTGAGCATAGACTTTTGCGCAAGCATAAGGGCTTCGCGGCTCGAATCTCGTGACTTCGCTTTGCGGGGGAGGTGCCGAACCAAACATTTCGCTGGACCCAGCTTGGTAGAATCTCACCGCGCGAGGTACATATTGGGTCGCGGCGCGGATGGCCTCAAGCAAGCGAAGCACACCGGTCCCAGTGGCATCGCACGTGTATTCGGGTTGATCAAAGCTCACGCGTACATGGCTTTGCGCAGCGAGGTTATAAATCTCGTCGGGCTGGGTTACGTCTATCAGGCGACGCAACGAGTTAGCATCCGACAGATCGCCATAGTGGAGAGAGAAGCGGTCTTTATATTCTTCGCCCAACAGGTGATCGATGCGCCAAGTGTTCACCGTGCTCGACCTTCGGATCATTCCGTGGACTTGGTAACCTTTCTCAAGAAGCAGTTCAGAAAGGTAGCTGCCGTCTTGTCCTGTCACGCCGGTGATCAAGGCCGTCTTACTCATATGGTACTCCATAAATTAGCTATCGCTCAAGATTAATGAGAATTGATATGTAGATTTCGGGAGTGGGCTTCATGCGCCTGTTCGAAATCTGGGTAAAACAGCAGCTTGCCGTTTTCGAGAACCGCGAACCTACTACAGTGCTTGCGCACATATTCAGTGTCGTGTGAAATGATTAACATGGCGCGATCACTTCGCCGTTGAAATAGCTCTGCCTCGCATTTTTCATGGAACTTCGCATCGCCGACAGCCGATATCTCGTCAATAAGATAACAGTCGAACTCGATGATCATTGAAATCGCAAAGGCCAAGCGCGCCCTCATTCCCTGCGAATACGACCTCAGAGGTTCGCGAAGATAGATCCCTAACTCAGTGAACTCGGCAACGAAGTCGATGTTTTTCTTATAGTCTTGCTTGTAGATCCGGCTAATGAATCGAACGTTGTCAAGTCCAGTTAAAGCGTTTTGAAAAGCGCCGCCAAATGCCAAAGGCCAGGATACCGACATGGTAGTGCTCACTTTTCCCGAAGTAGGATTTTCAGCACCACTAACGAGCCTGATTAGGGTGGATTTCCCGGCGCCGTTCCGACCCAACACGCCGAGCTTTTCGCCATGGTGGAGCGTGAAACAAATGTCATCCAGCACAAGCCGTTCGCCTGCTCGCGTGGGATAAACTTTGCAGACGTGATCGATGAGGATCATTCTGGGGTAATCCCGCGGTTGACCTCAGCGACTTGCGCTAAGGCTAGCACGGTCAGCACGACGCAAAAACCAGCCAAGTATGGCAGATCATAGTGGGCTTTTATGTGGTTACCGAAATACCCATCGCGGACCATTTCTACCCCATTCACCATAGGAATGTAGAGGACGTACTTCTGTGCGGCCGCCGGCAGGGCATCGACGAGAAAGACGGCACCAGAAAGGGGAAAAAGGAGATAGGCCGCCGGATGCCACAAGCGTTCAACGAGCTCGCTTTTCTCGGCAAGGGCACCGAGCAATATTGCAAGGCTTGCACCGAACCATCCGATCAGTACCCACCCTCCTATGACAGTAAGTACGTCCTCGGGTGGATCAAGCCAACCGATATAAATGTAAAACAAGCTTAGTGTTACAAACGAAATTGTCGCGCCCATAGCTTCGAGAAGAACCCGCGATACAAAAATATCCAAGACCTTCACGTTACGATGATACATCAAAGCCAAATTAGGCTCTATTGCTCCGATACAGCGCGAAGGCATGTTGCGCCACAAAAGAACACTCGAGTATCCCGTCAATGCAAATGCGACGATTGGCAAAGACGATCCGTGAGCAGCCTTACCAATCGACCAAAGGATCGTCACTCCAGTCGTGAAAAGCATTGGCTCTACGAATAGCCACAAAAAACCGATATTATGCCTACCGTAACGCGTGAGTATCTCACGCATTAACAGTGCATAGATCACCCGGCCCTGAACGCTTGCGCTTTGGGCGAGGGGGGCAAGTCGAGAAATCATAGCGATGCCTTAGTCTCGATGCTCCAACATGCCTGCCAGAAGCATGCTGATGATAGCCCAAGCCACTAATCCGAGGATCAGCGTGGAAAAAATCCCGCGCAACCGTCGTGGTTGCAGCGCTTCGTCAGGCAAATTTGGCGAAACAATACGTTCCACGTATGCCTGTTTGCGACGCGCTTCGTTACGTGCGTCCTGGAGTGAAGCCATGGCACTTGCCAGTTGCTTATCCGAAAATTGACTTTCGAGCCAAAGTCGTTGATATCGGGCCGCCCGAGACGACAGCGATTTGTTACTTCCCGCTACGAGGCCTAGTTGCTCGTCAATCTCCAGCCTCAGACCTTTAGCTCGCGTATTCAGCACTTCGACTTGAGAATTCTGCGGTGCGAATGCCCGCAATTCGCGCAGTTGTGTTCGCGTTGCAATCAGTTCGTCCTGGAGCTTGGAGATCATCTGCAGCTGAACAGTGGCTTGTTTTTCGGGGTCGACGACGCCTTCCTGATTTCGGTACGCCGAAAGCGCCAGAGCAGCAGCTTGAGATTTTCCTTTAGCTTCTTCCACTTCTTTTTCAGAGAACCGCACTAAATCTTGACGACCACGTTCGTTGAGCTTGTTGACGACAGCTTCCGCCATTTCGAGCAGTTGCTCATTGACTCGCCTGGCGTCTTCAGCGGTGAAAGCGTTGACAGTCAATGTCACGATGGAAGAGGTCGAATCTTGCTCGACCTTCACCTTTTTGGTGTAATATTTGTAAAGGTCTTCAAACGTGCCATCCACCCCGAAAGGGTCAAACCTGTCAAAAATCGATATCGATGCCGAAGCATAGGCCCGTTTAAATGCGCCTTCATGGTTTAAGGCCTCGAGGGCATCTCGGGATTGAACATAGTCCTGAGCTGCATAAATTTCGTCGCCTGCGCTTGCGAAGCCAGTGCTTTTAAGTAGCATGCCAATCCCAGACATCGATTGCTTGTCGGGACTCCGGACGACGAACTTTGACTCGGAAACGTATACGTCCGAGGCAAATATCCCGAAGTACAGCATAGAAAGAATAGTCGGGATTATAACCGTGATAAGAAAGAGCGGGCGCACCTTCTTGGCGAATTCCTTGTATCTTGTTCCCATTCTAGCCTTATCATTCACACTGTTATGGCTGTTTAGCGCATTTTCCGCGTCGACAGCAATTTTAAGTCGGGCGACATCCATGAGGCACAATTCCAGGCACAGGCTCAGTCGGTGTAGCCGTGCCCGTACGCAGGAACGGGCACTAGCTTCCTGCAATTCCCACGTCCATAGCAGAAAATGCGAGGAGTCGGCAGGAGGCCGGACCTTATGCACATTATGGCTTTAACGGCGTTCCTTGATCCGTGCACATAGTTGCGCCATAGCCAACGAATCTGACCGCCTGAGTGCGGGTTGCAAATGTTTGGCTGAACGTTCGAATGAAGAAATCAATTCTTTCAATGCGCATCATGGGCGCGAGTCTCCTTGCCGTGGCGATCTCAGCTTGCGCGAGCCTGCCGAATAGCGGCCCGTCCTCTGGCGACGTCGCGGCCGCGGCTAAGATGCCGGGAGATGCCGGTATAAAAATCATCGATGTTACCGATGCCATCGCCCGCGACATCATCGCAAATGGTCATCACGCTCTGTTTTCCGAAGAGCTTGGCGACGGCCGAGCAATTGGATCCGTGGTCGGGAAGGGCGATGTGCTTGAGGTCGCGATTTGGGAGGCGCCACCTGCGGCATTATTTGGTGCGGTTGGAGGCAGCGCTCAGCTTTCTTCCGTCGGTTCAATCGCGCGAGGAACGTCGTTGCCCGAACAGATGGTTGATAGCGATGGGCAAATCACTGTACCGTTCGTGGGACGGGTTGCCGCGGACGGCTTCACTCCCCAAGAGATCGCGCGGGTCATAACATCTCGCTTGGTCGGGAAAGCGCATCAGCCTCAGACGATCGTGCGATTGATTCGCAACGCAGCCGCCAATGTTACGGTAGTGGGGGAGGTGGCCGGAAGTACGCGTGTTCCGCTCACCTCTCGAGGCGAGAGGGTGCTTGATGTCCTCGCAAGTGCGGGCGGTGTGAAACAACCTGTGGGAAAGATGACAGTTCAGATTACGCGTGGGATGAAAGTCTCATCGCTGCCTCTGGATACCGTAATTCGCGACCCGCGGCAGAATGTAATGCTTCAGCCTAATGACGTAATGACTTTGCTGTTCCAGCCTTATAGTTTCACCGCATTAGGCGCTGTGGGTAAAAACGAGGAATTGCCGTTCGAAGCGACAGGGCTGACGTTGGCGCAGGCGCTTGGCCGAGTTTCGGGACTGCAAGACACACGGGCCGATGTGAAGGGTGTGTTCGTATTTCGTTTGGAAGACCCAGAGGTGCTCGAACCGGCGACCCGCGCCACCGCAAAATTGACCCCTGACGGAAAAGTCCCAGTTATTTACCGCATTAATATGAAGAACCCTTCTACATTTTTTATCGCGCAAAGTTTTCAGATTAAAAATAAAGATATTCTCTACGTGTCAAATGCTCCCCTAGCTGATATTCAAAAATTCTTAGGCGCGATTTTCTCAACTGTCTTGCCGGTCGCTACGACAGCGGCTGTAATTTCACAGTAATATAAAAAGATAAGTGGTCGTAACTTGCGCTCATTTTTTGATTTGTTCCCGTTTCGCGTCGATCAAGCCTTTGCTGGACGGACGTTACGAAGGATTCGTGTCGCCAGTCGAAGAGCTGAGGTTAAGCCGGCGAAGTATGGAGTGCTTCAGCGCCGGCTTTATATCGACATCGCAGTAATTAGTCGACACGATGCGGGAACAGGAATTCAGCGCGTCGTTCGCGCTCTTGCTCTAGCTTTGGTAAAGGAAGCCAAACCGAACTGGGAAGTTCACTTTGTGGCAGCATCCCGAAAGCGCGGATACCACATTGTATCTTGGCCAAATCAAAGTGTGAGTTCTTCGGCTTGGAGTGACAAAGCTATCAAAGCGCGACCAGGAGATGTCTTTTTTGGTCTCGATTTCTCGCTTGATACCGTCAGATTTCACCGCAGGCAACTCGCGAGGTTCCGACGGAGTGGTGGAACGCTGTGGTTTCTGATCTGCGATCTGTTGCCGGTGGATCGACCAGATTGGTTCTCACCCAACAACGTTGTTCGATATAAAGCTTGGATCGAGATTATCGCCGGCCTTTCCGATGGTTTCTTTTGCATTTCGGATCAGACTGAATCTGATTTGAAACGAGTTTTGGAGGCGCGTTTTGGTTTAAGCCATGGGTACCGCTCAGTGGTTGTTCCGATGGGCTATAGCATAAAAAAGTCGCTGCTGGACGCCACGTGTTCCAATAGTAGTCCGGCGGCTCGATTTGACATGTCATCGCCCTTTTCTCTGATGGTCGGCACGTTAGAGCCGCGGAAGGGTCACGCTGAAATTCTTGCTGCCTTCAGTGAGGGATGGCGCTGCGGTAGTCAGAAACGCTTGGTGCTTGTTGGTCGTATGGGCTGGCAGACCGAGAACTTAAGGCATGCGATCCGTTCACATCCCGAGCATGAAAACAAGTTGTTTTGGTTCGACGACGTGAGCGACCTCGAACTTGAGCTCATCTATCAGGCCAGCCAGGGCGTCATTATTGCTTCGCATGCCGAAGGATTTGGTTTGCCGCTCATCGAAGCTCTGGGGCACGGCAAGCCGGTACTCGCTCGAGATCTCCCTATCTTTCGCAATCATGCCCACAAGGGCGTGCATTATTTTCCTGCCGAGACCAGTCCTCAAGCTTTGATGTGTTTAATCGAAGATTGGATCAAGGAAATTGAAGCTGGAAATATCACGGTTTTAAAGCCACAGGAAGAATGGTCAGATGCCGCTCGCCTTGTTTTTTCTACTTTAGACGATCCGATAAATATTTCCAATGCTCAGCTGGTGAGCTAAAGCCTCCGTATCGTTAGATTTGGTCATTTTATCAACCTGCCCACTAAAGTTAAATTCATTTGATTGCTATGGTTATTTTAAATTCGCAATTAAATAATTGGACTAGTGCTTCTCTTCGGAAGCTTATCTTCGAACTATATCGAATCCCCGTCTGATTCGGCAAAACTTCCTATGGCTGCCGAAGCGATCGGCACATTTGTCGTATTGCGTCATCTAATTTTGCTACCTGTTCTTCATCGGGAATTTTACCCGCGATGGTCAAATTGGCTGGGGGGCGAACGCCATTCGTTAGGAAGCCGGTATCTCTGACGAGCCGTTGTACGGCTTGCTGACGCGACGCCCTCGCTCGGTTCTTCAGGGTGTGAAGCGTTAGCGATGCGAGCGCCCCACGTGGACGGCGCCGATTTGCTGAGCCAATGACCCTGCCTTTGAAATGGCAGCGGAGATGGCAAGCTGCTCGACGATGACATCAGCGGTTTGAACGGCGATCTAAACAGTGCGGCACAGTGTGCGAATGCGGATTGGGACGGTGTGCCGCACAGTGCGAAGTCGGATTTAGCCGAAGCGACAATTCTCGTCCCGCAGAAGCGCAACCGACGGTGGGATCCACGCGAGAAGGCGCGGAGCACGGCAGAGAGCTTTGAGCCGGCGCCAACATGAGCGCGGTGGCGCGGCACCATGGCGTGAGCCCTGGACTGCTCCATTATTTGCGGCGAACGGTGCGCGACCGGGCAGCGATGGAGCCGATCTCGTTTGTGCCGCTAGAAGTCGATGACGGCGTGCAGGCTCCAGAAGGAAGCCTTGAGATTGAGTTCGAAGGTGCCAATGTCGTGGTGCGCGGCGCGGTGGACGCGGGCGTCCTGAGGGTTGTGTGCGAGGCGCTGCGTCAGCGATGATCGGCTGGCACAGTGATTTGAAGGTCGTGCTGGTGGCGGGACCAATCGACTTTAGGGCCGGTATCAACAAGCTCGCCTCGCTGGTGGCCAACGAGTTGGGCCGCGATCCCTATTCCAACGATGTCTTCGTGTTCCGGTCGAAGCGGATGGACCGTTTGAAGCATCTGCATTTTGGCGGCTCGGGCACCATCATGGTGACGAAGTGGCTTGAGGCTGGGAAGTTTTTCTGGCCGCCCGTGACAGGCGGGGTGATCAAGCTAACCTTGGGGCAGATGACGCTGCTGCTGGGAGGAATGGACTGGCGCCGCCTTGAGGAAAATCCCATAAAAAAGCCCGAGATGGCGGGATAAAAGTGCCAGTTTTGCTCGGTTTTGACACGCTTGTGTGCTAACAAAATCGGGTGACCCGACCCCCGGAAAATCAGTCTGACGCACTGGATGCGATGACCCGCCGGGTGGCGGAACTTGAGGCCGAACTCGAGGCGGCCTCCAGGCTGTTAAAGACCTACAAGGCCATTTGTTCGGCTCGGCTTGCGAAAAAGCGCGAATCGTACTGGACGGGCAAGGCAGCCTCGACCTGGGTGAACTGAGCGCCGTTCACGTGGCGCCAGCAGCCAACGACGATCCGATGCCCAAGGGGGCAAAGCCTCGTGCCAGGCGCAACATCGGCGCTCTGCCCAAACATCTACCCCGGATCATTCACGTCATCGAACCTGAAAGCACGCAGTGTGCCTGCTGTCAGGGCGGCATGCACAAAATCGGCGAGGACGTGAGCGAGGCGCTCGACATCGTGCCGGCCATCCTGCGTGTGATTGCGACCGTCCGTCCCAAGTATGCCTGCCGGGCCTGCGAAGGCGGCATCGTCCAGGCGTCTGCGCCGCCCAAGATGATCGAAGGCGGAATGGCGACAACCTCGCTGATCGCCTTGATCGTGACACAGCGCTTCGCATGGTACCTTCCGGTTTATCGTCAGGCCCAGATGCTGGCAGGGCATGGCCTTCAGATTGACCGATCGACTGATGCGCTGGTTGAAGTGCGCGGCCTGGTGGCTCGAAGGGCTCTATGACCTGCAATTGCGGGCAATCCATAGTCACCCGCGCATCCATGTGGACGAAACCCGGATGCCCGTGATTGGAGGTGGCAACGGCAAAGTCCGCATCGACCAGTTCTGGGCCCATGGAACCGATGATCGCCCCTGGAATGGCCCCGCACCGCCGGCGGTGTGCTACGTTCATGCCCGGTCCCGGAGCCATCGCACGATATCCGAGCAGCTTGGTCGCTATCAGGGCGTGCTCCAGGTCGATGGCTATACAGCTTACAAGGGTTTTGAAGAACCGAACCGGTCGTCCGGAGCGATCCGGCTCGCGTTCTGTCTTGCTCACCTGCGTCGGCGCTTCGTGGACCTGCATAAAAGCACCCGGTCCCCGATTACCGCCCAGATCATCGCCCTGCTGGTCCGCATCTATCGGATCGAGGCGGAAATCCGTGGCACCAGTGCCGAGCACCGACTGCTCACGCGTCAGGAGAGATCCAAGCCCGTCATGGAGGAGCTCAAGGCGCTGTTCGACGATACCTTGCCGCGGGTCTCAAGGACTTCAGAGCTGGCGGGACATATCCGGTATGCTCAGGGCCACTGGCGCGGCCTCAACCTGTTCCTCGATGACGGCTGCGTCGAGGTCGATAACAACATGATCGAGAGGCAAATGCGCCCGATTGGAATCGGACGCCGCAATAGCTTATTCGCGGGCAACGAAGGCGGGGCCCATACGTGGGCGGTGCTCGCTTCCCTGCTTCAGACAGCAAAGCTGAACGGGCTCGATCCCTACACCTGGCTGAACGATGTGCTGGCCCGGATGGTCTCGGGCGAAGTGCTCAACAATGATCTGGACCAGCTCTTGGCATGGAACTGGCGCCCCGCTGAACCGACCGCTATGCGACTGGCCGCATGAGCAGCACCAGTCGCTTCTAGCGCCCAAAGAAGCCCAGAAAAGCGCGCATCCTCACGCATGAAAAGCTTGAGGAATGGCTGGCCACTCGCGAACATCTGATGCCGGGGGTATCGATGATCGACGGCTACCTCGCCGCACTCGTCGTATCGCCCCAGTTCATTCCTCCCGAAGACTGGCTGCGCCCCATAGTCGGAGACGGCATCGCCTGGGCGCCGGATAGGAGAATCGAGGAGGCTGTCCGCAACACGATCTTCCAGCGGTATAGCCAGATTGGCGCGACCCTGTCCGGTGGCCCGAAGCGCTATGCTCCCATCTACATGCGCACGGACGACGGCGAAGTTCTCCTGTAGGACTTCGCCAACGGCTTCTACCTTGGCCCAACTTGAACAGTGGCTTTAGAAAAGGCATTTTTGTTCAATGGTATGCGCACGCTGGCGCAAGTGTTACCACTACATTTTTGGGGTTGGGTTGAGCCTGCAGAGGCTCAGGTTTGCGGTGGCAACTCGCTGATATTGGCCGGCAGCGCGATGCCGGTTGCCTTGACGACATTCCCCACCTGGCCCGAGACGTGGGTGCGGGTGGGAATGACCTTGCCGTCCTTTTCGATGGTGGCTTCCTGAAGGCGATCGAGATCGTTGAGGAGCGGCTGCCATGCGGGCTGTAAGCCCTTTTCCTGACACAAGCGGGTGAGTTCCTTGGTCAGCGTCAGAGCCAGGAACGAGACAAAGACATGGCCGCGGATAGCGGCATCGGACTGATGGAAGATGGGACGGGTATCGAAGCTCGCCTTGGCGACGCGGAACAGGGTCTCGACCTGAAGCAGGTCACGGTAGCGGATGGCCGCCTGCAGCGGGATGATCCGGGCATTGGTGCGCAGCACGCTGATACCATCGTAGCGGGCCTCGTCGGCAAGCTTGCCCATGTCGATCTCGAAAGTCTTGCCGCTGGCCTTGAGATAGCGGCGATAGGCTGAGTTACCGACCAGGGCCTTGGCACCCTTCTTCAGCTGGTTCTGGAGGCCATCGATGATCGCTTGCCGGTCGGCCTTGTCCTTCTCTGCCTCAGCTTCGTTGAGCGTGACGACGTAGCGCTGGGCATCTGCGCCTTTGCCGACGCGCACTTCCTTGACCCATAGCTGAGTGTCTCCTGCCTGCCGCTCGAGAACCAGGGGCACCATCGGGGCCGTGTCGTTCAGCACGACATCGCGGATGACGCTGCTGGTGCGCTCTCGCGCACCCAGGATGTATTCCATGCCCAGCTCTTCAAGGGCGGCGATTGAATCGGCGCTGATCATGCCGCGATCGGCCACATCGCACGAGCGGGCGATGCCGAAGTGGGTGCGCAGGCGCGTGACGATGGGCATGAGCACCTTCACGTCGGCCGTGTTGCCCGGGACCATCTCGGTGCAGATCGGACGCCCCTGGGCGTCGATCACGACGGCCAGGATCATCTGAGCAAGCTCGGGCCGGTGGTCCTTGGAATGACCGCGCCGTCCCAGCGTGTCGCCGCCTGCGCCGTAGAACGAGAGCGACGTTGTATCCATGAATACAAGACTGAGGTCGGTGAACAGGTCTCAGCGGCGATCGAACAGCTTCTCCTCGATCACATCTTTCACGCAGCGAGGCGCCAGTCCCCCTTCTGCCTTCTCCTCGATCTCCTCGCCGAGCCAAGCCATGGCGCGATAGAAGTGATGGAGGGCAAGATCCTCGCTGCCGTCGAGGGCGTAGCTCTCCATCCAGTCCAGGCAGGCCCAGTCCGAGCCGGAGACGAACAGTGCAGTGTGGCGACGAATACGGCGCGCTCCACGGCAAAGCCGAACTGGCGGCCCTCCAGCACCTCTTCCAGTACCGCATCGACACCAAGCCGCTGCCACAGGCGCCCGAACAGCAACGGGCCGCCAATCCTGCGAGCTGCGATCCGGCCTGCATCGATATCGGACAGAATGACGCTGCGTTCGGCGTGGCGGGCAATCGAGGCGGCCAGCCTGTCGAGTTCACCACTCGCGGCCAGCACATCCTTGCGGCCAAGAGCCTTGATCGTGCGCTGACGGACGGTTTTGCCCTCGCGCACACTCTCGACCAGGTAAAGATAGCGGTGCCTGCGCGCGACTCGTTCGACGACATACATGGCAAGGTTGTTACTACCTGCACCTGTGAAGATAAACCAAACCGCCAGCCTCAGACGAAATGTTGTTAGCACATCCCATTTTACCGCTAAATACAGTACCAGCAAAATCAGCCACTTAACGCCTCGCGTTCCCCGCACGTTCTGCCGGCACTGTTCAACTTGGGCTAGGCTTTGGCCGCAAACCGCATGGCGGCGATCGGTATTCCTTCCGCGGAGGGCCTGGCGATTTGTTGAAAATCATATGGCTCGACGGCGTCGTGACATCGCCTTGTACGAACTAACTGGCTTTACACTACAACCCTTCCATCGAGATCTCTGCATTTTGTTCGCTGAGCCGACGGACGCTTGCAGCGAGTCGGGTCAGTTGAATCTATCGGCCACACCGTTAGCCGGGGGCATGCCGCCCCACGGTTGCCTTGGTAGTCAACGAAGCGCTCAGTCAGCCCTGAAGGCGATGAACGGATATATACGAGAGCACGAGCGTGCGAGGAGTAGGATTCGCTCAGAAATCTTGAGACAAGAAGAATCGAACCAATTAATTCTTTCTTGACAGGGGTATGCTAAATGGACCGAAATTAGAAATTAAGATGCTATTTTCTTTCAAATACAACTTATTGCTGCGATATTTACACTCACGCTACCGCGGCGATTTAAGACATCTCAGACCAATACGGTGTCGGTTCACACCGTTGCTGTGATATGGCGTGGGCACGCTGTCGGGCGCTCGCCAATCTGCCAAAGCGCTTGCCGTACCGGCTTCAGCGTTTTGAGCGGGCCAAAGCGAAACGCTCCTGTCGGCCCTATGTGGGCCTCACACCTGCCGCGCTCGCCCCGCAAATTCCGCCCGTCAGGAGCGCTTTATCAGTCTCCGGGCTTCGCTTAACAGGGTGAGAAGAGTTGCGCGGCCGCGGGGGGTGGCGGCGACGAGGGACCAGAAGAGAAGGTATCCCGCCGCCAAGAGCATGAAGACGTTTACCCAGCCCACGCTGAGGTATTGGGTCCAGATCCACACCATCAGCGAGGTTATCGCTATGGAAAAGGCGTAAGGGGAGAGGGCTCGCAGCAGGGTGCCGAAGGTGACCGGCCCCTTCCGGGTTGCGGCGTACCAGATCAGCGGGCCCTGGACGCAGCCCGTGGCGATGTAGGCGTTCGCGACGCCCTGTATCCCCCACGGCAGTCCCACGATGAATGAACCGACGAAGGCCAGCGAGCTGAAGAGCCCGAAATTCCTCATCGCGCGCGTGCGGTTCTGCGTGGTGAACAGCCAGCCCGTGCTGTTGCTGACGGGCGCGAAGAGCGCTCCTATCGCCAGGACCTGGAAGATGGGCGCTACCGCGTGCCATTTCGACCCGAGCACGGTGTAGATGACCAGCTTGCTCCCCACGCCGGTAACGGCGATGCTGGGATAAGTGAGGAGTATGATCGTCTCCAGGAGCATCAGGTACGACTTGGAGTATTTCTCGCGGTCGTCGTTCAATCGGGAGAGCAGGGGGGTCGCCACTTTGGCGATCGGGCCGGTGATCTGGCTGAGCGGCAGCAGCAGCAGCTTGTAGGCGCGGTCGTATATGCCGAGCTGAACCTCGCCGAGGTGCCGGCCGATGAGAATGTTGTCGAGGTTGCGGGCAAAATAGTTGAAGATGTTGAACGAGGTGACGTTGCCTCCAAAGCCCAGGATCTCTCGCGCTTCGGGCGCTTTTCCCGGCCTGGAAGGGACCCAGCGGGCCAGCGACCAGGCCAGCACGAGCGCGGTGGTCGTCAGCGTGGCCTGGCTGATCACGAGCGACCAGTAGGAAAACCCCAGCAAGGCCGCCGAAATGCCCGCTATCGAACTGAGGACGTAAGAGCCGAGATCGACGGCCACCAGTGAACCGAATGCCAGTCGCCGGTTGAGGATGGCGACATGCTGGTTGTAGAAGCCGGTGAGCATCAGGATCGCGCCAAGCGCGACCAGCACGGGCGCAACGCGGGCGTCGTGGTAGAAGATCGATGCAAGCGGCGCGCCCAGCATCACGATTATGCCGGACGTGACGCTTACCAGCGCGCTCGTCCAGAAGATGAGGCTGAGCTGTGCCTGCGTGATCTGCGGCCTCTGAACGGTGGCCTGGCTTAAGCCCAGGTCGGCGAACAGCGCCACGAACGCCAACAGGGGCGCCGCCATTGCCAGAATGCCGAACTCGGTCGGACCCAGCAGGCGGGCCATGACGATCGACACGACGAATTGCAGCCCGAAGCGGACCGCCTGGGCGCTCATGTTGATGGCGATGCCCTGCGCCGACTTGCGGCGCATCGAAGAGTGGTCGCCCGGCGTCAAACCGGAGTCCAGGGCTGAGGGATTACCGGCCAACGTATTTCACAATCTTGGTTTTCAGCCAGTGCTGTCCTGCGGAACTCTTGAGCGATTTCGCCAGGACTCCCAGCTTCGATGAGAGATTCGGTGCATCCCCGTAGAGCACGTTCAGTTCATGCGTCCTGAGCGCGTCCGCGCGGCGGGTTAGTGCGCCTGCGACCGCTGGATTGCTGGCAAAGGGGGCGCGGCGGGAGAGTTTTTCCGTCTCCGAGATCATCCGGCTGTAGTCCACCCGCGTGCGGCTGAGGCCGGAGTCCCGCGTGGTATAGATATAGCTCAGCACCTCGCGGGCGAGCACGTATTTTGCGCCTTTCGACAGCGCATCGATGATGAAATGAAAATCTTCTCCGTGCCGGATGTCGGTCCGGTAGCGCAGGCCGTTGTCATTCAGGAAGGCGATCCGGAACAGAGGTTTCAACAAGCCGTAGTCCGGCTCCCTGTTGGCCGGCCGGGCCGCTTCCACGAAATCGCCGAGGCTGAGCGTCGTTATCGGGGCGTTCTCCTGGAAGACGGGTCCCGAGATCTCCTGCCGCTGATGCGAGAAAAAGCGGATGGATCCGGCGACGATGTCGGCATCGCGATCTTCGGCGATCTGCACGAGACGGCTCAGGGCGCCGGGTTCCAGCGCGTCGTCCGCGTCGAGAACGGCGCCCCATTCACCGGCGGCATGGTCGAACGCGAGATTTCGGGCGCCGGATGGGCCAAGGTTTTCCTTGCTGTCGATGACGCGCAATCGCGGGTCCTTGCGCGCGATCGCCTGCAGGACGTCCAGTGTCGCGTCGGTCGAGCAGTCGTTCACCGCCACGATTTCCACCGAGAGCCCCTGCTGATCGAGAGCCGAACCGATCGAGCGCTCCACGAAGTCGGCGCAATTGTAGGCCGCCAGGATCACGGACAGTTTCGGCTGCATCACCGGGTTCATCCTTCAACACCGGAAGCGGGGAATGCATCGAGGCCGGAGCAATGGCTTCGCACCCCCAGAGATCTCAGGCGGTGATCCAGTCTGTGCTTCAACAAAGGCACCAGTCTTCTCCTGATCAAGACTTGACCGATTATCGAGACGCGCACTTCCATTCATACCAAGCGCCGCTGATCGGCGGGAGCAGCCGGCCGATGGTCCCTCATCGCTGGCTGCTCTGCACTTCCCGCTGCGAGAAGAGGGGAACCCATGAGAGCAGGGACGTCAGCCGCAGGGCGGCGGTGCGCAGCAGGCGGTTTACCGGATCGGTGATCGCGCGCCACCATCGCGACGACACTCTCACGACCGGATTTGGTGACGTGAGAGCGTCCGGCTGCATGACGATGTCGTAAAGCGCGGCGAGCCCGACCACGACCACGAAGAACAACCCGCTCAGCAACAGTCTTTCCGGGATCGACTGATCGTAATCCCGCGTGACGAAGATCAGGAATGCATTGCCCGCCGAAAAGGTGAACAGGCTGCGCCGACCCAGCATCGTCGCGCGATCAAGGCCGGGGCCGCCTTGTCTGACGGAGCGGCAGAGCGCGACGATCATCGCGGTGCCGAGCGCGCCGCAGAAGAAATAGAAGGGATGGTTGGCGTTCCTGAGGACCATTCCCGCTGCGGTCTCGGCAGTCACTTTCTCCGGCCCCATGAAATAGGTTGCGAACGCGCCGACGCCGAGTGCCCCGCAGAGGAGGAGGAAGCGCCGGGTCACGGATTTTCTCACTTCGGCGTCCGCCGACCGATCCTCGCTGAGCAGCCAGCCGATCAGCATGCCCACGGCGACGAAAAACAGGCTGTGCAGCACGGAGGGCCCGGCGACGGCATCGCCTATGCCCAGAAGCAGGTCAGCCAGTCGCGCCGGCACATAGTGGGCGAAATTGGGGGGCGGGGCGGGTAGCAGCACGAACAGGGGGTGCAGGAGCAGGATCGCGGTCGAGGCGATCAGCAGCGGCGCCAGGCCCCAGCGCAGCCGGGCCACGAGGATCAGCGGGGCGAGGAAGAAGAGAATGGCGTAGTATCGAAGGATGTCGCTCAGCGGAATTTTCCCCGCGAGCAATGCGCCGAAAAACGCGCTTTTCAGGCTCAGTCTTCCCATCCAGAGCACGGGAATCAAGGTCAGGGCGTATAGAAGCCAGCAGAGAAAGGCCCGTTCGAACAATCTGGCCGTCACCGACTGGATGCCGTCGCGATCGGCGCGATTCCTGTAGACGACCTCCAGCAGGGCGCCGAACAGAATGATGAACATGGGAGTCGCCAGTCTTACGACGAATGCAAAATGAGGCTTTTGCTCGAAGAAATCTTCCCAAACGTTCGTCGCGATGAAGGAGTGGTTGAGCATCGCCAGGGTGATCGCCACGGTCCGAGCTATATCAAGTCCCAGGATCTTGCGACCTGGCGGCATCGCAGCGTACTCCCTATCTGAGCGTCCCGGCGGCACATTATCCCGCATGGAACCACAAGGGGCATTCTAAAAAGGGTGATGGAAGGCTTCTTTTTTGCCTTCATTTAGAAGGACGAAGCCGATTTTCGTGGCTTTGGAGGCGGCGCAGGCCAGGCCCCGGCGACCGGGCCGCGATTCGCGCTCCGAGGTTCGCGGAACCCGCTCCGGCGCCGGTCAGCCGCCCGTCTCGGTCAGCATGCCCTTCAGGACCACGCTTGCGTGCTGCACCGCCAGTTCGTGCAGGTCGGGCATTCGGGCGCCCGTGTTACCCAGGACTTCGCGGAACAAGGTTCCGGCCAGCATCGGGCCGATGATCGACATGGCATAGAGCAGCGGATCGCCGGCGCGCACTTCGCCGCGTTGCTGCCCCTGCTCGATAGCCCGCGTCACGAGGGTGAGTACCTTGGACACCACCTCGTCGTGCCAGACTTGCGCGAGATCCGGGAAACGCGAGCCTTCCGCGATCAGCAGGCGGACCATGGCCGGAGCCCGGCTGCCTGCCGTTGCCGCAACCTTGCGCAGAAGCGCAGGGACGAATTCGGCCAGGGGCGGCGCGAATTCGGCGGAAGGCGCCGGAAGCAGGCTCAGGTGAGTCGCGAGAATGCTGCGCGCCACGGCCCTGAACAATTCCTCCTTGTTGGCGAAGTAGACGAAGACCGTGCCTTTCGAGACCCCGGCCCGGCGCGCGACTTCTTCCACCCTGGCGGCCCCGAAGCCATGTTCGGCGAAGACCTCCAGCGCAGCGTCGATGATCTCGCTGGGCCGGGCATCCTTGCGCCGACGCCGCCCTTGCGCCGCGGCCTTGGCGGGAAGCTGCATGGAATCCTGTTTCGGTTCGGTGGTCTTCTTCACGTCTGGTCCCTGATTCTACCGATCCCGTGCCCAGGCAGAAAACGATATAATTATTGACCTGTTGGTCAATAGGTAGGATTGAATTGCGGCATGGCATCCGCTCGAATCGCCGTTGTCGCCACAGCGCTCCTTCTGGGAGGCTGTACGGTCGGTCCAGATTATCACGCTCCTGTCGTAGAGATGCCCACCGCCTATAGTTCGGCCGAGCCCGCCACGCCAACGGCGGACGACCCCGCCGTCTGGTGGCAGGCGTTCCGCGATCCCGTGCTCGACGATCTGGTGGCCCGCGCCATGGCCGGCAATCTCGATATCCAGCAGGCGGCCTCGCGGGTGAAGCAGGCCCGCGCCCAGGAACAGGCGACGCGCGCGGCCGGCGGGCCGTCCGTCAATGCCAGCGCGCAAGCCGGCTACACCCGCCTCAGCAGCAATGCCCTGCCATCCGCGCTGGCCAATTTCGGCACGGGTAACACGGGGTCGGGCTCTGGTGGCCCGGGCATCGGCCTTGCGGGCGAGGACTTCGCCACGTTCCAGACCGGGTTCGACGCCTCGTGGGAACTCGATCTGTTCGGCGGCCAGCGCCGCGCGAACGAGGCGGCGGGCGCGCGGATGGCCGCGGCGGTCTGGTCGCAGCGTGATGCGCAAGTGCTGCTCGCCAGCGAAGTGGCGAATACCTACCAGCAGCTGCGCGCCTTGCAGCGGCGCATCGCCGTGGCTGACGAAAGCATCGCCGCCGCGCGTGACCTGCTCGGTTTCATCGAGGTGCGTTCGGCCAAGGGGCTCGTCACGACGCTCGACGCGCGCCGCCAGCAGCAGGACATCCAGAGCCAGATCGCCCAGCGCGAGGATCTGGCGGCGCAGGCAGAGGTCCATGTCCACGCGCCGGGCACACTGCTCGGAATGGCGCCGACGGGACTGGCCGCGCAGCTTGCGGCCGCGCCCGCCGCGCCGCCCGATCCGGTCGCCGTGCCCGCGGGTCTCCCCTCCGATCTCCTGCAGAGACGGCCCGATATCCGCGCTTCGGAGCGGCAGCTGGCTGCGGCGACGGCCGATATCGGCGTGGCGACGGCGGACCTCTATCCCAAGTTCAGTCTCACCGGCGCGCTGCAGTTGGCGTCGCGGTCGCTGACTCACCTGCTGGAAACCGACAGCATCACGGCCAATGGCGCCGGGCGGCTCTCGCTGCCGCTGATCGGGGGCGGGGCCTCGCGCGCGACGGTCCGGCTGCGGGAAGCGCAGGCGAACGAGGCGCTGCTCGCCTATCAGTCGACCGTCCTTGGCGCCTTGCGCGATGTCGAGGACGCCTTGACCCGGCTGGCCGCCGACCGCCGCCGGGCGGAGAGCTTGCGGACTTCGCTGCAGGCGGCGCGCGATGCCTCTGAGACGATGCAAGTGCGATATCGGCACGGCCTTGTCGCCTATACCGATGTGCTGACCGCGCGGCAGACCGCGCTCTCGGTGCAGGACGGGCTGGCGCAGGCGGAAGCCGCCGCGGCGCAGGACGCCATCGCGCTCTACAAGGCATTGGGCGGCGGCTGGGACGAGCGCCGCGAACAGCAGGAAGTGGAGCGAACGCGTGGCTGAGGCACATGGAACTTCCCCGCGCAGAGGGGGGCGATTTCCTGTCCGCCGGTTGCTTATCGCCGCCATCGTGGTGGTGGCGGGCCTCGTGCTCTGGCTGCTGCTCAAACCGGGACGGCATGCCGGTGACGAGCAGTTCACCGGCTATGTCGTGAGCGACGACATCTACATGTCCTCACCCGTCGGCGGCACGCTGACACGCGTTTCGGTGCGGCGCGGCCAGCGGGTGAACGCCGGTGCCGCGCTGTTCCGGGTCGATCCGACCGTGCGCGAAGCCCAGACCGAGCAGGCGCGCGCGACCATCGCGGCCAACCGCGCCCAGGTCGAACAGCAGAGAGCCGGCCTTGGCCATGCCCGCGCCGATCTTGCCGCCGCCCAGGCCGATGCCGATCGCTATGGCACGAAAGTGCGCCGCCTGACGGCGGCGCAGCGGGAGAAGCAGGGGGCGATCGCTCAGCTCGATCTCGACCAGGCGCGCGCTTCCTATGAAGGCTTCCTGCGCAAGCGCGACGCCGCACGAACCCAGCTTCAGTCCGCCTCGGCCGCGATTTCGGCAGCAGAAGCGCAAGTGCGGCAGGCCGAGGCGGGCCTTACCTCGGCGAAGCGGGAATTGAGCGACCTTTCCCCGCCGGCGCCCGCCGCGGGCCGGATCGAGGATGTGATGTTCAAACCCGGCGAGAGCGTCCCCGCCAATACGCCGATCGTGTCGATCGTGCCCGACGGCGAGGTGAAAGTGCGGTTCTACGTGCCGCAGAGCAGGGTCAACGCCTACCGCCCGGGCCGCAAGGTGGCGATCGGCTGCGATGGCTGCGCGGGTGGGATGACGGCGACCGTGGAATTCGTCGCCAACCGGCCCGAGTATACGCCGCCCGTCATCTACAGTGTCGATGCCCGCGAGAAGCTGGTGTTCCTGGTGGAGGCTCTGCCCTCAAACCCGCGCGCGCTCACCCCCGGCCAGCCGATGGACGTGGCGCCGGATGCCGCGGCCCTGCCGCGCCGATGACGGCCTCGCAGGCTGCCATCGACGTCAAGGGGCTCAACAAGAGCTTCGGAGACAAGCACGTCGTGCAGGACGTCTCGATCAGGGTGGAGGAGGGCCGGATCACCGGCTTCCTGGGGCCGAACGGTGCGGGCAAGACCACGACGCTGCGCCTGCTTTGCGGCCTGCTGACGCCCGACAGCGGCGAAGGCGAAGTGCTCGGCCTGGACTTTCGCTCGCAGACCGACGCCATCAAGCGCCAGACCGGGTACATGACCCAGCGCTTCTCGCTCTACGAAGACATGACGATCGAGGAGAACCTGAGCTTCATCGCCCGGGTCTATGAACTCGGCGACCGCAGGGGCCGGGTCGGCCAGGCGCTGGAGCGGCTGGGCCTCCAGGACCGGCGTGGGCAGCTGGCGGGCGCGCTGTCCGGAGGCTGGAAGCAGCGCCTCGCGCTCGCCGCCGCAACCCTGCACGAGCCCCGGCTCCTGCTGCTCGACGAGCCGACCGCCGGCGTCGATCCCAAGGCCCGGCGCGAATTCTGGGACGAGATCCACACCCTGGCCGACGGCGGGCTGACCGTGCTGGTCTCCACGCACTACATGGACGAAGCCGAGCGCTGCCACGACATCGGTTACATCCTCTACGGGCGCCTCATCGCGCGCGGGACGGCGGCCGAGATCATTGCGGGTTCGGGCCTCGTTACCTTCAACGGCCAGGGAGCGGATATCGGCAAGGCCGCCCATGAGCTGGAGCATCAGGACGGCGTGCTGAGCGCCTCGGCTTTCGGCGCCGCCGTCCATGTCTCGGGCACGGACAGGGCGGCGCTGGAGCGGGCCATCGCGCCCTGGCGCAAGCCGCCGTTCCGGTGGGACGAGGTCGAACCCTCGCTGGAGGACGTGTTCATCCAGCTGATGGGCAAGACCAGCGATGACAGGTACGCATCGTGAGCGGCCTGTCGTTCGCGCGGATCGCGGCCGTGATGGTCAAGGAGTTCACCCAGCTCCGGCGCGACCGCATCACTTACGCCATGATCCTGGTGATGCCGCTGATGCAGCTCCTGCTGTTCGGCTATGCGATCAACACCGACCCCCGGCACATGCCGGCCGCCGTGCTCTCCCATGACCATGGCCGCCTTGCCAATGCCGTGGTCGCGACGCTCGAGCGCACGACGTATGTCGATGTGAAGCATGTGCCGGGTTCCGAAGCCGAGATGGACCGGCTGATGCGGCGGGGAGAGATCACTCTCGCCCTGACGATCCCGCCCGACTTCAGCGAGCGCGTCCTGAAAGGAGACCGGGCGCAGATCCTGGCCGAAGTCGATGCCACCGACCCCACGGCTGCGGGCGGCGTTGCCGCGGCGGTCGCAACTCTGCCGTCGAATGCCTTCCGGGCCGAACTGAGAGGCCCGGCCGCAAAGCCCGTGTCCCCAGCGCCCTTCGAAGTCGTGGTGCACCGGCTCTACAATCCAGAGGGCATAACCTCATACAACATCGTGCCGGGCCTGCTGGCGATCATCCTTTCGATGACGCTGGTGATGATGACCGCCATGGCCGTCACCCGCGAGGTGGAGCGAGGCACGATGGAGAGCCTGCTGTCCACCCCGGCCACGGCGTTCGAGGTGATGATCGGCAAGTTGCTGCCTTATATCGCGGTCGGCCTGGTCCAGACCGTGATCGTGCTGGCTCTGGCCCGGTTGCTGTTCTCGGTGCCGATGGCGCAGACTCTCGCCGGCTGGATCGCGCTGACGGTGGGGATCGTGCTGTTCATCACCGGCAATCTGGCGCTGGGATATCTGATCTCCACCGTGGTGCGCAGCCAGCTTCAGGCCATGCAGATCTCGATGTTCTACATGATGCCTTCGCTGTTCCTGTCCGGCTTCATGTTTCCCTTCGCGGGGCTGCCGGGCTGGGCGCGGGTCCTGGGTGAGATCATCCCCATCACTCATTTCCTGCGCATCATCCGTGGATCGCTGCTGAAAGGGCAGGTGCTCGCGGACATGGGCACCGATCTGCTCGCCCTCGGCGGATTCCTCGTGGTGGTTGCCGTTCTGACGGTCGCCCGTTCGCGCACCACACTCGATTGATCCCCTTCGGCTTTCACCACATAAGCCGCGAAGCCCGATCAAAAGCCTCGATTTCCGGCATTTTCACCGGCCGCGATCAAGGCCACCAGCCAGTCTTAGGCCGGCTGATGGCGGGATCTTTTCCAGATCGGACGCATCGCGTCTGCTCCCCTAGGGGTCCGACCATCTACAATAGGGACGTGATCGAAGATCGCGGTGCGATGCCCGGCAAATTCTGCCGGAATGGAAAAGGAAAGATTACGTGCGAGCCTATTTCGGAGCAGCCCTTCTTGCAGCCGCCAGCCTGGGCGCCGCTCCCGCCCTTGCTCAAGGCGACGACGCGCGCGTCAGCCTGGGTGTCACCGCCGGCACGCTCGGGATCGGGCCAGAGGTCGGATACCGGGTGTCGGAAAACATCGGCGTCCGCGCGAACGCCACGTTCTTCTCGTTCAGCCACAACATCCATTCGGACGACATCCGATACGATGCGAAGCTGAAGCTCCGCTCGGGCGGTGCCATGGTCGATGTCTATCCGTTCGGCGGCGGTTTCCGCATTTCCGGCGGTCTGCGCGTCAACGGCAACAAGGGTCGCGGCGTCGGCGTACCGAACGACGGGACCAGCTATACCATCGACGGCACGACTTACGCCGCGGCCGAGATCGGCACGCTCCACGCCGAAACGGACATCGACAAGCTCGCCCCGGCCCTGACGCTGGGTTACGGTGGCGGCCTGTCGAAGGGACTGACCGTGGGCATCGAGGCGGGCGCCCTGTTCCAGGGCAGCGTCAAGGTGAAGCCGCTGACCGTCACCGGTCTCTGCGCCGATATCTCCCTCGGCCCCTGCTCCACCCTCGCCGCCGATCTCGAAGCGGAGCGGCAGAGCGTCAACGACGATATCAACGACTACAAGGTCTACCCGGTGTTGCAGGTTGCGCTGGGCTACCGGTTCTGAGTGCAGGGCGCCGGTCCATCCGGCGCCCGACCTCCCCGGGGACATGGCGGGAAGCCTTCGGCGCCCGCGTTAGAAACGGCGGTGCCGGATTACGGGAGCGGGTCAGATCTTCGCGCTGATCAGGAAACGCTCGCGGCTTTCCTGCGACTTGCGTCGCAGTTCCGAGATGGCGTGCTCTTCGGTGGCGTCCAGCATGGAGGCGAGCAGGCGCTGGAAGTGCTGACGCATGGCAAGGCGCGCGCCTTGTGGGTCGTGCTTGCGAAGCGCTTCAACGACCGCTGCGTGTTCGTCCTGCCGCGTCCTGCCGTCATGGTGACAGACGCTTTCGTGGGTGTACTTCACTTCCGGCAGTTCGGTGCGCAACCGCCAGAGCGTGTGGATGACATGGGTGATCGCCGCATTGCCCGAGGCGGAAGCGATCGTCATGTGGAACTCGCGGTCGATCTCGGTCGACTTTTCGTCGTCGCCCTCGGCCGCCATGGCTTCCAGCAGTGTGTCGAGCTTGGCCAGCGTGGCATCCGAAATGACCGGCGCGGCCAGCGCCGCGGCCTCGGATTCGAACAGCGAGCGGGCCTCGGTCAGTTCGAGCGCGCTGACCTTGGGCAGGGCATCGTCGGTGCGATCGCTGAGTTCCGAAACGTAAATGCCCGAGCCGGTCTTGATCTTGAGCACACCCACGGCCTGAAGCGCGATGGCGGCCTCGCGGATCGTGACCCGGCTGACGTTGAACCGCTCCGCCAGTTCGCGCTCGCCCGGCAGGCGCGTTCCTGGCGGAAACGCGCCTTCATTGATCAAGGCAACGATCTGGTCGGCAATGCCCTGGAACAGCCTGTCAGCCATGGTGTGTCTTCTTTCTTTCCATCACGCCTGCATGAGGTTTGAGACCTAATAGCTTCCATGCCAAAACGAAGCAATTGTCCGACCAGTTATGCAGCGCACTTAATGGTGCGCTGAACGACGCGCGGAAAGTCAGGGCGCGATCTGGCTGCGCAAGTCGGGAACCGCGCGGGCTAGGTCACGCGCCACCAGGGCAGCGAAGACTTCCGCGCCTGCATCGCCGATATGGGTATAATCGAACTTGCGCGTGAACTGCCCGTGCGGGCCGTCCGGCATGGTGGGGACCGGCGGCAGGCGGGCTTCCTCGGCCGTGCGGGGCTTGAGGGTGGTGCCGCTGCGTGCAGCCGCCCGTTCGGCTTCGTTGGGAGCGGTCTGGGCCAGCGCCATCGCGGGTTCCGCGCCCATCTGCTGCACGGCGGCCGCGCTGGAGGCGTTGAGATCGACCAGCGGCACTTTCAGCGCGCGGGCCACGCCGCGGACCTTCTCGGCCCAAGGCGCCAGCGTATTGTTGAGCTTGCCGCCCACGAATTCGCGCCGGCTGAGCGGAGTGATCAAGACGGGCACGGCCTTAACGGCGCGGACTTCCTCGACCATGCGCCGCAGGTTGTCAGGGAATTCCTTGTCCATTTCGGTCCAGCGTTCCGAGGCGGAAGACTGATCGTTGTGGCCGAACTGGATCAGCACGTAAGTGGCGTGGTAGCCGGGCACTTTCGCCTCGGCCAGGGCGCCGTCCCACGAGCCTTCCTGCCGGTAGCTGCGGGTCGAGCGGCCGCCGCGCCCCAGATTGAGGCAGGCGACCGAAGACTTGACGTGATGTGCGCAGAAGATCGAGGCCCAGCCGCTGGTCGGCGCCATCGTGGAATCCCCGACCAGGATGATCTTGTAGGGGCTGAGCGGCTTTGCATCGGTGCGCACCGTGCGGCCCTTGCTGGTGTCGCCTTCCCGCGATGCCGGGGCGCCGGTGGGCATTCCCAAGGTCTTTACCTGGGCCGTTGCCGCATCAGTCCCTGCGACCTGTGCGAGCAGCGCTGCCATTACAGCCGCTGCAATCCTTGCCTTTCGGGTCATCCTCTAGTCTCCCTTGCGAATGCTACGGCCTACGAGAAGAACAGGCCGCCATTGATGTCGAGATTGACGCCCGTCAGGAACGCCGCCTCTTCGGAGAGCAGGAAGCCGATGGTGGTGGCGACTTCGTCCGGGTGGCCTTCGCGGCGCAGGGGGGTGTTGTTCGCGGTAGCGGCGCGGCCCTCGGGCTTGGAGAACACGTCGTGGAAGCTCGTGCCGATGAGGCCCGGGCAGACGGCATTCACGCGGATGCCCTGCGGCCCCAGTTCCTTGGCCCAGCCGCGCGTCAGCGTCATGAGCGCACCCTTCGATGTGGCATAGACGGTTGCGCCCGGGCCGCCGCCGTCGCGCCCCGCCAGTGAGGCGACGTTGACGATGGCGCTGCCCTTGGCGAGCTGCGGCAGCGCGGCCTTGGTGACGAGGAAGGCGGACTTGAGATTGAGGTCCATCACATGGTCGAAGAAGGCTTCGTCCATTTCCGCCAGCGTTTTGCGCGCGACCATGCCGCCCGCAAGGTTGACGAGGAAGTCGATCCGTTCGCCGAAGGCGGCGACCGAGGCGGCGATCAGGCCCGCGACATCCTCGGCATTGCTGACGTCGGCCTGGTGGAGGATTGCGGTGCCGCCCTCGGCCTCGATCTCGGAAAGGGTCCTGGCTGCTTCCTCGCGGTTGCTGCGATAGTTGATGACGACCTTGGCGCCTTCGCGCGCGAGGTATTGCGATACCGACTTGCCGATGTCGCGGCCGCCGCCGGTGACGATGGCGATCTTGTCCTTGAAACGCATGGGTTTGCCCTTGTTATCTGTTGGGGGAGGAGAGAGGCGCGATCCGGCCGCCGAGCAGCCAGATGCAGAGAAGCGATGCCGGCACCAGTGCGGCGGCCAGCGCGAAGATGGGGGCATAGCTCGCCTTGGTCATGGCCGGCACGAGCCAGGTGGTGACCAGGGTTCCGGCGACGGCCGCAGTGCCGCCCAGGCCGGCGAGCGAGCCGACGGTACCGCCCGCGAAGTAGTCCGCCGGCAGGGTCTGGATATTGTTGATCGCCATCTGGAAGCCGAACAGGATCACGGCGATCAGCAGCACGGCATAGAGGGGGCTGCCCGCATGCATGGTCAGCAGCAGCGGTGGCAACATGATCGCGCAGCCCAGGGTGATGGCAGTCTTGCGCGCGAAGTTCACCGTCTTGCCGCGGGCGATCAGCGCGCCCGAAAGCCAACCGCCGATCAGGCTGCCCGCCATGGCGCCGACGAAAGGCACCCAGGCGAAGAGGCCGATCTGCTGGACATCGAAGCCGAACGTCTCGGCCAGGTAGATCGGCAGCCAGGAAACGAACAGCCACCAGACGGGATCGAGGAAGAAGCGGCTGAGGATGATGGCCCAACTCTGGCGATGGCGCAGCATCTCGGTCCAGCCGGGCGCATAGCCATCGGCCTTGCGGCTCTGCGCTTCGGCGGTGCCGAGGATGTGGTTGCGCTCGCCCGGAGTGAGCCAGGGGTTGGTCTCGGGATCCGCGCGGTAGAGGAACAGCCAGGGCACCAGCCAGAGGAAGCCCAGCACGCCGATGAACAGGAAGGTCATGCGCCAGCCGAAGGCGGTGAACAGCAGCGCCACCAGCGGGGCCGAAACGATGGCGCCGAGCGATGCGCCGGCGTTGAAGATGCCCTGCGCCAGCGCGCGTTCTTTTTGGGGGAACCACAAGGCATTCGCCTTGGCCGCGCCGGGCCAGTTGCCTGCCTCGCTCACGCCCAGGGTCACGCGCAGCACGGCCAGGATGCCGAGCGAGCGGACCACCGAGTGCAGCCCGATCGACAGCGACCAGAACAGGATCGAGACGGCAAAGCCCAGCCGGGTGCCGACTACGTCGAAAATCCTGCCGAAGACCGACTGGCCGAAGGCATAGGCCAGCATGAACACGGTCACCAGTAGCGCGTAGTCGGACTTGTCGGCGCCGATCTCCTTGGAGACGGCGGGCCACATCACGGCCAGCGCATTGCGGTCGATGTAGTTGATGACGGTGGCCAGCCCGATCAGGCTGATGACCAACCAGCGCAGGTTCTTCACCGGGATGCCTCCTGCGTCATGTCGAAGCGGCCGACCGGGCCCGTCCATGTCTGGAACCTGCCGCCGATCTGGAGCGCGTGGTCCTTGGCAGGATCGGTGTCGTCGGCGATCGCCAGCACCAGGCTGCCGCCCTTGCGGAAGGTGATCGTCACGAGGTCGAAGTCGCCCTTTCGCTCATGGGTGAGCGCTTGCACGGCACTGTCGCTGCCGATGGTCGTTTCGGCGGAGGCGTCATACCGGCCGTGGGGCTCCAGCAGGCTGACGAAGGCGGCATCGGTGGCGCCGTCCAGCCGCTGGAGAATGAAGGGTTCGCGCCGCAAGTTGAAGCGCGGGTCGTTGGCGCCGCTTTCGCCCAGGATCATCGTTACGCCGGGCGTGGCGACGCGATAGCTGTAGAAGCGCCCGTCCTCGATCCAGGTGACGACATTCCCCGATGCGTGCCCGTTCCGCGCTTGCGATGCCGGGTTCGGCTGGCTGGTGGCATCCACCCAGAGGTGCTGGTAGCCGTTCGCCTTGCCCAGCACCGGCCGGGCCGCGACGTTCGACTTAAGCGGGAAGTTCGTGTCGATCAGCTGGCCGGTATAGTGCAGCGGCAGGTCGTAGCGAGCGGGTTTGCCGCCGTTCACCTTCAGCAGATCGACGATGAGCGGGCTCTTGAGTCCGTTCACTTTCACCTGGAGCAGCGCGCGGCGGAAGGTGACGCCAGGATAGGCATCCGTCATCTCGGCTATCGAAGCGCGGGTCTGGCCTTCGGCCGAGAAGTAGAGCTGGCGCGGTGAGAGGGTCTCCCCGCGCTTCCAGTCGCCGCCAAAGTGGCTGGTTTCATCCACCACCAGGGTGTTGTGAGCGACCGTCTGCTTGGCCCAGGTCTCGTTTTCGGGAAGATAGCGGCCGCCGTCCTTGGCCTCGATATTGAGGAAGCGCGCGGCGCCGTAATCCGTGACGATGGGCTGGCCGTTGTCGTATAGGATCCAGTTCAGCTTGTCGAAATGGCCGTGGCCCATGCCTTGCGCGGTGTTCTTGACGGCCAGCAACTGGTCCTTGCTGCCCGGGCCATCGCGCAGGACGGCGATCCCGCCATGGTCGCCGGCCGGTCCATCGCGCAGCAGCATCGAGGCGAAAGGGAAGGGCTTGGCCTTGCCCGCGGCCAGGTCCCGCGCGACTTCCAGGCCCTGCGGGGTGAGCACGGTGCGGTCCTGCCACCGTGCGATCGAAAGCAGCGCCGGGTCGTGGGTTTTGCCGTATCCGATGGCCACGGCCTGGTAGAGTTCCTCGGTCTTGAGGCTCTTGTCGGGCATGGCATCGTTGAAGGGCAGGAAATAGCCGTCAGACGTGAGCTGGATCGCGGTGCGGATCGCCTTCAGCACGATGCCGTCGCGATATTCGAAGATGCGGCGCTGCGGTTCGTTGGCGTCGACGGCGGCCGCGAAGATCACGAAGGGCTGGAGCGCGTAACGCTGGTAGTAGGGTCCTTCGGCATAATAGCCGTCTGGCGAGAACAGCAGGTCGAGTTGGCGCAGGAAGCCCGCCTTGCCGCTCTTGTCGAGGCCCTTCAGCGCCTGCTCCACGAGATTGGGATCGCGCAGGACATAGCCCGTCATGCCGACGCCGGCATTGGCCCAGGTGGCGTGGTTGTGAATGCGGTCGAAGACCTTGGGCGATCCGGTCGAGAGGAACTCGGCCATCTTGCGGAAGACCTGATCGTCGATGGTCTTGCGATCCCGAGGGGTGAGTGCATCGCGCACCGCGTCGTAGCCCTGAATGCCGTAGACCAGCCAGACGCTGTCGTTGAGGCTTTGCCAGAACAGGCGTCCCGCCGCTTCGTTCTTGGCGGCCGGGTGCGGGCCGAGCGTGGGGTAGAGCTTGGCATAGGCAAGCAGAAGGTCGCGCGCAAAGTCGGCATAGTGGCGATCGCCGGTGACGCGATAGAGCAGGCCGGCGCCGTAGAGCGCGGTGTAGTTGCGCTTGTGCTGTTCGTGACTGGCGCCGCCGCCCGCGTCCCTGGGCACGGGTACGTTGACCCCCGCATGGATCGCGGCGTCGACATCCTTGCGCACCCGCGCAAGTTCCGCCGCGAACAGCGGATAGCGCTGGGCCTCTGCGCCGAGGCCGGAGAGCACCGCGGCATTCATCAAGACCGGATGGGCATCGTCCGCCTTGACCGGGGACGCCGGAGCGGCGCTGGACGGGGCGGCGAAGACGGGAACCGGCGTCAGCGCAAGCAGCGCTGTGCCGAGAAGGAGAGGTCCGAGAGCGAAGGGCCTGGGAAGGAGGGGCCTGGCGATCATGATGCGTCTCCGCCGATACTGTTGCCGGAGACCAGGACGCGCGGCGAACCTTGCGGGTAGAGCTTGGTCACGGTCGGCTCCGGGGTCTGGATGAAGTGGTTGTCGATGATCCGGGTTTCCGGTGTGCCGACACTGTTGGCCACGGCGATCCTGCCGCTGCTGCGGAAGGTATTGCCCTCGATGAGGATCGACTGCACGCCGGACAGGCCGAGCATAACCGGGCCGCTCTGCACGACCGTGTTGCCGCGCAGGATCAGCTCGGGGCCGAACGTGCTCTCGTCGGTGCCCGCGCGCAGGATCTGGGCCAGGCTGCCGATTTTTTCGAAACGGGAATCGGCGATGGCGATGCGCTCGGCGGCATAGCGGCCCTTGCCTTCCGTCTCGGCCGCAGCTGCGAGCACCGCGCCTGAAAGGCCGTTCACTGCGGCCTTCGTGATGGCGATCCGGTCGGCGAAAGTGCCGGGCGTGGTGGCGATCAGGTCGAAGGCCGGGGCGCTGTCGAGGCGGGAGAAGGCTGTACCGTCGATTTCCAGCGCATAGTTGGCGACGGTCGACAGGGCGGAGGTGCGGATGACGGCATTGCCGCTCTGGCGCGGGGCCTTGTCGCCGGTGATGCTCAGGCCTTCCAGGCGCAGCGCTGCGCCTTCTTCCAGTTGAAAGAGCGTGGGAGCGGAGAAGGCGATATCGGCATCCCTGGGGCCGGAGACCGTCAGCGGCACGGAGATGCGCAGCGGCGTTTCGGCGGTGTAGTGGCCGGCCGCCAGTTTCAGCGTGTCGCCCGGCCTCGCAGAGGCCACGGCGGCTTCGAGACCGCCGGCCTTTACCGGAACGGCGCGGCCCGACCCGAATGCGGCGATGCCGGTCGCCTTCGGATACCAGGCCGGGCCGACCTCCGCGAGCATGACCGGCCTGAGGTCGCGCGGCGCACCCAGTGCGGCAAGAGCCGGGTCGGTGGGATAGAGCAGCCCGTTCGCCGCGCGCTTCGTCGCGATCCCGGTCTTCCGCAGGCCGGAAGGGATCGCGCCCGGCACTTCGCCATCGGTCACGTTATCCGTGAACGTGACGCCCACCATGTCGGCTTCGATCCGGAAGGGCTTGCCGTCCTGTGCGGTGATCAGGTTGTTCGTGAGCCGGCTGCCGGTCGGCGCCGCCGTGCGCTCGGCATCGGCGCCTGCTCCCAGCGTCACCCGGGCGACCTCGAACATCGAATTGTTGGCGATCTCCGCCCCGGAGACCGCGTGGTAACGGTTGATCGCCGACCCCGGAACGCCGTTCATCACCGCCAGCGCACTGGTGAAATCGGTTCCCGCGAGCCCTTCCATGTAGTTGCCCCGCACGATCTGGCCCTCGTTGATCACGCGCACCCCGCCGGTATGGGGCTTGGCCTTGCCGAGAAAGACGTTGCGCTCGACACGGTTGCCATTGCCGTGTCGCAGCACGATCGCGCCCTGCGATTCCAGGATCAGGTTGCCGCGCACGACGTTCGCGCCGGACTTCACCGAGACGATCTCCACCTCGCCGTCGCAGCGATCGAAGACGTTGGCCTCCACCAGGTTGGCGGAATCGGACAGCGATTCGTCGCTGGTGCCGAGGCGGATGGTCTCGCCCCCGTTGGAGCCGAGCGGTGGGCGCGGGCCGAAGTAGTTGTGGTCGATCCGGTGGCGGTTGGCTTCCGGCTGGCCCTTGGGGCGGATCACTGCGAGCGTGACGCCCAGATTGCCTTTGCCGGCAAACCAGCTGTGATCGACGCGATTGTCGCTGCCATAGATCGAGACCCAGCGGTCTTCGGTACGGCGGTCGGCCTTGTTGTAGCGATCGATCACCACTTCGGTGAGCCGCGAATGGCGGGCGTAGCTGCGCGGGTCGCGTCGAAAACTGATGACCTCGGCGCCCGGCGCACTGCCGTCCCGGAAGACGAGGCCGGAGACGAGCAGGTGGCTTCCTGCCATGCGCAGGCTGGAGGCGCCGGTCAGGATGACCTTGCCCTTGGTCTGCACGGTAAGCTTGATCGGCTGCTTGGCGGTACCCTGGCCTTCCAGCAGGATCGGGAAGTCCTTCCACTCGCCCTCCGCAAGCCGGATGACATCGCCGGCCTTCACCGCGCCGGCCGCTGCCCGATACTCTGCCTGGTCGTGCACTAGGTAATCGCGGGCCAGCGCCGAGGCAGGCGCCGCGGCGAGAAGCAGGCCGCTGAAGGCGAGTGTGGTAGATCGTGCCATCAGGCTGCTCTCTTCCAGTTCAGACCGGCCCTTAAGGAGCCCCTTGAAATTGGCATAATGCCGCTCGGCAAATTGGGCAACCATTGTTCAGACCAAATCTCATGACAAATCGACAGGTTTGGTTTGAACAAGGCTGCTTCCTTCTGTGGAGGGCGCAGCTTAGCTATGCTCCCGCGCGGTTTCCCGAGATCAGCGCAGACGCAGGCGCAGGCTGAGGAAATATTGCGGGCCGTAGTATTCCACGTTCCGCGTGCTGCCGATGACCGGCATGTATTCGACCCGCGGCTCGTTGAAGATATTGAGGGCCTGGAAGCGGATGTCGGCGGCCTTGTTGATCGCGTAGCGCACGTTGACGTCGAACGTGTCGTTGCCCTTCACGTAGCGCAGTTGGGTGTTGTCGCTGGTGAAGGCCTGGTAGTAGCGCGAGCGGTAGCGATAGATGCCTTGGATCGAGAACTTGCCGATCTCGTAGAAAGCCTGCGCCGAGAAGACGTGCTTGGAATAGCCGCTGAGGCTGGCGGCCGGGATCAGGCCAGGCGTGACGTCTCCGGTCGCGCTGTCGATCACGTCGCCATAGCGGATGTCCTGGGTCTTGAAGTTGGTCCAGGCGTAGTTGTAGCTCAGCTTGGCGCCCAGCCCATCAAGCGGGTGGGGCAGCCAGGTGAACTGGTTGCTGGCCGTCAGTTCGAGGCCGTACAGGTCGCTCTGCTCGTCGCTGTTGATGGTCTGGGTGACGGGTACCGAATAGCTGGTGCCACCGATGGTGAAGTCCTCGTCCTCCTCGATCGGGATGCGTCCGCCGGTGAAGCGCTTGTAATAGACCGCCGCGGCCAGCAGCGTGTCCTTGTTCGCGTAGTATTCGAGGCTGAGGTCCGCGTTCCACGACATCGTCGGCTTCAGGGCGGGGCTGCCGGTGGCGATGATGGTATTGATGGCGTCCGTTACCGAGGTGAAGCCGGTGCCGGTCTCCAGCGTGATCTGCCGGCCGGCGCCAAGCGCGCTGGGCGCCGGGCGCGACATGGCGCGGTAGAGCCCGGTGCGCAGGCGCGCCTTGTCCGAAATGTCGAAGATCGCATTGAGGCTGGGCAGCCAGCGCATCGAGCTGGAGCCGATCTTCGTCTCGGTGAAGTCGCCGTTTTCCCGCAGCGAGATCGAGCCGTCGGCATTGTTGATGACGTCGAGTCCGCTGCGCAGGCCGCGCGCGGTGACGCGGGTGTGCACGCCGCGTAAGCCGAAGTTGCCCCGCACCGGTATGCCGCCGAGGTCGCCCGAGTAGGTCGCCATGACGTAGCCGGCGAGGGTCTTTTCGGTGACGTCCGAGTTTTCGACCGCCCGCAAGTCGCCGGTGTTGCCCGGGTCTTCGGTGCCAAGATAATTGCGGAACTGGCAGAGCACGTCGAAAGTGGCGAAATTGGTGATCGCGCCGGCGGGGCCATCCGCGAAGAAATTCTTCTGCGCAAATGGCGTTCGGCAGGCGAGGTTGACGTCGCGGTCCACCGCCGGGTCGGTCTGGTCGATATTGACGTCGTTGCTGTAGCCGAAGAACGTGCGCTGCGACCAGCGGCCGCCGATCGCCACTTCCTCAAGGAAACCGTCCATTTTGTACCGCCCGTCGAGGCGAGCGGAATAGATCTCGTCGTCACGGCCGTCCTGCGAGCGGGTGAGGCGGGCATCGTCGCTGAAGAGGTCGGCATTGGTCGGGTCGAAGCGCTGGTCGAATGTGAAGACCGGCAGGAAGCTCTGGCTCAGGTCGACGTGGTAGGGGATGCGCTGGTTGTTGATCGCGGTGCGCTGCCCGTAGATGTCGAAGGGATCGGTGCGCAGGCGAACCTGACGGGTGATGTCCACCCGCTTGGTATGGGAATAGCCCGCATCGGCGCTAAGCGTCAGGCGATCGGTTGCTTCCCAGGCCAGGTTGCCGCCGAGCCCGAGGTATTTCTCGTCGCGCTGGAACAAGCCGGAAACCGATTGCATCGTCGCCGAGCCATCGGCAGCGAGCAACTGGTGGTTATCGCCGATGACGACGTTGTGAAGATTGTAGCGGCCTTCCGCCGTACCGAAATCGTGGCGCTCCTCGCTATATTGACGGCGCGAGTACTGAACGTCGAAATTGATGTCGAGCGTGGGGCTGGGTTTCCACTGCAGGGCTCCGAACAGCGCGTTACGCAAGTCCGAGGTGGTCATCTGTCGGAAGGCATAGGAATTCGAGGCGTGGTAGAAAGGCGTGCCGGAGTTGCCTTGTTCTCGGCTCACTTCGGTGCAATTGCCGGTGGAGACGATTGCGGCGTTGCAGGTGAACCAGGTCGAGCTGGTGTAGAAGCGCTCTACCGGATCGCTTACCTTGTTGCGCTGGAAGCCGAGGGAAATCCCCACGTCGCCCAGAGCGCCGAGATTGAATTGGTCTATATAACTGGCCGTAACTCGATAGCCATAGGGGCTCTCTCCGTCGATCCGGTCCTGATAGGGGTTCATGTTCCCCTTGATCTCGGCCTGGATCTGGCGCCGCTTGTGATCGAGCGGCTTGCGGGTTTCCAACTCGATCAGGCCGGCCACGCCGCCTTCGATGAGATCGGCCTGCTGGGTCTTGTAGATCTTGATCGCATTGAAGAGTTCGGCGGGAAACTGCCCGAAATTGACCGCGCGGTCACCCGAGCCATTGGTGGCTTCGCGCCCGTTGAAGGTGGTCATGCTCAGGCCTGAGCCCAGGCCGCGGATCGAGACTTCGGTAGGGCCGTAATTGGCGCGGTCGATGGAGGCGCCGGTTATCGTGGCGATCACCTCGCCCACCGACTGGCCAGGAAGTTCGCCGATTTCCTTCGATGAGATGGCATCGACGATCGCATCCGCGCTGCGCTTGGTCTCGATCGAATTCTGCATCGTCTCGCGCACGCCGGTGACGAGGATGTCCCCGGACGCGGGCTCCTGCGCAGGAGGCGGCGCGGCGCCAGCTTGCGCAACCTGCCCGAATGCCGGCCCGGCCGCACATGCCATCAAAGAGCCACCAACGAGAAGTGTTGCTCGCAAGCGTGCAAAACCAACGCCAGCCGATTGCTGCCCCATAGCCACTCAGACTCTCCTCGCCTTTTTTATATACCGCCTACTTGGTCCGATGTCGGCTTATCTGTCAACCAATATATTCATACCAATCGTACTGTCACAACAGGCATGAATTCAGGGCCAGTCGGCTGGGTGTGGTCCGGACGGATACGGGGTTTCAGGAAAAGGATGGGAGATGGCGCCTTTACCGGGGGTGCATCGGGGTCTGAAAAAGAAATATCAGACCGGGAATGGCCGTGGCATTTCCGATATGCAGGCAGCGCTTGCAGCGTTCACTTTACCGTAGCGGGCAAATCTGTAACTGATGGCCCCATGACAGGCCAATTGGACGACATCAGGCGCGAGAGCGCTATCCTGCCGCTCCAGATTGGCGATCAGGCGCCGCGGTTTCTGGCGCGGAGTACTTTGGGGTCTTTCGATCTCGACGACTATCGGGGGGGCTGGTTGGTCCTGTTTTCCCATCCGGCGGATTTCACGCCGGTCTGCACGAGCGAGGTCATTGCTCTGGCGCGGGCGGCGGATGAGTTTGCGAGGTTGGGGTGCCGGCTGGTCGGGCTCTCGGTGGACAGTCTCTATTCGCATCTCGCGTGGATAAGGCTGATTCGCGATGCGACCGGGGTGACCGTTTCCTTTCCCATCATCGAGGACCCGACGATGGAGATCGCGCGCGGCTATGGCATGGTCGGCAGCGATGCGCGGGATAGCGGCACGGTGCGGATGACCTATTTCATCGATCCCGAGGGCGTGATCCAGGCGACCAGCGCTTATCCGCTCACGGTCGGGCGCTCGATTCCCGAGATGTTGCGGGTGCTGAAAGCGCTTCAGGCGGTGCGGGCGCAGGCCGGGCTGGCGCCGGCGGACTGGCAGCCGGGCGCGCCGCTGCTGCGGCTGCCGGGCGAAACGGCCGAGGCGGCGCTGGGGTCGGACGATGCGGCTGGATGGTTCCATGCGCCGCTTGGCGACGGAGCCTGAGATGATGGACCCGGATATCGCCGCCGAACTCGACGGGACGGCGGAATTGCTGCGTGCGCTTGCCCATCCGGTGCGGCTGCAGATCCTCCATGCCGTGAGGGCCGGGCCACTGGCAGTCGGCGAGATCGAGGAGGCGACCGGCATCGGCCAGCCAGGCCTGTCGCAGCAGCTCTCGATCCTCCGCAAGGCGGAGCTGGTGCGTTCGCAGCGGAGCGGGAAGCAGGTTTTCTATCAGGTCGATGGCGAGCGGATGGCCGAAGTGGCCGAGGCGCTCGCGGCCTTGAGCGGTACGGGTGCAGGGGAGGCCGCGTCTCGGCACGCCTCCACGGCAGCAGCCGCGCTGGGCGCAGCAGGCGGCACGAGGGGCGCCGGCCCGACGCCGCCGGGCGGCGCGGCCCGATTCGCACGCGTGTTTCGCTGAGCGGATCAGGCCAGGTCGGTCACGTCGATCGTTTCGCTGCATAGCGTCAGCGGCGCCTTGCGGTGAGAGACCAGCACCAGGCCGGTGCCGGTGCGATCCAGCCAGCGGCGCAAGCTTTCCACCAGGGCCGCTTCCGTGGCCGCGTCCAGACCTTCGCTCGGCTCATCCAGGAGCAGCCAGGGCCGCTCGGCCAGCAAAGCGCGGGCCAGCGAGAGGCGCTTGCGTTCGCCGCCCGACAGCACGCCGCCGCCCTCGGAGACGGGCGTGTCGAGCCCCGCTTCGCTGCGCGCGATTCGCTGGTCGAGCTGGGCGACCTGCAGCGCTTCCCACATTTGCGCCTCGGTCACGCCGGATCGGGCAAGCCGCAAGTTGTCCGCGACGGTGCCGATCAGCATGGGCGCGTCCTGGGGAGACAGCGCGAACTGGCTGTTCAGGCGCCATGCCGGAAGCGAGGCGAGCGGCGTCGCGTCCATGCTCAGATCCGCGACGGGTTGCTGCATGCCCGCAAGGGCCAGCAGCACGCGGGTCTTGCCCGAGCCCGAGGGCCCCGTGATCGCAAGACGGGCGCCGGTCGGGACGTGGCGAGTGCCGAAAGCCAGGGGCGCGGCTGCGGCGGAGACGGGCTCCTGAAGAGCGGCGTCGAGGGCATTGAGCGAGGCGATGCGGCGCAGCCCGGCCTCCAGCGCGGCGCGGCGCAGCAAGCTGCGCGAAAGGCCGCCCATGGCTTCGACCGCCGATGCCGTCGCCAGCATGGCCAGGGCGACCATCGGCGCCGATTCGCGGGCGAGCAACAGAACTCCGGCGACACAAAGGCCGCCGTAGATGGAGAGCAGGGCGCCTTGCAGCGCCTCGGCACGGAACAGGTCGGCGCGGGCCTTGTCGAAGGCGCTGGCGGACGGCTCCAGTTGGGCGATGGCTTGATCGGCCAGGCCATAGGCGGCGATTTCCGCGCGCGCGCTGGCCAGTTCGACATAGCCCTTGCGCAAATCCCCCAGCGCGGCGGCGGCTTCTTCGGCCGGCGCGCGGGTGAGGCGCTCGGAAATGCGGCGGAACAGGAAGGGCAGGCCGGCCATCATCGCGGCCAGGAAGAGCAGCGCGCGCCATCCGCCGAAAGCGACGAGCACCAGGCTCACCAATGCCGAGACCGCCGCGGCGTGGCGTGCGGGTTGGCGGATGACGAGGTCTTCCAGTGCCTCGACATCGTCGATCAGCCGGTTGCTGGCCTCTCCGGGCGAGGTATCGGGTGCGGTGCGGCTGTCCTGCGCCGCCAGCTTGTCGAACAGCGAGCCGCGCAAGTCCGCCATGCCTTCCAGCGCGACTTTGTGGGAAAGCAGGCGTTCGCCATAGCGGGACAAGGTGCGGACGATGGCGAGCAGGCGGATGGCCGCGCTCGGGATCAGGTAGTTGAAGCCCATGGCGGTGGCGACACCGGCCGAGCCTGCCAGCGCGGCAGCCGTGAGGAACCAGCCGGAGAGTGCCAGCAGCCCGATCGCGGCGATGGCGGCAAGGCCGGCGCAGAGGCTGGCGTAGGCCAGGCGGCGGCGGGCGAGGCCGGCGGTGGCGAGAAGCGCGGGCCGGGCGGTGGTGGGGAGCGTGGCGGCCTGGGTCGGAATCACAGCGCGATCTCCTGGCGGGCGGCGCGAATCAGCGCAGGGTCGTGGGTGGCGACGAGGATGCAGCGCTCCGCCGCGAGTTCGCGCAGCAGGGCGATGATGCCGGTGGCGGAGTCTTCGTCGAGGTCCGCGGTGGGCTCGTCGCAGAGGATGAGCGGGCGCGCGGAGAGAATCGCGCGGGCCAGGCCGATGCGCCGACGTTCGCCGCCCGAAAGGCCGGAACCCGCATGGTCGATGGGCATGGCGAGCCCGCCGCGCCGCGTGAGCACGGGGCCGAGGCCGACTCGCTGCGCGACGGCGAGAATTTCGGCTTCGGTGGCCTGGGGTGCGGCGAGCGCCAGATTGTGGCCGAGGGTGCCCGTCATCAACAGTGGGCGCTGCGCCGCCCAGGCGGCGGCGTTTCCGGCGAGCGGTGTGCCCGCGCGGCTGGAGATCCTGCCGGAAGAGGGGGCGAGCTGTCCGGCAATGGCGGCCAGGGTGCTCGTCTTGCCGCTGCCGGTGGGGCCGGACAGGGCGGCCAGGTCGCTGGATTCGAGGTCGAAATCGAGCGGGCCCACGGCAAGGCCGGGGAAGGCGAGCACGAGGCGCTCGACATGGAGGCCGTCGAATGGCGCTGGGCTGGCGTGATCGCTGACGGCGCTGCCACCGGCGGCGCCATCGGGGTCGCCATCTTGGCCATAGGTTTCAGGCTCCGCTGCGAAGGGGGCAAGGGCTTGCTCTGCCGCTTCGCCCAGCTGCTTCTCGTGATAGGCCGCGGCCAGGCGGCGCATCGGCAGGTAGAATTCCGGGGCCATCGCAAGGACGAAGAAGGCGGGGACCAGCGTCAGCTTCTCGGGCGCCGGGAAGGGCAGGAGGCCGAGCAGCGAGAAGCCGCAATAGACCGCGACCAGCGCGATCGACAGGGCCGAGAAGAACTCCAGCACCGCGTTCGAAAGGAAGGCCGTGCGCAGGACCGCAACCGTGCGGTGGGCCACTTCGCCGGTGGCGGTGCGGACTTGCCGTCCGATCCGGGCTTCCGCGCCGAAATGGCGGATCAGCGGCAGGTGAGTCACGCGGTCCACGAAAAGGCCCGAGAGCGCTCCCAGCGCCGCGAGCTGGCGCTCTGCGGCGCGGCGCGATGCGGTGCCTGCCAGGATCATGCCGAGCGTGAAAGGCACCAGGGTGCCCAGCATGATTGCCGCCGCCACCCAGCTTGCAGGGGCGACGACCAAGGCGACCACGAGGGGGCCGACTACGGCGTTGATCCTTATAGGGGAAAACCGCTGGTCCCGATTCTCGATCGCGGTGTTATGATCGAGGGCAAGGTTTGCGCTTTCGCCTGAGGAGATCAGTCTCGCCAGTCGTCCGCCCAGAAGTCTGTGCCACAGGTCGGCCCGCCTTGTGCGGCTTGCGGCCTGTGCCGACGCCACTGCGATCCGGTCGACCGTGCAGGTCGCCACCGCGCGCAACATCACCCCGCACAGGATCCATACCGCAGGCAGCGCGATCGCCGCATGGCTGGCAACCGCGCCCACGCCGCTCGCCACGCCCCACGCAAAGAGCGCGGCGCCCGCAATATCGACAAGCCAGGCTCCGGGTATCAAGGCCCGGGCAAATTTGACATAGATCAAATTAAGTAAACCATGTAAGTAAAGTTTGACAGCTTTCAGATGCAAGCCTAACGCGACCCTACGAAACCAACCAGCTTGAGGCAATTGCTTTCTCTCCGCCTCAAGCCGCTAAAAACAGCGGGATTCGACATGATCGACATGGCAGTGGTGGAACTATCGCGGCTGCAGTTCGCCTTGACGGCGCTGTACCATTTTCTCTTCGTGCCCCTGACATTGGGGCTTTCTTTCATTCTAGTAATTACCGAAAGTGTATATGTCATAACCGACCGTCCCATTTGGCGGGACGTCACGCGGTTCTGGGGCAAGCTGTTCGGAATCAACTTCGTGCTGGGCGTGGCCACCGGCCTCACCATGGAGTTCGAGTTCGGCACCAACTGGGCCTATTACTCGCACTACGTGGGGGACATTTTCGGCGCCCCGCTGGCGATCGAGGGCCTGATGGCCTTCTTCCTCGAAGCGACGTTCGTGGGCCTGATGTTCTTCGGCTGGGACCGGCTGTCCAAGCGCGGCCACTTGCTGACGACGATCATGGTCGCGGTCGGCTCGAACCTTTCGGCGCTGTGGATTCTCATCGCCAACGGCTGGATGCAGCACCCCACGGGCGCGGTATTCAATCCCGAGACGATGCGCATGGAAGTCTCGAACTTCAAGGACGTGATCTTCAACCCGGTGGCGCAGGCGAAGTTCGTCCACACCGTCAGCGCCGGCTACGTCTGCGCCAGCGTCTTCGTGCTGGGCGTGTCCTGCTTCTACCTGTTGCGCGGTCGCCATATCGAACTGGCCAAGCGCAGCTTCACGGTGGCCGCGGCCTTCGGCCTGGCGTCCTCGCTCTCGGTCGTCGTGCTGGGTGACGAGAGCGGTTACGCGCTTACCGACAACCAGCAAATGAAGCTGGCGGCGATGGAAGCCATGTGGGAAACCGACAAGGCGCCCGCCGGGCTGGCCCTGTTCGGCATCCCTTCCAACTCGGCGCACGAAACCGCTTACGAGATCAAGATCCCCTACGTTCTGGGCCTGATCGCGACGCGCAGCCTTTCGGGCGAAGTCACCGGCATCATCCCGCTGGTGGAACGCGCGGACCATCGCATCCGCACCGGCATCCTGGCCTATGACGCGGTGGAAAAGCTCAAGGTGAACCCGCGGGACCTGGTCGCGCGCGAGGCCTGGGAGCGCAACAAGAACGACCTCGGCTATGCCCTGCTGCTCAAGCGCTTCGTGGCCGATCCGCGCCTGGCGGACGATGCGACCATCGACAAGGCCGCCTGGAGCACCGTGCCCAACGTACCGGCGCTGTTCTTCATGTTCCGCATCATGGCGGGGCTGGGCTTCTTCCTGATCGTGTTCTTCGCCACCGCCTTCGCCTTTTCGGTCCGCCGCCGGTTCGACCGCAAGTGGTTCCTGCGCCTGGCCGTGATCGCCATGCCCGCGCCGTGGATCGCGATCGAAGTGGGTTGGGCCGTGGCCGAGTTCGGCCGCCAGCCCTGGGCGGTGGAAGGGGTTCTGCCCACGTTCCTGGGCGCATCCAGCCTGACGACCACCCAGATCTGGGCGACGATCTTCGGCTTCACCGCGCTCTACAGCGTCATGGCGGTGATCGAAGTGAAGCTCATGCTCTCGGCGATCCGCCACGGCCCCGACCGTTACGAGCCCTACGAAGGCGGGCCTGCGCTCGAACACGCAAGCCGGCAATCTTCGGCCAGCACTTTCACCGCCATCCCGGCCGAGTAAGACGGAGGCAACAATGTCCATTCCCTTCGACTACGAAACGATGCGGCTGATCTGGTGGGCGCTCATGGGCGTCCTGCTCATCGGCTTCGCCCTGACCGACGGTTTCGACCTCGGCTCGGCTGCCCTCCTGCCCTTCGTCGGTCGCACCGACGCCGAGCGCCGCATGGTCATCAACGCCATCGGCCCGACCTGGGAAGGCAACCAGGTGTGGTTCATCCTGGGCGGCGGAGCGATCTTCGCGGCCTGGCCTTTCGTCTATGCCGTGAGCTTCTCGGGCTTCTATCTCGCGATGTTCCTGGTGCTCTGCGCCTTCATCCTGCGCCCGGTCGGCTTCAAGTACCGGTCCAAGCGCCCCGATCCCGCCTGGCGCGCGCGCTGGGACTGGGCGCTCTTCGTCGGCGGTTTCGTGCCGGCGCTGGTCTTCGGCGTGGCGGTGGGCAATGTCCTCCAGGGCGTTCCCTTCCGGCTCGATAGCGACCTGCGCAGTTTCTACGAAGGTTCGCTGCTCGGCCTGTTCAGCCCCTTCGCGCTCCTGGCGGGCCTCGTCTCCGTGGCGATGCTGGTCCTGCACGGTGCGGGCTGGCTGACGCTCAAGCTGGAGGACGGCCCGGTTCGCGGCCGCGCCCAGCGCTATGGGCAAGTGGCGGCACTGGCGGCTTTCGTGCTTTATGCCCTCGGCGGCGTCTGGCTGGCGATGGGAGACATCGGCTACCGGGTGGCCGGCGTGGCCGAGGCGGGCGGTCCTTCCAACCCGCGCATGACCGAGACGGTCCATGCCGCCGGTGCCTGGCTGGCCAACTACGGCGCGCATCCCTGGATGATCCTGGCCCCATTGCTCGGCCTGGCCGGTCCGCTGGTGGCGCTCGTCGGCATTCGCGGGCGCAAGGACGCGGTGGTTTTCGCGGGATCCTCGATGGCGAACCTGGGCATCATCGCCTCGGTAGGCCTGTCGATGTTCCCCTTCATCCTGCCCAGCTCGATAGATGCCCGCTCCAGCCTGCTGGCCTGGAATGCCTCGTCCAGCCATACCACGCTTTTCATCATGCTGCTGGTGACCGCGGTGCTGCTGCCGATCGTCCTTGCCTACACCGCCTGGGCCTACAAGGTCATGTTCGGCCGGATCACCGAGCGGGAAGTGAACCTCAACCCCGATTTCTACTGAGGACAAGACAATGTGGTATTTTTCCTGGATCCTCGGCGTCAGCTTTGCCGTCGGCTTCGGCATCATCAACGGCGTCTGGCATGAATTCCACACCGACCCGGCCGATGAGCACACCGTGCTTGACTGACTTCAGGGCGGGCACATGAAAAAGGGCAGGGGGCCGATGGCCTCCTGCCCTTTTCGTTGTTTCAGGCTGCGTCTCAGGCCGGTTTGATACCCATGCAGAGGTACTTCACCTCCATGTAGTCATCGAGGCCGTAGTGCGAGCCTTCGCGGCCCAGGCCGGACTGCTTCACACCGCCGAACGGCGCCACTTCGGTGGAGATCAGCCCGGTGTTGATGCCCACCATGCCGGCCTCGAGCGCCTCGGCGACGCGCCAGACGCGGCTGATGTCCGATGCGTAGAAATAGCTGGCGAGGCCGAACTCGGTGTCGTTGGCCATGCGGATCGCCTCGGCCTCGTCGGTGAAGCGGATCACCCCGGCCAGCGGCCCGAAAGTCTCCTCCTTCGCCAGTTTCATGCCGGGCTTCACCCCGGCGACGACGGTGGGGTTGAAGAACGAACCGCCGCGTTCGTTGCGCTGGCCGCCGGCGAGGACTTTCGCGCCGCCGTCCACCGCATCCTTGAGGTGTTCCTCGACCTTCTCGACCGCCTTCTCGTCTATCAGCGGGCCGACTTCGGTGCCGGCATCCATGCCGTAGCCGACCTTCATTGCCGAAACGCGCTTGGCCAGCTTCTCGACGAATTCGTCATAGACGCCGTCCTGCACGTAGAACCTGTTGGTGCAGACGCAGGTCTGCCCGCCGTTGCGGAACTTGGAGATCATCGCGCCGTCGATCGCGGCATCGACATCGGCATCGTCGAACACCAGGAACGGCGCATTGCCGCCCAGTTCCATCGAGGTCTTCTTGATCGTCTCTGCACATTCGCGCAGCAGGTCGCGGCCGATCTCGGTGGAGCCGGTGAACGTCAGCTTGGCGACCTTGGGGCTGGCGGTCAGCGTGCCGCCGATCTGCCCGGCGCTGCCGGTGACGACATTGACCACGCCCGCCGGAATGCCCGCCATCTCGCAAAGCTGCGCGATGGCCAGCGCCGAGAACGGGGTGGCCGAGGCCGGCTTGATGACCACGGTGCAGCCCGCCGCCAGCGCCGGGCCGAGCTTGCGGGTAATCATCGCATTGGGGAAGTTCCAGGGCGTGATCGCCGCGACCACGCCCACGCCCTGCTTGATGCAGACGATGCGGCGATCCGGCGCATGGCCGGGGATCACGTCGCCATAGGCGCGCTTGCCCTCTTCGGCGAACCATTCGATGAAACTGGCGCCATAGGCGATCTCGCCGCGCCCTTCGGCCAGCGGCTTGCCCTGTTCGCGGGTGAGCAGTTCGCCCAGGTCGTCCTGGTGCTGAAGCATCAGTTCGAACAGCTTGCGCATCAGCTTCGCGCGCTCGCCCGCCGTCTTGGCGCGCCAGGCGGGAAGGGCTTTTTCGGCGGCATCGATGGCGCGCGAAGTCTCGTCGGCGCCCATCTTCGGCACGGTGCCCAGGGTTTCGCCGGTGCCTGGGTCGGTCACGTCCAGCGTGGCGCCGCTGTCGGCGTCGCACCATTTGCCATCGATGTAACACTGCTGCCGGAGGAAGTCGGTGAAAGCCATTTCGTGCTGATCCTCGCTCGTTGCGGCCATGCCGTGCGCATCGCCTCGCTTTGCGGGCATGAAATAGGGTCAGCCCGAAGGAGAGGCAACTGTGACAGGTGATCGGAGAGCGGGCACCGCGCCTGCGATTGACGGGAGCAGATTGCTTCGATAGTCTCATTTGCGAACATAAGTTCACAATAACGAATTAATCGGGAGAGAGTCGCTGGATCAGGCTGGCTATGTCGATGGCGCTTTCGTGGCCGGGGCGGGCGCTTCGTTCACGGTGCTCGATCCCTCGGACGAGAGCGTGGTGGCGCAGCTTTCCGGGCTGTCGGGCGCGCAAGTGGAGGCGGCGATAGCGGCGGCGCGCCGGTCTTTCGACACCGGTATGTGGCCCGGCCTTTCCATGCGCGAGCGCGGCGCGGCGATGTTGCGCTTCGCCGATGCCATGGCCGCCCGCGCGGACCGGCTGAAGGACCTTGCCGTGCGCGAAGCGGGCTGTCCGGTGTCCTCCACGGTCATGGGCGCGCAAGTCGCCTCGCCGCTGCGGATGGCGCGGGAGATCGTCGAGATGTTCCTGCGTCTGCCCGAAATCGAGGATAATGCGCTCCCGCTGCACGAACGGGTCAACGCGCACTTCGCGGTGCAGAGCGTCAAGCGCTGGTCGCCGATCGGCGTGGTGACGGCGATCTCGGCCTACAACGTGCCGTTCTACACTGCGCTCTGGAAAGTCGTCCCCGCGCTGATGGCGGGCAATACGGTGATCCTGCGGCCCAACCCGCTGACGCCGCTGTCTTCGCTGGTCTTCGCCGAAGCGGCCGAGGAAGCAGGGCTGCCCAAGGGCGTGTTCAACCTCGTGATCGAGGCGGGTGTCGAGGGCGCGCAGGCGCTGACCAGCGACCGCCGTGTGGACATGGTGAGCTTCACCGGCTCCTCCACCGTGGGCGTGGAAGTCGCGAAGCAGGCAGCGCCAACACTCAAGCGGCTGGTGCTCGAACTCGGCGGCAAGTCGGCGCAGATCTACCTGCCCGATTCGGTGGAGCGCGCGGCCATGGCGGCGCTGTCGGTCTGCACCTCGCACGCGGGGCAGGGCTGCGTGCTCGGCACCCGCGTCTTCGTGCCGCAGGAAAGCAAGGCCGAGGTGCTGGAGGCGATGGCGAAGCTGCTGGCCGGCGTGAAGATCGGCCCCGCGCACGATCTGGCGACGCAGCTTGGCCCCGTGGTCAGCGCCGCCCAGCGCGCCCGCTGCGAGCATTTCGTCGCCGCCGCCGTCGCCGGGGGAGGCCGCGTGGTCTGCGGCGGCAAGCGGCCCGAGGGGCTGGAGAAGGGCTATTTCTTCGAACCCACCGTGCTCGACCTGCCCGACAACGCCAATCCCGCCGCGCAGGAGGAGATCTTCGGTCCGGTCGTTTCGGTGATCGGCTACCGCGATCTCGATCACGCGGTGGACATGGCCAATGACAGCCGCTTCGGCCTCTCCGGCTGGGTCCACGGGAAGGACAAGGTCAAAACGCTGGAAGTGGGCCTGAAGATCCGCAGCGGTGCGGTGAACGTCAACGGCGCGCTCGCCTCCAGCCATGCCAGCGGCGGCGGCATCAAGATGAGCGGCCTCGGCCGCGAGCGCGGCGTCGAAGGCCTGCGCGAATTCCAGATCATGACCACGCTCAATATCGGCGGGTAGGGGGAGGACCGGGATGAAAGGACTGCTCGAAGGCAAAGTCGCATTGATAACCGGGGCAGGATCGGGCGTTGGCCGCGCGGCCTGCCTGCTCTTTGCCGAACACGGCGCGAAAGTGATCGCGGCGGACGTGAATGCAGACAATGCGGCGGAAACGGCGGAGATGGTCCGCGCCCAGAACGGTGAGGCCATCGCCGCCGCGTGCGACGTTGCCGATCCCGCCTCCGTCGATGCTGCCGTGGCGGCGGGCGTCGAAGCCTACGGCCGGCTCGACTGCATCTACAACAACGCCGGCGTGACCATCAGCCCGATCCCCGGCAAGGGCTTGCGCACCCTCACCGAATGCGATGGGGAGGACATGCGCCGCGTGGCCGAAGTCAACGTGATGGGTGTGGTCCACGGCTGCCAATCCGCGATCCGCCAGTTCGAAAAGCAGGGCGGCGGCGGCGTCATCGTCTCCACCGCTTCGGTCGCCGGGCTGATCGGTTATGGCGGCGTGTTCTACGGTGCCACCAAGGGCGCGGTAGTCCAGCTTACCCGCGCGCTCGCCATCGAGGTGGCGGACAAGGGCATCCGCGTGAACGCAGTCTGCCCGGCGGGGATGCTCACCCACTATGCCGGGATGGACCCCGACAGCGAACACCGGGGCCGCATCCTCGAAGGCATGGGCCGCGTCCACCCGCTCGGCCGGGCGATCGACCCGCGCGACACCGCTTCGGCGGCGCTGTTCCTCTGTTCCGATCTCGCAAGCAACGTGACCGGCGTGAACCTTCCCGTTGACGGGGGGCTTTCGGCCGGACGCAAGGTAGGAGGCTGACCATGGCGACCTGTCCCTATTCCGGAAGCGATTCGCGCTCGAACGCGCTGGCATCGCTGCTCTCGGAAAATCCGCGCTATGCCGAGATGTTCGATGTCGACAAAGTGGACGCCAATTCCGGCGTCGATCCCAGCCGCGACTATACGGAGGATATGAACCGCCTGCGGGCGGCGGGCGCGGTGCACAAGGGCACCCTGCGCGAACTGCTCGGCGTGCCGGAAATGGTGACGATGCTCGGCGCGCCGCGAGAGAACATGACGTTCTTCTCCTATCGCGCCTGCGAGATCGGCTTTCGCGAGAACCAGCTCTATTCATCGGAAGGATATAACGAGAGCGCGGGCGTGCGGACGCTGGGCACCACGATCCTGTCGATGGTCGGCAAGCCGCACAAGCGCCTGCGCTCCGCCGCGCAGCCGCTGTTCAAGCGGCCCAAGGTGCTGGACTGGTGGAACAAGCGCTGGATCGAGGAGACGGTGGACGTCCTGCTCGATCAGCTGCTCGACCGTGAGACCGCCGATCTCAATACCGAACTTTGCGCCCGCCTGCCGATGGCCACCGTCACCCGCGCCATCGGGCTGGAGGGCGAGGACGTGATCGAGTTCCGCTACCAGCTCAACCGCGCAACCTTCGGCGCCCGATACTTGAGACCGGAGGAAGCCGCCGAGGCGCGCGCCTGGGTGGACGGCACGCTGCGCCGCTTGATCGCGGAGAACCAGCGCGAGCCGGGCGACAACCTGATCGCCGGGTTGATCGGCTGCGAGATCACGCACGAGGACGGCACCAAGCGACCGCTCACCGAGGATGAGCTGTTCGGCTACTGCAAGCTTGCGATCTTCGCGGGCGGCGGCACCACCTGGCGGCAGCTGGGCATCACCATCGACGCGCTGATGAACCACCGCCACTTCTGGGAAGCCTGTCGCGCCGACCGCAGCGTGATCGACCTCGCCGTGGAAGAGGGTCTGCGCTGGCGCGCGACCGATCCGGTGTTCATGCGGCTGTGCATGGAGGATACCGAGATGGAGGGCGTGAAAGTCCCTGCCGGAACCCGCATCCACTTGTGCCTCGGCGCCGCGAACCACGATCCCGACGTGTTCGACAAGCCGGAGGAATACGACATCTTCCGCCGCAAGGAGCATCACATGGGCTTCGGCTTCGGCCCGCACCGATGCCTCGGCATGGATGTCGCCCGGCAGGAGATGGTGGTGGCGATCAACGGCCTGCTCGATCGCTTCCCGAACATGACGCTCGATCCGGGCAAGCCGAAGCCGGAATACCGGGGGCTGGACCATCGCGGCATGTCGGCGGTGACGGTGGAACTGCGGTGAGCGGCACGATGAAGCAGGTCGTGCTGGCCAGCTACGCCAGCGGCAATCCGAAGCCCTCGGACTTCCGCGTGGAAGATGCGCCGATCCCGCAGCCGGGCGAGGGCGAGGTGCTGCTGCGAACGCTCTGGCTCGGGCTGGACCCGCTGATCCGCTTCGCCATCGACGAGAAGCGGCTTTCCGGCGTTACCCAGGTTCATCCGGGCGAGGTGATGTACGGGCCGACCGTCAGCGCGGTCGTCGCCTCCAACCATCCCGGCTACGCGGTGGGCGACCTGGTGGAGGACCGCACCGGCTGGCGCGAATATGCCGTTGTCGCGCCGGACAAGGCCGACTGGCGCGGGCCGCCGAGAAAGCTCGACCCCGCGCTGGCACCGGTTTCCACTGCGCTGGGCGCGTTGGGCATGCCGGGGCAGACCGCCCATGCCTGCGTGATCGGCATCGGCCGCGTGACGGCGGGCGAGACGGTGGTGATCTCGGCCGCAGCAGGTGCGGTGGGCAGCCTTGCCGGGCAGATCGCCCGGATTCGCGGTGCGCGAGTCGTCGGCATCGCCGGCGGGCCGGACAAGTGCCGGGGCCTGCTCGGTCTCGGCTTCGACGCAGCAGCCGACTACAAGGCGCCGGATTTCGCCGAACAGCTCGCCAAGGCGCTGCCCGAAGGCGCGGACGTCTTCATCGACAATGTCGGCGGTGACGTGATGCTGGCCGTGCTGCACCACCTGAAACGCGGCGCGCGCATGCCGGTCTGCGGTTTCATCGCCTATTACGGCATGGGCATGGAAGGGCCGGGCCCCGACAAGCTTCCCGGTTTTTTTCGCACGATCATGTCCAAGGGGCTGGAAATCAAGGGCTTCGGGGGCTTCCTTGTCGGCGGTCAGCAGGCGCTCGACGACATCGCCGGCTGGATCGCCGAGGGCCGGATCCGCTGCCCCGAATCGGTGGTCGAGGGGTTGGAAGCTGCACCCGAAGCCTTCGCCGGGGTGTTTTCTGGCAACAGCCATCTAGGCAAGTTGCTGGTGAAGGTGTCAGGCTGACTCGCGATAACGATAAAATCGCAGGATGCCGCCATGACCATGCATATCCCTTCCGCGTCCTACCCGCCGCCGCCGCGCAAAACGGCAAACCCGGCGCCGCCGCGCCCGGCGAATTCGCTGCGCCGCACGTCTAGTATCGACGTGGCCTGGCCCGAGGGTGTCGATGGCGAGCGCCTCTTCGTTGGCCGCGCGCGCGATTTCCTCACCGGCGCGGACGGACAGGGCCGCACGCTTGCCGAGGGCGAATTCACCCTGCGGATGAGCGAGGACAAGACGATCACACGGATCGCCGCCGATCCCGCTCCCGCGGAAATCGGCCGGCTTGTCGGCGCGCGCGCGGGCGGCCACTTGCGCATGCTGCTGCGCGAGGTCGTGCCCGAACTGATCGCGCGCGCGGACCCGCTCTATCTCGTGCTCGACGACTTGTCCGGCACCGCGCTGGTCTCCGCCTTCGCGTGGGGGCAGTGGTTTCCAGAGCGCATGGAGGTGCTGCGCAAGCGGCTGAGCGGCGGGAACGAGGACGGCTCGGTGCTGGCCCAGCGTGCCAATGTCTGCTGGGGCCTGCAGGACGGCAACAGCGGCGTTACCGGCGGCGCCGCGCTGGAGAACGTCGCCGATGCCGATGCGGGTCACTTGCGCAATCCGGCGGACCCGGCGGGCTGGCACGCGTTCCTCGATCACGATGGCCCGGGCTTCCGCCGTGCTCGCCGGATCGACGTGACGCACGGCGCCGATCGCGGGACCATCCACATCGATTCCGCGTTCCAGGACAGCGCCAGGCTGCGCGAGGGCGGACGTGTCGCCATTCACGAATATAGCCTGGGCGCGACGGTGGACGCTGGCACGCTCGAAGTGATCGCCCTCGAACCGAAGGCGCACATCCTGCCGTTTCGCGAGTGTCCGGGGGCCGTGCACAACGTGGCGCGGCTGGTTGGTCGCAATCTGGGCGAGGTGCGGGAAGACGTGCTGGAGATGCTGCGCGGGCCGGAAGGCTGCACCCATCTCAACGATGCGCTGCGCGCGCTGGCCGATGTGCCGCGGCTGGTCGAGCAATTGCGCCAGCCGGCGTGAGCAGGACAAGGTGACCGGGCGCGGCGGCCGGTTCGCACGCAGACCGCCCCGGCGGTATCTCCCGCGGCGGATTTGCGGCGGGCAACCGATTGGCGCACCACCCGGGCAGGTTTGCCGCAGGGGAGTGAGGCCGTGAACAATATCCGCATCAATGTCTCGTTCGACATGCGCTCGCCGGATTGGGCGACGCCCACCCCGCAGCTCTACCGGGCCGCGATCGAGATGGCGGCTTTCGTGGACCGTATCGGCGCCGACCAGATCGGGCTGATGCAGCACCACGGGTCGGACGACGGTTATCTGCCGCAGCCTTTCACCCTGGCCGGGGGAATGGCCGCGGTCACCAGCCGGATCCGGTTCATGCTGGGCGCGGTGGTGCTGCCGCTGCACGATCCGGTGGAACTGGCCGAGCAGATCGCCATCGTGGACCAGATGTCCAACGGGCGGCTCAACGTCATTTTCGGCGCCGGCTACGTCCCGTTCGAATTCGCCATGTTCCGCAAATCGCTCAAGGACCGTGCGCGGCTGATGGACGAGGGGCTGGAGATCATCCTGCGCGCGCTGAAGGGCGAAAAGTTCGAGTTCGACGGCCGCCCGATCTTCGTTCGCCCGCTGCCGGTGCAGGCACCCGAGGACATCGTCATGGTCGGCGGGGGCGTACCTGCCTCGGCGCGGCGCGCGGCCAAATTCGGCGTGGGCTTCGGGCCGATGAAGCCGGAGCTGATCGATCTCTACCTGTCCGAATGCGAGCGGCTCGGCCATGCGCCCCGGACCTATTTCCGCCCGGTTCCGGGGATGCCGCTGGCCGTGCATCTATGCGAAGACCCGGAGGCGGGCTGGGAAGCCATTGCGCCTCACGCCGTCCACGTCATCACCGAATATGCCAAGTGGGCCGAGCAGGAGGGCGATGGTTCGAACTCGCCTTTCAAGGGCCTGACCGATCCTGCCGCGCTGCGCCATGCCGGCATGTTCGCGGCCTGGACGCCGGACCAGCTGGTGGAAAGAGTGCGGGCCCTGGGGCCGGGCGGGCAAGTCGGCTTCCAGCCTCTGCTCGGCGGATTGTCGCCGGAAGAGGGCTGGAAGAGCCTCAGGTTGCTGGAGCGGACGATGCCGCGCCTGAAGGAAGCGGTGGCGGCCTGAGCCGCCTCTGCAAAATTCGTCTACCGCGAGTTTTCAGCGGGCTTTCAGGCGTCCTTCTTTTTCAACAGCACCGAACGCAGGCAGGACAGCGCCACTTCGCCGCGCTGGTTGGTCAGCTCGTGCTTGAACACGACGATGCCCTGCGTGGGCCGCGACTTGCTTTCGCGCATCTCCATGACTTCGCTCGTGCAGGTCAGCGTATCGCCGATGAAGGTCGGCTTGGGCGTCACCACTTTGTCGAAGCCGAGATTGGCGACGAGCGTGCCCACGGTGGTATCCGCGATCGACAGACCTACCGCCAGGCTGAAGGTGAAAGTCGAATTGACGAGAATCTGGCCGAATTCGCTCTTCTTTGCGAATTCCGCATCGAGGTGCAGCGGCTGCATATTGTGGGTCATCGCCGAGAACATCAGATTGTCGGTCTCGGTGACCGTACGGCTCGGCTGGTGAGTGATCCGGTCACCCACGGTCCATTCGTCGAAAAAGCGCCCCGGCACGATCCTCTCTCCTTTTCATGATGTCCGGCCGGACCGCAGCAGCGCTCCGGCCGGAAATAGTGTTCAGCGTCCGACCACCCGGATTTGCGGAGCGCGTGTACCGCGCGGGATCGGCTGGTAGGCCAGGTCCACGCGGTCGATCCGGCGCGGCGGATTGGTCAGGTTGATGGCCCGGCTGCAGCCGCCGGTGTTGATGCGGGTATTCACGCGCACGCTCTGCTGGCGGCCGTTGTCGAAACGGAAGGTGTAGTTCGACAGGCGGATCGGGGCATTGCGCGTGCAGAGCTGGATCTGCCGATAGCGATTGCTGCCGGGAATGCGGATCGTGGTGCGGCTGCTGCCGGTGGCCACGGTCTGCGAGGCCAGTACCCGCCAGTTCGAGGGCGGCGCGGCATCGGCAGGGGCGAGGGAAACGGCAAAGGTGCCAACAAGAGCGGCTGCGAAACAGGCGAATGAGCAGGCAGGAAGATACGAAAATTTCACGGGAAGTCTCCTCGTATCGAGTCCGCGCGAAGGCGCGGATGCAAGAGGGCTAGGCCGATCCGGATGAACTGAAAATGCGGATTCTTCAGCCCAGCCCGTAACCTGCCTCAAGCCTCCGTCGGTTCGACCCGCGCGAGAAGCGCATCCACCTGGATCTGTGCGCCCGTTACGGCGTTCAGCTCCGCCACCACGCCATCGAACGGCGCGGTGAGCGTGTGCTCCATCTTCATCGCTTCCAGGGTCAGCAGCTTCTGTCCCTTGGTGACGGCCTGCCCTTCGGCAACGGCTACCGCGATCACCTTGCCCGGCATCGGCGCCAGGATCGCGCCGGAGCCATCGGCCCCGCCATGCACGCCGTCGCGCCGCCAGGGGGTAAGCAGCCAGGCCTGCCCCTGTTCGGTCACCAGAACGGCGTCGTCCGGCTCCTCGCTGCCTTCTCCGGTCAGCGCGATCTCGACTTTCTCGCCGTCGAGCGAGAACCATGCCGACTGCGCAGGCGCGGCATTGAGGCGGAAGCCGGGAAGTGCCCGCACCGGAACCAGCGAATTGGCGGCCGCCTCCAGCACTTCGTCCGAAGGCCGGGGCGCCTCTGCCATGGCCTCGCCGTCGCGGCCGATCAGGCCGGTGTCGACCTTGCCCGCGGCGAAGTCGGGATGTTGCAGCGCTTTCACGAGGAAGGAGGCATTGGTGCGCACCGGCCAGACGGCGCTGTCTTCCAGCATTTCGCCCAGTCGCTCGCGCGCTTCCTCGCGGTCCTCGCCCCAGGCGATGACCTTGGCGATCATCGGGTCGTAGAACGGGGAGACTTCGGCGCCCTGATAGACGCCGGTGTCGATACGGCCCCCTTCAGCCTCGCCGAATTCCAGCAGTTCCAGCTTGCCGATGCTGGGAAGGAAGCCCTTCGCTGGGTCTTCGGCATAGAGGCGCGCTTCCATCGCCCAGCCATCGATGGTGAGGTCTTCCTGCGACATCGGCAGCGCTTCGCCGCTGGCAACGCGAAGCTGCCATTCGACCAGATCGACGCCGGTGATTTCCTCGGTCACCGGATGCTCGACCTGCAGGCGCGTGTTCATTTCCATGAACCAGATGCGATCGGCGGAAAGCTTGCCCGAACCGTCGGCAATGAACTCGATGGTGCCGGCGCCGACATAGTCGACCGCCCTGGCCGCACGCACCGCCGCCGCGCAGAGCGCCTCGCGCGTTGCCGAATCCATGCCCGGCGCGGGGGCTTCCTCGATCACCTTCTGGTGACGGCGCTGAAGCGAGCAATCGCGCTCGAACAAGTGGACGACGTTGCCTTGGCTGTCACCGAAGACCTGCACTTCGATGTGGCGCGGGCTGGCGATGTACTTCTCGATCAGCACATGGTCGTTGCCGAACGAGGACGCCGCCTCGCGCTTGCACGATGCCAGGGCGTCGACGAAATCCGCTGGCGCCTCGACCAGCCGCATGCCCTTGCCGCCGCCGCCGGCAACAGCCTTGATGAGCACCGGATAGCCGATCTTGGCGGCCTCTTCGGCCAGGAAAGCCGGCTCCTGGTTGGCGCCCATGTAGCCGGGCGTAACTGGCACTCCGGCCGCGGCCATCAGCGTCTTGGCCGCATCCTTGAGGCCCATCGCGGTGATCGAGGACGGGTTCGGGCCGACCCAGATCAGCCCCGCGTCCTTCACTGCCTGTGCGAACGCGGCGTTCTCCGAGAGGAAGCCGTAGCCTGGATGGATCGCCTCGGCCCCGGTCTGCTTCGCGGCGGCGATGATCTTTTCGCCAACAAGGTAGGATTCGCGCACGGCCGAGGGGCCGATATGCACGGCCTCGTCCGCCTCGCGCACATGCAGTGCATCGGCATCGGCGTCGGAATAGACCGCGACGGTACGGATGCCGAGTTCCCGCGCCGTGCGGATGACGCGGCAGGCAATCTCGCCGCGATTGGCGATCAGCAGCGACTGGATCATGGGTGACGCTCCGGGAAACCGTGACGGGAGTGCAGCGCCGCAAGGACGCCCTCGATATCGTTGGCGAAGCCGCCCTCGGCAAAGGCCAGCGCGGGAAGATTCTGATTTTCCTCACCCAGCGCCGCGACCACCGCCGCACGGGGACGCGGCCAGGCGACGCGGACGACCTCGATATTGCCCGCGCGATCGGGGAACAGCGCCAGCAGGCCCTCCACCGTCACGCAGTCCTTGCAGTAGAAGCGCCGCTCGCCGCCGAACGCCGGATCGGCATAGTCGGTGTCGAGGACGAAGAGAGTATCCTTGGCCATCGCCATCACATCCTGAACACGCCGAACTGCGGCTTTTCGGGGATCGGCGCCTCAAGGCAGGCGGCCAGCGCCAGCCCCAGCACATCGCGGGTCTGCGCCGGATCGATCACGCCATCATCCCACAGGCGCGCGGTCGCGTAGTAGGGATTGCCCTCATCCTCGTACTTCTGGCGGATCGGGGCCTTGAACGCCTCGGCCTCCTCGGGCGACCACTTGGCCGCGTCGCGGTGGACGGTGGCCAGCACCGAAGCAGCCTGCTCGCCGCCCATCACCGAGATGCGGGCATTGGGCCAGGTGAACAGGAAGCGCGGATCGTAAGCGCGCCCGCACATGCCGTAGTTGCCCGCACCGAACGAGCCACCGATCAGCACCGTGATCCTCGGCACCGTGGCGGTGGCGACGGCGGTGACGAGCTTGGCGCCGTGCTTGGCGATGCCCTCCGCCTCGTACTTGCCGCCGACCATGAAGCCGGAAATGTTCTGGAGGAACAGCAGCGGAATGCGGCGCTGGCAGGCCAGTTCGATGAAGTGCGCGCCCTTCTGCGCGGATTCGGAGAACAGCACGCCGTTGTTGGCGAGGATGGCCACCGGCTGGCCATGGATATGCGCGAAACCGCAGACCAGCGTGCTGCCATAGAGCGCCTTGAACTCGTGGAATTCGCTGCCGTCGACGATGCGGGCGATCACTTCGTGCACGTCATAGGGCGCGCGCACGTCTTCCGGCACGATCGCGTAGAGTTCCTCGGGATCGTACTTGGGCGGGCGCGGGGTCCGCAGCGGCTGGTCGTGGTGATGCAGCGGGCCGAGGTGGCTGACGATATCGCGCACGATGGTCAGCGCATGTTCGTCGCTGTCGGCCAAATGATCGGTCACACCCGACTTGCGGCTGTGCAGATCGCCGCCGCCAAGGTCCTCGGCCGAGATCACCTCGCCTGTCGCCGCCTGCACCAGCGGCGGACCGGCCAGGAAGATCGTGCCCTGTTCCTTCACGATCACCGATTCGTCGCTCATCGCCGGCACATAGGCGCCGCCCGCTGTGCAGCTTCCCATCACGCAGGCGACTTGCGGAATGCCCTTTGCGGACATCTGCGCCTGGTTGAAGAAAATGCGGCCGAAGTGATCCCGGTCCGGGAAGACTTCCGCCTGGTGCGGCAGGTTGGCGCCGCCGCTGTCGACCAGATAGATGCACGGCAGGTTGTTCTCCTGGGCGATCTCCTGCGCGCGAACGTGCTTCTTCACGGTGATCGGGTAATAGGTGCCGCCTTTCACGGTGGCATCGTTGCACACGATCATGCACTGGCGGCCGGAAACGGTGCCGATGGCGGTAATCAGCCCCGCGCCGGGAATGTCGTCCTCGTAGAGACCCTCGGCCGCGAGCTGGCCCAGCTCGAGCAGCGGAGAGCCGGGGTCGAGCAAGCGCTCCACCCGTTCGCGCGGCAGCAGCTTGCCGCGCGCGACATGGCGTTCCCGCGATTTTGCGTTTCCGCCCAGCGCTGCCGCGGCGACCTTCGCTCGCAATTCGGCAACCAGCGCGCGGTTGTGGGAATCGCGCGCCTGCGCCTCGGGACTGTCGAGATTCAGGCTCGTCTGGAGCACCGGTGCGCTCATGCTTGTTTCTCCGGTCCGGCCATTTCAGCCTCTTCCCAAGTTCGGATGATTTGTCTCTCCTATGTAGACAAGCCAAAGCCCCAGCGGAAATTGAAAGTTTCCGTGCTTCGTAATAGATCGTGTCTATGATCGACCAATATCTCCTGCGCTATTTCCTTGCTGTGGCGGAAACCGGCAATTTCAGCCGCGCGGCGCGGGCGGTCAGCGTTACCCAGCCGACGCTCTCGGCGGGAATCGCCAAGCTGGAACGCGAACTGGGCGCGCGCCTGTTCGACAGGGATCGCCAGCGCGTTGCCCTGACCCCGGCGGGCAGCCGCTTCCTCATCCGCGCGCGCCGCATCGCCGCCGAATACGAGCACGCCCTGGTCGAACTGGCCGAGCCTGCCGAGCCCAGCCTGCTGCGCGTGGGCGTGCTGAACACCATCCCCACCCCCCTGATCGGCCGTGCCCTGGCGGCGCATCACGCACGTTCGGGCGAGGCGCTGGAACTGCTCGACGGCAGTGAACGCGATCTTGCCGAGCGCCTCGAACGCGGCCGGATCGACGTGGCGCTGACCGCCGTGCGGCCGCACCACGCCCGTTACCAGCCCGAAGTCCTGTCCCGCGAACGCTACATGATGGTGCTTCCGCCCGATCATCCCCTGGCCGGAGAGCGCGAGGTGCTTGCCGAACAACTCGCGCAGGATCGCATGGCGCTGCGCCGCCACTGCGAGGCGCTGCCCGAGATCAACCGCTTCTTCACCCAGCGCGGCGTGCGCCCGCGCTTCGTGCTCAAGACCACCAGCGACGAGCGCGTCCTCTCGGTAATTCGCAGCGGTGCGGGGATCGGAATGATGCCGGAAGGTTTCGCCGATGGTTCGCTGCGCTTCGTTCCGGTGCGCGATTTCGAATTGGTGCGCGAAGTGGGGTTGCTCCATGCCGCGGCTCCGCGGGAAAGCGCATTCCTGGACAGCCTGCGCCGGCAACTTGGCCTGGCGACGGAGCGAGCAGAGACAGCCTAGGTTGCGAGTTGCTCGCTCAGCGATCGGGCGGATGTGGCGAGCGCGGTTTTCAGGCTTGTCAGATCGCTGCGCAGGGCCGCGCCGATGCCGATGGCGACGAGGGCGTGGCTGGGCGCGACTCGCCGTTCTTGCCCCGTCTTCCACACCGGGGCGGCGATGACCGTGACCCCGGCGATATAGTGCCCGGCATCGACAGCCACGCCGCTCTCCCGCGCCTCGGCCACCTGGGCGCACCAATCCTCCCATGACGGCGCCTCATCCCAGCGCAGGGCCTCGAAACGGGGCTTGAGGTCTGCAATCTCATGATCGCCGAAAGCGGCGATGCAGCGCCCCGTGGCGGAAACCAGCGCGGGGAAGCGGCTGCCGACTTGCGTCGAGAGCTGAAAATTCTGGCCAGACTGCGACATCGCGGTGACGATGATGTGGTCCAGCCCGAAGATCTGGACGCCGAGCGTGGTCAGCCCGAATTCGCGCGCCACCCGGTCGAGGATCGGCTGGGCAAGGTCGTTGAACTGGTCCCGCCGCAGCCAGGCACGGGCGAGCGTCAGCACGCCGGCATCGAGGGCATAGCGCTTGGTATCGGCATCGAAAGCCACGAGATCCTCGGTAACGAGCGCCCGCAAGACATAGAGGCAGGTGCTGGGCACGAGGTTCAGCTCGCGGGCGATGGCCTGCACCCCCATCGGCGTGCCGCGCTTGCCCAGCAGACGCAGTATCGCCGCCGCCCGGGCGATGGCGGGGGCCTTGCTGGCGCGCACGGCGTCTTCGAGAGGGTCCGATCTGCTCATCGTTCAATATACAGAATAATATTCAATATTTACAAAACAAGCCTGCTTCCGCACATTTGTTGAACACAAGGACAAATGGCCGGCCGCTGAGTCGTGTCGGTGCGGAGTGGGATGAGCGATGGTTAGGCTGACGGAACTGACAAGCTATGCCGATGCGCAGGCGCAGGCCTCGTCGGCCGCGCTGTGGGACCTGTTCGACGGCGACCGCGACGTGCTCAACATCGCTCACGAATGCATCACCCGTCATGCCGATGGTTCGGGCCGTCCGGCGGTGCGCATCGCGCATGCAGATGGTCGTGACGAGATCCTGAGCTTCGACAAGATCGCTGCCGGTGCCGCGCGGTTCGCGCATTGGCTGGACGCGGAAGGCGTGAAGCCGGGCGAGCGCATCGCTTTCATGCTCGAACCCTCGCTGCCGTTCTACGTCTGCCTGTTCGGCGCGATGCAGACCGGCGCGATCTCGGTGCCGCTGTTCACACTGTTCGGGCCGGACGCGTTGAAGCTGCGCATCGACGACTGCAAGCCCGCCATCCTCATCACCAATGCCGAGAAGGCCGACCTCGCGCGCGGTGCAGTGACGGCCGAGAACGGGCTGCGCGTGATCGTCGCCGACGATGGCCTGCTGGACGAGATCGCGAAGTTCCCGGCGACTTACGAGCCGAAGACCAAGGCCGGCGACCTCGCCGTGTTCCAATATACCAGCGGCACCACGCGTGAGCTTCCGGAGGCGGTGAAGCATACGCACAAGGCGCTCGTCACACTGATGTTCGCGGCGCTCTATGGCACGGGAATCCGTCCAGGCGACGAGTTCTTCTGCCCGTCTTCGCCCGCATGGGGGCATGGCCTGTGGCACGGCACGCTGGCGCCGCTGGGCCTTGGCGTCACCACCGGGACGTTCGCCGGGCGCTTCGATCCGGTGCGGCTGATGCAGGCGCTGGACGATTACGGCATCACCAATATGTCGGCGGCGGCGACGCACTATCGCATGATGAAGAACAGCGGCGCGGCGGGGAACTTCGCGTTCCACTTCCGCAAGCTGTCCTACACCGGCGAGCCGATCGACCCGGCGACGCTGGAGTTCATCGACGGCGCGTTCAAGGTTCCGGTCTGCTCGATGTACGGCACGACCGAGATCGGCGTGGTCCTGGTGAACTATCCCGGCGCGAGCGACTTCACGGTGAAGCCCGGATCGCTGGGCAAGGCGGTTCCGGGGCAGAAGCTGGAAGTGCAGCGCCCCGATGGTACGCCCACCGCGCCCGGTGAGATCGGTGAGCTTATGCTCTGGCGGGGCGGCTCCTGGATGACCACCAAGGACCGCGCGAAGATCGACGAGGAAGGCTACTTTTATCACTGCGGCCGCGCCGATGACGTGATCATCTCGGCGGGCTGGACGATGTCTGCCGTCGAGATCGAGAACACCATGCTGCGGCACGAGAACGTCCTCGAATGCGGCGTGATCGGGGTGCCGGACGAACAGCGGGGGCAAGTGGTGAAGGCGTTCGTCGTCGCCAATCGTGCCGGCGACGATGCCTTCGTCAAGGAGCTTCAGGACTTCACCCGCGAACGCCTGGCCCAGCACGAATTCCCGCGCGTGGTCGAATTCGTGGACCAGCTTCCCAAGAACCCGGCCGGCAAGGTCCACCGCAAGATGCTGCGCGACCGGGAGGCGGCGAAGGCCGCTGAAGCGGTCGGCTGAAAACCAATCTCGAGAATTTAGGAGAGTACCGAAATGGCAACCACAGCAGAGCCCCAATCCAAGTTCCCCAAGATCACCGAGGCCGGCCTCGACGATCTGCGCGCCCGCATCGGCGTGAAGATCGAGAACACCGTCGAGCCGTGGAACTATGAAGCCACCCGCGACGCGATCCGCCACTATGCCCACGGCATTGGCGACGACAATCCGCTGTGGTGCGATCCGGAATATGCCGCGAAGACCAAGTACGGCTCGATCGTCGCGCTGCCTTCGTTCCTGTTCACCACCAGCCGCATCGTCTCGGGCTACTGCGGCGGCCTGTCGGGCGTGCACGCCATGTGGGCGGGTGCGGACTGGACCTGGCACAAGCCGGTGCTGCGCAACGATACGATCACCACGGTCGCCTATCTGAAGGATCTGGTCGAGCATCAGACCAAGTTCGCGGGCCGCTCTTTCCAGCAGATCTACCACGTCGACTTCTTCAACCAGAACGGCGAGCAGGTTGCCGGTGCCGACTCGTGGGTGTTCCGCACCGATCGTGACGAGGCGCGCGAACGTGGCACCAAGTACACCGAAGCACGCGGCCGCGTGGAGCCGTTCACGCAGGAACAGCTGGACGAATTCTACGACATCTACGACCAGGAAGAGATCCGCGGCGCCACCCCGCGTTACTTCGAGGACGTGAACGTCGGCGACAAGCTGCCGCCGATGATGAAGGGCCCGATGACCGTCACCGGCTTCATCTGCTACGCGCAGGGCTGGGGCGGCCTTTACATCCGCGCCAACAAGCTGGCCTACAAGATGCAGAAGGCCCACCCGGGCCTGGGCATCCGCAATCGCTTCAACGTGCCGGACTGCCCCGAGCGCGTGCACTGGGACGAAGCCTTCGCCCTCGAAGTCGGCGCGCCGGGCGCATACGATTACGGCCCGGAGCGTTGCTCGTGGCTGACGCATCACATGACCAACTGGATCGGCGACGACGGCTTCCTCACCAAGTCCGACTGCCAGATCCGCCGCCACAACCCGGACGGCGATGCTATCATCATCACCGGCGAAGTGACGCGCAAGTTCGAGGAAGGCGGCAAGAAGTTCGTCGAAGTGGCGCAGAAGGCCACCACCCATCGCGGTGAGCTTTCGGCCTTCGGCACCGCCGTCGCGGAACTGCCCAGCAAGGGCTGATGGTCGGCAGTCCCGCATAACGGGGGAGCGATTTCGGCCCGGACCTTTGCAGAAGGTTCGGGCCGTGTCGTATGCTGGCCCGGAAAAGAGAACGGAGTGGAAATGGGACAGGGTCAGGCGGCAAGGCCGCAGTTCGATGCCAATGGTGACGTGCGCGTTCCTGCCTTCGTCCTGCCCGTCTCCACCCTGCTGAGCGAAGAGGCCGCGGCGATGCAACGAGCCCGCGCAGAGACACCGGCGTTCGACGCGGCGGGTGAGCAGGAAGCCGATGTCGCGGTGCGGCGTGAGCAGATCAATGCCTATGCCGCGCAAGGTGTCGCGTGGCTGCGCGAGAACTTCGCGGTCGAGATCGTGCCCAGGGTGATCGGCGGCGTGGAGGTGCTGGACGTCACCCCCGCCGATAGTGGCCACGATCCCGAACGCGTGCTGATCAACCTGCACGGCGGGGCCTTCACCGTGGGGTGGGATGGAATCGCGCTGATGGAGGCGATCCCCATCGCCGCGCTCGGCAAGTTCCGCGTCGTCAGCGTCAACTATCGCATGGCGCCCGAGCATCGCCATCCGGCAGGGGTGGAGGATGTCGCGGCGGTCTATGCCGCGCTGCTGACGGACTATGCCCCCGGCCGGATCGGCATCTACGGCGGATCGGCGGGCGGCGCTCTAACCGCACAGGCGGCGGCATGGCTTCCGGCTCATGGACTGCCGCAGGCGGGCGCGGTCGGCATTTTCGGCGCGGGCGGCGTGCCGTTCGGGGCCGGAGAGTCGGCCTACGTCGCAGGCTATATCGACGGATCATTCCCACCGCCGCCCGCTGACGGCAGCACGGCGATCGACATCACCCGTGGCTATTTCGACGGCTGCGACCCGCGCGATCCCAGCGCCTGGCCGGGCTATCATCTCGATGTGCTGGCCACGTTCCCGCCCACGCTGGTCATCACTGGCACCCGCGCCATGGACCTCAGCCCGGCGATCTTCACCAACTCGCAATTGCTCAAGGCAGGCGTGCGCTCGACGCTGATCGTGGGCGAGGGGATGGGCCACTGCTACCACTACAATATCGGCATTCCCGAAGGGCGCGATGCCGTGGCGGCGATCCTCTCCTTCTTTCGCGAGAACCTGACCTGATGCGTGCTGACGAACCTTGGGCCGGCCCGCTCGCCGGGGTGCGGGTGATCGATTTCACCCGCGTGCTCGCAGGCCCCGCCGCCTCGCTGGCGCTGGCCGACATGGGCGCCGAAGTGTTCAAGATCGAACCGCCCGGCACTGGCGATGAGACGCGCACGTTTCCGCCCACGCGGGACGGCGAGAGCCACTATTACCTCGCGGTCAATCGCGGGAAGAAGTCCATCGTCGTCGACCTCAAGAGCGAGGAGGGGCTGGCGCTCGTCCGCGATCTGGCGGCGAAGTGCGACGTGCTGGTGGAGAACTACCGCCCCGGTGTGATGGACCGGCTGGGCCTCGGTTACGAAGCGATGAAGGCGATCAATCCGCGCCTGATCTACTGCTCGATCTCCGGCTATGGCCAGACTGGGCCGCTGAAGGACCGGCCCAGCTTCGATATCGTACTCCAGGCCATGTCCGGCGCGCTGTCCATGAATGGAGAGCCGGACGGGCTGCCGACCAAGTTGGGCATTCCGCTGGGCGATCTGGTCGGCGGGATCAACGGGCCGATCGGCATCCTCTCGGCGCTTTACGAGCGTGAGCGGACGGGCGTGGGGCGGCATATCGACGTCAGCCTGATGGACGGGCTGATCGGCATGCTTGGCTACATCGCGCAGTTGGCCTTCTTCAACGGCACTGACCCGAGCCGGGTGGGATCGCAGCATCCCAACCTCGTCCCCTACGGCATCTTCCCGGCGCGCGAGGGCTCCATCGTCGTCGCCTGCCTGACGCCGGGGTTCTGGAGCCGCATCTGCCGCTCCATCGAGCGGCCCGAACTGATCGAGGATCCGCGCTACGACACGCTGGAAAAGCGCCGCGATGCCAGGGCGGAAGTGAACGCGATCGTCAGCGCCTTCACCGAGCGGTACACGGTGGACGAACTCGTGGCGATCTTCACCGCGCACGAAGTGCCCCACGCGCCGATCCTGGGCGTGTCCGAAGCGCTGGCGCAGCCGCAGGCGGTGGAGCGCGGGATGGTGGTGGAAACGCAGCACAAGACCCTGGGACCGATCCCGATTGTGGCCCGTCCGATCCGCTTTACGGATGCCCCGCAGCCGGTGCCCACCGCGCCGCCGGTGCTGGGCGAGCACACCGATTTCATTCTGGAAGACGTGCTCGATCTATCGCCCGAGCGGATCGCGGCGCTCAGGGCGTCGGGCATCGTTGCGTGAGGCCCGAACCTTCGTCATTGCGAACGCAGTGAAGCAATCCAGGGCGGTTGGGGCGGCCCTGGATTGCCGCGCGGCTTTGCCGCTCGCAATGACGATGAGTGGAGATGACTATGCCAGACCTGCGCTTCGACAATAGAGTCGCCGTGATCACCGGCGGCGGGCGCGGGCTGGGCAGGGCCCATGCGCTGCTGCTGGCGAGCCGGGGCTGCAAGATCGTGGTCAATGACCCCGGCGTCTCGATGGCTGGCGACGCTACCGAAGAAGGCCCCGCCGAAGCGCTCGCCGCCGAAATCCGCGGCATGGGCGGAGACGCCGTGGCCAATACCGACAGTGTCGCCACGCCGGAGGGCGGGAAGGCGATCGTCCAGTCGGCGCTCGATGCCTTTGGGCGGATCGATATTCTGATCCACTCGGCCGGCAATGTACGACGCGGCAGCCTCAGCGAACTTGCCTACGAGGATTTCACCGCTGTCCTCGATGTCCACCTGAAAGGCGCCTACCACGTCGTGCGGGCGGCGTTTCCGCTCATGATGGCGCAGGGCTACGGCCGCATCGTGCTGACCAGCTCGATCAACGGCCTCTACGGCAAGTCGGACAATGTGACTTACGCGATGTGTAAGGCCGGTTTCATGGGCCTGTCCAACACCGCCGCGATCGAGGGCCAGCACGCCAATGTGAAGTCCAACCTGATCGTGCCCGCCGCCGTCACCCGCATGTCGGAAGGAATCGACACCAGCCAGTTCCCGCCGATGGAGCCCGAGCAGGTGGCGCCGATGGTCGGCTACCTTTGCCACGAAAGTTGCGAGGCTTCGGGCGAGATGTTCGTCGCCATGGGCGGCCGTCTGGCGCGCGCCAAGATCGTCGAGAACGAGGGCGCCTTCCGCAAGGACTGGAGCCTGGAACAAGTTGCCGCAGAGATCGGCGCGATCCGCGATGGCGGCGAGACGCTGGCCTTCCCGCCAGTGCCGGACGGGCAGCTCGAACATCTGCTCTATGGCTTCGGCATGATCCGCGCCGCCACGGCCTGACCGCCAGAACGGAAAAGCCCGCCCGGTCTCGCGACCGGACGGGCTTTCCTGAAAAACGACCCCCGGGTGGGTGGAAGGGGTCGCTGTTCCTCCTGGATCAGAAGTTGGCCGTGAAGCCGACGAAGATCGTACGGCCCAAGGCGTCGTAGACACCGGGGTAGGTATTGCCGTTGCCGAAGTTCTGCAGCAGGCCCGAGTCGAGAGCCGGCGGATCCTTGTCGAACATGTTGTTCACGCCTGCGCGCAGGGTGAAGCGCTTGTCGATCGCCTGGGTCAGCGACAGGTCGAAGTAGTTGTAGGCGCTGATCTTGCGGTTCACGACGGTCTTGTCTGCCGAAAGCAGCGGATTGTCGGTCAGGCTCGACAGCTTGGTGCCGCCGATGTGGCGCCAGGACAGCGAGACGGTCGTGTCGGTGGGGGTCATCCACGAAAGACGCGCGACATGGCGCCATTCGGGGGTGGGCTGGCCGCAAGTATAGCCGAACAGGCCCTTGCAGTCGTAAGAGCCACCATCGGGCACCGGCTGGGAAACCTGCTCGATGAGGTAGGTGCCCACGAGACCCAGATTGACGCTGCCCAGATTGCCGACGTCGAAGGTGTAATCCGCATTCACGTCGAGACCCGAGGTCTTGAGGTAGCCCGTGTTCATCGTGGTGGAGATGATGTAGCCCGAATTCTGGCCGAAGACCTGGCCCGAGCGCGGATCGCGAACGAACAGGCCGCAGAAGTACGGATCACCCGTGGCGGCGCACTGACCCATGATCAGCGACGGCGCGATCGAACCGATGTAGTCCTTCACCTTGATGTTGTAGTAGTCGATCGACAGCGAGAAGCGGCGCAGCGCCTGCGGTGTGATGACGACGCCAAGGGTATAGGTGTCCGCGGTTTCGGGCTTGAGTGCGACGTTGCCGCCGCCAAGACCGGAGCACTGGTCGGACGGGCATCCGGGGATGCTGCCGTACATGGCCTGGGTCACGCCGGTAGCCTGGCAGATTTCGAACGAGGCGCTCGGATTGGCACCGGCGCAAGGATCGGTGCCGTTGACGTTGCCAACCGCCTGTGAGGCGAAGAGTTCAGCCACGTTCGGCGCGCGGATGGCGCGGTTGTAGCTGGCGCGCACGCGCAAGTCGTCGACCGGCGCCCACGAGATTTCGCCCTTGTAGGTCCAGACGTTGTAACCCGACTTGATGCCGGTCGAGTTCTGCTTGTTGTCGTAAGACGAGTAGCGCAGGCCGCCGTTGATCGTGAGCGAGCGGAAGAACGGCTTGTTCTCGATCAGCGGGATTTCGATTTCACCGAAGGCCTCGGTCACGGCGATGATCCCGTCGGAGGGCAACACGCCGTTCTGCTGCGCCACTTCGTCGGCCGTGAAGTTCAGCGTTTCGCGGCGGCGCTCGACGCCAAGCGCGATGCCGACGCCCGATTCCGCCCAGGGCAGGGTCACGCCCATCTGGCCGAGGTCGCCGCTCAGCGATCCGGAGATCACACCCAGCGAATTGCGCGAGGCGGTGTTGCTTTCGCCGAAGATGTAGGCGGCCTGGTCTGCCGTCACGCCGCTGGGCGTGAAGACGTTGATCGGAATGCAGTTCGGGTCGGTACCGTCGATGACCGAGCGGCAGGTCGGCACGCCGTTGACGCTGACGGCATTGAGGGCGAGGCCCGCCTTCGCCTGGTTCACGTCGTTCAGGTACGTTTCCTTGAACTTCACCAGCGAGTACATGTAGTTGACGTCGTAGCTGAAGCCGCTGCCGATGTCGCCGCGCAGGCCCGCCGAATAGCGGTAGTCGTTGAAGCGCAGGTTGTCGCGGCGGGGCTGGCCGACGACGCGGTAGCCCACGTTGGTCGGAGCGGTCGCGTCGGTGCCGGCAGCCGAACCGCAGATCGCGGCAAGCTGGGATGCGTTGGCGTAAGGGTTGTTGCAGGATACATCGAACGCCGTCCCGAACCAGACCGCCGAAGGCGCGACCTGAGAGAACGTCTGGTCGTTCATGTACATGAAGCTGCCGTAGACTTCGGCCGCCTTGCTGAATTCGTACCGTGCGAAGCCGCCCGCCGTGATGCGCTCGTCAGAGCGCTGGAAGTAGTTGTCCGGCGAGGTGTTGTAGGCATACGAAGGATCGTAGGGCACCAGCGTGCCGCTGCCGTCGCGGTTGTTGATGAGGGTCTGGCCCTTGTACGGGCTGAGGTCCGAGAGCGGAATGAACGAGCCGTAAGGGGTGTTGCTGGAACCGCCGCAGAACAGCTGATCGAAGCTGCCGGAGCCGGCAACGGATTCACGGTCCTGCAGGGCGCAGGCGGAGACGTCGCGGCTCGACTGGCGGACCGGGCTGAACTTGCGGTAGCCGCCATAGACGGTGATGTTGCCGCGGCCATCGGCGAAGTTCTTGCCCGCCGCGATGGTGACATCCTGCTTACCGCCATCGATGACCGAGGATGGGGCCGTGTCGTAGCCCGAGCCGCTCTGCAGCGCGCGGAGCGAACTGTTGTTGTTATTGTGCTGCGAGAAGCCCGTCTGCGCGTCGATGCGAACGCCGTCGAGGTCCTTCTTGAGGACGAAGTTGACCACGCCCGACAGCGCGTCCGAACCGTAGACCGCCGAGGCGCCGCCCGACATCACGTCGACGCGCTCCACGAGGGCGCTGGGGATGAAGGAGAGGTTGATGGCCTGCGAAGGCATCAGGCGCTGACCGTCGAGCAGCGTAAGCACGCGGTTCGAGCCGAGGTTGCGCAAATTGATCTTGGAAGTGCCGTCCGAACCGTTCGAGACGTTCTCGTTGGCGTCGGCGGTGAACTGCGGCAGGCGGTTCAGCACCTGTTCGACCGTGGTCGCGCCCTGGTAGCGGAACTCGTCGGCGCCCACGACGGTCTGCGGGCTGTTGCTCTCAAGGTCGGCGCGCTTGATGCGGGTGCCGGTGACGACGATGTCGTTGGCAACGCCGGCATCGGCCGGCGCCGCTTCCTGGGCCTGGGCCGTGCCAGCGATGATCGCTGTCAGTGCGGCCGCGCAATAAAGTTTCCTTCTGTGACCCCTCATGGTCGTAACTCCCTTTTGATTGCGCCAACCTTGCGTCACAAATCCGACATTGTCAAATATCGTATACGAAATATCGTATCGCGGTGAAATTGGGTTAATTCATGCGCAACAAGCGGGCGAACCTGCCCGGGGGACGGCCGAATCGAGGCCGCGCCGAGACGACGATGCAGGGAGCTTGGAAGGGGAAGGGTGCGCTTGCCGAATCGAGGGCAGGAGCGGTCAGCGTGCCAACGCGATGCGCCGCATCGGACCGGAAATCCGGTCGGAACGCATTACCAGCGATGTGGAATGGTGGGCGGTGAGGGGCTCGAACCCCCGACCCTCTCGGTGTAAACGAGATGCTCTACCAACTGAGCTAACCGCCCGCACGCGCTGTGAGCGCCGCAGACCGCGCCAAATAGGGCATTTTGCAGCGCCGTCAACCTCCCATCGAAACGGAAACCAGTTGATCTTGATGGCAATCGGCGGGTCCTGAAATTCTCACCCTATCCGCCCCCTCGATGGCGGCAGCACATCGGTCGGCATCATGGCGCCGCCATTCGTCGAAGTCTTGTGTTGCGATTGCTAGGGCTGCAAATCTTCGACGCCGTTATCGCGGGCCATGGTAGGGCTGAGCAATCGCTGAGGATGATCTAGCGCCAGATACTTTGTCTGGTCGCGGCAATCTACGCGAACCCAGGTCTGGTTTCCCCACTGGTCCATCCCCGGCAGTCCTGACGACGTAGAATTTAGCACCGAACAGCGACCCCGGAGTGCATAATCGGGGCGTTCGGGGTGGCATATCGCAGCGTCAGTTCCATGCTCTTGGAAGCAGCGCGCCAAGGGCACCCACGCTTCCCAGCGAGTGAATCCGTATTCCCGAGTGAAATAGTAGCGTTCGAGAGCATTGTTCTCGGCGCCGAGATCGCCTGAAGCGAAATGGTCCGAGCGGATTGCTCTCAATGCCTTGTCCGTTTCAAAGCGATAGACGACAGGACGATTCCAGAATGTCATGCCGGTTGAATGCCCATTATTGCAGCCCGGTCGACCTTTAGTCAGCTGGATCTTGTAGGTCGTGACAGGGACGCCGCGCGATACCGGCCATGTGCTGGGGGCGGTCCGAGGAAACAGAATCCACCCGCCAGCCCGATCCTTTGCGTTGCGGAACGAGCCGCGCTTCGAGAAAATCTGGTCGAAACATCCACCATCGGACGTGCGAATGAAGGATGCATATTCAGAATTCGTGATATCGATCAGGTCGTAACCGTCTCTGCTTGCGTCGAACGAAAAGCGGAACCCCGGCCGGAAATTGCCCTGCATGCTCTTCGTCACAATAATGCGCATATTTCCGTCGAGCGCTGAAACGGGGATTGAGTTCATCGCCGAATAGGTTTTGCCGTTGGACACTTCAAAATCCGTTACGAGGTAGGGCGACGGCTCGCCTATCGCTATGTTCCGATGCCTGCGGCAGGTTGCGGGATCGCCGTGGATAGGGCGGCTCTGCGCGTCGGTGCATACGTCCTGGATCAAATAATCCAGCAACTCAGGGCTGGTTGCGAGCACTGGCTTTGCCGTTGCTCCGGAGGGGGCAAGAGACAGCACACCGAAAATTACTGCCAATCCGAACTGAAGCACCCGCACGCGTTCACCTTTGCCTTGCTCATTTGTGTCACCGGAAAGCTCAATCGTGTTTCGGTGACCCTCGCTGTCGGCACGCGTTCCATGATCCGGAAATTGGCCTGACTTACCGTTATAGCTAGATTTTTTCTTCGACGATTGGCTGAGCATGGATCAACCACAAAACAACCCTGTTTCAACCGTGACCTTGCCACATCCACGAACACACAACTCTGCACAGCGAACAGCTCCCGTCGGTTGGTAAACCGAGGCTGGAGCAAAGCTGAAATAACATGGTCTTCCTTGGATAATCTGGCGGCACAGTGCATGCGTCGCAACCTCGTCACGTCTGATATTTCAATCAGTTGAAGGCGTAAAATACGCTGGATAGTGCTCGATTTACATTACGGGCATGCGACGTGAGAACCAGTAGCAGGCAATGAGAGGGCGAGCTCTTTCTGCTCATTTGGACTGCAAAGCGCGCGTTGAGGAACAAATGGAAGGAATCCGCTGGCTTCGATGACTGTCGCAAGTACGACTTGGGCAACACAAAGGTTCAGCATCGTATCCGCCGCTGGCCCGACGGAAGGCGGATCATCAAAACATTTTGAGCCATTTGGAGCTTTGATGGTTCACGTCGCACGCGTGTTTTCGAAAGACGTCCGTCCGACAAGCTCAATTGGTAGGTGCGATTGCCTCTATGGCGCCAAAGGCACCGCGCGGGACTTAAGTCAGCGTTGCCTTCCCGTTCCGAGCGGGACGGGAAGGCGATTCGGTCTTCGTTGAGGGGCTTACCAGTCGAACCAGCGGCGATGGCGGGCGCGGACTTCGGGGATGCCGTCGTGGTTGTAGTCGGTCACGACGGTGCGCGGGGTGGTTTCCACGTAAGTCGGTGCGGTCTGGTTTTCGGCGATGGCGTCGGCGCGGGCTTCGGCGCGGGCGGCGCGCAGTTCGGCGTCGCGAATGCGTTCCTCGGCGCTGCGGGCCGCCAGTTCGCCGTGACGCTCGCGGGCGATGGCGTAATAGTGGCTCCACATCTGGCTATGTGCGAAGGCCAGCGCGAGGCCGCCGATGATGGCCACGTTCTTCAGGGCCATGACCTGCTGCATGGGGTCGGTGAACTTGTTGTGGAAGAACAGGATCGTCGCGGCGACGAAGACCGCCAGCAGGACGGATACCAGGCGCACCATGAACCCCGCGGCAAGGCACAGCCCGGCCAGAAGTTCGAACAGGCCGACCGGAACGGCGAGCCCTCCCGGCAGGCCGGCGGCAACGATCATAGTCTCGGTAGAGCTGATGTCCATCAGCTTGGAGGCACCGGAAATCACGAAGATCAGGGCGATCAGGAAGCGCCCGATTATGGCAGCGATCTTGGACATGTCTTCTCTCCCGACATGGCGTTCATGCCGGGAGAAGCGGACGTATCGGGGGATTGTTCCCTGGCGCCCGGGCCTAGAGCTTGGGAAGGGTTACGCCGAGCTGGCCCATGTACTTGCCGGCGCGGTCGGCATAGCTCGTCTCGCAGGGTTCGTTGCCCTTGAGGAAGAGGAACTGGCAGGCGCCTTCGTTGGCATAGATCTTGGCGGGCAGCGGCGTCGTGTTCGAGAATTCCAGCGTGACGTGGCCCTCCCAGCCCGGTTCCAGCGGGGTGACGTTCACGATGATACCGCAGCGGGCATAAGTGCTCTTGCCCAGGCAGATGACCAGGACGTCACGCGGTACGCGGAAATATTCGACCGTGCGGGCCAGCGCGAAGGAATTCGGCGGGATCACGCAGACGTCGGTTTCGCGGTTCACGAAGGAATTGTTGTCGAAGTTCTTGGGATCGACCACCGCCGAATCGACATTGGTGAAGATCTTGAACTCCGGCGCGACGCGGGCGTCGTAGCCGTAGGAGGACAGGCCGTAGGAGATGCAGCCGTCGCGGCGCTGAGCCTCGACGAAAGGCTCGATCATGCCGTTTTCCAGCGCTTGGCTGCGGATCCATTTGTCGCTCAGGATAGACATGGCAGAGTGATTGCCGATGGGCGGGGCGGGGGCAAGCCCCCCGACCACCTTGTCCACGCCCGGAAATGGAGCGGCGTTCGGTCTTTTAACTTCACCCTTACCCCTCCGCTGCTATGTCCGCCGCATGACCGCCCAGACCCGCATGACCCCGGCCCGTATCCTCGTCGTCTTCGGCACGCGCCCGGAAGCGATCAAGCTGTTTCCCGTGATCCACGCGCTCAAGGCCGATCCGCGTTTCGAATGCGTGGTCTGCGTCTCGGCGCAGCATCGCCAGATGCTGGACCAGGTGCTAGAGATTGCCGGGATCGTGCCCGATCACGATCTCGACGTGATGCAGCCGGACCAGACGCTGGATGCGCTCACGGCGAACCTGCTGACGGGGCTGGGCAAAGTGATGGACGCGGCCAGGCCGGACCGCGTGATCGTGCAGGGCGATACGGCCACGGCGATGGCGGGGGCGCTGGCGGCCTATTACCGCAAGCTGCCGGTCGACCATGTCGAGGCCGGGCTGCGCTCGGGCAATATCTACCATCCCTGGCCCGAGGAGGTGAACCGCAAGATCATCGGCGGCATGGCCAGCCTGCACTTCGCGCCAACCGAAACGTCGCGGAACGCCCTGGTCAACGAGAACGTCGATCCCTCGCGCGTCCATGTTACGGGCAATACCGTGATCGATGCGCTGGAATGGGTGACGGCCGAAATCGCGCGCGAACCGGCGCTGGCCGCGGGGCTGGCCGATCTTGAGACGCGCTTTGCGGGCAAGCGGATCATCGGCGTCACCAGCCATCGGCGCGAGAATTTCGGAGAGGGCATGGAGCAGATCGCCCAGGCCATTCGCCGCATCGCCGAGCGGAACGATACGGCCGTGATCTTCCCGGTCCACCTCAATCCCAATGTGCGCAAGGTCATGAACGAGCGACTTTCCGGGCTGGACAACGTCGCCCTGATCGAGCCGCTGGACTATCCGCACTTTGCACGGCTGCTGGCGATCTCCGAGATCATGCTGACCGATTCGGGCGGCGTGCAGGAAGAGGCGCCGGCGCTGGGCAAGCCGGTGCTGGTCATGCGCGAAACCACCGAACGGCCGGAAGGCGTCGCGGCCGGCACCGCGAAGCTGGTGGGAACCTCGGCCGAGACGATCGTTACCGAAATATCAACCTTGTTGGATGATAGGATAGCTTACGAGACCATGGCGCGCGCTCACAATCCTTTCGGAGATGGGCAGACTTCGCGCCGAATCGTGGAGCTGCTTGCGCATGAAATCGGATTCGAAGCCTGACGTCTGTGTCGTGGGTCTTGGCTATATCGGCCTTCCCACCGCTGCCGTGATCGCCCGCGCCGGGTGCAAGGTGCTTGGCCTCGACGTCTCGCAGAACGTCGTGGACACCATCAACCGCGGCGAGATTCATATCGAGGAAGTCGATCTCGACGGCCTTGTGCAAGGCGTCGTGTCGCGCGGGCTGCTTTCGGCCGCCACCGAGATCGCGCCTGCCGATGTCTTCGTGATTGCGGTGCCCACGCCGTTCGACAAGGACCATGCGCCGGACATCTCCTATGTCCTCGCCGCCGGCCGCTCGGTCGCCGCGGTGCTCAAGGCGGGGGACGTGGTGATTCTAGAATCGACGTCGCCGGTCGGCACGACCGATCAACTGCGCGACCTGATTGCCGAGCTGCGCCCGGACCTGAAGATCCCGGGCAAGACGCGCGACATCCCGGATGTCTCGATCGCCTATTGCCCCGAGCGCGTGCTGCCCGGCCGCATCCTTGAGGAACTGACCAACAACGATCGCTCGATCGGCGGCATCACCCCGCGCTGCGCGCGCAAGGCGCTGGCGTTCTACAAGCGCTTCGTGCGCGGCGAGTGCGTGACCACCGATGCCCGATCGGCCGAGATGACCAAGCTGGTCGAGAACGCCTATCGCGACGTCAACATCGCTTTCGCCAACGAGCTGTCGATGGTGGCGGATCGCATGGGGCTGGACGTGTGGGAAGTCATCCGCCTCGCCAACCGCCATCCGCGCGTCAACATCCTGACGCCGGGACCGGGCGTGGGCGGGCACTGCATCGCCGTCGATCCCTGGTTCATCGTCCACGGTGCGCCCGAGGAAACGCCGCTGATCCGCACTGCGCGCGGCGTCAACGACCACAAGATGAGCCATGTCATCGCCAAGGCCGAAGCGCTGGTAGAGGCCAATCCCGAGGCGAAGGTCGCCTGCCTGGGGCTCGCCTTCAAGGCCAATATCGACGATTTCCGCGAGAGCCCGGCCCGCTTCGTCACGAGCCGTCTGGCCCGCAAGTTCGGCAGCCGCATCCATGTGGTGGAACCTTACGCGGCGCAGTTGCCCATCGAGTTCACCGATACGGGCGCTGTCCAGATCGACATCGACGATGCGCTGGAGACTTGCGAAATCCTGATCGTCCTGGTCGACCATGACGTGTTCCGCGTGGTGCCGCTGGCCGAGCGTGCGGAAAAGCTGGTCTACGATACGCGCGGCATCTGGCCGGACCAGCCCCGCGTCGTGCGCGAGGAAGAGGCGCGGCTGGCGCTGACGGCCTGAGGCCAGCGCCCTTCCATCAGGTCCGGCCCCCGCGTGAACGAGGGCCGGGAAGGCGTCAGCGGCAGACCTTTACCTTGCGGCCGTGCTGCACGACGTAGCGGCAGGTGACCTTCTTGTGCACGGGCTTGCGGACGGCGGTTTTCTTCACCGTCGTCTTCTTCACCACGGTCTGGTGATGCGGCGTGGGATGACGCTCAGGCTGGGCCATGGCGGCACCGGCAGGAACGAGCGCGCCCAGTGCGAGGGCGGCAAGGAGAGTGGCGCCGGTCTTCGTCATTGTTGGTATCCTTCTGAAATTCAAACATTCGCCTGACTTTTCTGGCGATCGCAGCGTCGCACCCGCCGCGCGGGAGGTGCAAAGCACGAGAGTGCCTGAAGTTGCGGTGAACATCGGAAAGGATGAGGCGTGGGAACGGGCCGGCGCGCCCCTGCTGCGCGGCCCCGTGCGAGGTCCTGAGTGAAGCCGCGCGCGAGGCTTGCCGTCAGCAGGCCACCACGTTGATCGCCAGCCCGCCCTGGCTGGTTTCCTTGTACTTGCTGGACATGTCGAGCCCGGTCTGACGCATCGTCTCGATCACCTGGTCAAGCGACACTCGCGGGGTCTCGCCCGCATGAAGCGCGAGCTTGGCAGCATTGACCGCCTTGACCGAGGCGATCGCATTGCGTTCGATGCAGGGGATCTGCACCAGACCGCCGACGGGATCGCAGGTGAGGCCGAGGTTGTGCTCCATGCCGATCTCGGCCGCCGCACAGACCTGTTCGGGCGTGCCGCCCCAGACCGCCGCCAGCCCCGCTGCCGCCATAGAGCAGGCGACGCCCACTTCGCCCTGGCAACCCATTTCGGCCCCCGAGATCGAGGCGCGCTGCTTGTAGAGCAGGCCGATCCCGGCAGCGGTGAGCAGGTATCGGCGCGCCTTGCCGGGCACGGCCTTGCGTCCTTCGCTGCAATATTGGCGCAGAAGCGAGGGGATGATGCCGGCCGCGCCGTTGGTGGGGGCTGTGACGACCCGGCCGCCGCTGGCATTTTCCTCGTTCACCGCCATGGCGTAGAGGTTCAGCCAGTCCATCAGCGTCTCGGCCTGGTTGTCCTGCGGGCGCGAGATCAGGTTCTGGTGGATCGCGCGGGCGCGGCGGCGGACCTTGAGCGCGCCGGGCAGCAGGCCCTCGCGTTCGAGGCCGCGGTCTATGCAGGCATTCATGGCATCGGCGATGGCGTCCAGCCCGGCGAGGGTCTCCGCCTCGTCACGGCGCGCGGCCTCGTTGGCCAGCATGACGCCCGCGATGTCGAGCCCGCTGGTCTCGCAGACTTCCAGAAGCTGTGCGCCCGAGCCGAAGGGCCAGGCGACCGGCGGGCCGTGCGTCACCTGATCGTCCGGTGCGGGTTGTTCCAGCTGGTGGCGGCTGGAAAAGAAGCCGCCGCCCGTCGAGAAATAATCGTGCCGGGCGAGTTCCGCGCCGGTTTCGTCGAAGGCGGTCAGCACCATGCCATTGGGATGAAGGTCGGGAATGTGCTCGAAATCGAGCACGAGATCGGTGGCGGGATCGAAGGCGATCTCGCGCCGGCCGAGCAGCGCGATCCGGTGTGTCTCGCGCACGGCGGCGGCGGCGGCCTGGGCTTCCTCGGGTTCGGCGGTCTCGGGCTGGAAGCCGATCAGCCCCATCAGGCAGGCGTCCGGCGTGCCGTGGCCTTCGCCCGTCAGCGCCAGCGAGCCCTGCAATTCCACCAGCACCCGCGCGATCGCGGCGAATTGTCCGGCGTCATCCAGCGTCTGGAGGAACCGGGCGGCGATTCGCATCGGGCCGACCGTGTGCGAACTGGAAGGGCCAAGACCGATGCGGAATAGGTCGAGTGCCGAGATCAAGAGAGAGACTCATGCAGGAAAAGGGGGAAGAACACGGCACAGTCTCCGAAATCCAGGTAGCCAGCGTGGATAGGCATCGCGGGGGCGGATGCAAGAGCTGCGAGCGCGATCCGGGCGGAACAGTCCGCCCGGCCGCCGGGAGGGTGCATGGGATCAGGTGCCGATCAGGTGAAGCGCCAGTTCCCGCCGATGCGGCCTGCGTCGATGCTCGGCGAGGTAGATCCCCTGCCAGGTGCCCAGCGCCAGCCGGCCGCCGATCACCGGAACCGCGAGATTCACGCCGGTGAGCACGGCCTTGAGGTGCGCAGGCATGTCGTCCGGCCCCTCGTCGTCATGGGCGTAGTGTCCGCCTTCGGGCGCGACGCGGTCGAGCCATGCCATCAGGTCACCGCGCACTTCCGGCGCCGCATTCTCCTGGATCAGCAGCGAGGCCGAGGTGTGGCGGCAGAGCATGGTCAGCAGCCCTTCGCCGATGCCGCTCTCCTGCTGCCATCGGGCTATCGTGCGGGTGATATCGGTGAGGCCCCGGCCGGGTGTCTCGAACGCGAGGATCGTGGTCGCCTGTTTCATCGCCCGCCACCCTGAACCGCTCCGCCCGCGGCATCAATCGCGTGCTGCCCGGCCGGCGCGGGGAGGGGGCGAAATGGCCAAGCCGTGTTCGAAAGGTCACGCATTTGCCGCTTGACCTATTGGTAAAGGGGTGAAAAAACCCTGTTTTCGCCGTTTCCATGGATCTTTTGAGGGGGTGCCCGATGGCCTGCCGGATTCGCGGATTTCTGCGCCTTTCACCCTCCCTTCGGCAGGGCGTGCGGCACTTTTTGCGCATACCGACGCGTTCTGGCGATTGATCAACCCATTGTCCCCGCGTATTGCCGCGCTCGGCGGCGGGCCCGACAGGCCAGCGCGGAGCACGTCGCACATAGAGATCGTTCGGTCGCAAGGGGCGCAGGAATACCAGCCCCAGGCATTGCGCCCGGTCGATCCAGCAGGCGAGCCCGGACTCACCGGGCCGCATGAGATTCACGCAAGGGTTCGTCATGAGTTGGCTTAGCAAGGTACGCAATTCCCTCGGGAGCCTGAAGAAGCGGGATACGCCCGACAACCTGTGGACCAAGTGTCGCGGGTGTGGCGAGATGCTCTTCACCAAGGAGTTCGAGGACAATCTGTCGGTCTGCCCGCGTTGCCAGTTCCATGGCCGCATCGGTGCGCAGACCCGCTTCGACCAGCTGCTCGATGCCGGTTATTCCGTGCTGCCCGCGGCCCGGGTCCCCGAGAACCCGCTGAACTTCCGGGACAGCAAGAAGTATTCCGACCGTCTCAAGGCCGCTCGCGCCGCCAATCCGTTCCCCGATGCGCTTACCAATGCGCTCGGCGCGATCGATGGCCGCAAGGTCGTGCTCGGCGTGCAGGACTTCGCCTTCATGGGCGGGTCGATGGGCATGGCCGTGGGCGAGGCCTTCGTCGAGGCCGTCGAACGCGCCATTGCCGAGGATTGCGGCTACGTGATCTGCACGGCAGCGGGCGGCGCCCGCATGCAGGAGGGCATCCTCTCGCTCATGCAGATGCCCAAGGCGACCGTGGCCATCCGCCGCCTGGCGCGGGCCGGGCTTCCCTATATCGTCGTCCTGACGGATCCCACCACCGGCGGCGTCACTGCCAGCTACGCGATGCTGGGCGACGTCCAGATCGCCGAGCCGGGCGCGCTCATCGGCTTTGCCGGCCAGCGCGTGATCCAGGACACCATCCGCGAAAAACTCCCCGACGGCTTCCAGCGCGCCGAGTACCTCCATGCCCACGGCATGGTGGACATGGTGGTCCAACGCAAGGACCTCAAAGACACGCTGGCCTCGCTGCTCGAATATCTTGAACGAAAGGAAGTTGCGTGAACATCGACAGCGCGCTGGTACGCGAGCTCGCCGAGCTCCTTGCTGAAACCGGCCTGACCGAAATCGAGGTCGAGGACGGCGAACGCAAGATCAAGGTCGTGCGTCAGGTCGCACAGCAGATCGTTGCCGCTGCCGCCCCGGCCCTGGCCGCCGCGCCGGTTGCCGCTGCTGCCACGCCGGTCGCCGAAGCGGCTCCGGCCGCTCCGGTCGATGCGGTCAAGTCGCCCATGGTCGGCACCGTCTACCTCGCGCCCGAGCCCAGCGCGCCGAACTTCATCAGCGTCGGCCAGCAGGTCAAGGCGGGTGACGTGCTGCTGATCGTCGAGGCCATGAAGGTCATGAACCAGATCAACGCTCCCAAGAGCGGCACGATCCAGGCCATCCTCGTCGACAACCAGCAGCCGGTCGAATTCGACCAGCCGCTCGTCGTTATCGCCTGAGGACCGGACGCTTCATGAGTATCAAGCGCCTCCTGATTGCCAACCGCGGCGAGATCGCGCTGCGCATCCACCGCGCGGCGCGCGAGATGGGCATCGAGACCGTGGCGGTCCACTCGACCGCCGACGCTGACGCCATGCATGTGCGGCTGGCCGACCATGCCGTCTGCATCGGCCCGCCGGCGGCCAAGGACTCGTATCTGAACGTCGCGGCGATCATCGCCGCGGCCGAGATCACCCAGGCCGACGCGATCCATCCCGGCTATGGTTTCCTTTCCGAGAACGCCCAGTTCGCGGAGATCGTCGAGGCGCATGGTCTGGTCTGGGTCGGCCCCAAGCCCGAGCACATCCGCACGATGGGCGACAAGGTGGAAGCCAAGCGCACCGCCGGTGCGCTCGGCCTGCCGCTGGTTCCGGGCTCCGATGGTGCGATCGAGGACTTTGACGAGGCGCGCGCACTGGCCGAGACCATCGGCTATCCGGTCATCATCAAGGCTGCTTCCGGCGGCGGTGGCCGCGGCATGAAGGTCGTGAATTCGGCCGAGGAACTGGAAAGCCAGATGGGCCAGGCCCGCTCGGAGGCCAAGGCGGCCTTCGGCGACGCCACGGTCTACATGGAAAAGTACCTCGGCAACCCGCGCCACATCGAGTTTCAGGTGTTCGGCGACGGCAACGGTGCGGCCGTGCACCTTGGCGAGCGTGACTGCTCGCTCCAGCGCCGTCACCAGAAGGTGCTGGAAGAAGCGCCTTCGCCGGTCATCACCCCCGAAGAGCGCGACCGCATGGGCGGCATCGTCTCCAAGGCGATGGCCGACATGGCCTATCGCGGCGCCGGCACCATCGAGTTCCTCTGGGAAAACGGTGAGTTCTACTTCATCGAGATGAACACCCGCCTGCAGGTGGAGCATCCGGTGACCGAGGCCATCACCGGCGTCGATCTCGTGCGCGAACAGATCCGCGTTGCCGACGGCAAGCCGCTGACCTTCACGCAGGACGCCATCGAGTTCAAGGGCCACGCCATCGAGTGCCGCATCAACGCGGAAGACCCGTGGAACTTCACGCCCTCGCCCGGCCAGGTCACCAACTACCACGCGGCCGGCGGCATGAACGTTCGCGTCGATTCGGGGCTTTATTCGGGCTACCGGATTCCGCCGTACTACGATTCGATGATCGGCAAGCTGATCGTCTCCGGCCGTACCCGCCAGGGTGCGATCATGCGCCTGAAGCGCGCGCTGGAGGAAATGGTGATCGACGGGGTGAAGACCTCGATCCCGATGCACCAGGCCCTGCTCGAGGACCCCGAGTTCCAGAGCGGCGAATATACGATCAAGTGGCTGGAAGAATGGCTGGCCAAGCGCGCCGGTTGAGGCGCGCTGGACCAGGCAGGTAGACGGAAAAGAGCATGATCTCGTTCCTTGAATTCGAAAAGCCGATCGCCGCGCTCGAGGCGCGCATCGCGGAGCTGCGCACGACCGCCAGCGACAGCGACCTCGACATCGCGGGCGAGATCGCCCGGCTGGAGAAGAAGAGCGCCGGCATGCTGGCGGCGACTTACGGCAAGCTGACGCCCTGGCAGAAGACGCAAGTGGCCCGCCATCCGCAGCGGCCCCACTTCCTCGACTACCTGCGTCTCGGCTTCACCGACTTCGTTCCGCTCGCGGGCGACCGCGTCTATGGCGAGGATGCGGCGATCATCGGCGGCCTGGCCCGGCTCAATGGCCGCAAGGTCATGGTGCTCGGCCATGAAAAGGGCCACGACACGCCCAGCCGCATCAAGCACAACTTCGGCTCCGCCAAGCCCGAGGGCTATCGCAAGGCGATCCGCCTGATGGAAATGGCGGGCAAGTTCGGCCTGCCGGTCGTCACGCTGGTCGATACGGCCGGTGCATTCCCGGGCATCGAAGCCGAGGAGCGCGGCCAGGCCGAAGCGATCGCGCGTTCGATCGAGGCTTGCCTTGCCGTGCCGGTGCCGATCGTCTCGGCAATCGTGGGCGAGGGCGGTTCGGGCGGCGCCGTGGCGCTGGCCGCGGCCGACCGTGTGCTCATGCTGGAACACTCGATCTACTCGGTGATCTCGCCGGAAGGTGCCTCCTCGATCCTGTGGCGCACGCCTGACAAGGCTCCCGACGCAGCGGAGGCCATGAAGGTCACCGCCCAGGATCTGCTGTCGCTGAACGTGATCGAGCGCGTCGTTTCCGAACCCGTCGGCGGCGCTCACCGCGATGCCCCGGCCACCGCCCGGTCGCTGTTCGCCGCGATCGAAGAGGAACTGGATACGCTGGACGCACTTCCGGCCAGCGACTTGCTCGCCCGCCGCGAGGAACGTTTCCTGGCCATCGGCCGCGCGTGATTTCCAGGAAGAGGCGCCGGCCGGTGGGTCGGTGCCTCTTCCGGTCGCTCTTCCTGCAGGGAAAGGGCGGCGCCATCCCCATTGACCGTCCCGGCCCGCTGTGTCAGAGCGCGGGCTTACCGATCGCCGATGCGCTGCATCGCCGCCGATCCGCGGGTGTAGCTCAATGGTAGAGCAGCAGCTTCCCAAGCTGAATACGAGGGTTCGATTCCCTTCACCCGCTCCAAACTTCCCATTAGATCCGATCTCGCTGCCGGATTCTGGCGTCCCGGCTGGACAAATCCGGGCGCATGGTGTGTCTGGACGGGCCTTGGGGCTATGAGGGATGCGAAATGACGCCTGTCGAACGGGGAATGCGGGCTCTGGCGGAGACGCTGGGCTACGGCGATTGGGATGCAGTGGACGCGCTTTCGCGCGACAAGCTGAAGGCCGCAGCGCGGGCGGTGCTCGAAGCGATCCGGGAGCCGGACCTGTACATGACGGAATCGGGCGCGGAAATCGTGCGCCACGTCGGCAGCAACGAGAGCGAGGAGGCCTATCGCAACGACGCTGCGAACACCTGGCGCTTCATGATCGCGGGCGCCCTGGGACAGGATTGAGCGCCGGCGGCCGGGCATGAAAAAGGGGCCGCGGCGAAGCGGCCCCTTTTTCGTTCCCTCGGGAGGCCCTGCTTAGCTGGCGCCGCCGAACAGGTCGGCCAGCTTGACCCGGGCGCCCAGGAAGACATAGCGGCCCACCGCGCTGATCGGCGTGTTCAGGCTGCCGAGGTCGGGCTTCTGGTTGAACAGGTTGGTCACGCCGCCGTAGAGCGTGAACTGGTCGCCCACATCGTAAGTCAGGCTCAGGTCGTGCGAGAAGCGCGCCTTGAACTTGAGATATTCGGGCGCGACGATGTCCGGGTTGGCGGCGATCGTCTGGCGGTCGTAGCGATAGACGGCCGAAGCGTAGTTGATCTGCCAGTCGAGGCCGAAGGCGCCGCTCTGCCAGGTGAGGTCGGCCGTGACCTGGTACTTCGGTGCGCCGGCCACGTAGGCGTTGTTCACTGTGGCCGCGCCGGGGATCGGCACCGAATCCAGGCGGTGCAGGTAATTGGCCATGACCCGCGCGCCGAAGGTGCCGGCGCTCGCCGTCGGGATCGCATAGGCGAGCGCCAGATCGAGCCCGGAAGTGCGGATCTGCGCCACGTTGAACGGGGTCAGCTGGAAGCCGGTGATATTGCCCGCGCCGGTGCCGCCGTTCTGCCGCGTGACCACGCCGCAATAGGGATTGTCGAGGCTGGCCTGATCCACGCAGAGATCGGCCAGGTTCTGGGCGGTGGTGACGTTGATCGCATTGCGGATGCGGATGTCGTACCAGTCGGCCGAGAGCGTCAGGCGCGGCAGGAAGGTGGGCTGGAGCACCACTCCTGCGGTCCAGGTCTTCGCGGTTTCCTCCTTCAGGTCGGGGTTGCCGGCGCCGTAGCCGGGAATGACCTGCCCGGTTACGCCGTTGAAGCCGGAAGGGTCGGCGCCCAGCGAGGTGAGCAGGGCACTGCAGTTCGCTGCACGGTACTGCGTACCGTTCTGCAGATAGGCGGTGCCGCAGGGATCGTTGATCGCCTGATAGGTCTGCGTGGCGCCGGTGTAGAGCTCGCTGATGTTCGGCGCGCGGACCGACTTCGAGTAGGAGCCGCGGAACGTCACGTCCTGCACCGGGGCCCACTCGCCGCCCAGCTTCCAGGCGCCGGTCGAACCGACGGTAGAATAGTCCGAATAGCGGACAGCGCCGTTGGCGGACAGGCGATGGGCGAAGGGCATGTCGGCCAGGATCGGCAGGTTCACTTCGCCGAAGACCTCCCACACGTCGAACGCGCCGCGGGTGTCGCCCAGGGCGCTGGTGAAGGTCAGGCCTTGCGAGACGAGTTCGTCGGCCACGAACCGGCTGGTTTCCTTGCGATATTCGCCCCCTAGCGCGAAGGAGATCGGTCCGCCGGGAAGCTCCAGCAGGCCCTGGCTGTCGCCGGTCAGGGTGCCGCTGACGACGTGCTGGGTCATCGTCGTGCGGTCGGTCGTATCGGCCATGATCCAGTCCAGCGCGGCCTGGTTCGCGGCGTTGTTCTCACCGAAGAGGTTGAGCGGCAGGCAGTCGCCCGGCGCGAAAGTCACGGGCGGGATCGGCGCGCGGTTGCGGTTGTAGGGCTGGAACGGCGTCCATCCGGCCTGGGTGTTGACGCGGCAGGTCACGCCGCCGTTACCGTCGCTCACCGCGTCGATCGCGGCGAGGTAGCGGTCGGTCAGCATGTTGTTGACGTAGCGCGATTTCACTTTGGTCTGGCCGAAGACGTAGGACAAATCGTAGCGCAAGTTGGGGCTGATCTGCCCGCGCGCGCCGACCACGCTGCGGATCGTCTCGCGCGTCACGTCCTCGCCGCGGCGGCCGAAATCGAAGTTGTCGCGGTTGACGAGCACGCCGCCCATCGCCGGATCGATATAGGGCTGGACGGCCGCGGGGATATACGGGTTGTCCTGGGGGATGAAGAGGTAATAGTCGAAAGTCGGTTGCCCCAGCGAGAAGGAGCGGCTGCTGGCGTACTTGCCCTCGGCGTAGAGCGTCAGCGCACTGCTGACGTCGAAATGGGCCGAGGCGCTCACCACATCGCGCTTGATCTGCGGCAGGAGGTCGTTTCCATAGTCGGAAACGAGCGTGCCCGAGCCGCCTTGCTGGTAGGCCGGGGCCACGAGGGTACCGTGGTCGAAGAGTTGGCCGTCGGCGCCGACGAAATCGGGCACACCGTCGAAATTGACGTCGATTCCGCCCGCGCGCGAGGTGTCGAAATAGCGGATATTCGGCATCGGCACGTAGTCGGGGATACCGTCGTCATTGGTCAGCCCGGCCTCGGTATCGGCTGGGTTGAGGTAGAAGTCGACCTTGTTCTCGCCGTCGAGATAGCGGCGTGAATGGGCGCTGAGGCGGTCTTCCTCGCCGTGCTCCCAGGCCAGGGCGAAATTGCCGCGGCCGCCGGCGAAATTGTGACCCGCGGTGAGGGCGATCAGGCGCTGGCCGGCATCGCCTTGGCCGGAAATGCCCGTCTGGACACGGGCGGTCAGGCCTTCGAAGTCCTGCTTCTGGATGAAGTTGACGACGCCGGACACCCCGTCCGCGCCGTAGACCGCCGAAGCGCCGCCGGTGAGCACTTCGACGCGCTCGACCAGATCGAGCGGGATGGTGTTGATATCCACCGACTGCACGCCGGGGACCGAAGCGACCTGGCGGCGGCCGTCGATCAGCACCAGAGTGCGCTGGGTGCCGAGATTGCGCAAGTTCAGCAGGTTGAGCCCGGTGAAGCCGATGCCCGCGCGGCTCCCGCTGGTGTCATAGGACCCGACGGAGTTCTGCAGGGCCGGAATGGTCCTGAGAAAGTCGGTCAGGTTGGTCGTGCCTGATTCGAGCACGTCCTTCGCCGTTACCACGGTCACCGGATTGGGCGCGTCGGACGAGGCCTGCGCGATCCGCGATCCGGTGACGACGATCGCTTCGCCTGCGGCATCGCCGGCTTCGTGCGCCAGAATGGGCTGCGGGAAGAGCAAGGCGAGGGTCGGCACAAGCGTTCCGCCGAGAAGGACCTTGTCCTTGCGGGTCATCATTTTTCGCGTTCCTTAGACAGTCGCATCGGCCCGTCGGACCGAGAAGTGGTCAGAAGGGAACACGGCGGCGGTACGCGAAGAGATTTACGTAGCGATTAACAAGAAATGTAACGACGCATTGGCGGAATTATCACGGATGTCCGTTGTAGGATTGCAACAGTTTAATGCGGGGGCGAGTCGGAGGGCACTGCCAGGTGCCGCTCCGATCCCCCGCCGCAATCAGGCCTGATTCCAGCCAACTACCGATTTTGTTTCGAGATATTCGGCAAATCCGTGCTCGCCCCATTCGCGTCCGTTGCCGGAACGCTTGTAGCCCCCGAAGGGCGCGTGGAAGTCGAACCCGCCGTTGACCCAGATCGCCCCGGTGCGCATCCGGCGCGAAACCGCCCGCGCCGCATCGAGATCCTCGCCCGAAACGTAGCCGCCCAGGCCGAAGTTGGAATCGTTGGCGATTTCCACCGCGTGATCGACGTCGTCGTAGCCGATGATGACCAGCACCGGGCCGAAGATTTCCTCGCGCGCGATCACCATGTGATTGGTGCCGACGAATACGGTGGGCTTCACATAGTAGCCCTTGTCGAGCCCATCGGGCTTGCCGAGACCGCCGGCGATCAGCTTGGCGCCTTCCTCCAGGCCCTTCTCGATATAGCCCTGGATGATCTCGTACTGGCTCTTGGAGACGACCGGGCCCATCGCGAAGTTGCCCTTGGGGTCGCCCACGGTGACGCCGTTCGCGGCTTCGGTAGCGGCGGCGATAGCATCGTCCATGCGCGCGTTCGGCACCAGCAGGCGCGAACCGGCCGAGCAGGTTTGGCCGGAATTGCCCATCATCCCGCCGGTGGCGGCGGCGACATTGGTGGCGAGCGAAGCGTCGTCGAGCACTATCCACGCAGACTTGCCGCCGAGTTCGAGGCCGACGCGCTTCACGGTATCGGCCGCGTCCTTCTGGATCTGCACGCCCACCGGTTCCGATCCGGTGAAGGAGATCATGTCCACGTCCTCATGCGTGGACAGCGCGGTGCCGATCTCGCTGCCCTTGCCCTGCACCATGTTGAACACGCCTGCCGGAACGCCCGCGTCGTGCAGGATTTCAGCCAGGATCTGGGCAGAGTACGGCGCGAGTTGCGGCGGCTTCAGGATCATCGTGCAGCCGGCGGCGAGCGCCGGGAAGATTTTCACGCAGGTCTGGTTCATCGGCCAGTTCCACGGCGTGATGAGGCCGCAGACGCCGATCGGCTCCTTGCGGATCAGGGTGACGCCGCGCTGTTCCTCGAACTTGAAGTCCTTCAGCACTTCGATCGCGGTGGAGAGGTGACCCTTGCCCAACAGCGTGTGGAACCCGCAGGCGAGCGACATCGGCGCGCCCATTTCCTCGCTGACGGCCTCACCCAGTTCGGTTTCGCGCTTCAGGTATTCGGCCAGGATCGCTTCGAGCAGGTCGAGGCGTTCCTTTGCGCTCGTCTCGCCGAAAGTGGCGAAGGCGCGGCGGGCGGCGGCCACGGCCTTGTCGACATCGGCAGCCGAACCCAGCGAGATCGTGCCGGAGACTTCCTCGGTGGCCGGATTGACGACGTGTGCGGTGCGCGGCGCGATGGGATCGACCCACTGACCGTCGATGTAGAACTGGGTGTAATTGCGCATCGTTCTCTCCCGTTCCTAAAGCAAAACCGCCCCGCAATCGGATCGAGAGGGAGCGGCTTCGCTTCAGGTCTGCATTGGTTTTCCGATTTCCGGCTTACTGGGTGCCCTCGGCATACCAGGTGCGGAATTCGGAGTAGTTCGGCATTTCTTCCGAGTTCGCAGCCGGGTCGATCGGGACGTGGATCACGGTGCAGCCGCCACGCTCATAGGCGCGCTGGATGGCCGGGCCGATGTCTTCCGCCTTCTCGACGTATTCGCCTGCCGCGCCGAAGCCTTCGGCGATCTTGTCGAAGCGGACCTTGTCGGACCAGTGCACGCCGGTTTCCTTGGTGCCCTTGCCGAAGGTGCGCTTGTAGACGCCCACTTCGAGGCCCCACTGGAAGTCGACGCCAACGATCACCACCAGCGGCAGGTTCTTGCGCACCGCCACTTCCAGTTCGCCCACATGGAACAGGAACGAGGAGTCCGAGGTGATCAGCATGCCCGGGCGCTGCTTGCCCGTCTCGGCCTGGTCGGCGAGCATGGCGCCGGTGGCATAGGGCAGGCCGGTGCCGATGTGGCCGTAGTTCTGGTTCCAGATCACGTCGTGCGGCTTGGCCTGCGAATAGGTCCACTGGAAGATCACCGTGGCGCCGCCGTCGCGGATCAGGATTCCGTCCTTCGGGAAGGCCTTGGTCGCTTCGGTGACGAACTGGCTGGTATGCATCTTCGCGGTGGAGCCATCGGGCTTGCCGGCGGCTTCCTCGGCCAGTTCGACAAGCTGGTCAGCATCGCGCTGGATATATTCGGCCAGCGAGGGCGAGGCCTTGCGCGGCGTGTCCTTCAGGGCACGTACCAGCTGCGGCACCACGGCGCGCACGTCGCCCACCAGCGGCACGTCGATCGGGCGGTTGACGCCGATCGCGGTGGGGTCCTGCTGGACGTAGATCCACTTGCGGTTGGCTTCGTTGTCCACCCAGTGGCGCCAGCGGCCATAGTGGCTCGGCTCGCCCAGTTCGGTGGCCAGCGCCACGCAGCAATCGCTTTCGACCACGGCGTCGATCGACGCTTCCGAGAAGCCATAGGGGAAGGTGCGGTCCTCAAGCCCCTCGATGAAGGAGGTGCCGCCCGAGGTCTGGATGACCGGGCACTGCATCAGTTCGGCCAGTTCCTTCACCGAGGCGCCGGCCTTGGCGGTGTAGACGCCGTGGCCCACCAGCAGCACCGGGTTCTTGGCGTTGCGGATGATCTCGGCCGCTTCGGCAATGCGGTCGCCGTCGGCGCCCTGCATGGTCAGGCGATAGCGGTGCGGCGGCAGCACCGGCGGCAGGTCCAGCTCTTCCAGAATGACGTGCGCGGGATACTCGATATAGGCCGGCCCCGGCGTGCCCGACATGGCGACGCGGATGGCTTCGCGCACGATCTCATCGGTCTGGTCGGCATATTCGATCGAGCTGGAGAACTTCACCGAATCCTCGATCATCGGCTCCTGCCGCACGAACTGGATACGACCGCGACGCACGCGGCGCTCGGTGATGCGGGCGCGCTGGCCGCCCATGAAGATCACCGGATCGTTCTCGACCTTGGCGCACTGGATGGCCGGCATCATGTTCGCCATGCCCGGCCCGAGCGTGCCGATGCAGAGCGCGGGCTTGCCGGTGATGCGGGCGGCGGCGGCGGCCATGTGGCCGGCGGACGCTTCGTGGTGCGGCGAGACGACGGTCCAGCCACGCGACTCGGCTTCGAGGAACAGGTGGACGAAGTTGGGATCGGGAATGCCGAACAGGGTCTTGATGCCCTCAGCCTCGAACAGGTCAAGAATGCGCTTGAAAACCGGGGTGCCCTTGCGTGCCGAAACAGGCGCTTCGGCCTGGGGTTGATCGTCGTACATCGTCTTGCCTTCCTCTCGATCCGTTTTCTGCCCGCGATGCGGGGGGAATCAGGTTGCCGTTCTTTTTCCCAAGGCACGGCTTGAACATGTGGTTAGCCCAAGCCTCGGGACACTGTCAGGTGAAATCAACAGTACTGTTCACTTGGAATCGACTGCTATCGCCGGGGCGACGCTTGGGGCCTCTTCGGCCAGTTCTGCGAGCACCGCTTCGTTGTCCTGTCCCAGCGTCGGCGCCGGCCCGCGTACCCGGCCCGGGGTGGCGGAAAACCACGTCGGCACGCCGGGGAATCGCACCGGGCCCTGCTCGGTCTCGACCTCCTCAAAGAAGCCGATGGCGTTCAGGTGCTCATTGTCGAACAGTTCGTCGGTGGAGCGCAGCGGCGCGCAGGGAATATGCAGGCCGCGCAAGGTATCGAGCCATTCCTGCGTGGTGCGCGTCAGGAACGTCTCCCCCAGCAGACCGTAGACCCGGCCGATCTGGCGGGCGCGCTTTTCCAAGGTGGAGAACTCGTCAGTTGCCCATTCCGGCTGCACCGATTCGATGAAGGCGTTCCAGTGCTTGTCGTTGTAGACCAGCGCGGCGACGTAGCCGTCCTGCGTCTTGTACGGCCGCCGGTTCGGCTCGACCGCGCGGTGATAGTGTGCGGGGCTCGTCGGCGGCGTGAACATCGCACCGTTGGCGTGCTCCACCAGCATGAACGAGGTCATCGCCTCGAACATGGTGACTTCCACTTCCTGGCCCTCTCCCGTGCGCTCGCGGTGATAGAGCGCCATCATCGTCGCGTAGAGCGCGTGGAGGCCGGCCACCTTGTCCGCCATGATCGTGGCGACATAGCCGGGCTCGCCGTTCATCAGGCCCTGCACATGCGGGATGCCGCATTCGGCCTGGATCGTATCGTCATAGGCGGGCTTGTCGCCCTCTGGCCCGCGCCGGGAATAGCCGTAGCAATTGGTGTAGACGATGTCCGGCCGGATCGCGCGCACCGCCTCGTAATCGAAGCCCAGCTTGCGGATCGCGCTGCCGCGCATCGAATGGATGAAGACGTCCGCCGTGGCGATCAGCGCGCGCAGGCTCTCGCGGTCCTGCTCGGCGCGCAAGTCCAGAACGATCCCGCGCTTGCCGCGATTCACGTTGACGTAGATGCCGCCCATGCCGGGCACCGGGCCCTGGGTGATCCAGCGGGTGTTGTCGCCCTCCGGCGGCTCCACCTTGATCACTTCGGCGCCCATGTCCGCCATGATCTGCGTGGCATAAGGGCCGAAGACCACGCTGGTGAGGTCCACCACACGCAGGCCGGCTAATGGTCCGCCACCTTTCGAATCCTTGCTCGCGGTCAAGGCCCTCTCCTTCTCGTTGGCCTATGGGTAACGCAACGCCCGAGCGAAAACCATTCGTATTTGCGTTTGATGGGCGCATATCGGCACGATGATGGTTGTGAGGCAAAGGGCCCGCTGCTAGTTCGGGGAGCGGGAAGACAAGAGGAACGCCATGGATTTCGCCCTGACCGACGACCAGCAGAACATCCGCGAGGCCGTTCTCAAGCACTGTTCGCAGTTCTCTGACGAGTATTGGCTGGAAAAGGATCGCAGCGGCGAATTCCCGTACGAGTTCCACAAGTCGATGGCCGATGCAGGCTGGCTGGGCGTGGCCATGCCCGAAAGCGTCGGCGGCGCGGGGCTGGGCATTACCGAGGCGGCGGTGATGATGCAGGCCGTGGCCGAGAGCGGCGGCGGCATGACGGCGGCATCCTCCATCCACCTGCCCGTCTTCGGGCTGGAGCCGGTGATGCTGTTCGGCACCGAGGAACAGCAGCAGCGGATGATCCCGCCGATCCTTTCGGGCGAGGAGAAGATGTGCTTCGCCGTGACCGAGCCGAACACCGGGCTCGACACCACCAGCCTCAAGACCCGCGCTGAGAAGGTGCCCGGCGGCTACCGCGTCAATGGCGAGAAGGTGTGGATCACGCAGGCCCACATCGCCGATCGGATGCTGATCATCGCCCGCACCACGCCGCTGGAACAGGTGAAGAAGAAGACTGACGGCCTCAGCCTCTTCTACACCAAGCTCGATCGCGAGCATATCGAGACGCGGATCATCCCCAAGATGGGCCGCCACGCCGTCGGCTCCAACATGATGTTCATCGCCGACCTGTTCATCCCGGACGAGGATCTGATCGGTGAGGAAGGCCAGGGCTTCCGCATCCTGCTCAAGGGCCTCAATCCCGAACGCGTGCTGCTGGGGGCGGAGGCGACCGGGTTGGGCCGCGTCGCGATCCAGCGGGCCTCTCGTTACGCACGGGAACGCGTGGTGTTCGGGCGGCCGATCGGCCAGAATCAGGGCATCCAGCACCCGCTCGCTAAGGCATGGATGCAAGTGGAGGCGGCCAGCCTGATGGTCTTCAAGGCCGCGACCCTGTTCGACAAGGGGCTGGACTGCGGCGTGGAGGCGAACTCCGCCAAGTACCTTGCCGCCGAAGCCGGGTTCGAGGCGTGCCAGACCGCCGTGATGTCGATGGGCGGCATGGGCTATGCGCAGGAATACCATGTCGAGCGCTATCTGCGCGAAGTGATGATCCCGCGCATCGCGCCGGTCAGCCCGCACCAGATCATGAACTTCATCGCCGAGAGGGTTTTGGAACTGCCCAAGAGTTATTGAGGCCGCTCCCCTTGAGAAAGCCCGTCATCCCGGCGAAAGCTGGGGCCGTAATCGGAAGCGCGGGGTCTGGCTGCCCGCGATCCCGGCTTCCGCTGGGATGACGACTGGAGAGAACATGCCCAAGCACGAAGCAATCGCCGCCCGCTCCTGGCTTTTCGCGCCGGGCGACAGCGAGAAGAAGATGACCAAGGCGATGGAGGGCGAGGCCGACATCGTCCTGATCGACTTGGAAGATGCCGTCGCGCCCGATTCCAAGGCCGCCGCGCGCCCGATGGTGCATGACTTCATTGCCGCCAACCCCGATCAGCGCGGCCGCCTGTGGGTCCGGATCAACCCGCTGGACGGCCCGCACACGCTGGACGACCTTGTGGCGATCATGCCCGCGCGTCCCGGCGGGATCATGCTGCCCAAGGTCTATGGCCGGCAGGACGTGGAGACGCTGGACCGCTACCTCGAGGCGCTGGAAGTGGCCAATGGCATCGAGCAGGGATCGACCCCGGTGATCGTGCTGATCACCGAAACGGCTGAGGCAATGTTCCACACCGGCGACTACAAGGGCGCCCCGCGCGTGGTGGCATTGACCTGGGGCGCGGAAGATCTGGCCGACTCCATCGGCGCTTCGTCCAACAAGAATGCGGACGGCTCGTATTCCTTCACCTACGAACTGGCGCGCAGCTTGACCGTGCTGGGCGCGGCGACGGCGGGCGTGACCGCGATCGAGACGATCTCTGCCGACTTCAAGGACCTCGAAGCGCTCAAGGCCCGCGCCGAGAAGGTGCGCCGTGACGGCTATCGCGGGATGATGGCGATCCACCCGGCGCAAGTCCCGGTGATCAACGAAGCCTTCACCCCCACCGAGGCCGAGATCGCCGAAGCGCAGGAGATCGTCGACGTGTTCGCCGCCAACCCCGGCGTCGGTGCCATCGGCTGGAAGGGCGGCATGCTCGACCGCCCCTACCTCGCCCGCGCCGAACGCCTGCTGCGGCAGGCCGGCAAGCTGTGACCATCAAGCTCGCCGCATCCGAACTCGACCTTTCCCGGTTTCTGAAACCGGGAGACCGCATTGTGTTCGGCCAGGCCTGCGGCGAGCCGACTACGCTGGTGGAAGCGCTGATCGAGCAGGGAGAAGCCATCGGCGGCCTCCACGCCTTCATCGCCACCAGCTTCTCCGGCCTGTTCACGCCCGAAAGCGCGCGGTCCTTCCGCCTATCCAGCATGGGCGCGATCGGCGCGCTGCGCAGCATGACGAAGGCTAATGCGCTGGACGTCATCCCTGTCCACGTCAGCCAGGTCGCTTGCCTGATCGAAGCGGGCATCATGCCCTGCGACGTGGCGATGATTCAGGTCAGCCCGGCCGATGCGCAAGGCAACCACAGTTGCGGCCTGATCTCAGACTACGTGCGCGCGGCGGTCGACAAGGCCCGCCTCGTTATCGCCGAAGTCAACGAGCAGGTCCCTTATGTGCCGGGTGAGACGATCCCGGGAGACCTGATCGACGTTGCCGTCCACGTCAGCCGCCCGCCGGTGGAAGTGGCCCCGGCCAAGATCGGCCCGACCGACGAGGCCATCGCCCGCCACTGTGCCGAATTCATCGGCGACGGCGCCGTGCTGCAAACCGGCGTGGGCGCGGTGCCCGATGCGATCCTGCGCCTGCTGCACGACCGCAAGGACCTGGGCGTCCATTCCGGCATGCTGGGCGACGGGCTTGTCGATCTGGCCGAAGCCGGCGTACTGACCAATGCCCGCAAGGAGATCGACCGCGGCGTCTCGATCAACGGCGCGCTGATCGGCACGCGGCGGCTTTACGACTGGGCCGCGCACAATCCGGCGATCCGCATGACGCCCACCAGCTACACCCACGACGCGGGCACGCTTTCGCGGCTATCCCTCCTCATCACGATCAATTCGGCGCTGGAAGTCGACCTCACCGGGCAGGTCAATGCCGAACAGTCCGGTGCCAGCTATCTGGGCGGCACCGGAGGGCAGGTCGATTTCGTGCGCGCCGGCGCGCGCTCGCCGGGCGGGGCTTCGCTGATGGTGCTGGCCTCGACCGCCAAGGGCGGCAGCCTCTCCAAGATCGTGACCGCACTCTCTGGCCCCGTAACCACCGCGCGGACCGAGGTGGACGTGATCGTCACCGAATACGGCGCGGCGCGGCTCAAGGGCCAGTCGCTGGCCGAACGCGCGAAGCGGCTGGTCGCCATCGCCCATCCCGACTTCCGCGAAGACCTGTCGCGCACCGCCCATGAGATCGAAAAAAGGGGCTTCTGAAGTGTCGAGTTCGCAAGAAAGTCGGGCCGTCCTCTACGATGCCCATGACGACGGCATCGCGGTCATCACCATCAACCGCCCCGAACAGCGCAATTGCCTGAGCCGCGAAGTGCGCGAGGGGTTGCGCGAGGCATGGGCGACTTTCGAGAACGACGCCTTCGCCCGCATCGCCATCCTCACCGGCAGCGGCGACAAGGCCTTCTGCGCCGGCGGCGACCTGAAGGAGATGGTGGAAACCGGCATGGCCGTGCCGCCGCGCGATCTCTATGCGCTGCCTTACGACACCATCGAACTGACCAAGCCCACCATCGCCGCCGTCAACGGCCATGCCTTCGCGGGCGGCTGGATGATCGCGCAGGCCTGCGATCTCTGCGTCGCCAGCACCCATGCGAAGTTCGCCATTACCGAGGTGAAGGTCGGGCGCGGCAGCCCCTGGGCCTCGCCGCTGATTCACATGATCCCGCAGCGGATCATGATGGAGATCATGCTCATCGGAAAGCCGATTACCGCCCAGCGCGCCTACGAGATCGGCCTCGTCAACCGCCTTGCCGAGCCCGGTGCGGTGCTGGACGCGGCGATCGAACTGGCGCTGGAAGTGCTGGAAGGCGCGCCCCTATCGGTAAGGGCCGCGCGCGAGACCGTGATGCTCTCGACCGAGATGGGCCGCTCCGCCGCGCTGCAGGCGGCGCGGGCGGCGCATGAGGCCACCTACAACAGCGCGGACGCACAGGAAGGCCCGCGCGCCTTTGCCGAGAAGCGCAAGCCGGAGTGGAAGGGGCGCTAGGCGGGCTACCTCTCCCGGCCGACATGCCGGGAGAGGTTTGGTCCACCGTGTGACGCCTCAGCGCTCTTCCACCACGGTTTCCGCGGTTGCTCTCACCTCGTCGGGGGAAGCGTCCTCGAACTTCACGCCAGGATGCCCGTCGCCCTTGCGCCAGTCGCCCAGCATGTCGCGGAAGGCGTCCCAGCCGGGCAGATAGCCGCGGAACAGCGCCCACTTCAGTTCCTTGTCGCCCTCGTTGTTGAAGTAGCTGGGCGTGCAATCGTTCTGGAAGCCGGACATGTCGACTTCGTTTTCCTTGCAGTGCGCGCAGTAGCCTTCGACGCCTTCCTTGGTGGCCGAGACAGTGCTGGCGCCCCGGCGCTGGGTCTCGCCGATCATGAAGGCGATGTGCTCCGCCTGGCGTCCGAACTGCTCGGTGGTGGAGGAGTTCGTCGCGCCCTGGATGTAGCCCATGTAGAACATCGCCGGGAATTCGTCGGTGATCACGCCGTGGAACGTGCTCGCGCCATTGGTCCAGTGGTCGTAGATCGACTTGCCGCCGCGTCCTTCCACCGTGTCGATGCCCCAGCGGCGCTTGAGGTCGCTGGTCACTTCGAAACCGCTGGCGAAGATCACCAGATCGACCTCATGCTCGACGCCGTCGGCCACGAAGCCCTTCTCGGTCATCCGCTCCACGCCCTGCGTCGCGGAAACGTCGATCAGCGTGACGTTGGGCCGATTGAACGCGGGGTAGTAATCGTTGTTGGACAGCGGCCGCTTGCACATGAAGCGGAAGTACGGCTTCAGCTTTTCCGCCGTATCCTTGTCCTCGACGATCGAGTCGACGCGGCGGCGCAGGCGTTCCATCACCTGGAAGTCCACCACTTCGCGGCGGTCCATGAACTCCAGCGGTTCCAGCGCGGGCCAGCCTTCCTCGCCCAGTTCTATGGCGAGGTTGCGGCTGATCTCGGTCCAGATGTCGCAGATCAGGTCAGGCTCGCCGGGGATGAAGAACTGCTGCGCGGCGCGGTGGAAGTTCGCCATGCGCTCCTGCTGCCAGCCGGGCTGGAGCGAGGCGGCCCATTCGGGATTCGTCGGCGGATTGGGCCGCTCGTCGATGTTCGAAGGCGTGCGCTGCAGCACGTAGAGGTGCTTGGCATACTTGGCGAGGTAGGGCACCGCCTGGACCGAGGTGGCCCCGGTGCCGATGATGGCGACGCGCTTGTCGCGCAGCTTTTCCAGTTCCGGCGCGGTCCACGAACCGCCGGTATAGTCATGCTCCCACCGGCTGGTGTGGAACATCTTGCCCTTGAAGTCGTGAATGCCGGGGATGCCGGGCAGCTTGGGCATGTTCATCACGCCGCCCGCCATGACCACGAAGCGGGCGCGGATGTCGTCGCCGCGGTTGGTAGTCACATGCCAGCGCTTGATGCTCTCATCCCAGCGTATGCCGGTGACCAGCGTGTGGAACAGCGCCTTGTCGGCCAGCTCGAACCGCTCGGCCATGTCCTGGCAATACTGCTGGATTTCCCAGCCGTCGGAGAACTTCTTGCTGGGCATGAAGCCCGTTTCTTCCAGCAGCGGCAGGTAGCAATAGGCGTCGTTGTCGCACTGCACGCCGGGATAGCGGTTCCAATACCAGACGCCGCCAAAGCCGCCAGCATGGTCGATGTTGCGGACATTGGAAACGCCCTGCTTGTGGAGGTGATAGCCCGCCAGAATGCCCGAGAATCCGGCGCCCAGGATGGCAACGTCGATATCCTCGACCAGCGCCTCACGCTCCGCCACCGGGGTGAACGGATCGTGGGCGTAGTTGTCCGAAAAATCGTCGGTCGGCCGCACGTACTGCTCGCCGCCCTCACGGCGCAGGCGCTTGTCACGCTCCTGAAGATACTTGGCCTTGAGCGCCGGGATATCGAGTTCCTCGGGCGAAGGCACGTCGGACTTGAGGCAGGTCATTTCCATCGCGTGGCATCCTCTTCGCGGCGACTCTGCTGAGGCCGCCCTTTGATTCCAGAGTTGCGAACTGCAGTGCTAGTTGTCAACACTGTTGTTCATTAAGCGTGTCAGGCATCTTCACCCGCCGTGGCCATCCTGAACGAATAGCCGATATGATCGACGTGCCCGTGCAGGCCGAAATCGAGCACTTCTGCCTTGTCATGGAACGCATCCGAAGCCGCGGCGACGTCCTCGATCGTCCATTCCGGACGATAGACCCCGCGCGTTTCCGCCACGAACATCCGCGCCACGCGGCCCGCCATCGAGGCGAACATTTCGCCGGTGACGGGGCAGCTCTCATGTGCCAGCCAGCCGACCACCGGGGCGACCAGCTCGGGCTCCATCGGCGGATATTGCGAGATGTCGATGCCTTCGGCCATGCGCGTCACCGCGCCGGGCACGATGACGTTGCACTTCACGTCGTGCGCCTCTCCCTCCAGCGCGGCGATATTGTTCAGACCCAGCATGGCCGACTTAGACATGCCGTAGTTCACGCAGTTGAGATTGCCGTAGAGCCCGCCGACCGAACTGGTCAGCACGATGCGGCCATATCCCGCGTCGCACATCGGCCCGAATGCGGCCTGCACTACATGGAACGCGCCCAGCAGATGGACGTCGAGCACGGAATGGAGGTCGGCACCGGAAAGATCGCGGATCGATCCGTAGCGGACGTTGCCGGCGTTGTGGACCAGTACGTCGATCCGGCCCCACTGGTCGAGCGCGGCGTGGATGATCGCCTTGCCGCCTTCGGGGGTGGAAACGGAATCGGTGTTGGCGATCGCCTCGCCGCCCGCCGCCACGATCTCATCCACCACCTGCTGGGCGACGCTGACGTCCGCGCCCGGCGCATCGAGATCGCCCCGGATCGCGCCGCCGAGATCGTTGACCACCACTTTCGCGCCGCGTTCGGCCAGCAGCAAGGCATAGGCCCGTCCCAGTCCGCGGCCGGCCCCGGTAATCACGGCCACCCGGCCCTCAAAGCGCAACGGGGCAAAGCGCAGGGGGGCGAAACGCATCTCTTCCATGGTAAGCTCTCCGGCATGCCCGTTCTCGGCCGGGCAGTCTCTTTTCCGTCTGAAGGTCGAATATGCGCACGGGGCGAGCGGGGGCAATCGAACAAAGCCCTTCGAACGTCGCCGGGGCGATAGTGCGTCGCGGCAAGGCCTTCGTCCCGGTCCTCACGTTGCCTGCCCCCGACACGCTGGATAGGCTCGGCAGGAAAAGAACGGCCGCAAGAGCGCCGGACGAGAGGACATTTCGCGATGCTCGAACCCGCAGGACGCAACCATGGCAGCGTGGTCGCCCGCCCCTCCGAAGGCTGGATGCTGCACCGGCTGACCCCGCCCACGCGCCTCTACAGCGCCAACGGCCTGCGCACCGGTCCGGACGGGCGCATCTATGTCGCGCAAGTGGGCGGCAGCCAGATCAGCGCGGTCGATCCCGATAGCGGCGCGGTGGAGATCATCAGCCCGATGGGCGGCGCGATCACGGCGCCGGACGATCTGGCCTTCGACGAGGCGGGGAACCTCTACGCCACCGAGATCACCGAAGGCCGCGTCTCCATGTTGCGCCCGGACGGCAGCAGCGAAGTGGTCTGCGGAGACCTGCCGGTGGCCAATCCGATCACCTACTCGCAGGGGCGCCTGATCGCGGCGGGCTGCCACATGGGATCGCAGATCCTCGAACTGGATCGCCACGGCGGCGCGCCGCGTGTGATCGCGGGCGACGTGCCGATGCCGAACGCCTTCGAAGTCGGCCCGGACGGCAAGCTCTACATCCCGGTGATGGGCGCCAATGCGATCTGGCGCATCGATCTGGACGGCAATGGCGAGCCCGAAGTGGTCTGCGGCGACCTTGGCGTGCCGGATTCGGTGAAGTTCGACAGCGAAGGGATGATCGTCTCCACCCAGGTCGCCAGCGGGCAGGTGCTGCGCATCGATCCGCGCACCGGCGCGAAAACGGTGCTGGCCGATATCGGCGCCGGCCTCGACAACTGCACCTTCGTGGGCGACCGCCTGTTCATCTCGCACATCCTGGGTTCGATTCACGAGATCACCACGCCCAAGGCGGCGGGCGGTGTGGTGAAGCCGCTGATCGAGAAGGGCCTGCAATGGCCGCTGGACGTCGCCATGGGTGAGGACGGGGTGCTGTGGATCGCCGATGGCGGCTTCGTGTTCTCGCTCCGCGCGGGGGAGGCGGTGAAGCTGGAAGGCATGCTGTTCAGCCCCAGCTTCCCCGGTTACTCGCGCGGCGTCGCGGCGGCGGGCGCGGGGACGATGATCGTCACCACCGCCAACGGCGAAGTCGCCAAGTTCCATCCTGCCGGGCCTTCCAGCGAGGTCTTGGTGAGCGGTTACGACCAGTTGATGGGCGTGGCGCTGGCTCCCTCCGGCGCGGTGGTCTTCGCGGAATATGGTACCGGCAAGGTTCACTCGGTGCACAATGGCAAAGTAGAGGAACTGGCCTCCGGGCTGGACCGGCCCAAGGGCGTGGCGGTAGCCGGGGACGGCACCGTCTACGTGGCCGAAAGCGGTGCGGGCCGGGTGGTGAAGCTGGTCGGCGGCCGCACCGAGACGGTGCTGGACGATCTCGTCCGCCCCGAAGGCCTCGCGATCCGCAGCGGCACCGTGACCGTGCTCGACGTGAAGCGTCGCGAAGTGGTGCAGTGCGACTTGTCCGGCGGCGCGCGCGAAGTGATCGCGGCCGGCCTGCCGGTCGGCGCCCCCGAGGGCACCGATCCCAAGCCGCTGGGCGGCGTGGGCGACATGTGCGGGCCGATGGGCAACATGACCGGGCTCGATGTCGGGCCCGACGGCACGGTGTGGATCTGCGGTGACCTCGAAGGCACCGTTCTCGCACTCAGGAGAGCCTAACATGCTCAAGCAGATATGTTTTTTCCGGAAACGCCCGGATATGACCATGGACGAGTTCATGGACTACTACGAGAACCAGCATTCGCAGCTGTCGAAGAAGATGGGTGCGCAGCCGGCGATCCCCGGTGCGGTGCGGTATGTGCGGCGCTATCTGGTGCCGGAGAAGAACCCGATCACCGGCGAAGTCCACGATCCGGGCTTCGACTGCGTGATGGAAATCTGGTGGAACAGCCGCGCCGACTTCGAACGCTCGCAGGCGATCATCAGCGATCCCGCGCGCCTGCCGATGACGCGGGCGGATGAGGAAAAGCTGTTCGCCAGCCACGCCAACCCGGTCTGCACCTGCATCGAATACGATTCGCCGATGGGGCCCAATGGCGAAGCGACGCAAGTTGAGCTGCGCTACGGTGACTGAACTGACGGCCCGGCAGGAGTGGCGGCAGTTCGGGCTGGTGCCGGTGGCGGCCGGGCTCGGCTACGCGACCAGCGTGATCCATATCTACGGCATCGGCCCCTACATCGGCCCGGTGGCCGAAGCCATGGGCTGGAGCCGCACTGAAGTGACCTTTGGGCTCACCATCGCGACTCTCGTACAGGCCATCGGCGGCGTGTTCATCGGCCTTGCGGTCGACCGCTTCGGCCCCCGCCGGTTCGGGGTGACCGGCATCGTGCTGCTGACTCTGGCCTTCGCGCTGCTCGGCACGACCGGGGCCAGCCTGTCGCAATGGTACTTGCTCTGGGGGCTGATCGCGATGGTTTCGCTGCCGGTGCAGGCCTCGGTCTGGACGAGCGCGGTGGCATCCCGGTTCGAGCTTTCGCGCGGGATGGCGCTGGCGGTCACGCTCTGCGGCGCCTCGATCGCGGCGGGGCTGTTCCCGATCATCGGCACCTGGGCGATCAAGACCTTCGGCTGGCGGCTGGCCTTCGCGGTGCACGGCGGGCTGTGGTTCGTGATCGCGGCGCCGGTGATCTTCCTGTTCTTTCGCGGCGCGCATGACCGGGGTCGGCGCAAGGAACCCGCCCCGGCGAAGCGCGACCTGCCCGGCGTTTCGCTGGGCGAGGGGCTGCGCTCCAGCGTCTACCACCGGCTTTTCGCGGCGAGCCTGCTGTTCACTTTCACGATCATCGCCATCGTCGTCCACTTCGTCTCGATCCTCGGCGATCGCGGCGCGGACCCGATGACGGCGGCGGCGATCGCCTCGTTCGTCGGCTGGTTTTCGCTGGCTGGGCGGCTGGGGACTGGCGTGCTGCTCGATCGCTTCCCGGCCTCGCTGGTCGGCGCGGCGGTGTTCATGCTGCCGGTGATGGGCTGTCTGCTGCTGCTGGGATCGGGCACGTCGCTCGCCGCGCTGGCGCTCGCCTCGGGGCTGATCGGGCTGACTTTGGGGGCGGAAATCGACGTAGTGGTCTACCTGATCACCCGGCATTTCGGCCTCAGGAACTTCGGCGGCCTTTACGGCGGCGTGCTGGCGGCGCTGTCGATCGGCACGGCGGTCGGCCCGCTGGTCGCCGCGCTGATTCACGACCGGACGGGCAGCTACGAAATGTTCCTCTATCTGGCGATTGCCACGATGGCGGCCAGCAGCCTCGCGATCGGCTCGCTGCCGCGCGGCCGCCTCAAATTTGCGCCAGCGTAACCGATGTAGCGCCTCGGCGATTGGCCTCGCGTGCGAATAATGGGATAACGGCCGCAAATCGGCGCGATACGAAATTGGGAAGAGAGCAATGGGTGAGCAGGGCAAGATCGTACAGGCTCCCGAGGATCTGACCGTCCCGGTCCGCGTCCCGGCGGAAGCTTACATCTCCCCGGAATACGCCAGGGCGGAACGCGACAAGCTCTGGCGCAAGGTCTGGCTCCAGGCCGGGCGGCTGGAAGACATTCCGGAAGTGGGCGATTTCATCACTTTCGACATCATCGACGATTCGGTGATCGTGGTCCGCGCCTCCGAAACCGAGATCCATGCTTTCTACAACGTCTGCCCCCATCGCGGCCGCAAGCTGGTCGATACCCCGGCCGGAAAACGCAATGCGCGCGGCACGCGTCGCAGCTTCATCTGCGGCTATCACGGCTGGACCTTCGCCCTGGACGGCGCGAACACCTATCTGGAGCATCCGGAGGACTGGCAGGGCCATCTCTGTGCCGGCAAGGCCGACTTAGGGGTCGTCAAGGTCGATACCTGGGGCGGCTGGATCTGGATCAATCTGGACCCCGAGGCAATGCCGCTGGCGGAATACCTGCACCCGGCGGCGGGCATGCTCGATCCCTACGGCCTCCAGAACATGCGCCCGCGCTGGCGCAAGTGGGTGGTGTTCGAATGCAACTGGAAGGTCGCGATGGAGGCCTTTTGCGAGACCTACCACGTCTCCACCACGCATCCGGAATTCATGGAATTCGGCCAGTTTCGCGGCTGGGCCCGCAACCAGGGTCTCCACTCCAACATCGGCTACGACGCGCCGAAGGGGCAGGAGGAGGACTCCGGCAAGCTGCGCCTCGGCGCCGGTGAGGATCCGCGCCTGACCACGGCGGACATGCAGAACTTCACCTGGGCGAACGCCAATACCAACACGACGATGACGCTGGTCGGCGTGGCCAACCGGCTGAAGGACGAACTGCCCGAAGGCACCCCGGCGGCGGAAGTCTCGGCCTACTGGATCGGCACCGCGCGCAAGGAAGATGCGGAACGCGGCGTGGTCTGGGCGCAAGTGGACCCGCAGCACACCGCGCAGGCGGGCACGGCCTGGCAGATCTTCCCGAACTTCCAGATCGGCCACGCGGTCAACAACATGCTCTGCTACCAGGCGCGGCCTTACGGCACCGATCCGGACAAGTGCATTTTCGAAGCCGCCGTCTACGAACTCTGGCCCGAGGGCGAGGCCCCGGAGACGGAGTGGGAATATACCGCCCCCGCAGACTGGCCGCCGGTGCTCCAGCAGGACTTCGCCAATATGGCCGCCGTCCAGCAGGGCATGAAGAACGTCGGCTTCCGGGGCGCCCAGCCCAATCCCTACATGGAGCGCTCGGTAGCGTCGCTGCACATGAACCTCGCCCGGTTCATGTGCTCGGGCGCGCCCGAAACCTACTGAGGTCTCTGCCTTGGATCCGATGCCCCTGGTGCATGTCAGCTGGGCGCTGGCCGACAACGCCGCGCGCCCGGCGTGCGATGCCTTCTTTCGCGAAGTGTTCGGCGCGCGAACCGCGCACGAGATCCTGATTACGCCCGAGACCGAGAAGCTGGGGCTCGACCGCGAGGAAAGTCTGCTCATGATCGGCGACACCATGGTGATCCCGATCGCTCCCGCCGGTTGCGGTGCGCAGGAGGGCAATCCGCTGGGCGACATGCTGCGCCGCTCGGCGGCACCGAATCGCTGGATCGGCATTGCCCTCAAGGTCGGCGATCTGGACTTGGCCGACGCCTGGTTCGGCCAGCGCGGGTTCAAGCGCCACTACGATCCCGGCATGGAAGCCTTCTACTTCCTCGTTCCGCGCGGGCAGGCGATGGGTCTGCGGTTGGAAATCGTGAAGCAGGACATGCCGGGCGATCCGCGCCGCGATTCGGCCTGGCACCCGGACTGCGAGGATCCGCTGGGAATCGAGGGCCTTCAGGCCATCGGCATTTCCGCGCCGTCGTTGGCAGAGGCGCGCGAATTGTTCCACGGGAAACTTGACTGGCCCGAACTCGGCACCCGCGCCTTGCCGGAGGCCGACTGCGCGGCCTTCGTGATGGCCGACACCGTGCTGGAAGCGCTGGAGGGTAGAGAAGAGGGCGATGCCGTTGCCGTCCACGCGCGCGAGGTGAAGGGCATCTTCCACCTCGTGTTCAAGGTTCGCGATGCCGGCCGCGCGGCGCAATATCTTCGCGGCAGGGGCCTGCCGCTGATCGGCCAGGTCGAGGACCGCTTCGCCATCGCTCCCGAAGCGGCGCAGGGTCGGTTGATCTGGCTGACCGAAACGACGCCGCAGGGCTACCCCGTGCCGGGATCGCGGCTCCATCGAAGCACGGTTCCCGGCTGAACGGGCCGCCCGGCATGTATGGCGAATGCCTTCGGGGGAGAGGCGCTAGGCCCCTGCCCCCTGAGGATTACTTCGCTTCCGCCAGCAGCTTGGCGGCTTCCGGCGAGGACCAGTCGTTGCCGCCGGTATAGCGCCAGACTTCGCGGCCCTGGCTGTCGAACAGGACGGTGACCGGCAGGTTGCCGCCATACTGGAAGCCGAGGTCGCCGTTCTCGTCGACCCAGGGCTGGATGTTGTCGAGCTTGCGGCGGCGAAGGATCTCCACGACCTTGTAGGTATCGCCGGTGTCCTCGGAGATGGGCAGGATCTGCACGCGTCCGTTGGGATCCTTGGCCAGGGCCTCCAGGGTGGGCATCTCGGCGATGCAGGGCGCGCACCAGGTGGCCCAGAGATTGATCAGCAGCGGCTTGCCCTTGAGCGACATGAGATCGAGGCTCTCGCCGGTGTTGTCGACCAGCGTCACGTCGGGCAGCGGATCGCCCTTGTGCGAACGGTCGACCTTGCCGGTCGCGGCGGGCTGGGCCGTCGGTGCGGGGCTTTGCGAAGCCTCTTGTTGCGCGTCCTTCTTGCTTTGCCTATCGCAGCCCGCGGCCAGGAGGGCGCCGGCCCCCGCGATGGAACACAGGACGAGCGACTTGAGCGATTTCGAAGACAGCAAGGGTGGAAGCTCCAACCAGATGTGGGGTGGACGGTTCGAAGGTGGACCGTCTGCGATCATGCGCGAGATAAATGCCTCGATCCCCTTCGACAAGGCGCTGTGGAGACAGGATATCGCGGCCAGCAAGGCGCACGTCGCTATGCTGGGTGCCTGCGGGGTCGTTTCGGGCGAGGACGCGATCACCATTCGCGACGGCCTGGACCAGGTCGCGGCCGAGTACGAAGTCTCGGGAGTCCCGGAAAACTGGGACCTTGAGGACATTCACATGACCACCGAGGGCCGCCTTGCCGAACTGATCGGCCCCGTCGCCGGCCGTCTGCACACCGCGCGTTCGCGCAACGATCAGGTCGCCACCGATTTTCGTCTCTGGGTGCGCGATGCCGTCGATCAGGCCGACGCCGGCCTTGAAGCGCTGCAGAAGGCGCTCGTTTCCCGCGCCGGCGAGCATGCCGATTCGATCATGCCCGGCTTCACCCATCTCCAGACCGCGCAGCCGGTGACGCTGGGCCATCACCTGATGGCCTATTACGAGATGATCGGCCGCGACCGTTCGCGTTTCGCCGACGCCCGCAAGCGCATGAACCGCAGCCCGCTGGGCGCGGCGGCGCTGGCCGGCACCGGCTTCCCGATCGATCGCAAGATGACGGCGCAGGCCCTCGGTTTTGATGCGCCGACCGACAACAGCCTCGATTCGGTGTCGGACCGTGACTTCGCGCTCGATTACCTGATGGCCGCCGCGCAGTGCTCGCTGCACCTTTCGCGGCTGGCGGAAGAATTCATCATCTGGGCCAGCCAGCCCTTCGGTTTCGTGGCGCTGCCCGATTCGCTGTCCACCGGCAGCTCGATCATGCCGCAGAAGAAGAACCCCGACGCGGCCGAGCTGGTGCGCGGCCATTCGGGCCGTATCGTCGGCTGCCTCACCAGCCTGATGATCACGATGAAGGGCCTGCCGCTGGCCTATTCGAAGGACATGCAGGACGACAAGCCGCCGGTGTTCGAGGCCGCCAGCCTCCTGGCGCTGTCGATCGCGGCGATGACCGGCATGGTCGCCGAAACCCGCTTCCGCACCGATCGCATGCGCGGCGCCGCCGAACTGGGCTTCGCCACCGCCACCGATCTGGCCGACTGGCTGGTGCGCGAAGGCAACATTCCCTTCCGCGAGGCGCACCACATCACCGGTTCTGCGGTGAAGCTGGCCGAGCAGCGCGGCGTCGCGCTCGATCAATTGCCGCTGGAAGACCTCAAGGCCATCGACAGCCGCATCGACGAGCGCGTATTCAAGGCGCTCTCGGTCGAGGCATCGGTCGCCGCGCGTCGGTCGCACGGCGGCACCGCGCCTGAGCAAGTACGCCTGCGCGTGGCCGAAGCCCGGCTCGCGCTCGGTCTGGAGTAAGCCTGATGCCCAAGACTGCCGCCCTGATCCTGCTTCTCGCGCTCTCGGCCTGCGGCCAGAGGGCGGCGCTGGCACTGAAACCGGGGCAGCAGCTTCCGCCCGCACCATACGGCCGCGAGCAGAAACCGGGCAGCGCCGAGCTGCTCCAGACGCCGACGCTGGCGATCCCCGAACGCAGCGTCGAGCTGCGCACCCGCTCGGAACCACGGGACGACGATCCCTTCGATCTCCCGCCGCCCGAATAGTTTTCAGGCCAAATCGCTTTAGGCCGGATACACTTCCAGGCCGATCAGGCCTTCCAGATACCGAGACACCCATGGACCATTTTGCCCTGACCAACGGCGAGCTTTTCGCCGAAGACGTGCCGCTGGCCGTCATCGCCCGCGAAGTCGGCACGCCCGTCTACGTCTATTCCCGCGCGACCCTGAGCCGCCACGCCCGCGTGTTCCGCGAGGCGCTGGCCGAATTGCCCAGCGTCCACATCGCCTTTGCCGTGAAGTCCAACCCCAATCTTGCCGTGCTGCGCCTGCTGGCGAGCGAGGGCTACGGTGCCGATGTCGTCTCGGAAGGCGAGATGAACCGCGCGCTGGCCGCCGGTATCCCGGCCGGTGACATCGTCTTCTCGGGCGTCGGCAAGACCCGCCGCGAACTGACCGCGGCCGTCAAGGCAGGGATCGGCCAGTTCAACCTCGAAAGCGAGGAAGAGGGCGTCGAACTGGCGGAAATCGCCGCTGAACTCGGCTTGCGCGCCGCTTGCGCGCTTCGCGTCAATCCCGACGTGGACGCCCGCACCCATGCGAAGATCTCCACCGGCAAGGCGGACAACAAGTTCGGCGTCGCCTACGACCGCGCGGGCGGGATCTACGCCCGTCTCTCGGCTCTGCCCGGGCTGGAGATGAAGGGCCTTGCCGTCCACATCGGCAGCCAGATTTCCGACCTCGAACCCTCGCGCCTCGCCTTCCTCAAGATGGGCGAGCTGATGGAGGCGATTCGCGCCGAAGGTCATTCGGTGACTCACATGGATCTCGGCGGCGGCCTTGGCGTGCCTTACAAGGCCAGCGATTCGCTGCCGACTCCGCAGGACTACGGCGCGATGGTCGCTTCGGTCGCCAAGGACTGGGGCGTTACCCTGATGTTCGAACCGGGCCGCGTGATTACCGGCAATTCCGGCGTGCTCGTCACCGAAGTGGTGCGCGTGAAGGAGGGCGTGGTGAACCCCTTCGTCGTCGTCGATGCGGCGATGAACGACCTTGCCCGCCCGGCCATGTACGACGCCTGGCACGACTTTGCGGCCGTGAAGCCCAACGGCGCCACGATGACCGCGAACATCGTCGGTCCGATCTGCGAAAGCTCGGACACCTTCGCCATGGGCCGCGAAATCGACGAAGTCGCCGCGGGCGATCTGGCGATCTTCCGCACGGCCGGTGCTTATGGCGCGACGATGGCCAACACCTACAACAGCCGCGCGCTGGTGCCGGAAGTCATGGTGGATGGCGAAAAGTGGGCGGTGGTTGCCGCCCGCATCGAGCCGGAGACGATCCTGGCGGCCGAAACCGTGCCCGACTGGCTCGCCTGAGCGCCGGCTTCGACAAGCGCGGATCGAACGGATAGGAACGGCACGGTTTGCCGTTCCTATCCGTTTCGAGGCCCTGTTTCCATGATCGAAAGCCTGCCCCTGTTTCATCGCCTTTCGGGGCGTCCGGTCGTGGTCACCGGGGATGGCGAGGCGGCCGATGCCAAGCGGCGCCTGGTGGAGCGGGCGGGCGGCCGGGTGGTTCGTGACCTGGCCGAGGGCATGGCGGCGGGCGCCCGCATCGCCTTCATCGCCCAGGAGGACGAGGCGGCCGCCCAGGCCGATGTCGCGCGCGCGCGCGAGGCCGGGATACTGGTCAACGCCCCGGATCGCCCCGCGCTCTGCGATTTCACCGTCCCCTCGATTCTCGACCGCACGCCGGTGCTGCTGGCGATCGGCACGGGCGGGGCTTCCGCAGGGCTGGCCAAGCAGCTGCGCCTGCGGCTTGAGGCGCTGTTGCCGCAGTCGCTGGGCGTTCTGGCCAGCGCCTTGCTGGCGGCGCGTCCGGCGCTGCGCGCACGCTTTCCCGACCCAGGGGAGCGCCGGCGGGCGCTGGATGCGGCGCTGGGGCAGGGCGGCGCGCTGGACCCTCTGGAGGACGCGGGCGCGGAGCGGGTGGCCGAGTGGCTGGCCCATGCCCCGCAGGCGCCGCGCGCCCCGGTGGAAATCACCCTGCGCAGCGCCGATCCCGAAGACCTGACCTTGCGGGAAGCGCGCCTGCTCGGTTCGGCCGATCTGATCGTGCACGAGGCGGAAGTGCCACCGGCCATTCTAGACCGCGCGCGCGCCGATGCTGCCCGGCAGTTGGCCGGGGCCGACGAGCAATCTTTCGAAATGCATCGCGGACTGGTCGTAACCCTCCGCTTCCCCGCCGCGAACCGGGATTGATCGCGGTGACAGCTCTTGTTCGACAATAGTGTCGAACAATTTGCGCGGTTAAAAACAAGTTTACAATTTCAAGGAATTAACTCATTCAAAGGCGCGGTGTGCGGCAGACTTTGCCCAGTGTGACTTGAGACTACTGCGGCGCAGGAATGGCCGAAGGAACCGGTTTTGCAAATATCCGATGTGACGACTATCAAATTGCCGCAGATCGACTTTGCCAGCCTTCCCGATCTCGCCAGTTTTTCCGACTGCGATCGTCCCACCGCGCTGCACGGCGCGCTGACGGACCGACCCCGCCTGCAAAGCCTGGACGACAACCGCGCCCTGCTGCTCCCCTGCCTTTACGAACTGCATCCGGGAACGTGAACCGGGATGCAGGTGCATGACGACCTGAAGGCGCTTTCGCGCGACGCTGCCGCTTGGGAACAGGGCCAACGGACGCTCGCCCGGATGATCGCGGCGTGGCGGACTGCGCCGGAGGCCGCGTCGGTACTGGCCGCCCTCGACAGGTTCGGGCGGAAAGAATCTCTTGATACCTGCGCTGCGCTGGCGGCACTCTTCGCGAAAGTCGGCGATGCTGCCCCCGATCCGGCTCCCGATACGCCCTCCGATCCTGCACGCGAGCTGGTGAGTGGGCTGATGCGCCGGGGATTGGCGGCGCTGGCGGCCCATCCGCTTGGCCAGATGCCGTTTCGCCATGCGCACAGGCAGGCGGCCGATACGCTGCTCCTGGCTCATTCGGGCACTGCCACGCTGGGGCTCGCGGTGTTCGACGGTGCGGCGCTCGCGCGGCAGCCCGCGCCCAGGACAGCGGAATTCGCGCCTGTCGAGACGTGGTTCCGCGTGCTGGCGGGAAGCGGGAGGGGCGACCTCACCACGCGCGATCCGGAAAGCGCCGCCTTGCGCACCGAAGCGCTCGATCTGGTGCCCGGTATGACATTCCACCGGCATGGCGCGCGGCAGGCTCTGCAATTGCGGGAGGTTTCAGGCAGTCTCGTCGTCTTGCGGCTGCAACGGCTCACTTCGCTCCACGATCCCGTGCGCGAGGTGGCGCTGGGAGACGGTGACTTGCGGTCGCAAGCGGCGCTGACGGCGGAATATAGCCGAATGGACATGGCCATGGCCGCTCTGGCGGCGCTCGGGCGGCAGGACGCGGTTCCGGCGCTCTCGCGCCTGGTCCATGGCCAAGGCCCCGCCGCCCTGCGCTGGCAGGCGCTGCGGGCGATCCTGGCGCTCGATACCCGCGCCGGGCTGGTGCTCCTGAGAACGGTTGCGTCAAGCGATGATCCGGCCTTGTCCGGGCCCGCGCGCGACTTGCACCGCACTTTGGTCGCCCAATGGCCGGAGCTGGAGAAAGTGGCGCAATGGCGCGGATGATGACCATGCGCGACCCGACGAGCGCCTCGCTCGCGGAGTTCGTCGATGCACTGTCGAGCTGGGGCTTCGATCCGCGCGACGACGTGAGCCTGTCCCACGCGGCGAACTGGTTGCAGCGGCTCGGCAATGACCGGACGTTCCTGGGCGACATGCTGATCGACCTGATCTCCGGTCTCGCGCCTGTGCCGGACGGGGCGGACGCGCTGGAAGGGATCGGCGCGCATTCGATCATGCTGGTGACGCCGGGCCAGGGCAATTTCTTCCTCAACGCCCGCATCTGGCCGGCCGAGCAGGACGCGCTCTACCGCGCCAGCGGACCCGAGGCGCTAGGCTACGGTCAGGCGCACGACCACAACTTCGACATGCTGGCGCTGGGCTATTTCGGGCCGGGCTACGCGGCGGACGAGTTCGAATACGACTATGGGGCGGTGGTGGGATACGAAGGAGAGCCGGTGGCGCTGCGCCCGGCCGGCCGGTTCGTGCTGGCACCGGGCAGCATGGTCCATTACCGCGCGCACCGCGACGTTCATGTCCAGCATCCCCCGGCCTCGCTGTCGGTGGCGCTGAACCTCGTGCATACGCAGGCCGTGCAAGGCTGGATGGACAGCTACGATTTCGATGCGGCGCGCGGCACCGTCACGCGGCTCCACGGCCATGGGCCGAGCGAGAGCTTTTTGCGGATCGCCGTCGCGCTCGGCGGCGAGGAGGCGCAGGATCTTGCGAGCCGGTTCGGCCAGTCCCATCCCAGCGACCGCATGCGCTTGGCCGCTTGGGAAGCGCTGGCTGGCGCAGCCGCAGGCGCCGAGGCGCGCGACGCCGTCTGGCGAGAGGCGGAAGGCTGCGGAAGCCGCCTGGTTGCCGCCGAGGCGCTGCGGCGACGGGGAGACGACGGCTAGGGCGGCGCCTGTCGCGGACCGTCGGCAGGCGCCGCCCTGGCGCCGACAGCCTTCAGGCGCCGACGTTCCGGAATGGCGGCCTTGTCAGAACATCCCGCCGACCAGGGCGTCGACGGCGCCTTGCAGGATCACCGCAGCGGCCGCGGAATCGATCCGCGTGGCGCGCTTGGCGCGGCTCATGTCCTGGTCGATCAGGCCGCGCTCGGCGCTGGTGGTGGACCAGCGCTCGTCCCAGAGCAGGATCGGCAGGCCCACCACCGAGAGGTTGCGGGCATAGGCGCGGCTCGATTGCGCGCGGGGGCCTTCGGAGCCGTCCATGTTGAGCGGCAGGCCGATGACGATTCCCTTGATGCCGCGTTCGCGGATCAGTTCCTCCATCAGGGCCTTGTCCGCGCCGAACTTGCTGCGCTTCAGCGTCTTGCCGGGGGAGGCGATGCGCCAGCCGGCATCGCAGAAGGCCGTGCCGATGGTCTGGGTGCCCAGGTCGAGGCCCATCAGCGCGCCCCGGTTTTCCGCCAGTACGGCGCGGTAGTCCAGCGCGTTGGTGGTGATCAATGTGCCTTCTGCCATGCCGCGACGCGTCCTTCGAAATCCGCGCGAAGGTTCGCCCAGAACAGCGTCACGTCATAGAGGTGGTAGTTGTTTCCGGGAAGCACGTAAGGCCCCAGATCCAGCGCCGGTGGCGGTCCGATGTGGAGAAAATGGTCGGATCCGCAGCTGGCCGGGACGGTCGCCTTGGCCAGAGTGCCGGTCCCGGTGCGGAAATCGGGCACCAGCGTGCCGAGATTGGCGGCAGCATCCGCGCTTCCGCCTTCGGTGCCAGTCAGCGGATTGGTGCAGAGGAACGGGCTGGCGGCCACGCTCTGCCCGTCGAGGCCGGTGCGGCGGGCGTAGGCGTTTGTCAGCATCTGCGTCTCGGCGGGATCGGCCACGGAAAGCCAGCTTATCACGCAGCCGGTCTGGTCGGAGCGGAGGCACGCGGGCAGGCCCATCCGGGGCAGGTCATGCGCCAGCGAGACCGGCCAGCCGATCACGTAGGCGGCGACGATGCGCTTGCCGAGCGGCTTCCCGGCTGCCCGGTCGCGCAGCACGCGGCGCAGCAGGAAGGCACCCTGGCTATGTCCGGCCACGACGATCGGGCGGCCCGCAGGTACGCTCTTCACGAACTGGTCGAAGGCGGCGAGCACGTCGGAATAGGCCAGGTCGATGGCGCGGTTGGCCTGGGGCGCGGCGGTAAGGAAGGCGCCGATGGCCGCCTGGCGGTAGCGCGGCGCCCAGATCTCGGCGCGATTGAAGGGGCTCGCCATGCCTTTCACGAAAAGCTCTGCGCGGCCCTGCGAGAAGTCATCCGCGAGATCGCCGTTCCAGGCGCTGCGCACGACGAGGCTGGTGGGGTGCACGAAGAACACTGCGACCGGCAGGGGGCTGGCCGGCTTCTCCACGCCCGGCGGCAGCCAGCGCGCGGGATCGTCCTTCATGTCGGGCCGGGCGATCCACATCTTCGGATCGCGCCAGGCTTCCGGCCCGAGGGCGTCTTTGGGAGCGTAATCCACCGTGGGCACGAAGGCGATTTCGGTCAGGTCTTCCGACCAGAGCCGCATGGCCGCCAGAAGGCCGATGGCGAGGATGACGAGAATGGCGATGACGTAGAGGAACTTGCGGGCCATGGTTCAGGATCTCGCCCGAGTGTGGCGGCGGGTCAAGCCGAAGCCTCCAGGCCGGCGGCAGTCTTGCCCCCGCCGTTGCGATCGGCCTCCCGTTCGAGCCAGATTTTGATCATCGCCACCAGCGGATCGGCCAGTGCCAGCCCGAGCAGGCCGAACAGGACGCCCATGATGAGCTGGGTAGCCAAGACCAGCGCGGGCGGCAGGTCCACGGTCTTGCGGGCGATCATAGGCACGATCAGGTAGCCGTCGATCAGGTGGATCAGCAAGTAGACGACGATGGTGTAGAGCCCCATCTCGTACCCGCCCGAGAAGCCGACCAATATCATGATCATGCCGGAAATCGGCGCACCGATATTGGGCAGGAAGGCGAGCATGCCGGTGATGAGCCCAAGCAGGACCGCCATCGGCACGCCGTAGAATTGCAGCATCGCCCAGGTGAAAAGGCCTTCCACGGTCATGCCGATCAGACGGCCGAACATCAGGCGGCGCAGGGCCTGGCCCATCATCTCCACCGTCGTTTCGAAATGATCGCGCCTGTCTATGGGCAGCATCCAGCCGACGCCGCGCTGGTAGAGCCGGGGCTCCAGGGCAAAGTAGATGCCCAGAACCAGGATCAGGAACAGGGTCGTGACCACCCCGATCAGCCCGCCGACCACGCGCGTCACTTGCCCGATCCCGCCAAGCGCCTCTTGCGCCATGCCGCGCAGTTCGGTGATGCGCGGCTGGATGCCATGGGCGTGAAGCCAGGTGAGGCCGTGGCGGAACTGGCTCTCGATCGTTGCCGGCAGCTCGGCCGCCTGCATGGCGATCTGACTGCCGGCAAAGCGCCCGACCCAGAGCAGGAACAGCAGGGCCAGGAGCAGAACCATGCCCACGCGCAGTCCGCGCGGGATCTTCAGCACTTTGCCGATCAGGCGGGCGCCGCCGTCGATGAGGGCGCCAAAGACGATGCCGCCGAAGATGACGAGCAGCGATTGCGCCAGGAATACGGTGAGCGCCAGAAGCGCCGCCATCCCGATCCACACGAAGGCCTTGCGGGCTTCGGTACGGATCAGCGGATCGGAAATGTCGGTCGGACCGGCACGCTCGGCAAGATCGGCTCCTGCCTCCCGTTCCGGCCCCGTCGCCATCAGTTCGCGGCTCCGGAGGCCATGCGCGGCTGGTCGGCGCCGGACGGCCAGGTCCTGGAGGGATCCACGGGCGGGCGCAGGCTGGTGAAGGCGCGGCCGGGGCGCAGCGCGCTCCACCAGGTCAGCGGGTTCCAGCTCTGGGTGCCGTCGAGAGAGAACGTGATGAATTCGGCCCGTCCGCCCACGTCGGACAGCGGCACGGGACCGCCGAGGCCGCCGCCGGGCTGGCCGAACATGTCGGTTTCGAACGGCGCCCGGCTGTCGGCCGAACGGTCGCGATCGTCGCCCATCAGGAAGACGTGACCTTCAGGCACCCTGACCTCCCCGTAATTGTCCAGTTCCTGGTTCAGATAGTCGATCACCTGATAACTGGCACCGTTGGGCAATGTTTCACGGTAGGTCGGCATTTCGTAAACGCTCCGGCCGCTCGGCAGGCGGGTGCGGAACTGTTCGAAGCCCTCGTAGCAATGGCCGGGCTCGGCATCGCCCTCGCAGGTCAGCGAATCATCGGCGGCGATGCGGACGGGCGGCACCATTTCACGCGGCACGAAGCGGCCGTTGAGGCGGATGCGGCCGTCGATCACGGCGATGCGGTCTCCGGGCAGGGCGACCACGCGCTTGATCAGGTCGGCCTTGCGGTTGCCGGGCACGACGATGACGATGTCCCCGTATTCCGGCGTCCGGCCCAGCAGGCGCCAGGTGCTGCGCGGCAGCAGGTGGAAGCTGATCGAGGACCAGTTCCAGCCATAGGGATATTTGGAAACGACCAGCCGGTCGCCCACCAAGAGCCCGGGCATCATCGAGATCGAAGGGATGTAGAACGGCTTGGCGGTGAAGGAATGGAATGCCAGCACGCCCAGCAGCATGAGCACGAGGCCGCGCAGCTCCTGGAACCAATTGACCTTCTCCGCGACCGGCGGGGCCTGAAGGGGCGCCGGGTTCACGGTCGGCTTGGGCTGTTGGATCATGTCCCGGGGATACTCGGCGTCAGGATTGGGGGAGGGGGCGTGCTTCGATGACCACGAAGGCCTGTGCCCATGGATGATCGTCCGTGAGCGTGAGGTGAACCACGGCCTCGTGTCCGGCCGGAGTCAGGCTGTCCAGCCGCAGTTTCGCGCCGCCGGTCAGCGCCAGCGTCGGCGCGCCCGAAGGGGCGTTGACGACGCCGATGTCCTTCATGAACACGCCCGCCTTGAACCCAGTGCCAACGGCCTTGGAGAAGGCTTCCTTGGCGGCGAAGCGCTTGGCGAGCGTGCCGGCAACGGTGTGGGGACGGCGCGCCGCCTTGGCACGCTCCACATCGGTGAAGACGCGCTGGAGGAAACGTTCGCCGAATCGGTCGAGCGAGTTCTGGATCCGCTCGATGTTGCAGAGGTCGGAGCCGAGGCCGATAATCATGAAATTCCGGTCCTTTTCACCGAACCTCGTCCATCAACTGGCGCATTTTCCGCACGCTGGTTTCCAGCCCGCAGAAGATCGCCTCACCGATAAGGTAATGGCCGATGTTGAGTTCCGCCAGTTGCGGAATGGCGGCCACTGGCTGGACGTTGTCGTACGTGAGGCCGTGGCCGGCGTGAGGCTCGATGCCGTTCTTCGCGGCCAGAGCGGCCATGTCGACGATGCGGCGCAGTTCCACCGCGACCTGCTCGCCTTCGGCATGGGCATATTCGCCGGTGTGGAACTCCACCACCGGGGCGCCCAGCTTCATCGCCGCTTCGATCTGCCGCGGCTCGGGCGCGATGAACAGGCTGACGCGGATGCCGGCGTCCGACAGGCGGGCGACGATCGGGGCGAGCCGGTTGTGCTGGCCCGCCGCATCCAGTCCGCCCTCGGTCGTGCGTTCCTCGCGGCGCTCCGGCACGATGCAGGCGGCATGCGGCCGGTGGCGCAGCGCGATCTCGAGCATCTCGTCGGTGGCGGCCATTTCCAGGTTGATCGGCAGGCCGGTGGCCTCGAACACCCGCTGGAGGTCTTCGTCGCGAATGTGGCGGCGATCCTCGCGCAGATGGACGGTAATGCCGTCACCCCCCGCCTGGGCCACGATCTGCGCGGCGCGCGCCGGATCGGGATGCTCGCCGCCGCGCGCGTTGCGGATGGTGGCGACGTGGTCGATATTGACACCGAGACGCAGACGGGAAGGGGTGAGGACGTTCATTCGCTCATCCTGAACGGGATAGGGGGCGGGCGGAAGATCGGCGGGGATCAGGGCTGGGCGCGGCTGCCCGGCTTGATCGCGGGGGTTGCGGCCAGTTCGGCCGGCAGCTCGTCCGCGGCGTACGTCGGGAAGTTCAGCGCCACCAGCGGGAAGAAGGGCACGCCGAGGTCCACCGCGCCCGCCGAACGGTCGATCAGCGATGCGGCCGCGACCACTTCGCCGCCGGCTTCCTCGATGGCCTTGATCGCCTCGCGGCTGGAAAGACCGGTGGTGACCACGTCCTCCACCATCAGCACTTTGTCGCCTGCTTCCAGCGAAAAGCCGCGGCGCAGTTCGAAAGTGCCGGTCGGGCGTTCCACGAACATGGCGTCGACCTGGAGGGCGCGGCCCATTTCCTGGCCGATGATGACCCCGCCCATGGCCGGCGAGACGACCTTGGTGATGGACTTGCGAATATCGTGGGGGAGTTTTGCAGCCAGGGCGACGGCGAGTCTCCCGGCGCGGTCCGGGTTCATCAGAACGCGGGCGCACTGGAGGTAGAAAGCGCTGTGTCGACCCGAGGAAAGCAGGAAATGCCCCTCAAGCAAGGCCTTGCTGGCGCGGAACTCGGCGAGGACTTCTTCTTCCTGCATCGACGGGTAATCCTTTGGTGCAATTTGCAATGTTCTGGCAGGGCGTCATGGACGCTTGCGTCAAAAATCCCCTAGAGGCGCTTGAGACAGGCGGCAAGGCCGCGTATAGCCCCCGGTGAAGGGGGGCACCAAGCCTCCGCAATAGGGGTGCGCGCTTGGGAGGCGACTCACTTGGGCGTTCATAAAGAAAACGGAAGCGCTATAACCATGATATTGGGCAAAACCGTTCGTACTTTGGGCGAGGCTGCAAGAGCTCTCGGTCTATATTCCGTCGCGGCCATGGCGTTCTCGTCGACTTTGGCAGTTTCTTCCGCAATCGCGGCGCCGGCTGCTTCGGCTGTCGTTCCGGCACCCGTCGCCAGCTATACGCCGCTGAAGCCGACCCCCGGCATCGGCATGCCGGTAGAGGGCGGAATCGGTCTCCAGCAGCAGTTTTCCAAGCTCGGCGAATATGGCGAGTGGATCCACGACGGCGTGCTGATGCCGATCATCACGGTCATCACGCTCTTCGTGCTGCTGCTCATCGTCATCATCGCGGTGCGCTACAACCGCCGCGCCAATCCGGTGGCCTCCAAGACCAGCCACAACACCATCCTCGAAGTGGTGTGGACGCTGGTTCCGGTGCTGGTCCTGATCGGCATCGCGGTTCCTTCGATCGACCTCATCGCCAAGCAGTACAAGCCGGCTCCCAAGGGCGCGCTGACCATCAAGGTCACGGGCAACCAGTGGTTCTGGACTTACGGCTACCCCGACAATGGCGACTTCGAGGTCGTCTCCAACATGCTCAACCTGCCCGGCCAGCCGATCATCAACAACGGCGTGCGCGAAGTGGGCTCCAAGCCCTGGGACGGCCCCTCGCATCTTGAGGTGGACAACCGCATGGTCGTGCCGGTGGGCGAACCGATCCGTCTGCAGATCACCGCGGCGGACGTGATTCACTCGTTTGCCGTGCCTTCGCTCTGGTTCAAGCTCGACGCCGTGCCCGGCCGCATCAACGAAAAGGTGCTGCTGGTCGAAAAGCCCGGCGTCTATTACGGCCAGTGCTCGGAACTGTGCGGCGCCAAGCACGGCTACATGCCGATCGCGGTCGAGGCGCTGCCGCGCGCCCAGTACGATGCCTGGGTCCTGACGCACGCCGGCGGCGTGATCGACGGACAGGCCAAGCCCGCCGCTGCCGCAGCAGCAGCGGCACCCGCAATGAGCCCTGGCGCCGTCGCCACGGCCGAAGCGACGGAGGCCTCGGCCTCCGAAGCCACCGCCGCAGCAGAATAAGCGCGAATCGAAGGACAGGGCTCCACCATGGCAACCACCGTTCCAGAACATTTCCAAGGGCATGCCGATCATCACGGCCATGCCGACCACGACCACAAGCCGAGCTTCTTCGCGCGCTGGTTCATGTCCACCAACCACAAGGACATCGGCACGATGTACCTGATCTTCGCGATCTTCGCGGGGATCATCGGCGGTGCCTTCTCCGGCATGATGCGCATCGAGCTGGCCGAACCGGGCATCCAGTACCTCGATATCTTCGCGCGCTGGTTCGGCGCGACGAACCCTGATTTCAACTCGACGCTGCATGTCTGGAACGTGCTCATCACCGCCCACGGCCTGATCATGGTGTTCTTCATGGTCATGCCGGCGATGATCGGCGGCTTCGGCAACTGGTTCGTGCCGCTCATGATCGGCGCGCCGGACATGGCCTTCCCGCGCATGAACAACATCTCGTTCTGGCTGACCGTGGCGGGCTTCATCTCGCTGCTGTGCTCCGCCTTCGTGCCCGGCGGCACGGGTCTCGGCGCGGGTACCGGCTGGACGGTCTATGCGCCGCTCTCGACCACCGGCTCGCCCGGTCCCGCGGTCGATTTCGGCATCTTCGCGCTGCACCTTGCCGGTGCCGGCTCGATCATGGGCGCGATCAACTTCATCACCACGATCTTCAACATGCGTGCTCCCGGCATGACCATGCACAAGATGCCGCTGTTCGTGTGGTCGGTGCTGGTCACCGCCTTCCTGCTGCTGCTCTCGCTGCCGGTCCTGGCCGCCGCGATCACCATGCTGCTGACCGACCGCAACTTCGGCACCACCTTCTTTGATCCTTCGGGCGGCGGCGATCCGGTGCTCTACCAGCACCTGTTCTGGTTCTTCGGCCACCCCGAAGTCTACATCATGATCCTGCCCGGCTTCGGCATCATCTCGCAGATCGTCTCGACCTTCTCGAAGAAGCCGGTGTTCGGCTACCTCGGCATGGCCTACGCCATGGTCGCCATCGGCGTGGTCGGCTTCATCGTCTGGGCGCACCACATGTACGCCACCGGCATGTCGGTGAACACCAAGATGTACTTCACCGCCGCCACCATGGTCATCGCGGTGCCCACGGGCATCAAGATCTTCTCGTGGATCGCGACGATGTGGGGTGGTTCGGTCGAGTTCAAGAGCCCGATGGTCTGGGCCATCGGCTTCATCTTCCTGTTCACCGTCGGCGGCGTGACCGGCGTGGTGCTGGCGAACGGCGGCGTCGACGACGTGCTGCACGACACTTACTACGTCGTGGCGCACTTCCACTACGTGCTGTCGCTGGGTGCCGTCACCGCGCTCTTCGCCGGGTTCTACTACTGGTTCCCGAAGATGAGCGGCCGGATGCATTCCGAGTTCCTCGCCCACGTCCACTTCTGGATCTTCTTCATCGGCGTGAACATGATCTTCTTCCCGATGCACTTCCTCGGGCTGCAGGGCATGCCGCGTCGCTATCCGGACTATGCCGAGGCGTACCAACACTGGAACCACGTCGCGACGATCGGCTACATGGTCATGGCGACCAGCCTGGTGGTCTGGCTGATCAACATGCTCTATGCCTTCACGGCCGGTCGCAAGGCCGAGGACAGCTACTGGGGCGAAGGCGCCACCACGCTGGAATGGACGCTGACCAGCCCGCCGCCGTTCCACCAGTTCGAGACGCTTCCCGTGATCGAGGAAGCTGCTCACCACTGATCGAAGCGTCGTCCCGGGGCTGACCCGGGACGACGCCCGATTCGCAAGGAACTCGCTTTTCGCGGCTTTGCGGGTGTATGGGGCCAACCACCATGACGACAACGAGTCCCTCTCCCGCCGCAACGCTCCCCGCCGATTGGCGCGATCTTTTCGCGCTGACCAAGCCGCGGGTGATGAGCCTGGTGATCTTCACCGGCCTCTGCGGCCTGCTTGCCGCGCCGGAACGGATCCATCCGGTCCTCGCCTTCACCGCCATCCTCTGCATCGCCATGGGCGCCGGCGGTGCCGCCGCGCTGAACCAGTGGTGGGAGGCCGATCTCGACGCCGGGATGAAGCGCACGGCGAAGCGCCCCCTGCCGCAAGGCCGGCTGGACCGCACGACCGCGCGCGATTTCGCGGGCGTGCTCTGCGCCGTCTCGGTCTTCCTGATGGGCTTTGCAGTCGGCTGGTTGCCCGCAGCGATCCTGGCGATCTCGATCGTCTACTATGCCGTCATCTACACGATCTGGCTCAAGCCGCGCACACCGCAGAACATCGTGATCGGCGGCGGCGCCGGGGCCTTCCCGCCGCTGATCGGCTGGGTGGCCGTCACCGGCGAGATCACGCTGATGCCGGTGCTGCTGTTCGCCATCATCTTCTTCTGGACCCCGCCGCACTTCTGGGCGCTCGCGCTCTTCGTGAAGAGCGATTACGCCAAAGTCGGCATCCCGATGATGCCGGTGGTCGCGGGCGAGAAGGCGACGCGGCACCAGATCCTGCTCTACGCCGTCCTCCTGCTGCCGCTTTCGGCGCTGCCCTGGTGGTTCGGCGCCCATGCGATCTACGGCGTTTCCGCCCTGGTCCTCTCCACGCTGTTCCTGGCGCTTTCCATCCGTGTCGGCCTGCGTGAACGCAGCGGGCCGGACGATGACATGAAGCCGGAAAAGCAGCTTTTCGCCTATTCGGTGCTCTACCTCTTCGCCCTGTTCGCGGCGCTGGTGGTGGATCGCTTCATCGTCCTGTGAAAGATCGAAGCATGAACGACGTCCAGCAGCCCGATCCCCGCACGCCGCAGCAGATTCGCCGGAGCCGCAACCGCGTGCTGGCGCTCAGCCTGGCGGGCTTCGTGGTGCTGGTGTTCTTCATCTCGATCGCGAAGATGAGCTGATGGCAGGCGCAGCCGCTCCTTCCACCGACGGCAAGACGCGCAGCAACCGGCGCGTCGCTTTCATCGCCCTGTCGATGGCTCTCGGCATGCTGGGGCTGGGCTATGCCTCGGTGCCGCTCTACCGGATCTTCTGCCAGGTGACCGGCTATAACGGCACCACCCGCCGGGCGGACGAGGCGCAGGCGGCAGCCGTGCAGGTGACCGACAAGACCGTGTCGATTCGCTTCGACGCCAATGTCGAGCGCGACATGCCCTGGCAGTTCAAACCGCTCCAGCGCACTGACACGGTGACCATCGGCGAGCGCGACATGGCGCTTTTCTGGGCCAAAAACGATTCGGACAAAGTGATCACCGGCACGGCGAGCTTCAATGTGGAGCCCGAGCAGGCGGCGCGCTACTTCAACAAGATCCAGTGTTTCTGCTTCACCGAACAGACGCTCCAGCCGGGCGAAGCGGTGAAGATGCCGGTGATCTACTACGTCGATCCGGCGTTCCTGAACGACCCGGATAACAAGGACGTGGAGCAGATCACGCTGAGCTATACCTTCCATGTCACCAGCACCTCGGATGCAAAGACACTGGACCACAGCCAAACGGGCGGTTAAGTCCCGGTACGGGAAACAAATCACGGGGGGAGCATTACCCCACCGGAAGAATCGAACACTGAAGTTTCGAGAACGGGGACGAAGGCACCATGGCCGGTACCAAGAATCACGATTACCATATTCTGCCGCCGGACATTGCGCCGCTGGCGACCACCATCGGTGCGCTCACGTTCACTTCGGGCATGGTCCTGTTCATGCACGACATGGCGGGCGGCGAGTTCGTGCCCTGGCTGGGCCTCGCGATCCTGCTCGCCTCGATGTTCATGTGGTTCTCCAAGATCGTCAATGAAGCCCATGCCGGCGATCACACGCCGGTCGTGCAGCTTCACCAGCGCTACGGCATGATCCTGTTCATCGCTTCGGAAGTGATGTTCTTCGTCGGCTGGTTCTGGGCCTTTTTCGACTTCTCGCTGTTCCCTTCGACGCTTGCCGAAGTGGTCGGTGGCCAGTGGCCGCCCAAGGCGATCGAAGCCGTCATGGACCCGTTCGACCTGCCGCTGCTCAACACGCTGATCCTGCTCTGCTCGGGCACGACCGTCACCTGGGCGCACCATTCGCTGATCCACGGTGACCGTGAAGGGCTGAAGAAGGGGCTCTGGGCCACGATCCTGCTCGGCCTGCTGTTCTCCAGCATCCAGGCCTACGAATATATCCATGCGCCCTTCCCCTTCGGGAAGAACACCTATGGCTCGGCCTTCTACATGGCCACGGGCTTCCACGGCTTCCACGTCATCGTCGGCACCATCATGCTGATCGTTTGCCTGAAGCGCACCTACAACGGCGATTTCACGCCGCGCCAGCACTTCGGCTTCGAAGCCGCGGCCTGGTACTGGCACTTCGTGGACGTGGTCTGGCTGTTCCTTTTCATCGCCATCTACGTCTGGGGCGGCTGGGGCTATCCCACGCACTGACCGGCCGGCCTGCCGGTCAACGGCAGTCCCATCGTTCGAACAGGAGGGCAGCCGCGCACCGCGTCTGCCCTCTTTCGGTTGAATGACCCAAGGAACGTCCATGCGCCCGATCCCCCTGATCCCCACGTTCCTGGTGCTGGTGGCGGTGACCGTCATGGTCTCGCTTGGCTTCTGGCAGTTGCGCCGCCTTCACGAGAAGGAGGCTTTGCTGGCGCACTATGCCAGCGCCAAAGGCGCGGCGCAGGAAGTGGCATGGCCGCGCGATCGGGCCGGGCAGGAAGACCTGCTGTACCGCCGCGCCCGGCTCGACTGCGCGACCGTGACTGGCCATTCGAGCATCGCCGGCCGCAACGACAAGGACGAATCGGGCGCGGCACAAACGGCGGACTGCACCCTTGCGGATGGAACCCGTGCCCTGGTCGTGCTTGGATGGTCGCGCTTGCCGATGGCGGCGGGCGGCTGGGAAGGCGGCCCGGTTCACGGCATCGTGGCGCCGGGCCCTCGGCTCGTGGCGGCTCCTCCGCTTGCAGGGCTGGAGGCGAATGCCATTCCCGATCCCTCGGAAATTCCCAACAACCACTTCGCTTATGCGATCCAGTGGTTCCTCTTCGCGGCGACCGCGCTGGTGATCTACACGCTGGCGTTGATGAAGCGGGGGCAGAAGTAAGCTCGCACGCCATTCGCAGGCGGCCGGCGCGGCGCGCCGCGAGACGATGATGCGCGGCGTCGAGAGTGGCCGTGAGCTGCCCGCACTCTGGCCGCGGCTTAGTTGCCCGCCTCGATCGGTCCCGATCTACGCCCCCCTTTAGGAATTGTTCGCGCGCCAGCCCAACGACAGGCTTTTCATTTCGCGCCCCTGCGGCTAACCGCGCCACCATGGATTACATCAGCACCCGCGGCAGCGCACCGGCGCTCGATTTCGAAGGCGCCACGCTCGCCGGCCTCGCATCGGACGGCGGCCTTTATGTGCCGCGTGAGTGGCCGCGCTTTTCCGGCGAAGAGATCGCCGCGATGGCGGGCCTGCCTTATGCCGAGCTGGCGGCGAAAATCATGTTCCCCTTCGTCGAGGGCAGCCTGACCTACGACCGGCTGCTGGAACTGACCACCCAGGCTTACGGCCGCTTCGCGCACAAGGCGGTGACGCCGCTGAAGCAGCTCGATGAGCAGCAGTGGGTGCTGGAACTGTTCCATGGCCCGACGCTGGCGTTCAAGGACGTGGCGCTGCAACTGCTGGGCCTACTGTTCGAGGAATTCCTCGGCCGTTCGGAGCGTAACCTGACGATCGTCGGCGCCACTTCGGGCGATACCGGATCGGCCGCGATCGACGCGGTGGCCGGCCGCGCCAAGGTCGACATCTTCATGCTGCACCCCAAGGGCCGCGTGTCCGACGTGCAGCGCCGCCAGATGACGACGGTGCTGGCGCCCAACGTCCACAATATCGCCATCGACGGCTCGTTCGACGACGCGCAGGCCACCGTGAAGCGCATGTTCAACGACAAGGCGATGACTGACCGCTTCGCCATCGGCGCGGTGAACTCGATCAACTGGGCGCGCCTGATGGCCCAGGTGGTTTACTACTTCGCTGCCGGCCTCCAGCTGGGTGCGCCGCACCGCAAGGTCGCCTTCTCGGTGCCGACCGGCAACTTCGGCGACGTCTTCGCCGGCTATGTCGCCGCGCAGATGGGCCTCCCGGTCGAGAAGCTGATCGTCGCCACCAATGTGAACGACATTCTCCACCGCGCGCTGGCAGACGGCGACTATTCGCAGGGCACCGTCACGCCCACCGCCGCGCCCTCGATGGACATTCAGGTCTCGTCGAACTTCGAACGCCTGCTGTTCGACCTGGGCGGCCGCGACGGCAAGGCTCTGGCCGCGCAGATGGCCGGGTTCGAATCGACCAAGGCCATGCAGCTCACCAACGCGCAGCGCGAGGGCGCGGCCGCGCTGTTCGCTTCTGCCCGTACCGATGCCGACGAGATGGCCTCCACCATCCGCTGGGCCTGGGAGAACTGCGGCGAACTCATCGATCCGCATACCGCCTGCGGCCTCTTCGCGGCGCGCAACGCCGGAATCGACGCGAGCGTCCCGGTGGTCACGCTGGCGACCGCGCATCCCGCCAAGTTCCCGGACGCCGTCGAGCGTGCCACCGGCCAGCGCTCGGGCCTGCCCGCGCGCGTCGGTGACTTGTTCGAGCGCGAGGAAAAGTGCGTCGAACTCACCGGCGACTACGATTCGATCGCCACATTCGTGGCCGAGCACGCGAGCCCGAAGGTCTGATGGCACGCCTCGAAACCCAACCCGTCATCCTCGCCGGAGAGGGCTGGGACGATTACGGCCTTGTCGATTCGGGCCACGGCCGCAAGCTGGAGCGCTATGGCGACTACCGCTTCGTGCGCCCCGAACCGCAGGCGATGTGGACGCCGCGCCTTGAAAACTGGGATGCGCACGGCGAATTCGTGCCCGGCTCGGACGAGGATGGCGGCGGCCGCTGGCAGTTCGACAAGGCCGTGCCGCGTGACGGTTGGCCGCTCGCCTGGAACGAAGTCAGCTTCACCGCGCAGTGCACGCCGTTCCGCCATCTCGGCTTCTTCCCGGACATGGCGCCGGTTTGGGACTGGATGCGCGAGATGCTGGCCGGTCGCGACGATGCCAATACGCTGAACCTGTTCGGCTACACGGGCGTCGGCACCCTGGCGCTTTCGGCGCACGGCCCCGTGACCCATGTCGATGCGTCGAAGAAGTCAGTCGGCCAAGCGCGCGAGAATGCGGCGCTGGCCGGGCTTCAGGATCGTCCGGTTCGCTGGATGATCGACGATGCCGCCAAATTTGCCGCGCGCGAAGTGCGCCGGGGCAAGCGGTACGACGGCATCATTCTCGATCCCCCGAAGTTCGGCCGCGGCCCGACCGGCGAGACGTGGCGCCTGGAGGAGAACCTCCCCGGCCTGCTCGCCGATTGCCGCCAATTGCTCGACGCGGACAGCAAGTTCCTGTTCCTCACCGTCTATGCCGTGCGCATGTCCTCGCTGGCGTTGGCCGGGCTGATGGAAGAACTGTTCCGCGACCTGCCGGGCACCATCGAGCACGGCGACCTTTCCGTTCGCGAGGACGGCGTCTCTGAAAACGACGGGGGCCGCCTGCTGCCGACGGCAATCTTCGCGCGCTGGCGCAATAACGGCTAAAGGCCCCCGCCATGCACCTCACCGCCATGACCGATTCGCTCATTCTGGAAGTCGCCGATTTCGAACACGATGTCCTTACCGGCATCTATTCGGAAGAGACCGGCAAGCCGCAGCCGCTGCGCTTCACGATCTCCGTGCAGCTGAAGCCCATCGATCGCTACGCGCCCGATACCCCGCTCACGGCCAGCAAGAACTACATGGACCTCAAGTTCGCGGCCAGCGAAGCGCTGCCGCAGGGCGTCCACTTCAAGCTGATCGAAGCCGTGGCCGATCACGTCTGCGAAACGCTGTTCCTCCAGGACGAGCGGGTCGAGGCCGTGACGGTGAAGATCGTCAAGCTCGCGATCGCCGAAGCGGGCGAGAAGATCGGCATGACGCTCACCCGGCATCGCCGCTGAGCCGTGATCCTGCGCGTCGGACCTCTGGCGGAAGACCCGCTCGATGCCGCCGCGCAGTTCCATGCCGATATCCTGCCGCAGGTCCGCGCCGCGCTGGCGGCGGAGGCTGACCTGACGCTGGTCTTCGCCCCGGCCGGGCACGAGCATCGCGGCTGGCGGCTGTCCGTGATCCAGGCGCTGGCCCGCAGCCACGCGCCGCGGCGGGTAAACGCCCTGACCGGAGCAGGCGAGGCGGCCATCGCCGCCGCCGCTGCCTGGCTGGCCGAGGCTCCGGGCGTGACCGGGCAATACCTCCCCCTCGACGGCTCCCATTCTTTCGCTTGATGGGAATGGTGCACGGGGCCTACTATATGGGCTTCCATGAGCACTGCTGCGCCTCTCATTGACCAGTTCCAGCGCCGAATCACCTATCTGCGGCTTTCGGTGACGGATCGGTGCGACTTGCGCTGCGCTTATTGCATGCCGGAACGCATGACCTTCCTGCCCAGGAAGGACGTGCTCACACTGGATGAACTGCACGAGCTGTCGCTGGGGTTCATTGCGCGCGGCGTGACCAAGCTGCGGCTGACCGGGGGTGAGCCGCTGGTGCGGCGGGACATGATCGAACTGGTCCGCGCGCTCGGCCGCAAGCTGGGCCACGGCCTGGAAGAACTGACGCTCACCACCAATGGCACGCGCCTGCCCGAATTCGCGGACGACCTGTTCGCGGCGGGTGTGCGGCGAATCAACGTCTCGCTCGACACGCTGGACCGCGCGGTGTTCGAGAAGCTGACCCGGCGCGATTCGCTGCCGCAAGTGCTGGAAGGCCTGAAGGCCGCCAAGGCGGCAGGCTTGCGGGTGAAGATCAACACGGTCGCGCTCAAGGACGTGAACGAGCGGGAAATTCCCCGGATCGTTGCTTGGGCTCACGAGCAGGGATTCGAATCCACGCTGATCGAGGTCATGCCGCTGGGCGAAGTGGAGGAAGACCGTTTCGACCACTACCTGCCTTTGTCTGAAGTTCGCGCCGATCTCGAGGAGCGCTGGACGCTGCATCCCAGTCTCCACCGCACCGGCGGCCCCGCCCGCTACTTCGACGTGGCGGAAACCGGTGGCCGCATCGGCCTCATCACGCCGCTTACCCAGAATTTCTGCGAGGGCTGCAACCGCCTGCGCGTCACGGCGACAGGGCAGCTATATGCCTGCCTCGGTGGTAACGAGCAGGTGGACTTGCGTGCGGCGCTGCGCAGCGCCGATCCGCAGGCCGGGCTGGACGCCGCTCTCGACACGGCGATGCGGATCAAGCCGGAGCGTCACCATTTCGCCATCGACCGGCGCGGCGCGGCGCCGGCGCTGGCCCGGCACATGTCGATGACCGGCGGCTGACATGGCGCTTGAACTCGTGTTTCTCGGCCGGCTGGAAGATCTGGCCGGCAACTCCGGCCGTGCGGTACCCTTCGCGCCTTCGCTGGCGGCGGTGATCGCAGCCTTGGAGCCGGACCTCTCCGCCGCCGTCAAGGAACCGCGCATCCGCTACGCCGTGAACGGCACGCTCGTGCAAGGCGACGTGGAACTGCGCGAGGGGGACGAAGTGGCTTTCCTACCCCCGGTTTCCGGCGGCTGAGGTGAGCAGCACGGTTCGCCTGTCCACCGATCCCTTCGATCCTGCCGAAGCGCTGCGCCAGTTCGCCGCGGGGGTGCCGCAGGCGGGCGGTATCGTCAGCTTTCTGGGGCAGGTTCGCGAGGGCGGCGGCGTGGAAGCGCTCGAACTGCGGCACTATGCGCCGCTGACCCTGCCCGCGATGGAAGCGCTTGCCGCGCGAGTGCGTGAGCGCTGGTCGCTGGACGGTCTGCTGGTCATCCATCGCAGCGGTACCATGCAGCCGGGTGAACCGATCGTCCTGGTCGCTGCTGCCGCGCGCCACCGCCGCGATGCTTTCGCTGCGGCCGATTTCGCGATGGACCATCTCAAGAGCGAATCGTGGTTCTGGAAGCGCGAGAAAGTGGCGGGCGAATGGCGCTGGATCGAACCGCGCCCACAGGACATCGAAGACCTCGCACGCTGGGCCTGATCGCGGGGCGTCCGATAGCCTGAGGCGGACCCCGTTTCGTAACTTTTCCGCGGTTTGACCGGCATCAATTCCTCCGGCGCGTAAACGGCCCATGGGTGCTCCACAAGGAGATCACGCCATGACGCAACGTCTCGACAAGCAACAACTTCGCGAACTGGCCATCGCGGTCAGCTTGCCCGGTGGCGCCAGCCCGTCGCCTGCGTCCGTCGATCGCGGTTTCGGCCTGCCGACGGGCCTCTACCTCGCGACCGTCGCGCTCTATCTCGGCTTCATCGGCGTCATGGCCGCCTCGTTCCTCAATCCGGAACTGGCGATCCCGATGGTGATCTTTGCGGGCTTCGTCGTCTTCGCCTTCGCCCTGGCCGGCTACTGGACGCGCATGAAGCCCGCAAACGATACCGCGCCGCCCGATTGGGCGCAGTTCCGCGCGCGCGGCATCGAAACTTCGAGCGGAAGGCTGACTGCGGGCGAGGCGACCGTTCAGGTCCTCCTGCTTCCCGTGCTGATCCTGGGCTGGGGACTGGCCGTCGCGGTCATAGTTGCCCTGAGGTGATCCTGCCTCCCGTTTCCCGACCTGAGCCGGGGGGCTTCCGGTCGGGAGCGGTCCGTTCGGACGACCCCTCCCTCGCAAGGGGGAGGGGTTTTTCGTGTCTCGACGCCTTGGAATGCGGGGCGAGGTTCAGGTCTTGAGGCGGGCGTCGAGGCCGGTGATGACGTCGTTCTGCGTGTTCACGAGGCCCTGGACCTGGCTGCGCGCGGTATCGATGGCGAGGGCGCTGGGCGATTCGTCCACCGGCTCGGCCTGCCGGGCATCGGCATAGAGCGAATCGAGATCCGCCAGGGCGGCAACGGCACTGTCGCGGCTGGACTGAAGGGCCGCCACGGCCACTTGCGCCGAAATCCACGCATCGCTCGTGCGCGAGGACCGGGCCGCAGCCGCCACGGCGCGATCGGCGGCGGGGCGCTTGGCCGCGAACTGCTTGTCCGCGTCGCGCGCGGCGGCAACCAGTCCGTCGATTCGGGTGGTGAGGTCGGCCGTGGGCGGGGGCAACTGCACGGGCGGCGGCGTGGGCTCGGCCGCGGCGGGCATGGCGGAGCGTTCCACCGCGCGATAGGACAGGGAGGGATAGCTCCCCGCCGTCGAGCAGGCGCTCAGGCCAAGGGCCAGCATGCCGAGGGCCAGCGCCCCCAGGGGCTGCATGGGCGCCAGCGTTCGCGCGGCTATGGGGGAAGCCTTCCGATTCGCGGGGCAGGGCGGGATCAGCGGCTGGAAACGGGCTGGTACGCGGGTCATGGTGCTGCCATAGCATGGTCATGGCCGATCGCGAGGGCCAATCCATGGCCATCCAAGCGGATGTCCGGGTTGAATCGCGTTTCGCGGCCTGTGCCGGGCGACTCCTTGGTTGACACGAATCGGGTGGTGGACTAACGGCACCCTTCTTTCCGGTACCCCGTGCAAATGGGGACGCCGGTGCGTCGCCCGCAAGGCTCCACGGTTCCTTCCTGGACCAGAGCGGCCGGGGCAGAGTTGTTTCGGCCTGTTTAGGGCTCATTGATATTAGGTAAGGGCACCATGTTCGCAGTTGTGCGCACGGGCGGCAAGCAGTATCGGGTTGCCGCCGGAGACAAGATCGCGGTTGAAAAGCTGGCTGGTGAAGCCGGTGAGACCATCACGCTGGGCGACGTTCTGCTCGCCGGCAACGACGGCGAAGTCGCTGACGCCTCGAAGATCACGGTTTCGGCCGAGATCATCGCTCAGGCCAAGAGCGAAAAGGTCGTGGTGTTCAAGAAGCGCCGCCGCCACAACTATCGTCGCAAGAACGGCCACCGCCAGCAGATGACCCTGCTGCGCATCGTGTCCGTCGCCTGAGCCAAAGATCGGAAGGACTGAGCAATGGCACATAAGAAAGCAGGCGGTTCGTCGCGCAACGGTCGCGACTCTGCGGGCCGCCGCCTTGGCGTTAAGAAGTTCGGCGGTCAGGAAGTGATCGGCGGCAACATCATCATCCGTCAGCGCGGCACCCGCGTGTACCCGGGCGTGAACGTCGGCATGGGCAAGGATCACACCCTGTTCGCACTCGCCGAAGGTCGCGTGCGTTTCCACGACGGTAAACTCGGCCGTAAGTACGTCTCGGTAGACGCTATGGCAGAAGCCGCCGAATAATCGGATGGTCGATCAAAGGGCCATCCTGACGGGATGGCCCCGCCGATCTTCTTGAGATCGGCTGAACGAGGGAGAGGGGCCTGCCCGTCTCCCTCTTTTCGTGTCTCCCTCTCGCACGGCGCAACTGTCTTACAGAGCGACTAAGTCGTACATTTTCTTACGAATTTGCACGGATATTTCGGGCTCTCCGGACGTTGTGCGTAATCGCAATGTCACGCGCAAACCTTAGGAAAGGCGCGGGGCGGATGAGTGGAGATACTCTATGTTCGTTCGCAGCGAACGGCTGTTTCTGCGGCCCGGCTGGCCCGAGGACCAGGACGAGTTCCTGGCCTTGATCGACGACGAAAGCGTCGTGCGCAATCTGACGCGCGCGCCCTGGCCCTATACCGGCGAAGACGCCCGGCGCTTTCTGGATGCCGCGCCGGACATGCTGCTGCCGCGTTTCCTGATCACCCAGCCCGGCTCGCACGGCACGCGCATCATCGGCTGCATCGGCTTGTCCTTGCTCGATGGCGAAGCGAACCTGGGCTACTGGATCGCCCGCGACCATTGGGGGCAGGGATTTGCGGGCGAAGCCGCGCGCGCGGTGCTCTCGCTGGCCCGCGCCATCGGCCACAAGCGTATCGTCGGCAGCCACTTCGTCGACAACCCGGCCTCGGGCCGCGTGCTTGAAAAGGTGGGATTCCGGCCCACCGGGCGCGTGCTCGAACGCTACAGCGAAGGGCGCGCTGCAAGCTGCCTCTCGCGCGAATATGCCGTCGAGTTCGATTCGCCGAGCGATTGCGGCGACGATTGCGACAATTCCGGCCTAGGCAGCGCCCAGGCCATGGCGCCCAAGCGCGCCGCCTGACCTTTGTCGCGTCCCCGGCCCTGCCCGGCCGGGGACGAGGATTGTTCCAAATCCCTGAAAAGACACGACTGCCGGATCGCGGTTCACCGGCGCGCGATCGCCGGTCGACTTCTCGCGTCCGGCCGCAGCAAAAGCCGTGCATTGCAACTGGCTTTGTGCATAGTGTGTCCTGCGGACAAAATAGAAAAACGGAGAACCGTCACATGTTCATCCGCACGGAGAGATTGTTCCTGAGGCCCGGCTGGCCGGAAGACTTCGACGAACTGGTGAACGCCATTTCGGAGGAGACGGCCCAGCGCAACCCCGGCGTAGGCGAATTGCCGCGCTCGACGCGCGCCATGCGCGACTATCTGGCCAAGCCGCGCGATCCGTGCCTGCCTCACCTCGTCATGTATCTGCGCGCGCCCGGCGGCCCGAAGCTCGTGGGCGGCATCGGTCTCGGCCGGATCGAGAACGAAGTGGAACTGGGCTACTGGATCGCACCGGCCCATCGCGGGCGGGGCTTCGCGCGGGAAGCCGTGCGCGCCGTGCTCGCCCAGGCGCGAACGCTGGGGCATAGGCGCGTGGTCGCCAGCCATTTTGCAGACAATCCGGCCACGCTGGATGTGCTGCAGGAGGCCGGTTTCGCGGATTCCGGGCAGGAGCGGGAGCGTTTCGCCCAAGGCAGGGCCATGCCGATCCGCGCGCGGATCTATGTTGCCAACCTTGGGGAGCGGCCGTTCCTGCGGGCGCCGATGCCGACGAACGTGCTTTCGGCCTGATCGTTCCGGTCAGGCCGCAGGCTCAAGCCCCGAAATTCAGGCCTGCAGTTCGAGCCACTTCGGCGCGATCAGCGGATCGATGTCCTCCACGCGCAAGTGGTCCACCGCCAGCCCCAGTTCGGGATAGGCGGCGCGGCGGCGTTTCTCGTCCGAGCGGGCCAGCGGCACCACGATCAGCCGGCGGTTGACCTTCTGCCGCCAGTTCATGCGCGCGGTGTTCTCCTGGCCCACGTAGCAGCCCTTGGTGAAACTGACGCCGTGCAGTTCGACCGCGTTGCATTCCAGCCAGAGCGTCTCACCGTCGCCGAGTTCGGCGCGGCCTTCGGGTACGCCCATGGCGAGCCGGTGGGCGCGCCATGCCGCATCGGCGCCTTCGAATTCCGAGGGATCGGTTGGGTCGACCGGAGCGATCCAGCGTTCGCCCAAGCCATGGTGGCGGGGGTCCGGGGCGGCGCCGTCGCCCGTATGCGGGCGCCAGTGGACGGCAAGGGTATCGTCGCGCGCGATGTCGATGGCCCGGCGCAGGCGGTACATCGACAAGCGCTTGACCAGCGCCTCGGCCGCTTCCGCCTCGCAATCGATCAGCAGGCCGTGCCCGCCCGGCCAGACCAGGAAGTCGAACAGCGCCTTGCCTTGCGGGGAGAGCAGCGCGGCCCAGGTGGGCAGCACGCCCTTCACGTCGGCGGTGACGAGCCCTTGCAGGAACTCGGCAACGTCTTCGTTCGAATCGGGGCGGGGGGAGAGCCGGATAACGGCGCGGTCGAACAGGCGGCTGGCGGTCATGGCCGATAAGTGGGGCAGGGCGGCGGACTGCGCAAGTGTCCGAATGACAGGCCGGAAAAGCTTGGGTGACGGCGTGGCCGGGAGGTGTGGTCAGGGACAGCCGGCAAGGCGTTCGCGGATTTCATCGAGAACCCAGAGGGCGGCGGGGCCCGGCGGGCTGTCCTTGCGCCAGAGTGCGACAAGGGCATAGTCCATCGTCGGCCGCTCGGGCAGGTGAAGCTCGACCAGCTCGCCGCTCGCGAGGTCTGCGGCGATGCGGTGGCGCGGCATGGAGCCCCAGCCGATTCCCTCCTTGAGCAGCGCATGCTTGGCGCCGAGATCGGCCAGCCGCCACGAACGCGGGCTGAATACCGAGAAATCGCGGCCCTCCGTCAGCGGGGAGCGGTCGGTCAGCACCAGCTGGAGGTGCTTGCGCGCCGCGCCGGGCGGAATCGGGCCGGGGTTCGCCAGGGGGTGACCAGGCGCGGCGACCGGCACCATTTCCACGGCGCCCACCGTCTCGCGCTGGATTTCCGGCAGGTCGAGAATATCGGGCCCGGCGATGGCCAGGGTGGCGCGCCGATCCATCACGAGCGCGGCGACGGCGCCCAGAGCCTCGACATGAAGGCGCAGCGGCACGCTGGGGAACATCACCTGAAAGTCGCGCAGCAGCTTGGCGAGGACATTGCCCGGCACCATGACGTCCACCGCCAGCGAGAGTTCGGCCTCCAGCCCCTGTCGCAGGCTGCGGACTTTGGCGAGCAGGGCATCGACGTCGTCGGCAATGGCATGGGCCTCGCTCAGCAGCGCCCGGCCCGATTCGGTGAGCCGGGGCTTTCGCGACCCCTCTCGCTCGAACAGGCGGACATCGAGCTGGGCCTCGAGCTGGGCGATGGCATAGCTCACCACCGAGATCGCCCGGCCCAGCTTGCGGGCCGCGCCGCCGAAGCTGCCCTCCTCGACGACGAGCAGGAATGTACGCAAGTGATCCAGACTGGGCGGGGCAATGTCGACCACGATGCGAAGCCTTCAGCTTAGTTGAACATCTCGATCGATTTTATCCCAATTATCCGATGACCCTGCAAGGGCTACCTGATGAGCAGGCAGACCGCATATCCGCGGCAGACTAACCCCCTTCAGGAGGGCCACATGATCGAAGTCCGTCCCTTCGCAAGCCTCGGCGCCGCCGACCACGGCTGGCTCGATGCCCATCACCACTTCTCCTTCGCCGACTATCACGATCCTGCGCGCACCAATTGGGGCCGTCTGCGGGTCTGGAACGACGACACCATCGGCCCGCGCGCCGGATTTCCGCCGCATCCGCACCGCGACATGGAGATCATCACTTATGTCCGCACCGGCGCGATCACGCACAAGGACAGCCTGGGCAACGAAGGCCGCACGGGCGCCGGCGACGTCCAGGTGATGAGCGCGGGCACCGGCATCGTCCACTCCGAGTTCAATCTCGAGGATGAGGCCACCACCCTGTTCCAGATCTGGATCCTGCCCGACGAACGCGGCGAGGCTCCGGGCTGGGGCGCGCGTCCTTTCCCCCGCGGCGATCGTGCCGGTCACTTCGTCACGCTCGCCAGCGGCATCGCCGGAGACGGGGATGCCCTGCCGATCCGCGCCGATGCCCGGGTTCTGGGCGCCACTGTCAAGGCGGGCGACAGCGTGACTTACCCGACCGAACCGGGCCGCCATCTCTATCTCGTCTCTGCAAGAGGCCGGATCCTGGTGGACGACGTCGAAGCGCAGCCGCGCGACGGCGTGGCGATCACCGGTCTCGACTCCATCACCGTGACCGCGATCGAGGACGCCGAACTCGTCCTTGTCGACGCGGCCTGAACTCTCTCCCGACACTCTCAACACCAAGGAAATCGACATGACCGGACGTATTGCCCATCCCAAGGTTGAAAAGCTGATCGTCAATCGCTGGTCGCCCCGTGCGTTCGATGGCAGCGAGATCCCGCAGGAAGACCTCGACGTGATCTTCGAAGCCGCCGGCTGGGCGCCTTCGGCCTATAACGTGCAGCCCTGGACCTTTCTCTATGCCCGCAAGGGCGACGCCAACTGGGACCTGCTGCTCTCGCAGCTGATCGACTTCAACCAGGGCTGGGCCAAGGACGCTTCGGCGATCGTCTACGTCGTGTCCGACAGCCAGATGCGTTCGGACAAGGGCAATTCGGACAACCACAGCCACAGCTTCGATGCCGGTGCGGCCTGGGCGCTGGCTGCCCTTCAGGCGCAGGCCCTGGGCTATCACACGCATGGCATGACCGGCCTGAAGTTCGGTGAGGCCGAAAAGGCGCTGGGCATTCCCGCCGACCACCGCCTCGAAGCCGCTTTCGCCATCGGCAAGATGGGTGACAAGAGCCAGCTTCCCGAGTTCCTGCAGGAGCGCGAAGTCGCCTCCGGCCGCAAGCCGGTGGCGGAAATCGCCAAGGCCGGCACTTTCGCCTGATCCAACCGGGCGTTCCGGCGCTCTCCTCTCCCTTTAGCTGGCCCTCCCTTTGCCAGCCTCGAGGCCCGATCCGCCACTCCCTTGGGCGGATCGGGCTTTTTCGTTCAGAACTTCCGCTTCACGCCGACCATGACCCGCTGGCTCTTGCTGCCGTCCGGCATCGAGGCGGAATCGAGGTGAACGTCGATCGAGGTGCCGCCGCCGATGTCCAGTCGGGCGCGGGGCGGTCCATCGGGAATGCTGTAGTCCGTCGAGAGCGGCGGCAGCCGTTCCTGTTCGGGATCGGGCGCGCAGACGACGATTTCGCCGGGCTTGCCCTCGGGGCAGCGGGGGCGGATAACGCTGAAACCCGCGGAGGGCGGCGCGCGCATCTGCCTAAGGTCGAATGCATCGACGGTCTGCTCGGTAACGGTGGGAGCGGAAGGTGCGGCGTCGATCGCTGGCATGGGAAGCTCCGGAGGGAACACGCAGGCAAACATTCGAAGATGGCCGATTTGCGGCAGGCCTGCGGTTTCCGGGCACCCGGCGATGACCAGACCCGTTACAATTCGTCTATCCGGGCCCCAAGCACGAGTCGCCTCGCCACGATGGAGGACATGGTTCATAGGGCGCCGCGACGGAAACCAAGTTCAGGAGAAGGGCCGGGTGGTGGCTCGAACGACAGCACGGTGGCGGGACGGATGGGGCAATAGCCGGATCGGCGGCCTGGTTGCAGGCGCGATCGGTCATCTCGGCTGGGTGCGCGGGGCCCTTGGCGGCATGCTGGGCATTGCCATTGCCGGCGGCGTGACGCTCCTGCTCGAAATGAAGGGACTGGAACAGGCGGGGCTTGCCGCGCTGCCGTTCCTTCTGGCGCCGCTCGGCGCTTCGGCGGTCCTGGTGTTCTGCGTGCCTGCCAGCCCGCTGGCGCAGCCCTGGTCAGTGGTTGGCGGAAACATGATCTCGGCCATCGTCGGGCTGACCGCGGGGCAATTGCTGGGGACGCCCTGGCTCGCGGCGTCTGTGGGCGTGGGACTGGCGATCGTGGCCATGTCGCTGACGCGCAGCCTGCATCCGCCCGGCGGCGCCTGCGCGCTGCTCTATGCGCTGGGGGCCACGGGCGACCAGTCCTGGGGCATCGGCCATCTCGTGCCGCTGGCGCTGAACCTGATATTCCTGTTCCAGTTCGGTTGGCTCTACAACAACCTGACCGGCCACCCCTGGCCGCACCGCGCGCCCAAAGTGCAGCACAAGACACCCGATCCTTATACGCGCGCGGATATCGAGGCCTTGCTGGCGGAATGGGACGAAGTGCTCGACGTCGAAGTCGACGATCTCGACGCCTTCGTCCAGGCGCTGCTGCGCAAGGGGAAGCAGGCCTGACCTGGCAGGCCTGCGCTCAGGCGGCGGCCTTGCGCTTGCGGGACAGCAGGTCCCAGCAGAACACCGCGATGGCCGTCCAGATGAACAGGAAGCAGAAAATCTGGACCGGCCGCAGCGGCTCTCCGAACACGAAGAGGCCAAGCAGGAATATGCCCGTCGGCGTCACGAACTGGATGAAGCCCAGCACCGAGAAGTCCAGCTTGCGAGCCGCGCCGGCGAAAAGCAGCAGCGGAATCCCGGTGACGATCCCGGCGCAGGCGAGCAGGAGGCTGATGTTCAGCGACTGCCCCATGGCCAGCCCCGCCGGGCCGGAAGCCTGCCAGCCCAGCAGGCCCAGCGCGGGAATCAGCAGCACCAGCGTCTCCACTGTCAGCCCCGGCAGCGATTCGACGGGGGCCAGTTTTCGCACCAGGCCGTAGCCGGCAAAGCTGAGGGCGATGCCCATGCTGATCCACAGCGTGTCCAGCGCGCCGCCCGCCAGCATGGCCACGCCGATGGCAGCGAGGCCGACCGCGGTCCATTGCAGGCGCGATAGCCGCTCGCGCAGGAAGATGGTGCCTGCCAGCACGTTGACCAGCGGATTGATGTAGTAGCCCAGGCTCGCCGCGATGACGTGGCCTTCCATCACCGCCAGGACGTAGATCAGCCAGTTGGTGCCGATCAGCAGGCCGCTGACGGCCAGCGTGCCGAGCAGGCGCGGATTGCCGAGCGCGGCCCGAAGCTGCGCACCCTGGCGCAGCACGGCGACCATGATGAGGCAGAAGGGCAGGGTGAACAGCAGCCGCCAGGCCACGACCTCGAACGGGGAAACCGCGTGGAGCATCGCGAAATAGAGCGGGAACAGGCACCAGATCAGATAGGCGCCGAAAGCCTGCGCAAGGCCGCCGCTACGGCGAGTGGTTTGGTGCTGCATCGAAAACCCCGTGGATCGTCCGGTGCGATAAGTGCCGAAAGGTCCGTCCGCAAGCAGTTCGTCGCAAGACGTTCCTCGCCTCGTCGATATCGCCAATTCTGACAGCCGCGTTGCGGATCGTTCAGGTTCGATGCCTTAAAGCTGAATGCGTACCGCGGATCGAGCCTCGAAAGGCCCCCTCCCCGGCAATGACGAGGAGATTTTGAGATGAACGCATTTTTCAAGGCAACCGCCCTCGCTGCCGCAACGGCCAGCCTGGCGACCGCTCTTCCCGCTTCGGCTGCCGTCAGCTACGCGCCGACCCACGAATTCCAGGCCCCCGGCGAACAGGAATACGGCCACGGCCGTGAGCGCTATTCGCGCGAGGACTATCGCCGCGGCTACGGCAACCGCGACCGCTACTATCGCGGCGACCGCCATTACCGCGGCAACGACCGTCGCTACGACTGCCGCCGCTCGAGCGGCACCACCGGCCTGCTGGTCGGCGGTGCGGCGGGCGCCCTGGCCGGTCGTGCCATCGACACCCGCGGCGACCGCGCCACCGGCACTGTCCTCGGCGCCGCCGCCGGCGCCCTGCTCGGCCGCGAAGTCGACCGCGGCGGTTCGCGCTGCCGCTGATAGAACCGGGCGCGGCTTGCGCCTGACAGGAACTGGCTTCCCCGTGAGGACGGCGACTTACGGGGGAGACCTCCCGAACTCCATCTGATGGGGGCGGGTGGGAGAGGGCGCTCGTGGCTTCGGCTGCGGGCGCCCTCGACCTGTTTCGGGGCTTCGCGCGCACAGGCGCTGTATGTCGATCCTCCATTCCCTGACCGCAAACCTTTGCCTGCGGGCCTTCCCGAATTGGGACGTGCGCGGGAATTCCAGCGGACAGGCCTTGAATTTCCGCCATTTACCGGGAAGTCTTGGCCGATGAACTGGATGTCGGGAAGACGCATGCGATCTTCCGGGGACAAGGACGCGACGAGGATGGCCATTATGACGAAGGTTCCGGCGCAGCACTCCGCCGCCCCGCACTTGATGCTCCTGGCTCTGGCCGGATCGCTGGCGCTGGCGGGCTGTAATGCCAAGACGAAGAAGCCCGATGCGGCCGAGAGCGAGGCCGCTGCGTCCGGTGGCCTGGGCGATCAGATCGTGGTCGATCCCGAAATGTCCGGAGAGAGCGGCGGAACCGCGGGCAAGGACGGCCCGGTCACGCTGAAGGCGGCCGATCGCACGCCGGCGGCTATCTCCGCTGCCCGGAAATCGGCCGCGGATGCTGCGGGCGGCAAGCTCCTGCCCGCGCCGGTCCCGCAGAAAGCCAGCGCCTCGGCGCTCGCCCAGAACGCCGCGACTGCCGCGCAAGTCAGCGACAGCGCGCGCGCGGCCAAGACCGATTGCTCCGCCAAAGTTCAGTATTCCGCCGCTTGGGCCGCCAAGCTGCCCGCCGCCATCCCCGTCTATCCGCGCGGCGCCGTGAAGGAAGCCGCGGGCACTGACGCTGACGGCTGCGCGCTTCGCGTCGTCAATTACGGCACGGCGGTCTCGCCCGAGGATGTCGTCAGCTTCTACTATTCGATGGCGCAGCGCGGCGGCTATACCGCCGAATATCGCATCGACGGCGGCGACCATGTGATCGGCGGCCGCAAGGCAGGGCAAGCCTACGTGGCTTTCGTGCGTAAACTGGAAGGCGGCGTGACCGAGGTCGATCTGGTCACCAGCGGGAAGTGACGGCCCCGGGTTCGTAACGACAGGGCTGACGCCCCGGGCCGTTACCGCAGTCCCACGCCGATCGCCGCGCGGGGCTGCTCCATCTCCCCGGACGCCACGGGATAGGCGCAGTAGTCCGCCGCGTAGTAGCCGGTGGGGTGGTGGTTGCCGGAAAGGCCGATGCCGCCCATCGGCGCGGCATGGCTCGGCCCCGTGGTGGTCCGGTTCCAGTTGACGATGCCGGCGCGGATATTGGCCCAGAAACGGTTGTAGTCCTGGGGACTGCCGCCCACCAGCGAGGCAGCCAGGCCGAACCGGGTATTGTTGGCCTCGGCAATCGCCTCATCGAAATCGTCGACGCGAATCACCTGCAGGATCGGGCCGAACAGTTCGACATCGGGCCGGTCCTTCATCGCCGTGGTGTCGATGATCGCCGGGCTGAGGAACGGCAGGGCGTCGTCGGTCCGCACCAGATGCTTGATCGCCCGTCCGCCGTTGCTCAGCAGGTAGAGGAAGCTCTCGGTCAGGCCGTCGGCCGCCGGATTGTCGATCACGGGGCCCATGAAAGGCGTGGGTTCGTCGAACGGCGCGCCCACGATCACCCGGTCTGCCAGCGCCTTCACTTCCGCGATGGCCTCGTCATAGAGCGCGCTCTTCACGATCAGCCGGCGCGCCGCGGTGCAGCGCTGTCCGGCGGAGGAGAAGGCGGACTGGACGATCAGCGCTGCGGCGTCGGTCAGCTTGGGCGTGTCCCAGAGGACTATGGGGTTGTTTCCGCCCATCTCCAGCGCCACCAGCCGGTCGGGCCGGGCGGCGAGGCGGCGGTTGATCGAGATCCCGGTATTGGCCGATCCGGTGAAGAGCACGCCGTCGATTCCCTCGTGCGCCACGAAATCCTGGCCCTCCAGCGGCCCGCCCACGGCAAGCTGCATGACGGCGGCGGAAATGCCCGCGCGATGGAAGCAGCGCGCCAGCATCTCGCCCGTGGCGGGGGCCTTCTCGCTCGGCTTGAAGATCACCGCATTGCCTGCGAGCAGGGCGGGAACGATGTGGGCGTTCGGCAAGTGCGCGGGGAAGTTGAAGGGGCCGAGCACGACCAGGACGCCGTGCGGCTTGTGGCGCACCGCCATTGTGCCCTGCAGTGCCGAATCGAACTTCCGCTGGCTGGTGCGCTCGGCATAGGCGCGGATCGAGACTTCGACCTTGGCGATGACGGTTTCGACTTCGGCGCGCGCTTCCCACAAGGGCTTGCCGACTTCGCGGGCGATGGTCGTGGCCAAGCGGTCGGCTTCCTTGCGCACTTCGTTGGCGAAGCGGCGCAGCAGTTCGATGCGCGTGGCGAGCGGCTGGGCGGCCCAGGTCGGCCAGGCGCGCCGGGCACGGCTCACCACATCGTCGACATCGCAAGGCTTGCCGCGCCAGATCTCCGCACCCGTGGCGGGTTCGTAGGAGATGATGTCCGTCACGTTCCTTGCCCGTTCCTGTCCGGCAGATCCCCGATCGCTGGGGACCGTTGCTGGCGGGGTGCTGTATGCGCTCGCTGTCGCGCCCATGAAGATTGATGGTCCGTTGGCTGGATAACTCGCTGTAGGACATGCTGTTGCACAGCGATCCCTACCGGGAAGCTAACGCGGCCTTTAATCCTTTGTATCAGGATGCCCCGGAGCCTTGGCTAGCAGCCTGCCCGGCGGGCGCCGGCGCCGCGCCGAGTTGCCGACCGAGTTCGCGGATTTCCGCGACCCGGGCATGGAGCGCCGACCAGTCGTCATGCCGGTCGATCCCATCCCAGATGCGCTCGACCTCGTCGATGTGCAGGCCGGGCGGGGCGGGTTGCTGCCAGAAGGGATCGGACGTTTCCGCCGCCGGGGCATAAGTGCCCAGGACTTCGCCGAAGCGATCGGCACCTGCATTTCTTCCGCCGCGATGGTGGAAGAAGAACCGCTCCGGCGCTTCCCCGCTTGCCAGCATGGCCTGTTCCGCGGCCTGGATCAGCGCATTGTCGCGCTCCAGGCCCTGCGGGGTCACGCCAAGGCGCCAGGCGAAGCGCCGGCTCATCGCCTGCTGGTAGAGCGGGGCGAAGCGGTCCAGCGCGGCCACCAGCGGCGTGGTTTCGGTCAACTGGCGCAAGGCAACGGCAAGCTGGCCGCAGTTCCACAGCACCGCCTCGGGCTGCCGGCCGAACGCGTAGAGGCCCGAATGGTCGAAATAGGCGGCGGTGAAGCGCGGGTCCCATTGCGGCAGCCAGCGCCAGGGACCATAGTCGAAGCTCTCGCCCGAGATGTTCATGTTATCGGTATTGAGAACGCCGTGGACGAAGCCGGCCACCATCCAGCTCGCGGCGAGATCGGCCATGCGTTCCACCACCTGATGGAGCAGGATCACCGCAGGTTCGTCCCGGCCGGGCGCATCCTCGGGCGGGAGATTGCCGGGATACGTTGCGAGGCAATAGGCCACGAGCTGTTCCATGTGCGCGCTTTCTTCCAGCGCGAGCAGGCGCTGGAAGGTGCCGATGCGGATATGGCCGTGGCTGAGGCGGACCATGGCTGCCGAGCGCGTGGGCGAAGGCTCGTCGCCGCGCCAGAGCGCCTCGCCGGTTTCGATCACGGAGAAGGTCTTGCTGGTGTTGACGCCCAGCGCCTCCAGCATTTCCGTGGCGAGGATCTCGCGAACCGCGCCCTTCAGTGTCAGCCTGCCGTCGCCGTCGCGGCTATAGGGCGTCTGGCCGGACCCTTTCGTGCCAAGGTCGAGCACGCGGTCCTGGCCATCCAGCATCTGCGCCTGGAGGAAGCCGCGTCCGTCGCCGATGTTGGGGTTGTAAACGCGGAACTGGTGCCCGTGATAGCGCAGGGCCAGCGGCTGGGGCAGGTTATCCGGCAGCGGCTCGAAGCGTCCGAAATGGGCGATCCAGCCGGCATCGTCGAGCCCGTTCAGCCCCACGGTGCGGGCCCAGCGGTCGTTGCGGAAGCGCAGGATATGTTTCGGAAAATCGGCAGCCGTCACCGGACTGGCGATCCAGTCAGCAATGGCCTCGATACGCGGGGCAGGACGATAGGCACTTGCTTGCGGTTCGCTTCGCATCAGGCGATAGTGGCGATCCGATGCCCGTCGATCAAGCCGGGCGGCAAGATGAGGTCGCAGCTTCGGCATGACGGTATTCGAAGATCGGTTCTGGTCGAGCCGGGACGGACTGAAGCTGCACTTTCGCGATTACCCGGGCTCCTTGCCTGATCGGGCGGGGCCGGATGGTGATGCGCCGGAAAAGGCGCAGCTTCCCCCCATCGTCTGCCTCCATGGACTGACCCGCAATGCCCGCGATTTCGACGTCCTGGCCGAGCGCCTCTCGCCGCGCTGGCGCGTCATCTGCCCCGACATGCGCGGGCGCGGAGACAGCGAATATGCGCGCGATTCGGCCAGCTACAATCCGGTCCAGTATGGCGAGGACCTGCTGGAGCTGCTGGCGCAGGAGAAGATCGACCGCTTCGTGGCCATCGGCACCTCGCTGGGCGGGCTGATGACCATGGGACTGGCGACGATGATGCCAGACCGGATCGCCGCGGCCGTCATCAACGACGTGGGGCCGTTCCTCGAACCGGAAGGGGTGGAGCGGATCAAGGACTATGTCGGGCAGGGGCGTAGCTATCCCACCTGGGTTCACGCCGCGCGCGCGATCGAATCGTCGCAGGGCGATGCCCATCCCGGCCAGCCGCTGGACTTCTGGATCGGGCGGGCCAAGCGCCTGATGACCGTATCCAACGCCGGGCGGGTGGTCTTCGACTACGACATGAAGATCGCCGAGCCTTTCCTGGGTTATGACGTGGACGACCAGCCCGATCTCTGGCCCGCCTGGGAAGCGCTGGCCGGCCGGCCGGTGCTGGTGCTGCGCGGCGCGTTGTCCGACCTGCTGTCCGCCGCCACGCTTGAGAAGATGCTGCGCCGCCTGCCGGGCGCCGAGGCGGTGACGCTGGACAATGTCGGCCATGCCCCCACTCTGGACGAGCCCGCATCCGTTGCCGCCATCGAGCGGCTGCTGGCGCAAGTCGCCTGATCGGCCGGGCCGGAACCGCCTTGCGCATTCTCCACCTTCATTCCAGCTTCGCGGCGGGCGGCAAGGAACTGCGCGCCGTGCGGCTGATGAACCTGTTCGGGCCGGGCATCGCTCACGCCGTGGTCTCGGCCCAGCCTGAGGCCTACGGCGCCGCTGCGCTGCTCGATCCGGCGGTGCCGGTGGCATTTCCCCAGGACTTTCCCGCCCTTCAAGGTCGCCCCACCCCGCGGCGGCTCTGGCGGATCGCCCAGGCCATGGCAGACTACGACCTCGTGCTCACTTACAATTGGGGTGCGATGGACGGGGTGATGGCCCATGGCCTGTTCGGCGGCCTGCTGTCGCTGCCTCCGCTCGTCCATCATGAGGACGGCTTCAACGAGGACGAGGCCGGCGGCCTCAAGCCCGCGCGCAACCGGTTCCGGCGCTTCGCACTGCGCCGTGCCTCGGCGCTGGTGGTGCCGTCGCGGCGGCTGGAGGAGATTGCACTCACGGCTTGGCGCCAGCCGCGCGAGCGGGTGCGGCTGATCGGCAATGGCATCGATTGCGCCGCCTATCTCGACCGGCCCCGGCCCGACATGCTGCCCGGCCTCATCAAGCAGCCCGGGGAGCGCTGGGTCGGCACGCTCGCGGGCCTCAGGCCGGTGAAGAATCTGCCCCGGCTGGTCCGCGCCTTCGCCGGGCTGCCCCCTTCATGGCGCCTCGTGATCCTGGGCGAAGGGCCCGAGCGCGGCGCGATCGCGGAGGCGGCGGCGCGCAGCGGCGCGGCTGACCGGGTGCACATGCCGGGCTTCGTCGCCGATCCGTCCCACGCGGTCGGTCTTTTCGATATCTTCGCGCTCTCGTCCGACAGCGAGCAGTTTCCGATCTCGGTGGTGGAAGCGATGGCCGCGGGACTGCCGGTGGCTTCGCCCGCCGTGGGGGACGTGGCGCAGATGGTATCCGGGGAAAACCGCGCCCTGATAACGCCGCCCGGAGACGAGGCCGCGCTGGCCGCCACCCTTGCGCTGCTGGCGGGTGACGATGCCCTGCGGGCCCGCCTCGGCGCCGCAAACCGCGTCCATGCCCGCAGCCACTATGACGAAGCCACCATGCTGGCCGCCTATAGCCGCACATATGGCGAAGCGCTGGGGCAAGACCGCCTGATTTGACACGCCGACATCATTCAGCAAGGCTTCACCGCGAACGGTGCAGCGATCATCACCGTTGAAAAGCCGTGGTCATTCGCTAAACAGCCCGGCAACCATCCTGATTTTTCCGCAGAAAGCGCCCGAAACTTGGCCCTGCCTCCTTCCAACAGCACCCCGACCAACCCCAAGTCTGCCGAGCGACTCGCCGCGCAGCAGGACGTTTTCCTGCGCGAGGTCGACGATGCCCTGCGGCAGGACCAGATGGAAGGCTTCTTCTCCCGCTACGGAAAGCCCGTGATCGCGGCCGTGGTCCTGGCGCTCGCGGCGTTCGGCGGCTGGCTCTACTGGAACCACCGCCAGAACGAGCAGCGCGACGCCAATGCCGAGGCTTACGTCCAGGCGATCGACAGCATGAAGTCCGGCAATCTCGATGCCGCCAAGGGCAAGCTGGAGGCCATCGCCAAGGGTTCGGGCGGCAGTCCGACGTCGGCCAAGCTGATGCTTGCGGGCATCGCTGCCGAGCAGAAGCGCCTGCCCGATGCCGTGAAGCTCTATGACGAAGTGGCCGCCGATGCCAAGGCGCCGCAGCCGCTGCGCGACCTTGCCGCCGTGCGCAGCGTGGCCGCCAATTTCGATGCCATGAAGCCCGAAGACGTGGTCGCCCGCCTCAAGCCTTACGCTGCCCCGGGCAATCCGTGGTTCGGCGTTGCCGGCGAGATGGTCGGCATGGCCTATATCAAGATGAACAAGCAGGACCAGGCAGGCCCGCTGTTCGCCGCCATCGCCAAGGACGAGCAGGTCGAATCCGGCCTGCGCAGCCGCGCACGCCAGCTTGCGGCCGTGCTCGGCGTCGACGCGATCGACGATGTGGTGGACGAACGCGGAGAGCCGCTGGGCAAAGCGCGAGACCAAGGGGCCAGCGCGCAGACCGCGCCTGCCGCCGGAGAATGAACATGGTTGAGATGACGCGCATGAAGGCCAAGCCTTTCAAAATGGGCCGCGCGGGGGTCGTATCGCTGATCGCCCTGGCGCTCGTCGCCGGTCTGTCGGGCTGCAAGTCCAACAGCAAGGGCCCGAAGACCCCCACCGTGGGCGAACGCGTGCCGATCCTGTCGCGCATCGAAAGCGGCGCCAAGGTCGATCCCTCGATGGAAGCGATCTCGGTGATCCTGCCGCCGCAGCAGGCGAACGAGGCCTGGTCGCAGGCGGGCGGCAATGCCGCCAAGTCCTACGGGCACCTGGCCCTGGCCGACAATCCCAGCCGCGTGTGGACCGCCCAGATCGCCGGTTCCACCAACCGCGCCCGCCTGGCCGCCGCGCCTGTCGTGGCCGAGGACAAGCTCTTCGTCATGGACACCGAAGGCGTCGTCCATGCGTTCGACGCGAAGACCGGCAGCTCGCTCTGGACCAAGAACTTCTCGGTTTCGGGCAAGAACGAAAGCTCGATCTTCGGCGGCGGCGTCAGCTACGACGCGGGCAACCTCTACGTCACCACCGGCCTTGGCGAAGTGGCGGCGCTCAAGGCGGCCGATGGCAGCCAGCTCTGGACGAAGAAGCCCGGCGGCCCGCTGCGCGGCTCGCCCACGATCAGCTTCAACGCCGTCTACGTGATGACGCAGGACAACCAGATCTTCGCGCTCAACGCGGCGGACGGCAATGTCCTGTGGAACGAATCGGCTTCGCTCTCGCAAGCCGGCGTCTTCGGCGTGGCCGCTCCGGCGGCCGGCCAGGGCACCGTGATCGCGGGCTATTCCTCGGGCGAACTCGTGGCCTATCGCTATGAGAACGGCCGCCAGGTCTGGTCCGACGCGCTGGCCCGCACTTCGATCTCCACCGAAGTGGGCAGCCTCACCGACGTCGACGCCGATCCGATCATCGACCAAGGCCGCGTCTACGCGCTGGGCCAGGGCGGTCGCATGGCCGCTTACGAACTGGTGACCGGCCAGCGCATCTGGGAACTCAACCTTGCCGGCATCTCGACGCCGATGGTGGTGGGCGACTGGGTCTTCACGCTGGACGACCACGCCGAAATCCTCGCCATCGCGCGCGGCACTGGCAAAGTGCGCTGGCTGACCCAGCTGGCGCGCTACAACAACGAGAAGAAGCGCAAGGGTCCGATCTTCTGGGTCGGCCCGGTCCTGGCCGGCAACAAGCTGTGGGTGGCCAATTCCCGCGGCCAGCTCGGTACCGTGGATCCGACTACGGGCAAGCTCACGCCCTTCGTCGAGCTGGGCGATCCGATCTCGCTGGCCCCGGTCGTGGCCAACCAGACGCTCTACCTTCTCGACGATTCGGGCCGTATCACGGCTTACCGTTGATCATGTCGCCGTCGCTCCGGGCCGCGCCCGGGGCGACGCGGCTGTTCGGCATTTCGCACCTCTTAACCAATTCGCGCTAGTCCGGGCGCCATGATCAGCGCCCCGAATCCCGCAAAAAGCCCGCCCGCCAGCGACGTCTCGGCCGGCGTGGGCCTGTCCGGACTGGCGGCGCTTCTCGTCTGGCTCCTGGTCTGCCGCAACTGGGCCGCGATCGCCGACGCCCTTGCACTGCCCGGTCCCCATGCGCCGATGAGCGGCCCTTACGCCTCGGTCGCCACACTCTTCGTCACCGGCTCCGCCATGGCGCTGTGGTCGGTGCTGGTCGACAAGGTGCACCGCCGCCCCTCCACCGGCATCGACTGGAACCTGCGGCGGCCTTTGTCCGAATCGGCGGAGCTGTCGATCACCAAGCTTGCGGGGCTCTGGGCCACATGGGCGCTGATCGGGGCGTTCTACTGCATCGGGCGGTGGTACTGGGACGGGCAATATCTCTTCGCCATGGAAGTGATCGGCGCGGCGGCGCTGCCGGTCCTCCTGCTGTCGATCCCTTACGTGCTCTGGCTTGACCGCAAGCTGATCGAGCCGCGCGACCAGGCCTGGCACTTCGGTGCCCTGCTGATCGGCCGCGAGGCCTGGGACGCGGAGGCGGTGAAGAAGCACGGCCGCGCCTGGGCCATCAAGGCGTTCTTCGGGGCCTTCATGATCTCGATCCTGCCCGGCGGTTTCGCGCAAGTGGTGGAGGCGAACTTCGCAGCCATGGCCCATGACCCGGTGCCGCTGGCCTCCACCGTGATCGCGCTGCTCTTCCTGATCGACGTACAGATCGGCACCGTGGGCTATATCTTCACGTTCCGCCCGCTCGACGCCCATATCCGCAGCGGCAATCCCCTGCTGGCCGGCTGGGTGGCCGCGCTCATGTGCTATCCGCCCTTCGTCTGGGGCACGATGGGGCGGGCCGACGTGATGGGCTATGAGGTCAACACCGGCGGCTGGTCCTACTGGCTGGCGGGACACACGGCGCTGCTCTGGCTCTGGGCAGTGCTCATGGTCACGCTCACGGCCGTCTATGCCTGGGCGACGTTCGCCTTCGGCCTGCGCTTCTCCAACCTCACTTACCGCGGTGTGCTGACGAACGGCCCTTACCGCTTCACGCGGCACCCGGCTTACCTCTCGAAGAACCTGTTCTGGTGGGCATCGACGCTGCCCTTCCTCGTCACCAGCCACGCGCTGACCGACATGGTGCGTAATACCGTGCTGCTGGGCGTCGTCAGCGGCATCTACTACTGGCGCGCGCGGACTGAGGAAGCGCATCTTCTGGCCGAGGACGCCAAGTACCGGGAATACCATGCCTGGATGGCGCAGAACGCGCCGATCACCCGCTCGCTCGCGCGGCTGGGCGCCTGGTTGCGGCCGCGGAACGGCGCGCTGCAGGCCGCGGAATAGCAGAGGGCATTTCCCGGGGATGATCCCATGGCCGGCGGCCAGTGGCGCCGCTGGGCATTGGGCGCCACCTTGATGGCAGGGGAGCGATGCTCACCCTGCCTGTCACTCGTTTGCCGTCAGAAGCTCTTTACCGCGTAGACCTTCGACAGGTCGCCGCCCCATTCGCCATTGTAGAGGTCGAGCAGGCGTTCGGCCGGAACCTTGCCGCTGGCGACGATCTGCGCGAGCGGTTCCAGGTAGCCGGTCTCGTTGTCGCCGCCCGCGTTGAGGCAATTGCGCGCCGCAAGTCCCGAGCGGGAGATGTCGATCACTTCCGCGGCGATCTTGCGCAGGGTCCCGCCGCCGGGCAGCGGCGCGTCGAGGCCCAGCTTCGGTACCGCGGTGCGCAGCGCCTCGCGGCCTTCCATGTCCCAGTCCTTGACCAGGTCCCAGGCCGCATCGAGCGCGCCCTGGTCGTAGAGCAGGCCGACCCAGAGCGCCGGCAGCGCGCAGATGCGGCTCCACGGGCCGCCGTCGGCGCCGCGCATTTCGAGGAAGGACTTGAGGCGCACTTCGGGGAAGGCGGTGGAGAGATGGTCCGTCCAGTCCGACAGGCGCGGCCGCTCGCCGGGAAGCACCGAAAGCTCGCCCTTGAGGAAGTCGCGGAAGGAATGGCCGGCCGCATCGATGTACTTGCCGTCGCGGAACACGAAATACATCGGCACGTCGAGCATGTAGTCGACATAGCGCTCGTAGCCGAAGCCGTCTTCGAACACGAAGGGCAGCATGCCGGTGCGTGCTGGGTCGGTGTCCGACCAGATGTGGCTGCGGTACGAGAGGAAGCCGTTGGGCTTGCCCTCGGTGAAGGGAGAATTGGCGAAGAGCGCGGTGGCCAGCGGTTGCAGCGCCAGCGAGGTGCGGAACTTCTTCACCATGTCCGCCTCGCTCGAATAGTCGAGGTTGACCTGGATGGTGCAGGTCCGCAGCATCATGTCGAGGCCCATCGTGCCCACGCGCGGCATGTGCCGCAGCATGATGTCGTAGCGGCCCTTGGGCATGATCGGCAGTTCGGCGCGGGTCTTGTCGGGCCACATGCCAAGGCCGAGGAAGGCCTTCCCGATGCGGTCGCCGATGGTCTTCACCTGGCTGAGGTGGCGCCCGGTCTCGGCGCAAGTCTGGTGCAGGTTTTCCAGCGGCGCGCCGGACAGTTCGAGTTGGCCGGCCGGCTCCAGGCTGACGGTACCGTCGTCACCCTTCATGGCGATGACGTTGCCGCCCTCGATGATCGGCTCCCAACCGAACTCGGTCAGGGCCATCAGCAAGTCGCGGATGCCGCCGGGTTCGGCATAGGACGGCGCGTGGTGATCGCCCGTGTCATAGACGAACTTTTCGTGCTCGGTACCGATCCGCCACGCCTCGCGCGGCTTTTCGCCCGCAGCCATCGGCGCGGCGAGTTGGTCCAGGCTTTCGATCACCGGATCTTCGCGATCCGAAACCTCACGGGTGCTCATGCGGCGGGAGGTAGTGCGGCCCGCGCCCGGACGCTAGAACTTTTTGTACCGAGCGGTTTGTTTCGTTTTTTCCGGGAGGTTTTTGTCGGATTTCAGGACAGGTCAGGCGCCGCGCCAATCCCCGGAAACCGCCATCCACAGGGCCGTCGCACCGATGCTCGCGGTCTCGCCGCGCAGGATTCGCGGACCCAGGGTAATCGCCCGCGCCATCGGATGCGCGCGGACGAGGGCGCGCTCCTCTTCGTCGAAACCGCCTTCCGGCCCCACCAGCAGTGCCGCCGGCCCCTCGTGCGCGGCGAAGGTGGCCGCTGCCGGCGCTCCCCCGGTCTCGTCCGCGAAATAGAGCATTCGCCCCTCGGGCCAGTCGCGAAGCAGGGCATCCAGCTTCACCGGCTCGGCGACATCGGGAAGCGCGGTGCGCGCGCATTGTTCGGCCGCTTCGGTAACGATCGTCGCCGCGCGCTCGGCATTGAGCTTGTCGGCCACGCAGCGGCGGGTGACGAGCGGCTGGATGCGCGCGACGCCCAGCTCTGTCGCCTTTTCCAGCACGAGGTCGAAATTCGGCTTCTTGAGCAGGGCCGCGCAGAGCCAGAAATCGGGCACCTCCTCGCGCGGACGCAGTTGCTCGCGCACTTCCAGTTCGACATCCCGCTTGCCCGCGGATGTCACGGCGCAGGCCCATTCGCCGGTCTCGTCGTCGCAGAGGATGACGGCGTCGCCCGGGGCGACTCGCATGACCTTGGAGAGGTAGTGCGCCTGCCCGCCTTCGATGACGAGGGTGCCGCCCAGGCTCAGCGGCCCGGTGACGAAAAGACGCGGCGCGCTGCGCGGCGGCCAGGCGGGGGTGGCGGCCATGATCTGGATGAATCTCCGGGGAAAGTTGCGGCCGCCTTTTCGCGCGAAGCCCGCCTGCATGCAACTGGCGTGCAGGCGGGACGTGTGCACCAGGAACCTTGGGGCATGACAGTTTCGCCATGATAGGCTACTCGTCCTGGCGTGAACGACTCTCTACTCGTCCCCGATACGCAGCATCGCGGGCTTGTCGCTGCCCTGCCGAGGACGCCGCGCGCCTATGCCATGCTGGCCCGTTTCGATCGCCCGATCGGCTGGTGGCTGCTGTTCTGGCCTTGTGCCTGGGGCGTGCTGCTGGCGGGCGGAGAAGCGCGCTGGGGCCTGATCCTCTGGCTGCTGCTCGGCTCGATCGCGATGCGCGGCGCTGGCTGCGTGCTCAACGACATCGTCGATGCCGATCTCGACCGCAAGGTGGCCCGCACGGCCTCCCGCCCCGTGGCCAGCGGCCAGGTCAGCCGCAAGGCAGCGGCGATCTGGCTGCTTTCGCTCTGCGCGGTGGGCCTCGTGGTGCTGTTCCAGCTGCGCTGGCAGGCGCAGCTCGTGGCGCTGGGCAGCGTGGCGCTGGTTGCCGCCTATCCTTTCATGAAGCGGATCACCTGGTGGCCGCAGGCCTGGCTGGGCCTGGTCTTCACCTGGGGCGTGCTGGTCGGCTGGGTCGAGATCCGGGGCGACCAGCTGGCGGTGATGGCCGCGCTCTATGCCGGCTCGATCTTCTGGTGCATCGGCTACGACACGATCTACGCCCTGCAGGACCGCGAGGACGACGCCGTCGTCGGGATCCGCTCCTCGGCACTCCGCCTCGGCAGCCACGTCCGCGGCGGCGTGGCCGGTTTCTACGCGCTGGCGACGGCGTTCTGGGCGCTGGGGTTCTGGACCCTGCGGCATGACTGGGTGGCGCTGGTCGCGCTCGTGCCGGTGGCGCTCCATCTCGGCTTCCAGATCGTGACGCTCGATACCGAGGATGGTGAGAACGCCCTGACGCGGTTCCGTTCGAATCGCGATCTCGGCCTGGTGATGGCGCTGGCCTGCTGGGTCGTCGGCAACGCCGGGATCATCTGATCGACCGGGCGGGCCATGTGCAACCTCTACCGCATACGCAAGGCCACGGACGAGATTGCAGGACTGTTCCGGGCCTCGGCGGAACCGGCCGCGAACCTGGGCGAGGAAGTCTATCCGGGCTATCCGGGGCTGGTCGTTGCGGAAGAACGGGTCCAGGCCATGACCTGGGGCTTCCCGCTCGCCCAGACCGGCAAGCGCGGGCAGGCCATCAAGCCGAAACCGATCAACCAGGCGCGGGGCGACAAGCTCGGCACCGCGTTCTGGCGCTCCAGCTTCCAGATGCGCCGCTGCCTCGTGCCTTTCAGCGCCTGGGCCGAGCCGGAAGGCGACAAAGGCGCGATGACGCGCACCTGGTGTTCGCTGGAGCAGGAAGATCCCTTCGCCGTCGCGGGCATCTGGCGGCCGACGGTGGAATGGGGCAAGGCCTTCGCCGTAGTCATGGTCGACCGACCCGAACCCATCGTGGCCAACCACGGACGGGTGCCGCTCATTCTCGTCCGTGAAGACTGGGCGCTATGGGCCGGGGACGACGCGGATGCAGCGCTTGGATTGTGCCGCCCCGACACGCATCGGCTGGTGATCGACCGCACCGATGCGCCCTGGAACGCGGGCCGGATCGCGGTCAGTCGTAGCTGACCAGTTCGAATTCGATCCCGTCCCAATCGAAGAAATAGAACCGCCGGCCCGGTTCGTAGTCGGCATGGTTGAACGGCTCCAGCCCGGCGGCCACCACGGCCCGTTCCGCGGCGTCCAGATCGCTCACCACCAGTCCGACATGGTTGAGCGGGCTGCCCTTGGGAAAGCGATCGTGCCCCTTCCGGTCGGTATAGACGGCGATGTAGCTGAAATCCCCGCCGACATGGATCGTCTCCCCGCCGTTCAGCGCGGGCCCGCGCCAGCGTTCGTGCCAGCCCAGCAGGTTCTGGAGCAGGGCGGAGCTGCGATCGATGTCGCTGACGGTGATATTGGCGTGTTCGAGGCGGCCCTGGGCCATCTGGCATCTCCTGTGCGTCGCCGGGCAACTTGCCGGCTTGGCTTTGATGCATCCTCAAGTTAACTTGAGATCAAGCGCTTTTTGCAGAAGGACGGCGTGATTTGCAGAAGGACGGGAGGGTCGAGGACCGATTCATCACCATCGGCTATCTGGCGCGGCGCACGGGCGTCGCGGTTTCGGCCATTCGTTTCTACGAGGAGCGGGGCCTGCTGACCTCGCTGCGGACGGCGGGGAACCAGCGCCGCTTCCTGCGCTCGGATATCCGGCGGGTCAGCTTCGTACTGATCGCCCAGAAGCTGGGACTGGCCCTTGCCGAGATCGAGCGCGAACTTTCGGCCCTGCCGCAAGGCCGCACGCCCACCCTGGCGGACTGGGAAACGATCAGTCTGTCGATGCGGCAGGCGATCGACGCCAGGATTGCCCTGCTGGAACTGACACGGCGCAAGCTGGACGAGTGCATCGGCTGCGGCTGTCTCAGCCTGGCGAAATGCCGCCTCTACAACCGCGAAGACGAGGCCGCCACGCTGGGACCGGGGCCGCGCTTCGTGCTCAAGTAGTCTCTGCGGTCTTGCGGATGGAAGCGAGGATGCGGCTGCGAATGAGGCCGCTCACCGGCCGGATCAGCAGCCAGTAGAAGCGAAACTTTCGGCGCGAGACCGCGTCGGGGCAGAACACGCGGGTCTCGGTGGTGAGGCGGTGTGCGCCGCCCGGCAGGGATGCGACTTCGAAGCTCAGGGCGAGGCGCGGAACGCCGGCCGCCTCGAAGTCCCGAAAGGCGGAACCGTCCGTGATCGGGCGAAGTCCATAATCGGGGCGCCAGAACTGCCCGGCGAGACCGTAGACCAAGGCCCGGTCGGTCCGCTCCAGCAGCGTGAAGTTCTGCATCCCGAATGGCTTGCTGCCTCGCCGCCCAAGCAGGCGAGCCGGCATTTCGCGCAAGCCGATCATGGCGCGAAAGAAAAGATCGTCCTCGGGCTTGTAGCGCCCTGCCGCGTTCAGGATCGGCGCCGCATCGGCCGCGATCCGGCAGGAATGGGTTTCCGAGAACTGATAAAGCGGCAGGTAACTGTCAATCAAGGGCATGGGCGCAGCCGGGCTATTCCGCCGCCAGCAGTTCCTCGGCGCCGACCAGATCGACGCTGACGAGGCGGGAGATGCCCTTTTCCACCATGGTCACGCCGAACAGGCGGTGCATGCGGCTCATCGTCACGGCATTGTGCGTGACGATCAGGTAGCGCGTGTCGGTTTCCTGCGTCATTGCTTCGAGAAGATCGCAGAAACGCTCGATATTGGCATCGTCGAGCGGCGCGTCGACTTCGTCCAGCACGCAGATCGGCGCGGGATTGGTCAGGAACAGCGCGAAGATCAGGGCGACAGCGGTGAGGGCCTGCTCGCCGCCCGAAAGCAGGGTGAGCGACTGGAGGCGCTTGCCCGGCGGCTGGGCGAAGATCTCCAGCCCGGCCTCCAGCGGATCGTCCGAATCGACGAGCGCGAGATGGGCCTGCCCGCCCTGGAACAGGCGCGTGAAAAGGCGGCGGAAATGGCCGTCGACGGCCTCGAAGGCGGCACGCAGGCGTTCGCGGCCCTCGCGGTTGAGGTTGCCGATCGAGCCGCGCAGGCGGTTGACGGCTTCGGCCAGTTCGGTCTTTTCGTTGATGCTGGTGCCGAGCTGGGCTTCGGCCTCGGCGAGTTCGGTTGCGGCGACGAGGTTGACCGGCCCGATCCGTTCGCGCTCGGAGACGAGCCGCTCCATGGCGACCACTTCGTCCTGCGCCTCGCGCACGTCGCCCGGGGCGAAAGCGAAGCGTTCGGGCAGGACCGGCGGCGGGCACTGGAAGCGTTCGCCCGAGACGCGGGTCATCTCGACGCGGCGGGCATCCTCGTTCTCGGCGCGGGCGGCCGCACCGGCGCGGTTCTCGCGGGCACTGGCCAGCGCTTCCTGCGCGGCGGCCAGCGCGGCGTCGGCCTTGCGCGCGGCATCGGTGACGAAAGCGACGGCGGCTTCGGCCTTGCCCAGTTCCTCGGCAATGCGGTTGCGCACCGCCTCGCCCTGTTCGATCTGGGCCATGAGCGACGCGGGCTTGGCGGCGACGACGGCGCGCTCGGTCTCGATTTCATCGAGCCGGCCGGCCATCTGGGCAAGGCGGTTGGCGGCATCGCCGGCGCGCGATTGCCAATTGCGGATGTCGCCGCGCTGCGAGGCGGTACGCTCGCGCGCGACGGCCAGAGCCTGGTCGTGCGAGGCGAGCGTGGCGGTGGAAATCTGAAGCGTGGCGCGCGTGGCCTCGTTCTTTTCGCGCGCGACGACGAGCCCGGCCCGGCCCTTTTCCGGATCGGGCAGGACAGACCGTTTGCCTTCGGCGCCGGCGATGTCCCGTTCCGCGGCCTGGCGCTGCTCGGCCAGATCGGCTTGGGCGCGGCCTATTTCGGCGCGGCGCGTTTCGTCGCGGATGCGGGCATCCTCGGCCTGGTCCACCGCGCGCAGGGCGGCGCGTTCGGCATTGGCGGCATCGGCAATGGTTCGCTCGGCGGCGACCACGGCGGCGGCATGGGCGGAGAGTTCCTGCTGCACCGCGTTCTGGCTTGCTTCGGCGGCGGAGACGGCCGCGCGCAGCGGTGGAAGCTGGGCATCGAGCTGGGCGAAGCGGTTCTCGGCCTCAAGCCGAGCGGCTTCGGCGGCGCCTTCGCCGCGCGCGACGAAGCCGTCCCAGCGGCGCAGCGCGCCGGTGCGCGTGACCAGCCATTCGCCTTTGCCGAGCGGCCGGGCATCGTCTTCCTCGACCACATGGACGAGCGCCAGGCGGGCCGCGAGTTCCGGCGGGCATTGGGTGACATGGGCGGCCAGGCTGTCGGCTACCGGAGCAGGGGCCTCGGAGCCGGTCCAGAACCGGCCGTCGGCCCTGGCGACTTCGCCCAGGGGGGCCTTGGCATCGCGGCCGAGCACGGCAGCGACGGCGCGTTCGTATCCCGGAGCGGCCCGCACCGCGTCGATCGCGACGGGCAGGCCATGCGCGGCCTTGGCGCCTTTGGCGCGGGCCTCGCGGTCGCGGGTGAGGGCAGTATGCTCGCGCTCGATGCCGGTAAGGTCGGCGCGGGCGGCGGCGAGGGCCGAGGCCGCGGCGTCGCGCTCGGCCTGGAGTTCGGTCTTGCGGGCCTGCTGCGCCTCCAGCCCGGCGCGGGCGGCGGCCAGAGCGGCCGTACCGGCTTCGGCCCTGGCCTTGGCTTCGGTAACCGCCGCTTCGAGATCCCCGGCAGCGGCCAGCGCTTCGACCTGGGCTGCGAGGCGGGCCTCTTCGGCGGCCAGCCGGCCCAGACGGGCGCGGGCCTGCGAGAGTTCGGCTTCGGCAATGCGCCATTCGGCCTCGACCCCTGCCTGCGCGGCAGTGGCCTGCGCCAGGTCGAGTTCGGCGGCGCGAGCCGAGCGTTCCGCGCCTTCGAGGGCATTGGCCAGGCGCGGACGCTGGGCTTCGTCCTGTTCCAGCTGCTTTGCGCCTTCGGCCAGATCGCGCTCCAGACGGGCGAGGGCCTCGGCCGCGTCGCGGGTCATGCGGTCGGCGTCGCCGCGGTCCTCGTCGAGGCGCGTCTTCTGGCGGTCGAGATCCTTGAGCCGCTGTTCGGCGGCTTCGAGCTGGCTGGTGAGCGTCGCCATGCGGTGACCCTGCGCGCTGGCATCGTCACGGCGGTCGGCCAGTTCGTCGCGGGCTTCCACGAGGGCCTCGGCCGCCTTGGCCTGCGCGTCCTGCGCCTGTTTCGCCGCCTCCTGCGCGGCGCTCACGCCTGCTTCGGCGCCTTGCGCTTCCTTGCGGGCGGCATCGGCGGCCTCTGCCGCGTCGCGCCAGCGAGCGAAGACCAGCCGCGCTTCGGCCAGCCTGATCTGGTCCGACAGGGCGGTATAGCGCTCGGCCGCCTTGGCCTGGCGGCGCAGGCCGGCGACCTGCTTGTCGAGCCCGGCCATGAGGTCTTCGAGGCGCGAGAGATTGGCTTCGGTGGCGCGCAGTTTCTGCTCGGCGTCCTTGCGGCGGACGTGAAGCCCGGCAATGCCGGCCGCTTCTTCCAGCATGGCGCGGCGTTCGGCCGGCTTGGCGGCGATGACTGCGGCGATGCGGCCCTGGCTGACGAGCGCGGGGCTATGCGCGCCCGTGGCGGCATCGGCAAAGACCAGCGAGACGTCCTTGGCGCGCACGTCGCGGCCATTGATGCGATAGGCGCTGCCGGCGCCGCGCTCGATGCGGCGGACCACTTCGAGTTCCTCGCGCACCCCGTTTCCGTCAGGCGCGGCATCGGCCTGGAGCACCACTTCGGCGAAGGCGCGGGGCGGGCGCGTGGCCGTGCCCGCGAAGATCACGTCTTCCATGCCGCCGCCGCGCATCGACTTGGCCGAGCTTTCGCCCATGACCCAGCGGATCGCTTCGAGCAGGTTGGACTTGCCGCAGCCGTTAGGGCCGACCACGCCGGTCAGCCCTGGTTCGATGCGCAATTCCGCCGGCTCTACGAAACTCTTGAAACCGCTGAGCTTGAGCCGTTTTATGCGCATCTTCGTATCGTTCGATTCAGACGGGCGGGCGCATCAGCGCGCGCCGGCCTCCTGCAGCTTGGCTTCCAGTTCCTTCCAGCCCATCGAACCGACATTGCTGCCGTTGATGATGAAAGTAGGCGTGCCGTTGACGTTGAATTCGGTCGTCGCCTTCTGGGTCTGGTCGGCGAAGGCCTTGGCCTTGGCGGCATCGGCCAGGCAGACCTTGCCCTGGTCGCGCGAAATCCCGCGCGACGCGAAGAATTCGGTCATGCCGCCGACTTCGGCGATGGCCGCCATCTGCTGGTCCTTCGGCAGGTTCTGGATTTCCTTCATGCGGGCGTCGCCGGCCGACTGAAGGTTCTGGAACATGTTGGGCTGCCAGGCCCAGAACTGCTCGCTGAGCGGCAGGACCGCCTCGGTCGCGCCGCAAGTGGCGAGCAGCGATGCCGGGATGTCGAAGGCGTTGAGCATGAAGTAGCGCAGTTCGTAGCTGACGCGGCCGCTGGCGACGTAATCCTCGCGCAGCTTGTCGTAGCTTTCATGCGCGAATTCGGCGCAGTGCGAGCACGACAGTGCGCCATATTCCACCAGCTTGATCGGGGCGTCGGGATTGCCGATGCGATAGCCGCCCTCTGCGGTCTTCACGACGTTTTCGGCCCAGGCCTTGCCGGCGGGGGCGGCGACCGTGGGCAGGGCCTGCGCCGACTTGGGCGCTTCGCCCGGCGTGCCGGCGTCCTTCTTGCCGCAGGCGGCAAGGCCGAGCGCGAGCGGCGCGGCGATCATTCCAAGGGCGATGGTGCGCAGGGCGGTCTTGCGGATCATGTCGGCGAATCCTTGTGAGAAGGCGGGGAAACTAGCCCACAGTCGGGGCGGATAACAGCGGAGGGGGGCGGAAGGACAGGCGCTTTCCCACAGGAAACCGCCCTTTTCCGGTAGTTCAGACCGAACCCTTGCGCTTCGCGGCCATCTGGTCGGTGATCTCCTTGGAGAGAGTCGGCCAGTCGTGTGCGTCGAGCAGCTTGCCGTTGAGAATGAAGCTGGGCGTGGAATTCACGCCGTTCTTGGCCACGGTGGCCTGCTGTTGCTTGATGGTATCGAACACCGCCTCGTTGGCGAAGCAGGCATCGGCCTGGGTACGGGTCATGCCCCAGGCGGCGACCCTGGAGTAGAAATCGAGGTCGCTGGCGATGGCCTTCATGCGTTCGGGCAGGGCGCCCTGGTACCAGCGCTTCTGCTGCTCCTCGCCGATCTTTTCCAGCTTGGCCATCCAGGTGTCCTGGCTGGCGAGGAAGGCGTTGTGGCGCACGAAGAAGCGCTTGGGATCGCCGCAAGTCGTCAGCATCGAGATCGTCAGGTCGATCGGGTTGCGCAGCAGGGTGGTCACGGTCACGCCGATCTGGCCCTTGGGCACCATGGTGAGGCGCAGCGTGGGATCCGCCTCGCGGTTGAAGTGCGCGCAGTGCGGGCACGTGTAGCTGACGAATTCCGTGAGCTGCATCTCGGCCTTGGGGTTGCCGTACATGTGGCTGCCGTCGCCCGTCACCACGATCTGGTTCGCCCAGTTCGAGGCGGGGTTGGAGCTGGGCGCCAGTGGCTTGTGAGCGGGCTTCGTGGCGGCGACGCTTAACAGGGCCGCTGCGGCAAGGAAGACGAGACGGGGGGCGGCAAGACGCAACGTGGACTTCATCACTGCTTTTCCTGATCTTGCATGGGATCATCCTGGGCACCGAGGCTTCGGGCCAGCGATTCTAGCACCGCGCGAAGTTCGGGATCGCCGATATCGCGCAGCGATTCGCCCAGTTCGAGCGGTACGGGCTTGAGAGAGGGCGGAGCCGCCTTGGGCCGCGTGGCAGCCGGTGCCTTAACCTCACCTTGCCGGATTTTCACTTTGGCTACAGCCTTGTAGCCGAAGAAGCGGTTCACCCGGTCCATGATCTCGGGCACGACGTGCTGGATCATCGGGGCATGGGCGGCCAGCACCACGAGCTGGAGAATGCCGTCGCACTTTTCGCCGGGCGGGAAGCGGATCGATTCGGGGGCGCAGACGCGGGCGTGGCGCAGGCCGACGATCTCGGGCCAGCGCGTCACCACGCTGGACTGTACGAAACCGAAGCGGCGGAAAGCGGTGCGGCCCACTTCGGGCATGAGGTCGGAAATCTGGCGGGCCTGGCCGCCCCGCGCGCGCTCGAACCGCTTCGGGGCGCCGGCCTTGGACTCGCCGCCGGCCGGGGCTTTGCCCGCGGCTTTGACCACGCCTTTCGCCGCGCCTTTGGCGGACTTCGCCGCCTTTTCCGTTCCTTTGCTTGGATGCCGTTCCATTGTTGCCGCTCCAATGCCATAGGGCGCTGATGGACGCCAGCCGCGATACGATCTCCCGCAAGGTTCTCGACTGGTACGACGCTCATGCCCGCGCACTGCCGTGGCGCGCGCCGCCGGGAACGCCGGCACCCAACCCTTATCGCGTCTGGCTTTCGGAAGTCATGCTCCAGCAGACGACCGTGGCCGCGGTGAAGGACTATTTCGCGAAATTCACCGCGCGCTGGCCGACCGTGACGGACCTTGCCGCCGCAGCCGACGCGGACGTCATGGCGGCCTGGGCAGGGCTTGGCTATTATGCGCGCGCCCGCAACCTCCTGGCCTGCGCGCGCGAAGTCGCGGCGCGGGGCGGGGTCTTCCCCGAGAGCGAGGAAGGCCTGCGCGCCCTGCCGGGGCTGGGCGCCTATACGGCCGCCGCGGTGGCGGCGATCGCCTTCGGGCAGCGGGCCGTGGTGGTGGACGCCAATGTCGAGCGCGTGGTGACGCGGCTTTTCGCGCTGGAAGACCCGCTGCCGAGTGCGCGGCCCGCGATACGGGCGCTGACCGACGGGATCACCCCCGACCTGCGGGCGGGCGACTTCGCGCAGGCGCTGATGGACATGGGCGCCACCGTCTGCACCACGCGCATGCCGCGCTGCCTGCTCTGCCCGCTTGCGGCCGATTGCCGGGCAAGGACCACGGGCGAGCCGGAGCGCTTTCCGGTCAAGGCGCCGAAGAAGGCCAAGCCCGCGCGGCAGGGCCTCGCCTTCTGGATCGAGCGGGACGGGAAGGTCTGGCTGGTGCGCCGCGCGGACAAAGGCATGCTCGGCGGCATGAGAGCGCTTCCCGACGACGGCTGGTCCGCCCGCGCGGACGGCCACGGCGCGCCGCCGCTGGCGGGGCGCTGGGAAAACGGCGGCCGGGTCGGCCACGTCTTCACGCATTTCTCGCTCGAACTGGGGCTTCGCATTCTGGAGCACGACCTTGACGGCGATCCCCCCGGCCCGGGGGAATGGTGGCCGGTCGACCGTATCGCCGAGGCGGGGCTGCCCACACTCTTCGCCAAGGCGGCGGGCCTCGCCAGGGCGGAGATGGCATGAGCCCTGCGCGCGAACGGCTGGAAGCGGCGGTCGATCGCCGGATGCTGCTGCGCATGGCGGGTATCGCGGGTGTCGGCGCCGCGTTCATGCCTCGGCTCGCCTGGGCGGCGGCGCAGGTGGAGACGATGCCGCGCGTGCGTGCGTTGGTGGAGCGCTGGACGGGGAGCGGCGATGCGCCGGGCACGCTGCCGGGCCTCGTCGCCTCGCTGGCGCTGCCGGGCCGCGAACCGGAATTCGTCGCCCGCGGGTCGCAGGGGTTCACTGACGGCACGCCGATCTCGCCGGACAGCCTGTTCCGCATCTATTCCATGACCAAGCCGATCACCGGCATCATGGCCATGCAGCTGGTGGCGGAAGGCCGGCTCGGCCTTGACCAGCCGGTCCATGAAATCCTGCCGCGTTTCGCGCAGATGCGGGTGCAGGACCGCTATGACGGATCGCTCACGGCCCTGCATCCGGCGCCGCGCGCGCTCACCATGCGGCATCTGCTCACGCATACGTCGGGGCTGGGCTATTCGATCATCCAGACCGGCCCGATCCGCGCGCTGATGCAGTCCAGGGGCCTCGCTGCCGGGCAGATCAGCCGAATCAAGGTGCCGGGCCTCACCGATGCGCCCCCCGCGCCCAGCCTCGCGCTGTTCGCCGACCGGCTGGCCGAAGTGCCACTGGTCTACGATCCTGCCACCCACTGGAGCTATTCCCTCGGTCTGGACCTGATGGGCCGGGTGATCGAAGTGGTCACGGGCCGGCCCTTCGACGCCTATCTGCGCGAAACACTGTTCGAACCGGCGGGGATGACCAACACGGCCTTCCAGGTGCCCGCCGCCCAGGCCGGCCGCCTCACCACCAATTATGCCGCGCTGGGCAGCGTGCTGGTGCCGATCGACGAGCCGGGCAACTCGGTCTTCCTGGAAAAGCCGGCCTTCCCCTTCGGCGGCGCAGGCCTTGTCAGCACGCCGCGCGACTATGACCGTTTCCTGCGCCTTCTGGCCCAGCGCGGCATGATCGATGGCAAGCGCGTCCTGGCCGAAAGCGCGGTCGTCACCGGCACGTCGGACTTGCTGCCGCCCGGCGTGGTGCTTTCCGCCATGCTTCCGGCGGGGAGCGGCTTCGGCGCCGGCGGGCGCGTCGGCAAGGGAGCGGAGAGCGGCCTGTTCGGCTGGTCGGGCGCGGCGGGAACGGTGGGCATGGTCGACATGGTGCGCGGCCTGCGCTCGCAGCTCTTCGCGCAGTTCATGCCGCCGAACGCCTATGAGCTTATTCCCCAGTTCCAGAATGCGCTGAAGGCCGATGTCATGGCCCTGTTGGAGACGCCCCTTTGACCACCACCCTCCTGCCGAAGCTGCTGCCCATCGCCTTTTCCGGTTCGCATCTCGACCGCGCGGACCATATCCGCAACGACCCGGCCGCGCTCCTGGCCCTGCAGAGCAGCGAGGCGCGGCTGCTGCGGCTGGACGGACTGGATGCCGTGCTGGCCGACGACGGCGCCTTGACCTGGGGCACGCTGGCGGATGCGGAGCCGGGCAGCGAGATGATCTTCCTCGGCCTCGACGGCCCCGTGCCCTGCTTCGCGGAAGTGCCCGGTGCCACGCCGCTGCAAGGCCCCCATGCCACGCCCGTCAACTGGCACGCCATGGCCGTGCTCGATTCCGCCGAACTCGCGGCCTATGGCGGCGCGCGCTCGCTGGTGAGCTGGCATTGCCGGCACCGGCACTGCGCCGTCTGCGGCCACCCCACGGTTCTTGCCAAGGGCGGCTGGCAGCGCTCCTGCACCAATATCGACTGCGGCGCAGAGCACTTCCCGCGCGTCGACCCGGTGACCATCATGCTCGTCGAGCACGAAGGCCGCGCATTGCTCGGCCGCCAGCCGCGCTTTCCCGAAGGGCGCTATTCGACGCTTGCGGGCTTCGTGGAGCCGGGCGAATCGGTGGAGGAAGCCGTCGCGCGCGAAATCCACGAGGAAGCGGGGATCCGCGTGCGCGATGTGACTTATGTCGCCAGCCAGCCCTGGCCGTTTCCGTCCTCGCTGATGATCGGCTGCCACGCCCATGCGGACGACGATGCCATCACCATCGACGAGACCGAACTGGAAGACGTGCGGTGGTTCACCCGCGACGAGGTGGTGGAGGCGCTCGAAGCCATCGGCCGGGGCGAAAACGGCAAGGCTTTCGGGGCGCCGCCGGCCCATGCAATCGCCCATGTGCTGATGCGCTGGTGGGTCGATCGGGGGTAACGGAAGCCGTGGTCCCGGATCGGTCCGGGAAAAGGCTACCGATCGGGCAGACCCGCGCCCGCCCGCGCCACGGCGGCGACGATGGCGCCGCGCGCCTGGGGGGAGTTGCGCCAGCAGGTCGACCCCGTTGCCGCCGAAATTTCCGCGCAGACCGCATCGGGATCGCGCCCGGCGAGGTCCGCGAAGTTCCGGATGCCCAGTTCCTCCAGCCGTGCGATCACCGCGGGGCCGACGCCTTTCACCGCAAGCAGTGCTCCGCGCGCGTCGCCGGCAAAACCGGTCACACCAACCCCAGCTTGGCCAGTTCGCGCGCCAGCTTGGGCGGCATCGCGTCGCCCGCCGTCTCGCCTTCGCCCAGATCGCGGGGGGCGTCCTTTTCGGCAAGGTAGCGCCAGCCCTGGTGCGCGCGCTTGGGGTGCGTGACCACCGGGATCAGCATCGGTTCCAGGCGAATATGCCAGCGCCCGTCCTCGCGCTGTTCGAAGCCCAGGATCGGCGAGCGGCCAACCAGGGCATGTTCGTAGATCCAGTATAGCGAGCCGCCGACCATTTCCTGGTGCCGCTTGGGCAGATAGCGCGTGGTGAGGCGGGCTTCGCCCAGGGTGTCGTGGCTTTCCAGCCAGGCGCGCAGGGCCGCCGGGCTCTCGGCGGAAAACGCGATCTTGGTCATGTGCAGCGGCATGATGACTAGATAGGGGGCGCGCCCCTAGCGCACCAGACCGGATACCGTGGCAAGGCCGAGGAAGACGAGGAAGCCCATCGAATCCGTGGTCATCGTCACGAAAATGGACGAGGCGATGGCCGGGTCCGCCTTGAGCCGTTCCAGCGTCAGCGGCACGAATACGCCCGCCATGCCCGCGATCAGGATATTGGTCATCATCGCCAGGGCTATGACCAGGCCCAGCGTGACATTCCCGAAGATCAGGCTGACGACGATGCCGATGATCACCGCGATCGTGCAGCCGTTGAGCAGCGCGATGGACATTTCGCGGCGTACCGCGCGCCAGGCGTTGGAGGCGGTAAGCTGGTTGGTGGCAAGCGCGCGGACGGTCACGGCCAGGGTCTGCGTGCCGGCATTGCCGCCAAGCCCGGCGACGATCGGCATCAGCGTGGCCAGCGCCACCATCTTCGCGATCGTGCCTTCGAACAGGGCGATGACCGAGGAAGCGAGCGTGGCGGTGAGCAGGTTGGCGATCAGCCAGCGCACGCGGGCCGAATAGGCGTCGCGAATCGGCTCGTTGATGTCGCCGTCACCCGCGCCGGACAGCAGCAGGGTATCTTCGCCCGCTTCTTCCTGAATGATGTGGACGATGTCGTCGACAGTGACCTGGCCGATCAGCCGGCCGGCATCGTCGACCACGGCCGCCGAAATCAGCGCGTACTTCTGGAAGCGCAGCGCGACTTCCTCCTGGTCCATGTCGACCGGGATCAGCGTCTGGTCGCGCGCCATGACGTCGTAGAGCGGGATGTTGCGCGGCGTGCGCAGGATCCACGAGAGCGCGCAGGTGCCGATCGGGCGGTGCATCGGATCGACGATGAACACTTCCCAGAACTCGGTCGGCAGCTCGCGATGTTCGCGCAGGAAATCGATCAGGTCGCCGACGGTCATCGATTCGTGGACGGCCACGAAATCGCGGCTCATCAGGCGGCCGGCGGATTCCTCGGGGTAGGACAGCGCCGATTCGATGGCCGCGCGGTCTTCCGGCTCCATCTCGGCGAGGACGGCCTGCTGGTCTTCCTCGTCGAGGTCTTCCAGCATGGCGACGGCATCGTCGGTGTCGAGCTGCTCGGCGATCTCGGCGACGACTTCGGCGGGCAGCGCCTCCATCAGCGCCTCGCGCACCCAGTCGTTCATCTCGGCGATGACTTCCACGCCCATCAGGTCGCGGATGGCGCGGGCCAGGCCGAGGCGCTCGTTCTCGTTCATGAGTTCGAACAAGTCGGCGATGTCGGCGGGGTGGAGCGGCTCCACCAGGTCGTAGACGCGCTCGAAGTCTTCCTCGTCCAGCGCATCCTTCACGCTGCGGACGAATTCGGCCTTCAGGCGGTTGTCGTCGTCGAGGGATTCGGATTCGGGCATATCGAGACGCGCGGTGTCTTCCGCGTTTTCCATGCGCTCGTCCTGAAGGTCCGTTTCGCTCATCCGGGCCGGTCTACGCAGCTATTTCGCGATTGCAACAGGGGGGCGGCGGCATTCGGGAAGTTTCCTCGGCCGGTGGCTGCAGAGCCACGGGACGATGCACCGAATGGATCCCGAAACGGCCCCGCGGCGGCGAGAGGAGCGTGACGGGCAGGGGATGACCGGGACGGAGGCACGAACGAGCGCTCCCCTCGTGACATTGCCGCGCCAGTGCCTATATCGGGCGCCGATGCCCCACCGGCGCGGACCTGCGCCGGCAGAAGGAGACTGCAATGGCTGACGAATACCTGACGCTCACGCTCGACACCGGCAATGGTGAAGGCGGCGACGTGAAGATCAAGCTGCGTTCCGACCTGGCCCCCGGTCACGTCGAGCGTATCAAGGAACTGACCGGCGAAGGCTTCTACGACGGCATCAAGTTCCACCGCGTGATCCCCGGCTTCATGGCGCAGGGCGGTTGCCCCAACGGCACCGGCATGGGCGGTTCGGACAAGCCCGACCTCCAGGCCGAATTCAACGCCGAGCCGCATGTCCGCGGCGTCTGCTCGATGGCGCGCACCAGCTATCCGCACTCGGCCAACAGCCAGTTCTTCATCTGCTTCGACGATGCACGCTTCCTCGACAAGCAGTACACCGTCTGGGGCCAGGTGGTCGAAGGCATGGAACTCGTCGACGCGCTGCCCAAGGGCGAGCCGCCGCGCGAACCGGGCAAGATCGTCAAGGCGACCATCTCGGAAGGCTGATCCTTCCTTCGGTCTGCCGATAGAGAAAAGGGCGGCTCCGCGAGGGGCCGCCCTTTTTCGTTGCGTGCTGGGCCAGACGAAGCTGTACCCATCGCGGCGCAAGTTCCCGGCGCTTCCAGCCCCGGTCGATCAGCTCAATGTGCCTTGGCCTTCTCGTCCTTTTCGAGCTGGGCCTCGGAAACGCCGAGCAGCTTGGCGAGGCGAGCCTTCTCGTCCTTCGAAAGATCCCCATAGGCGCGCGGCTCGGGAAGGCTCGCGCTGGCGGTCTTCACCTTTTCCACGATGGCGGGCATCTGCTCCATCAGCTTGGGGACGAAGCCCTGCATCTTCGCCATGACTTCCGGCGACATCATGACGAGATAGGAATCGGCCGCGTAGGCCTTGCCGGTAGGCGTCGCGAAGAAGGCATTCAGTTCGCCCAGCTGGGTGGTTGTATACCTGCCGGCATAGGCCTGCGTCAGCCCGTCGCGAATGTCGGGCTCGACCTGAGTCATCAGCGGGATCATCTCGTTCATCATCGTGCGCGTGGAGATCTGCATGCGCTGCTTGAAGGCCGGGTCGTAGATCTGCATGATTTCTGCCATCGAGGCCTCGCCCAGTTCCTCGGTGTTGACGCCGCTGAGCCCGGCAAGCTGCTTGAGCGGCAGCTTCATCGTGGAATCCATGATGGAATCCATCATCTTGTCGAGGGTGCCGTTCATCAGGCGCGCGTAAGTCCCAAGGGGAAATACGTGATCCACCGTGACGCGCGCCGCGGCGATGCGCGCGGGGTCGGTGATGGGCGCTGCCGCCGCCGCCGCTGTCGCAGCCGGCGCCGCCTGTGCGGGCTCGGCGGCGAAGCTCGGCGCGGCCGAAGCGATGGAAGCCGCAGCAACGGCGGTGAACACAGTGAAACGCATGACGGAGCCCCCGGACGGTCGAAAAAGTCCCGGGGATCATACCCGTGAACTGCCGCGCAGGGGAATGAAATCGCCCGTCATGTCGCAAAAACGCCGGCCCCGTCTTTACCGGGGACGGCGTTTGCAGGGCCTTACAGTCCGGCTTGCAGCAGCCACTCGTGGAAGATGCGCACGGGGCGAGATTCCAGGGCCTTGGGCTTGCAGACGAACCAGTAGCGATAGGGGCTTTCGACGTCGATGTCGAAGAGCCGGGCCAGGCGGTTGTCGTGGCTGCGGCGGAAGTGGTCGTCGTGCATGATCGCGATGCCGAGGCCCTGAGCCGCGGCTTCGAGCACGAGCTGGCCGGAATCGAAACGGTCGACCGAGGCCGGTTCCAGCTTTTCAAGGCCGATGGCGGACTTCCACGCGTCCAGGCTCTGCGGCAGGTCCTGATGGATCAGGAAAGTCTGCTTGGACAGGATGGCTTCGTCGGGGACGGTGCCGATCTCCTGCGCCATTTCCTTGGAGGTGATGGCGTAGACCTTGTTGTGGTCAAGCTGGATACGATAATAGGCCGGGTCCGGTTCGGGCGAGAGAATGATCGCCGCGTCCAGCGTGTCGCCCACCCGGTCTTCCAGGTGCGCGCCGGTGTCGATGTCAATGTGCAGGCGCGGGTGCAGCTTGCGCAGTTCCGGCAGGCGCGGGAACAGGCGCTGGCCGCCGAACAGCGAAGGCACGCCGAGGTGCAGGCGCAGCACCTGGCCGCGGTCGATCTGCGATTCCACCGCTTCGGCCAGTTCTTCCAGCTTGGGGCCGACCACGTTGTAGAAGGCCTGGCCCTCGTCGGTCAGCTTCATCGACTGGTGCTGGCGGGTGAAGAGGCGCTTGCCGGTGAAGTCTTCCAGCGCGGCGACCCGGCGCGACAGCGCCGAGGGGCTGAGCGCCAGTTCGTTGGCGGCCGCCTTGGCCGAACCGAGGCGGACGACGCGAACGAAGGCTTCAAGCGCGCGCAGGGGGGGTAGTCGGCGTACTGGCAATGTCTCGTCTTTTCACTCGGAGTATCGATGCCGCCTGGAAATGGCGGCAGCGAGGTTCAATCGGGCTCTGCGACCGCTTCCGTGGCCGGCGGATGAAGGCGAAGCCGCGTGACGCGGCGCTCGTCGCCATCGGTAACTTCGATGCGCCAGCCGCTGTCATGCTCCAGCACGGTGCCGACGGCCGGGACCTGGCCGGCCAGTACGAAGGCGAGGCCGCCCAGGGTATCCACCGCTTCCTCGACTTCGGCGAGGCGCGGGTCGATCCGTTCCGCCACATCGTCAAGCTCGACACGGGCGTCTGCGTCCCAGATACCGTTCTCTTGCGAAATTAGCAACTCTTCGGGGGCGTCGTCGTGCTCGTCCTCGATGTTGCCCACGATTTCCTCGACGAGGTCCTCGATGGTGATGATGCCATCGGTGCCGCTATATTCGTCGATCACCACGGCCAGATGGGTGCGCTGGGCGCGCATGTCGGCCAGCACGTCCAGCGCGCCGCGCGCCTGGGGCACGTAGAGCGGCTGGCGCAGCAGGGTGGACCAGTCCTCCGGCGGCTGTTCGCCGCGCGCGAGGATGGGGAACACGTCCTTGATATGGATCATGCCCTTGATCGCGTCGAGCGAGTCTCCGTAGACGGGCATGCGGCTGTGGCCGTGCTCGGCGAAAGCCTCGACCACTTCGGCCCAGCTTGCAGAGGCCGGAATCGCCACGATCTCGCTGCGCGGCACGGCGATATCGTCGGCATCGTGCTCGCTGAAATGGAGAAGGTTGCGCAGCATCTGCCGCTCGATCGAGGAAAGGTCTCCGCGGGCGCGGGCCTCGTCTTCGGCATCGCCTTCATGTTCGTTGATGACGCCTTCGATCTGCGCGCGAAGCGACTGATCGCCGTCGTTCTGGAAAAGTCGCCGGAAAACACGCCAGAGCGTGCCGGTACTGTCCCCATCTCCCGAGCCGGACTCGGTGTGGCGGCCATTGTCGGCCATCGTTTTAAATTACCCCTACAGCTTAAGATCTGTCGCCATATGGGTCGGCAATGCCGATGAGGGCAAGAGCCTTTGTTTCAAGGGCCTCCATTGCCTCGGCATCGGCGTCCGAAATCTCGTGGTCGAGGCCGGCCAGGTGGAGCAGGCCGTGGACGATGAGGTGGCTGGCGTGGTGCTCCACCGGCACGCCCTTTTCCGCGGCCTCGCGGGCGCAGGTCTCGAAGGCGAGGGCAAGATCGCCCAGCATTTCCGGCGGTCCGTCCGGCGCGAGGGCGAGCAGGTCGGCGCGTTCCAGCATCGGGAAGGACAGGACGTTGGTGGGCTTGTCCTTGGCCCGCCATTCGCGGTTGAGGACGTGCACTTCATCGTCCGTGGTGAACAGCAGGCTGGCCAGGAGGCGGGGATTGTCGAGTTCCGGTGCGACCTGCACCAGCGCTTCGAGCGCCGCTTCGGCCAGATCGGCCCAGTCCGCCTCGGCGGGCCAGGGGGCTTCGATATCGATTTCGAGATCCATGCGGGGGCTTTACGCGCAGTCGCGCGCGCGGTCGAGCGATAGCGTGAAGAGGTCGAGCGATAGCGTGAGGAGAAGGTGCGAGGTGGCCTGCTCGGACAGGAACCGGCGGAAAATCGAGGACGGCGAACCGCCGCCCTCGATGCTCAAGCTCTTCCTGCGCCAGACCTTGGCATTCCCAGGGGGAAAGTCACTCCGCCCGGAGCTGCTCGGCCGCCGGTTGTTCCGTCTTCGGTGCCGAAGGATCGACGTAAGGGCCTTCGTAAGCCTCGACGATGCGACCGACGATCGGGTGGCGCACGACGTCCTGCACGGTGAAGCGCGTGACATCGATGCCGTCCACACCTTCCAGCCGGTTCACCGCATCGGCCAGGCCGCTCATGCGGTCGCCGCCCGGGATGTCGACCTGCCGGGGGTCGCCGCAGACGACCATGCGGCTGTTCTGGCCGAAGCGGGTGAGGAACATCTTCATCTGCTCGCGCGTGGTGTTCTGCGCTTCGTCGAGGATGACGAAGGCGTCGGCCAGCGTGCGGCCGCGCATGAAGGCGATCGGCGCGATCTCGATCTCTCCCGAGGCGAGGCGGCGCTCCACCTGTTCGGGCGGCATGCAGTCATAGAGCGCGTCGTAGAGCGGACGCAGGTAGGGATCGACCTTGTCCTTCATGTCGCCGGGCAGGAAGCCCAGCTTCTCGCCCGCTTCCACGGCGGGGCGCGAAAGGATCAGGCGCTGGACCGAACCGGTCATCAGCTGCGAAACCGCCTGGGCCACCGCGAGGTAGGTCTTGCCCGTGCCTGCCGGGCCGAGCGCGAAGATCACGTCGGAGCGGGCGAGCGCGCGCATATATTCGATCTGCATCGCCGAGCGCGGCACGATCGTCTTGCGGCGGGTGCGAATCATGATCGGCGGCGCGCCGGTATCGCCCGAGATGATGCCTTCCAGCGTCGGTTCGGCCGACATCGCGATCAGCGATTCCACCGCGCCGGCGTCAAGCGCCTGGCCCTGCTCTAGCCGGTGGTACATGCCTTTGAGCGTGTCGCGGGCGCGGGCAACGGCGTCTTCCGGCCCTTCGATCTGGATCTTGTTGCCGCGCGCGGCAATGTAGACCCCGAGCCGGTTCTCCACTTGCACGAGATTTGAATCGAACTGGCCGAACAGGGCCCCCAGCAAAGTCTGTTCGTCGAACTCGACTTCGACACGTGCCCGGCGGTGCGCTTCGGGCCTGAACTGCGCCGTTTCACCGGCGCGTGCTGCTTTGCGGGCCATGTGCTCCTTTCAGGTGAGGATGCCTTCGTTCCATCCCGAAGATGGCTCTGCGCATCGCGTCCCGCAAGCCGCATCTATCGAAAAATTGCTCGCTTCACCGGGGATAACATGGCGTTTCGGCGCGCTTCCCGAATTTTGTCGCAACCTTGCGACACTCCTGAAATTTCACTGCAACCTGCATTTCAAGTTCGTTCAGCTTGAGGGGTTCAAACATGAACTCACAGACCAGATCGAACGGATAATCGTTTCGGGTCAAGGAGAAGAAAACATGCGCAAGATCATTATGGCCGCCCTTGCCGCCAGCGTCATCGTTCCGACCGTCGCCGTGCCCACCATGGCTTCCGCGCAGAGTGCCCGGGAAGTGCGCGAGAGCGCCCGCGACGTTCGCCAGAGCCAGCGCGAGGTCGATCGCAACGTCCGCCGCGGCGACTACCGCGCCGCCGACCGTTCGCAGCGCCAGCTCAACCACGACCGCCGCGAACTGCGCGAAGACTGGCGCGACTATCGCCAGGCCCACCGCGGCGAATTCCGCCGCCCTGCCTATGCCGGTCCGCGCGGCTATCGCTATCGCCCGGTCGCCGTGGGCTACCGCTTCCAGCCGGCCTATTACGGCAGCCGCTACTGGGTAAACGACTATGGCCGCTATCGCCTGCCTGCGCCGCGCGCCGGCCACCGCTGGGTTCGCTACGGCAATGACGTGGCCATGGTGAACATGCGTTCGGGCCGCGTCGTCACCGTCCACAACAGCTTCTTCTTCTAATAAAACCGCCGCCGGCGCCGGGAAGGGCGCCGGACGAGTCCCAGGCGGGTCGCGAGGGCCCTCGGTGCGAACCGGGGGCCCTTTCTCGTGCTTCCCGTGCGGCAGACCGATCTTGCCGGGGCGGCGGTCGAGCGGCTAGCCTTCGGTCATGACAAGGACGACCTCCGCCGCCAGGATCCTGGCGCTCGCCCCCCTGTTCGCGCTGGGACTTTCGCTCGCAGGCTGCAAGAAGGACGCGGCCCAGCCCGAAGCCACCGCCTCGGCCGGCGCCGAAGCGAGCGAGGAGGCGACCGAGACCGCGCCCATGCGTGCCGAGGACTGGATTCGCGCGAATCACCGCGACGCGCTCACCAGCGATCTCGGCAAGCTGCAATATGCCACGGCGGAGACCGACCTTGACGGTGACGGCACGCCTGAAGTGCTGGTCTATCTGGGCGGCCCGATGTTCTGCGGCACCGGCGGGTGCAACCTCGCGGTGCTGAAGCGGCAGGATGGCGATCTGGTCCAAGTGAGCGAGACAAGCGTGGTGCAGCTTCCGGTGGGCGTGCTGGACAGCAAGTCGCACGGCTGGCGCGATCTGGCCGTCACCGTGTCGGGCGGCGGCATGGCGGAAGGCGTCTCTCGCCTGCGCTTCAGCGGCAGGGGCTATCCCACCAATGCCAGCGTGGAAGTGAGCGCGGGCGCGGCGGCGATCAGCAAGCCGCTCATCGCGGAAGACGCGCTCAAACCGCTCGACTAGAGCCGCCTCATGGCGCTGAAACGCGCCGGGATCAGCGTGTCAGCCATCGGCGGAAGGCGGCATTGACCGCGTCGGGCTGCTCCATCGGCGCCATGTGCCCGGCATCGGCGATGACCTCGTAGGCCGCGCCCGAATCAGACCCAAGATCGGCTGAGGCCATGGCCTGCGCCATTTCCTCAGCAAGGTGGGGCGGGGTGAGGGCGTCGGCCGCGCCGACCATGACCATGGCCGGGACGGTGATCGTGCCGAGCGTCGCCAGCGAATCGGCGCGGTCGATGATCGCGGCCTGCTGGTCCATGTACGTCCCGAAACCGACGCGCAGGGCCATCTGCACGACTTCCTCGAACAGCGCCTCGGGGCAGTCCGGCGCGACGAGTTGGCGCAGCGATCCGCGCAGGACATGTTCGAAGCCGCGCGCCTGGGCGGTGCGGATAGCCGCGCGGCGCAGTTCCGCCTGGGCAGGGTTATCGGCCCGCGCATTGGTGTCCACCAGGGCGAGCCGCGTCACCCGCTCCGGGGCGCGGCGCCAGATTTCCATGGCGACGTAGCCGCCCATCGAGAATCCCGCGATCGCGAACCGCTCCGGCGCGGCATCGAGCACGCGGCTGGCCATGAGGGGAATCGAATCGTCCTTCAGGGTATCGCCGATGGAGATGTCGGCAATGTCCGAAAGCCCCGCGATCTGCGCCTGCCAGACGTGACGGTCGCAGGAAAGTCCGGGAACGAGGACCAGCGCTTGCCTTTCGCTCACGCGGCGACCGGGCTCAGCAGCCTGGCGGAAACGGCATTGTAGCCGCCTTCGGTCAGTTCCACCGTGACCATGTCGCCCACGGCGACATCGCCGTCGAAATAGACCGATTGCAGCCAGGGCGACTTGCCGAGCCACTGCCCGGGCAGCTTGCCCTTGCGTTCGACCAGCACTTGGCAGGTCTTGCCGACCGAGGCCACGTTGAAGGCGGTCTGGTCGCGGCCGAGCGCGGCCTGGAGGCGGACGATACGCTCGGTCATCACTTCGGCGGGAATCTGGTCTTCCATCGTCGCGGCGGGCGTGCCGGCACGGGGCGAATACTTGAAGCTGAAGCACTGCGCATAGCCGACCGCATCGACCAGCCTGAGCGTATCCTCGAAATCGGCGTCGGTCTCGCCGGGGAAACCGACGATGAAGTCGCCCGAAAGTGCGATGTCGGGCCGGACGGTGCGCACGCGGTCGAGGACCTTGAGATAGCTTTCGGCCGTGTGGCTGCGATTCATCGCTCTCAGCACCCGGTCGCTGCCGGCCTGCACCGGCAAGTGGAGGAACGGCATCAACTTCTCGACATCGCCATGGGCGGCGATCAGCGCCTCGGTCATGTCGTTGGGGTGGCTGGTGGTGTAGCGGATGCGGGCAAGTTCGGGAATGTCCGCCAGCTCGCGAATCAGCCCGTCGAGGCCGATGCGCCGTCCGCGTGCATCCTCGCCGTACCAGGCGTTCACGTTCTGGCCGAGCAGCATGATCTCGCGCGCACCGGCGTCGATCAGGCGGCGCGCCTCGTCCATCAAGGCGGCGTGGGGGCGGGAGACCTCGGCGCCGCGCGTATAGGGCACGACGCAATACGTGCAGAACTTGTCGCAGCCTTCCTGAACGGTGAGGAATGCCGTCGGGCCGGACCGCCTGCGGCCACCCTGATTCCGGGCGGGCAGGGCGTCGAACTTGGTTTCGGCCGGCATGTCGGTATCGGTCACGCGGCGGCCGGCGGTGGCCTCGCGGATCATGTCGGGCAGGCGGTGATAGGCTTGCGGGCCGACCACCATCTTCACCGCGGGAGAGCGCCGCATGATCTCGTCGCCCTCGGCCTGGGCCACGCAGCCGGCCACCGCGATGAGGGGCGATGAGCCATCCTCGCGGCGCAGGCGGCCGATGTCGGAATAGACCTTTTCCGCCGCCTTTTCACGGATATGGCAGGTGTTGAACACGATCAGGTCGGCCTCTTCACCTTCCGGCGCGGCCGCGATGCCCTGGTCCGTGAGCAATTCGGCCATGCGCTCGCCGTCGTAGACGTTCATCTGACAGCCGAAGCTCTTGACCCGGTAGGTCCTGGGATTCTGGGTTGATGGCATGCGCGGGCCGATACACGCGTTTCGGGCGATTTTGAAGCGGCTGCGTTCGGGGTGCTCCGCGCGAGGCTGGCATCGCCGGCCGGCACCAAGGCCTCGCAGCCTGTTCCCCTTTCGCTGCACTTGGGGTATTCGCGCGCGCCATGACCATTACAAACAGCGATCACCAGACCCTTTACGCCGCCTTTGCGGGCCACCTCAACGCCGCGCTCGATGCGCTCGAAGCGGCCGGTACGCTGCCCGGCGGTCTGAAGCGAAGCGCGATCACGGTCGAGCCGCCGCGCGACACCTCGCATGGCGACCTTTCGACCAATGCCGCGATGGTCCTGTCCAAGCCCGCCGGCATGAAGCCGCGCGACCTGGCCGATGCGCTGGTGGCGGAGCTGTCGAAGCTCGACGCGGTCACTTCGGCGGAAATCGCCGGCCCCGGCTTCATCAACTTGCGCCTGTCGGACGCCACCTGGATCGCCGAGCTGCGCGCGATCGCCGCGCTCGGCGCGGACTACGGCCGTTCGGCCATGGGCGGCGGCACCACCGTCAATATTGAATATGTCTCCGCCAACCCCACCGGCCCGATGCACATGGGCCACTGCCGCGGCGCAGTGGTGGGCGATGCACTGGCGACGCTGCTCGAATATGCCGGCCACAAGGTCATCAAGGAATATTACGTCAACGATGCCGGCGCCCAGGTGCAGGTGCTCGCCCGCTCGGCCCATGTCCGCTACCGCGAGGCGCTGGGCCATGACGTGGGCGCCATTCCCGAGGGCCTCTATCCGGGCGAATACCTCATTCCCGTGGGCCAGCAGCTCGCCGCCGAATTCGGCGACAAGTTTGCCGAGGCGCCCGAATCGGAATGGCTGACGCTGTTCCGGGAAAAGGCCGTTGCCGCGATGCTGGTGATGATCAAGCAGGACCTCGCGCTGCTGGGCATCCATCACGACCTGTTCTCCTCGGAAGCCGAGCTTCAGGCTTCGGGCAAGCCGGACGAGGCGGAAGCGTGGCTGCGCGCCAAGGGCCTCGTCTACGACGGCGTGCTCGAAGCGCCCAAGGGCAAGACGCTGGAGGACTGGGAAGCCGTGGAGCTGCCGCTGTTCCGCTCGACCCAGTTCGGCGACGATCAGGATCGCCCGATCAAGAAGTCGGACGGCACCTGGACCTACTTCGGCGCTGACCTTGCCTACCATTTCCAGAAGGCCCAGACCGCCGACGCGTTGGTCGACATCTGGGGCGCCGACCACGCGGGCACCGTCAAGCGTATCAAGGCGGCCGTCGCCGCCATGACCGGCGCCGATGGAGAGCCGACGCCGTTCGAGATCAAGCTGGTGCAGATGGTCCAGCTGCTGCGCGATGGCGAGCCGGTGAAGATGTCCAAGCGTTCGGGCAACTTCGTCACGCTGGCCGAAGTCGTCACCGAAGTGGGCAAGGACGTGGTGCGCTTCACCATGCTCACCCGCAAGCCGGAAGCGCAGATGGACTTCGACTTCGCCAAAGTGGTGGAAGCCTCCAAGGACAACCCGGTGTTCTACGTGCAATACGCCAATGCCCGCGTCCACTCGACGCTGCGCAAGGGCGAGGCCGAAGGCGGGTTCAAGCCCTCGGGCGAAAACCTCGAACTGCTGGGCGCGGAAGAACTGGAACTGGTCAAGCTGGCCGCGCAGTTCCCCCGCATCGTCGAGGCCGCTGCAGCCGCGCGCGAGCCGCACCGCATCGCCTTCTTCCTTGGCGACGTTGCCGCGGCCTTCCACGGCTACTGGAATCTCGGCAATGACCGCGTCGAAAAGCGCTTTGTTAACGCTGCCGACGGTAACCTGACCGGCGCACGGCTGTTCCTTGCTGCGCAGATCGGGCAGCTTGTCCGCAATGGCCTCGCGCTCCTGGGCGTCGAGGCGGTGGAGGAAATGTAAGTCATGGCGAACTGGGGCCAGAATCGGGACGAAGGCAATCGGGACGAAGGCGATCGGGGTGTCGACCAGGGCGGCGAAAGCCGTCGGGGGACCTTCCATGACGACCTGAACGCGGGCCGTTCCGCCGGAGCCCCGGCTTTCGAGGATGCCGCTCATTCGAATTCGGGCCAGCCTGAGGCCGAATCCGGCAAGCTGGAACTCGGCGACGACGACGTGCGCCTGCCCTGGCTGGAAGGCGAGGACGAGGAGTTCGAGGACCAGCAGGGCGGTGCCCCGGGGCAGACCTTGCTGCTCGTCGTCCTGGCCGTCATCGCCATACTGGTCATCGTCGGCGGAATCTGGTGGGCCACGCGCCAGAAGTCGGAACAGCCGCTTGTCGCCAGCGGCGGCGTGATCGAGGCCCCGAAGGAGCCTTACAAGACGCGGCCGGAAAATCCGGGCGGAGACGTCGTGGCGGGCACCGGAGACACCAGCTATGCGGTTGCCGAAGGGCAGAGCCGCCTGCCGCAGATCGGACGGGGCGAAGCGCCGGGTCCGGGCTTCGGCGGCCAGTCCGCCGTTCCGGCCGCCCCGCCTGCGCCTTCCGGCAAGCCCGCTGCCGGGCCCAGCGCGCCCGCCAGTGCCGCTTCTGCCGCCAGTGCCCCGGGCAAACCGGAACCGGTCGTCAGCGGCGTCGGCGTGCAAGTGGGCGCCTATACCTCGAAGCCGACCGCCGAGGCAGGCTGGAACGCGCTCAAGGTCCAGTATCCGGGACTTTCCGGGGTGAACCACCGCATCGTCGAGGGGCAGGCCGATATCGGCAAGGTCTATCGCCTCCAGGCCGTCCCCGGAGACCTTGCTGCGGCGCGCGCGCTCTGCAGCGGGATGCGTTCCGCCGGATTGAGCTGCCAGGTAAAGCAGTAACGGACCGGCGCGGTCAGGAGATGCCGGCCCGGGTATTTCTCGGACTGGCATCAGGGACGAATCGAAACTTCGGCAGGCCCTTCGGACCGCGCCGAAGTTTCGTTCTTTCCGCATGACGTGACCGCGCCGCCCGCGCCCTTGCTTTCCACATCTGCAAACCGGGGCTTCCTTGCGAAAGCCGCGGAATTCTGCGACCAAGCGCGATTATGACACCCGCCATCTTCGGCCTTTCCGGGCTGACTCTCAGCGCCGACGAGCGCGCGTTCTTTCGCGATGCCGACCCTGCCGGCTACATCCTGTTCGGCCGCAATGTGCAGGACCGCGAACAGGTGCGGGCACTCACCGAGGATCTGCGCGCCATCCACGGCCGCGACCGGCTCTACATCACCATCGATCAAGAAGGCGGCCGTGTCGCGCGGATGAAGCCGCCCGTCTGGAGCGCCTATCCGCCGGGCGAGGCGTTCGACAGGCTTTATGATCTCGCGCCCGCCAGCGCCATCGAGGCGGCGCGCGACAATGCCGAGGCTCTGGGCCTCGACCTTGCCGAAGTGGGCCTGACCGCCGACTGCCATCCCCCGCTCGACGTGCGCCACCCCGGCGCGCACGACATCGTCGGCGACCGTTCCTTCGGCGCGGACCCGATGCGTGTGGCCGCGCTGGGCCGCGCGACGCTGCAGGGGCTGGCGCGCGCCGGCATCGTCGGCTGCGTCAAGCATATCCCCGGCCACGGCCGTGCCATGGCGGACAGTCACAAGGAACTGCCCACGGTGGAGGTTGGCGAAGAGGAACTGGAGCGTGACATCGAGCCGTTCCGAACGCTTCGCGATGCCCCTTTCGGCATGACCGCCCATGTCCGCTACACCGCCTGGGACGCGGAGAATCCAGCCACGCTCTCGCCCTTCGTGATCCGCGAGATCATCCGCGAGCGCATCGGTTTCACGGGGCTGCTGATGAGCGACGACCTCGACATGCAGGCGCTCTCGGGCAGCGTGCCTGAACTTGCGGCGCAGGCGATCGCGGCGGGCTGCGACCTGGCGCTCAACTGCTGGGCGAAGATGGACGACATGACCGGCATCGCCGCGCGGTTGCCGTCCATGCCGCCCGAGACCGCGGAAAAGCTGGCGCAGGCACTGGCGTCGGTGGAGGGCATCGCCGCAACCGGCACCCATGCCGAGCTGATCGCCCGGCGCGACGCCCTGCTGGCGCTGGCGGCCTGACGATGAACGCGCCTGCCGAGCTTCCTTTCGGCCTGCCCGGCGCCGATGCCGGCTGGGACGGCGAGGACCGGGCCGAGGCCCGCAAGGAAGCGCTCTATCTGGAAATCGACGGCTGGGAAGGCCCGCTCGACCTCCTGCTGGACCTCGCGCGGCGGCAGAAGGTGGACCTTCGGCGGATTTCCATCCTGGAGCTGGTCGCGGCCTACCTCGATTATATCGAGCAGGCCGAGGCGCTGCGTCTCGAACTCGCGGCGGACTACCTGGTGATGGCGGCCTGGCTCGCCTACCTGAAGTCCGCGTTGCTACTGCCGAAGGACGAGCAGGCCGACCCCAGCCCCGAAGAACTGGCCTTGCGCCTGCAACTGCGCCTGCAGCGCCTTGGTGCCATGCGTGAGGCAGCGGCGCGGCTGATGGGCCGAAACCGGCTGGGCCGCGACGTGTTCCTGCGCGGCGCGCCAGAGGGCCTGCGGGTCGAGCGCAAGTCGGCCTGGCAGTGCTCGTGGTACGATCTCGTGCGCGCTTATGGGGACGTGAAAGTCCGCAGCCAGCCGGTGGTCCACATGGTCCGCGAACGCATGGTCATGACGCTCGACAGCGCCATCGCCCGCGTCTCCTCGATGCTCGGCGTCTCGCTGGACTGGATGGACTTGCGCGATTTCCTGCCGCCCGCCAGCGACACCTGGGCCAATCCGCAATTGCGCCGCTCCGCCCTGGCATCCAGCTTCGTCGCCGCGCTGGAACTGGCGCGCACCGGCCGGGCCGAGATCGCGCAGGAGCAGACTTTCGGGCCGCTTCGCCTCAAGGCATGCAAATGATGACCGAACCGACCGACGACCTCGTCCGCGCCGTGGAGGCGACGCTTTTCGCTGCCGAGCAGCCGATGACGGTCGAGCAGATCTCGAACCACCTCGGACAGGCCGACGTGCGCCCGGCGCTTGCCGAGCTGGAGCGGCATTATTGCGCGCGCGGGGTGCTGCTGGTGGAGCGCGGCAAGCGCTGGCACTTCGAGACGGCGCCCGACCTTGCGCATCTGCTGCGCCGCGAGAAGGAGGACTTGCGCCGGCTCTCGCGCGCGGCCACCGAAGTCCTGGCGATCGTTGCGTATCACGAGCCGGTCAGCCGCGCCGAGATCGAGGCGATCCGCGGGGTGCAGACCGCCAAGGGTACGCTCGACGTGCTGATGGAGGCAGGCTGGGTGCGTGTCGCGGGCCGCCGCGAGGTACCCGGGCGCCCGGTGATATACGCCACCACGCCCGATTTCCTGGCGCATTTCGGGCTCGGCTCCCTGAAGGAATTGCCGGGACTGGAAGAACTTCGCGCGGCCGGCCTGCTCGATCCTGTGGATGACGACATGATCCAGACCGGCCTGCGCCCCGGCAAGGTTCCCGGCGAAGACGAGGAAACGGCCGAGGACACGGCGGAAGACCTCGACGACCGCGACCTTTTTGGAGAAGATGACGGTTAGGCTACCGGCGCCGGTCAGAATAATGACAGGCTGGCAACTTGGCGGGAAAGTGCCTAGATGGGCTCTATGCGGTCGGAATCGATCGCACGGTTTTTGGAGTTGAGGTTATGGGTAGCTTCTCGATCTGGCACTGGATGATCGTCCTGGTGATCGTGCTCGTGCTGTTCGGACGCGGCCGCGTGTCGGAAATCATGGGTGACTTCGGCAAGGGCATCAAGAGCTTCAAGCAGGGCATGAACGAGGAGGAGAACAAGTCCACTCCCGCGCCCGCCCCGCAGATCACCGCCCAGCAGGGCGATGCCCCGGTAGCCCCCTCGGTCACTCCGGCCAAGGCCGAGAACAAGACCGAGCAGTCCTAAGCGCTGACGGACCCGCGCGCGCTATGTTCGACGTAGGTGCTTCCGAACTGTTGATGATCGTCATCGTGGCGGTCGTCGTCATCGGTCCCAAGGACATGCCGATGGCGATGCGCACGGCTGGGCGATGGATCGGCAAGATGCGCAAGATCTCCGGTCACTTCCGCTCGGGCATCGACGCCATGGTGCGCGAAGCCGAGTTGGAGGAGATGGAGCGCAAATGGCGGGAGCAGAACGAGGCCATCATGAAGGCCAATCCCGTTCTGCCGGACATGAACCAGATGCAGGCCCCCACCGGCACGTCTCCCTCTATCCCGCAGCTGGCCGAAGACGCGCCGGTCGCGGGCGGAGAGGCGGGCGCTGAAACGGGGCAGGCGACCGGCAATGCCACGGCCCAAAGTCCCGGCAAGCCGGAGAACGCGGGCAAGCCCGAGGCAGCCGCTCCCGGCGGGCAGGCCGAATTCCACCTCCCCCCGCCGCCCCCCTGATAGAAGCGCGCCATGCAGCCATTCCGCATATCCGATATCGACGATTCGCAGGCCCCGCTGCTCGAACACCTAGTCGAGCTGCGCGCCCGCCTGCTTCGGGCCTTCCTGGCCTTTGCGGTGGCATTTGGCATCTGCTTCTACTTTTCGGGCGACATCTTTTCGTTTCTGGTCCGCCCGCTGACTGAGGCTTTCCCGCCCGGCCAGGGCCGGTTGATCTATACCAAGCTCTATGAAGCCTTCTTCGTGGAAGTGAAGATCGCGCTGTTCGCGGCGTTCTTCGTCAGCTTCCCGGTGATCGCCAACCAGATCTGGGCTTTCGTGGCGCCGGGCCTCTACGCCAAGGAAAAGAAGGCGTTCCTGCCGTTCCTGGTGGCAACGCCGATCCTCTTCACCATGGGCGCGGCCCTGGCCTACTACGTCGTCATGCCTACGGCGTTTCACTTCTTCCTCGGTTTCGAGGGGCAGAAGGGCGGGCTCAAGCTGGAAGCGCTGCCTGGCACCGGTGACTATCTCGCGCTGGTCATGCAGTTCATCCTGGCTTTCGGCATCAGCTTCCTGCTGCCGGTGCTGCTGATGCTGCTCAACCGCGCCGGCATCATCACCCGCGCGCAGTGCGTCGGCGCGCGTCGCTATGCCATCGTCGGCATCTTCATCATCGCTGCCGTCGCCACCCCGCCCGACGTCGTTTCGCAGCTCCTTCTCGCCGTGCCGCTTCTGGCGCTCTACGAAGGAACGCTGGTGTTCATGTGGTTCACCGAGAAGCGCGACGCGCGTGACAAGGCTGCAGAGGACGATGTTCCTGCCCCGGTCGAAGGCAGCACGCCCGCGGTCTGAGCGGGCGGGTGCTTCGGGCGCCCTGACATCTGGGATGCCGCTCCGGCTTCGCGGCTGATCGGGCGTCGTTCCGCGCCGCGCGCGTTGTCGGACGGTAAGGTGGGCTTGGGCGTGCCAAGGGACGAGCCGGCTCGCGCCGATCTCGCCCTCCGAACCTCCAGCTCTCAAACCTCCAGCGGCCGAGTTCTCAGCGGCCGGGTGTGTCCTTGGCCGGAATCACCCGGTCCTTTGCCGCGGACCACGCCATCTGGCCGCCGATCCAGGTCTCCATGACCTTGGTGGCGCGCAGTTGCTCCGGCGTTGCCAGCATGGGATCGGCATCCACGAAGAGGAAGTCCGCACGGTAGCCCTTGGCGATCCGCCCGAGACGGTCTTCCGCGAACATCGCATAGGCGGCGCCCGTGGTGTAGGCATTGAGCGCGAGTTCGCGGCTCACGGCCTCCTGCGGCTGCCATCCGTTGAACGGCTGGCCGTCCGCACCCTGGCGGGAGATGGCGACCGCAAGGCCGACGAAAGGCTGGGACGGTTCGACGGGAGTGTCCGACCCGAAGGCGAGCGTCGCGCCGGTGGCCGCGATCGACTTCCAGGCATAGGCGCCGGCCAGACGCGCCGGGCCCAGCCGCGCTTCGGCCATAGTGCGGTCCGATGCTTCGTGCTGCGGCTGCATCGAGGCGATCGTGCCGAACTTGCCGAAGCGGGGGATGTCTGCCGGATCCACGATCTGGGCATGCTCGACGCGCCAGCGCCGATCGCCCTTGTAAGTGGCCGAAAGGTCCTCGATCGAGGCAAGCACGGTGGCATTGGCCTGATCGCCGATAGCGTGGACGGCGACCTGGAAATTATCCATCGCCGCGCGGCTCATCAGGTTGCCCAGCTGCGTCTCGTTCATGCGCGGCAGGCCCTTGCTCTCCGGCGCATCGGCGTAAGGCGCCTTGAGCCAGGCGCCGCGCGATCCCAGCGCGCCGTCGAGATAGAGCTTCACGCCGTTCATCTTGAGATGATCGTCATAGAGCCACGGCGTAGGGCGAGGGCCACCGATCAGCGCCATGTTGTCCACGCCGTCGGCATACGTGACGATGCGGATACGCAGGCGGCTGGCGTCGGCGGCGCGGCGCATGGCCTGCCAGTCGTCGATCGAGGTGCCCATGTCGGCAATGGCGGTGACGCCTTGCGCCAGCAGCGCGAGCTGCGCTTCGCCGAGCGCGGTGTCGCGATCTTCCGGACGGGGCCTGGGCATCTTCGATTCGATCAGCGCCATGGCGCCGTCCACGAAGACGCCAGCGGGCTGCTTGCCGCCGCTCAGGCGCAGAATCTCGCCGCCTTGCGGCACGGCGGTGGCGGCAGTGACCCCGGCGGCGGAGATGGCGGCCGAATTCGCCCAGCCGGCATGGCCGTCGACGCGGACCAGCCAGGCGGGCTTGCCGCCCGTCGCCCGGTCCAGTTCGGCGGCGGTGGGCATGCGGTCGAGCCCCCACTGCGCCTGGTTCCAGCCGCTGCCCAGGATCCAGGGCGCGTCGGGATGGGCGGCGGCCCAGGCGGTGATGCGCGCGAGGGCCTCGTCAAGCGACTTGGCCATCGTCAGGTCCAGCGTCATCTTCGCAAAGCCGGTGGCCATGACATGCCCATGGGCGTCGATCATGCCGGGCACGACGTGGCGGCCCTTGCCGTCCACCTGGTAGTCGACCTTCTTCGGGCGCTTGTCGCCATGGCGATAGACTTCGGCGATCCGGCCGTCCCGGTCGATCAGGAAGCCTTCGAAGCGTTCGACGCCGCCCTTGCCGTCACCCGTCACGCCCTCGACATTGTCGACCAGCACATCGGCCAGAGCGGCGGGCGCCAGCGCGGGACTTGCCGCGATGGCGGTGGAAGCAAGCAGCAGCGCCAGGGCTGCGCCGGTTTTGGAATTCACTTGATACCCTTCTTGGGGAGGCGCTTGATGATGGCGCTGGTGTCGAGGCGGCCGCCGCCTTGCGCCTGGATGTCCGCGAAGAACTGGTCGATCAGCGCGGCCACGGGCAGCGAGACGCCAAGGCCGCGCCCTTCATCCAGGCTGAGGCCCAGATCCTTGCGCATCCAGTCGATCGCGAAGCCGAAGTCGAACTTGTCCTCGTTCATCGTCTGCCAGCGGTTGTCCATCTGCCAGGACTGGGCAGCGCCGCCCGAGATGGCCTCGTAGACCTTGTCCATGTCGAGGTGCGAGGCCTGGGCGAAGCGCACCGCTTCCGCCAGCGCGGCAACATTGCCGGCGATGCAGATCTGGTTGGCCATCTTGGCGATCTGGCCGGAGCCGGCCTTGCCGACATGGACGATGCGGGTGGAATAGGCCTCCATCACCGGATGAGCCGCCTCTATCGCCTCATCGCGGCCGCCGCACATCAGGGTGAGCGTGCCTTTCTCGGCACCGATCTGCGATCCCGTCATCGGCGCATCGACGCAGTGGATGCGAAGGTCCCGCGCCTCGACCGAAATCTGGCGGGCGATACGTGCGGAAACAGTGGTGTGGTCGATGAAGACGCCGCCCTTCTTCAGCATGCGGAACACGCCGTTGGGACCGAGCACGACTTCGGAAAGATCGTCGTCATTGCCGACGCAGGTAATGACCACATCGGCATCCTGCGCGGCGTGGGCCGGGTTGGCGGCGATGCGGTGGGCAAGGCCGGGGTTGTCCTGCGACCACTTGTGTGCCCGCTCGGGAGAGCGGTTGAAGATGGTGAGTTCGTGACCGGCCAGGGCGATATGCCGCGCGATTGCGCCGCCCATGACACCCAGGCCGATGAAGGAAACCTTGCGTTTTTCGCTCATGGCAAGCGTTCTAGCGCTTTTTGCACGAAAGCAAACCGCAAGCGGCAGGGAAATCTGTTCGTTCCGGCGCAGTCTTCGGGCAGCGCGGCGAGGGAAGGCTTCGGCGGCAAAGGGATTTTGGACAACAATATTACAGCGTCCATCGAAAGCGAGAATTTTTCCTATCGCGCGGCTTTCCATTCGGCACGCTTTCCTTTACCCGCGGCCACCATGGAACAGCCATTGCTCAAGATCGCTGCGGAGCCCGAAGTGGCCACGCTGACTGCCGAAGACATTCGTGCGGCCGCGGAGCGCATTATGGGCAAGATCGTCCGCACGCCGACGCTCTATTCCACGACGCTCAGCGCGATCACGGGCGCCGAGATCTGGCTCAAGTTCGAAAACCTCCAGTTCACTGCCGCCTACAAGGAACGCGGCGCTCTCAATGCCCTTCTCCTCCTCGATGAGGCGCGCAAGTCGCGCGGCGTGATCGCCGCTTCGGCCGGCAACCATGCGCAGGGCCTGTCGTATCACGGCACCCGGCTCGGCGTGCCCGTCACCATCGTCATGCCGCGCACGACGCCGACCGTGAAAGTCATGCAGACGGAGAGCGTGGGCGGCAAGGTCGTGCTGGAAGGCGAAAGCTTCGACGAGGCCTATGCTCATGCCCGCAAGCTGGAAACGGAACTGGGCCTGACCTTCATCCACCCCTTCGACCATCCGCACGTCGCGGCGGGGCAGGGCACCGTGGCGCTGGAGATGCTGGAGGACGTGCCGGACCTGGACACGCTTGTCCTGCCGATCGGCGGCGGCGGGCTGGCCACCGGCATGGGCACGGCAGCGCGGGCGATCAACCCGGACATCCGCCTCGTCGGCGTGGAAGCGCAGCTCTATCCCTCGATGTACAACCTGCTGAAGGGTACCAGCCTGCCCATCGGCGGGGATACGCTGGCAGAGGGTATCGCCGTATTCTCGCCGGGGCAGTTCACGTCCTCGGTCCTGCGCGACTTGCTGGACGAGTTCCTGCTCGTCAGCGAATCGGGCATCGAGAGCGCGCTCGCGCTGCTGCTGCAGATCGAAAAGACCCTTGTCGAGGGCGCGGGCGCCACCGGCCTGGCCGCGGTTATGGCGAATCGCGAGCTGTTCGCGGGCCGCAAAGTCGGCATCGTGCTTTCGGGCGGCAATATCGACACGCGTCTGCTGGCTAACGTGCTCTTGCGCGATCTCGCCCGTTCCGGCCGCCTTGCCCGCCTGCGCATCGGCCTGCAGGACCGCGCCGGCGCGCTGTTCAAGGTCGCCAAGGTGTTCCACGAGCACAACGTGAACATCATCGAAGTCTTCCACCAGCGCATCTTCACGCACTTGCCGGCCAAAGGCCTGGTCACCGAGATCGAGTGCGAGGCGCGCGACAAGGACCAACTCGATGCCCTCGTGGCCGCGCTGCGGCGCGAAGGCTACGAAGTGAAGCAGGTCGAAACCGAATAGACCGTACTCTGCCGCCGGGGCGACTCGGCAGGAATGCAGATCGGCAGGGATGCGGACCGGCAGCGGGCGGGCGGTTTCGACCGGCCTTTCCGCTCGGGCCGGATTCGGGGGGCGATTCGGGTCTGCACCGCAGGGCTTCCCGTTCCTCTATAAGGGAATAAGGCGCGGCCTTGCGTGCAGGGCTGAAAGGAGTAGGGGGCACACGCCTGAATCGCCGCAGGTCAGGCGTTAACGGCGCGCGTCAAATCTGCTAACCTTCATCCGGAAGAAAGAACCAATCCGGGACAACCGGACGAAATCGCCACCCAGTTGGTCCCGATTCCGATACGGGTCGGGCTCCTTTCGTGGTTAAAACGCTTTCAACCGGCGCAAGCCCTATGCATATTCAAGGCTAACACGGAAACTTCGCCGGCGTCGCGGTGGGCTTCCAGCAGGCTAGAGGATAAGTTTCGTCCGTGACGGCACCCGTTCGTTTTCCCCGGTTCTTCGTGACCAGCCCGGCGCCATGCCCCTATCTGCCGGGTCGCAGCGAGCGGAAGGTCTTTACCGAACTCAAGGGGCCGCACGCCGATTCCCTCAACGATGCGCTGGGCCGCATCGGGTTCCGGCGCAGCCAGACGGTGGCCTATCGCCCCTCCTGCCTGGATTGCAATGCATGCGTCTCGGTGCGTGTCGTGGCAGAGGAATTCGCGCCCTCCGGCACGCAGAAGCGTTTGGTCAAGCGCAATGCAGACCTTGTCGCCACCGTGTGCCGCCCCTGGTCCACCAGCGAGCAGTTCGATCTGCTTCAGCGCTATCTCGCCGTTCGCCATCCGGAAGGCGGCATGACGGCGATGGATGAAGTCGATTTCGCGGACATGGTGGAGCATACCCCGGTCACCAGCTACGTGATCGAATATCGCGAGCCCTCGGATGACGGCGTCACACCCGGCCGACTGGTGGGCGCCTGCCTGACGGACCGCCAGTGCGACGGTCTTTCGATGATCTACAGCTTCTACGATCCGCATCACGAAGGACGTCAGGGGCTGGGCACTTACATCATCCTCGACCACATCCAGCGCGCGACGGAGATGGGGCTGGCCTATGTCTACCTGGGCTACTGGGTCGAGGGCGCGCCGCGGATGCAATACAAGGTCCGCTTCCGTCCCATGGAGAAACTGGGCCGCGCGGGCTGGGAGCGTATCGCGCCGGTGGAGCACGATCGCCTGATCGCCGCCGCCGTCGCCAATCCCCGCAGCCGCGACGCCGTGAACGAAGGCGCGCGCAAGGACGGCGTGCCCTCCATCACACGGTAAGCTGCCGGTTTCGTACAATGCGCCAGCCGAATTGACGGCCGGCGCCGGGGCCGGCCGTCTTCCCGTCACGGTGTCAGATAGAGCGCCGCTTCTTCGGCGCGCCGCCGCTTCAGGCCTTCCAGCACTTTGCCGTCATTGTAGATCCATTTCCCGAACTGCACCGCCGCTTCGGCAAAGCGGCCCTCGCGGTGCAGCTTCGTCAGCGTGGCATCGGCGATGGCGCCGGTGTTGTAGTGAAAGGACGTCAGGGCATCGAACTGATGCGGCGAAGTTGCCGCATCGCCGATGGCGGCAACGACCTCCTGGACGTATCGGGTGATTTCGCGGTCGAAGCGGGCATCGCACTGGGCCTGAGTCCAGACCGTCTCCGGCCCGATGTCCGCGCCGGTGGAGCCCCAGCCGATCGTCCAGGGCCTGCCGTCCTGGCTGCCGGGATCGGGATAGGCTTCGAACAGGCCGTCGGCGCGGCGTTTGGCGCAGCCTTCCCAGTTTTGGATCAGAGTTCGACCGGCAGATCCGATCGTGTGGCTGGCCGGCAGGGACTCGCTGTCCTGGACCAGTGCATTGTCGATGGCGCGATCGAGCGCGGCGACTTCGCCGGAGGTGAATCCGCGCCCGAGCAGAAGGCGCACTTCGTCGAAAATCGGCTTGCGATGAAACATCGGCCTCTCCTTGTTTGAGGGAAAGGCCGATCAAGTAAGGCGGATGCAGGGCTGTAGGAAAACGGTTTCTTTTTGCGAGAACCGTTTCCCTACCCGATACCCCTGATTTCAGGCCCGTTTTTCGGCCTGCTCAAACGTCGAGGTTGGCAACGTTCAGCGCGTTTTCCTGAATGAAGTCGCGGCGCGGTTCCACCACGTCGCCCATCAGGCGGGTGAAGATTTCGTCGGTGACGTCGGCGTCTTCGACCTTCACCTGCAGCAGGGCGCGGTTTTCCGGATCCAGCGTGGTTTCCCAAAGCTGATCGGCGTTCATCTCGCCAAGGCCCTTGTAGCGCTGGATGGACAGGCCTTTGCGGCCGGTGGCCAGCACGGCGTCGAGCAGTTGCGAAGGACGGCTGATCGTATCGCCGCCAGCGACCGGGCGAGTCGCGGGTGCGTCCTCCTCGCCTTCGACGGCTTCGACTTCCACCGTCTCGGTGCCCGCGCGCACGAGGCGCGCGGTGGCCGCGTAGACTTCGGCATTTTCAGCGGCAATGCGGGCGAGCTTGCGGGCTTCGGCACTGGCGATGAAGCCGGCCTCGATCTTGTGATGATCGGTGACGCCGCGCCAGAGGCGCTCGATCTCCAGGTTGCCGGCTTCGGTGAGGCGCGCGGTCCAGCGCGCTTCCGGGTCGCCGCGATCGAGCCAGCCGGCGGCACGGCTCAATGCGGCCGTGCGATCGGCCGGCGAAAGATCGGGTGCGAGCGCACCGGCGATCGCCAGGGCCTCGATGATGACCGGATCGAAGCGGCGGGGAACGAAGGCCATGATGTTGCGCATGCGGATCGCATGTTCGACCAGGGCTTCGAGGTCCGAACCCATGCGCGCGCCGCCGCTGCTTTCCAGCACGCGGCCGGCCAGCCCGGCTTCGACCAGATAGCGGTCGAGCGCGGCGTTGTCCTTCAGGTAGACTTCGCTGCGGCCCTTGGCGACCTTGTAGAGCGGCGGCTGGGCGATGAAGAGGTGACCGGCGCGGATGATGTCAGGCATCTGGCGGTGGAAGAACGTCAGCAGCAGGGTACGGATATGCGCGCCGTCGACGTCGGCGTCAGTCATGATGACGATCTTGTGGTAGCGCAGCTTTTCCAGGTTGAAGTCGTCGCGGATGCCCGTGCCCATGGCCTGGATCAGCGTGCCGACTTCCTTCGAGGAAATGATGCGGTCGAACCGTGCGCGCTCGACGTTGAGGATCTTGCCCTTCAGCGGCAGGATCGCCTGGATCTTGCGGTCGCGCCCCTGCTTTGCGGAGCCGCCTGCGGAGTCACCCTCGACCAGGAACAGTTCGCACTTGCTGGGATCGCGCTCCTGGCAGTCGGCCAGCTTGCCCGGCAGGGAGGCGATGTCCATCGCGCCCTTGCGCCGGGTCAGTTCGCGGGCGCGCTTGGCGGCTTCGCGCGCGGCGGCGGCGTCTACCACCTTCTGGATGATGGTCTTGGCGTGGCCTGGGTTTTCCTCCAGCCATTCGCTCATCTTGTCGGCCATGAGCGCTTCGAGCGGCTGGCGCACTTCCGAACTGACCAGCTTGTCCTTGGTCTGCGACGAGAACTTGGGATCGGGCAGCTTGACCGAAACGATCGCGGTCAGGCCTTCGCGCATATCCTCGCCCGATAGCGAGACCTTTTCCTTCTTGAGCAGGCCCGAACGTTCTGCGTAGCCGTTGAGCGTGCGCGTCAGTGCGGCGCGGAAAGCGGCAAGGTGGGTGCCGCCGTCGCGCTGCGGGATGTTGTTGGTGAAGCAGAGCACGTTCTCGTAGTAGGAATCGTTCCATTCCAGAGCGACTTCCATGCCGATGCCGTCCTTGTCCGCGCCGATGGCGATCGGCTCGGGCATCAGCGCCTGCTTGTTGCGATCGAGATACTTCACGAAAGCGCCGATGCCGCCCTCGTAATAGAGGTCGTGCTCGATCGCTTCCTCATGGCGCTTGTCGCGCAGCTTGATGCGCACGCCGGAATTGAGGAAGGCCAGCTCGCGGTAGCGGTGCTCCAGCTTGTCGAAATCGAATTCGGTGACGTTCTTGAACGTGTCGGTCGAGGCCAGGAAGGTCACGCGCGTGCCCTTCTTGAAGCCGTTGTCGTCCGGATTGTCGCTGACCTTGGGGGCCACGCCGCGCACTTCCAGCGGGGCCACGGCGTCGCCATGGGCGAACTTCATCCAGTGTTCCTGGCCCTCGCGCCAGATCGTGAGTTCCAGCCATTCGGACAGGGCGTTGACCACCGAGACGCCGACGCCGTGCAGGCCGCCGGAGACCTTGTAGGCGTTGTCGTCCGAGGTGTTCTCGAATTTACCGCCCGCGTGAAGCTGGGTCATGATGACTTCGGCGGCCGAGACGCCTTCCTCGGCATGGATGCCGGTGGGAATGCCGCGGCCGTTATCTTCCACCGACACCGATCCGTCGGCGTTGAGTTCGATCAGCACGAGGTCGCAATGACCTGCCAGTGCCTCGTCGATGGCATTGTCCGAAACTTCGAAGACCATGTGGTGCAGGCCCGAGCCATCGTCGGTATCGCCGATGTACATGCCCGGACGCTTGCGGACCGCGTCGAGTCCCTTGAGGACCTTGATCGAATCCGCGCCGTAGCTGTTCTGGTTCTTGCCGCTGTCGGAAACGTTGGCATCGGCGGCTGCGGTCGCGGGCGTGTTATCTTCGGTGCTTGCCATGGCGAGCATATAGGGTTTGACGGGCGCAAACCCAAGCAAAACCGGGTCCGCCTCGGGGCTTTTCCACAAGAGACGGAGCCGCTTGCGCCGATCCGCCGCCAGACAGCGCCGAGTTGCGAAAAGTTGCACCCCGCTCACGAGAGAGGGAAGGCGCCCCTGCCGGGCAGGCAACAAAAAAGGCGGCCACACGGGCCGCCCTTCTGTCTTGTCGGAAATGCCGGCCTCAGATGAGGGTGACGGCAAATGCCAGAGCGCTCACACCCAGCGCTGCAGCGAAACCGAACGTCTTTTCGACGATGGTCATGGAATTGCTCCTGCAAACTTCTTGTTCTGTTTTTTGTCGCATGCATGGCGCTTCTCGTCGTCATGCTGCAGGTGCGAGATAGGCGCTCTTGGAATTTTCACAACGTCGAAAGAAACAATATTGCTTGCATGTTTTGCAATTGCATGCAGCGGCGTGCCGATGGGTCAAAATGGCGCGGGGGCGCCCGCGGATACTGGACACCTGCACTATCCCGCTATAGTGGCCGCCCATGACTAATCAGACTTCTGGCCAGACTTCACAGCCGTCCGATTCCATCCTGATCGTCGACTTCGGCAGTCAGGTGACCCAGCTTATCGCCCGCCGCGTGCGCGAAGCCGGCGTCTATTCCGAGATCGCCCCTTTCAATGCCGCGAAGGAAGCTTTCGCCCGCATGAAACCGGCCGGCGTCATTCTCTCGGGCTCGCCGGCCTCGGTGCTCGATGACAGCGGGCCGCGCATTCCGGACGAGATTCTCGAAAGCGGCCTGCCGATGCTGGGCATCTGCTATGGCCAGCAGTCGCTGATGCACCAGCTTGGCGGCGAAGTGCTTTCCGGCGATTCGGGCGAATTCGGCCGCGCCTTCATCGAGATCGGTGACGACTGCGCGCTGTTCGATGGACTGTGGTCCAAGGGCGAAAAGCACCAGGTGTGGATGAGCCACGGAGACAAGGTGACCAGCCTGGCCCCCGGCTTCCGCCCGGTCGCCTCCAGCGAAGGCGCGCCTTTCGCGGTGATCGCCAACGACGAGAAGCGCATCTACGCGATGCAGTTCCACCCCGAAGTCGTGCACACGCCCGATGGCGGCAAGCTGCTGAAGAATTTCGTGCGCCACGTCTGCGGCCTTGCCGGCGACTGGACCATGGCGGAGTTCCGCAAGACCAAGATCGACGAAATCCGCGCCCAGGTCGGTGACAAGCGCGTGATCTGCGGTCTTTCGGGCGGCGTCGATTCGGCGGTTGCGGCGCTGCTGATCCACGAAGCGATCGGCGACCAGCTGACCTGCGTTTTCGTCGACGGCGGCATCCTGCGCATGGGCGAGGCCGAGCAGGTCGTCAGCCTGTTCCGCGGCCACTACAATATCCCGCTGGTCCACGTCGATGCCTCGACGCTGTTCCTGAACGGCCTGGCCGGCGTCACTGACCCCGAGGCCAAGCGCAAGTTCATCGGCAAGACCTTCATCGACGTCTTCGAGGACGAAGCGAAGAAGATCGGCGGTGCCGAGTTCTTGGCGCAGGGCACGCTCTATCCGGACGTGATCGAATCGGTCTCGTTCACCGGCGGCCCTTCGGTGACGATCAAGAGCCACCACAACGTCGGCGGCCTGCCCGAGCGCATGAACATGAAGCTCGTCGAGCCGCTGCGCGAACTGTTCAAGGACGAAGTCCGCGTGCTGGGCCGCGAACTGGGCCTGCCCGACATCTTCGTCGGTCGCCATCCGTTCCCCGGGCCGGGCCTGGCGATCCGCATTCCCGGCGAAGTGACGCGCGAACGCTGCGACATCCTGCGCAAGGCCGATGCGATCTACCTTGAGGAAATCCGCAACGCGGGTCTCTACGACGCGATCTGGCAGGCCTTCGCGGTGCTGCTGCCGGTCAAGACCGTGGGTGTAATGGGTGACGGCCGCACGTACGACAACGTCTGCGCCCTGCGCGCGGTCACCTCGACCGACGGCATGACCGCGGACATCTACCCGTTCGACTCCGCTTTCCTCTCGCGCGTGGCCACCCGCATCATCAACGAGGTGAAGGGCATCAACCGCGTCGTCTACGACTACACCTCGAAGCCGCCCGGCACGATCGAGTGGGAATGATCGCGTTAAAGCGCTGAGGTTCGAAGGGCCGGTATCCTGCAGGGTGCCGGCTCTTCTCGTTTCAGAGCAGGGTGCGGGGGCCTTCCAGTCTCAGCAGGAACGCTTTGGCCTCAAGGCCGCCGGCGAAGCCGGTGAGGGTGCCGTTGGCGCCAACGACGCGGTGGCACGGGGCGATGATCGAGATCGGGTTGCGGCCGTTCGCCGCGCCTACCGCACGGCTACCGCCGGGATTTCCAAGCGCGGATGCGATCTGGCCGTAACTGCGCGTCTCGCCGAATGGTATCGCGAGCAGTTGGGCCCAGACGCTTTTCTGGAAATCCGTGCCGCGGAAATCGAGCGGGAGGTCGAACACTTCCCGTTTGCCCGCAAAATAGTCGCCGAGTTGGGCCTTGGCCGCCGTGATGACGGGATGGTCGTGGGCATCCTCGGTCTCTTCCAGGCGAACGCGGGCCGGATTGTCGTTCTCCCAGAGCACGGCGACGAGGCCGGAATCGCTGGCGATCAGGGTGAGTTCGCCGATGGGCGAGGGCATTGTGCTTCGGGCGAGCGCCATGAAGCGGGTCTCCTGGGATGGGCGCGGCAGGGCGGGAGCGGAAGACTAGGTCAGCGCCGCCGCCAGGGCCAGTCCGTTACGCCGCTGGCCCACAGTGGCCACCAGATCAGCACCGGCTGCAGGGCAAGGCGCGGGACATGGTAAGTGAGGGGCAGGCCGCGACCGGGGTGGACAAGGTCGATCAGCATATGCTGCAAGTTGGCGGGCCAGACGCAGAGGGCATAGGCGGCAAGGCCCCAGCCTGCAGCCTGGCGCAGCGCGGGCGAGACCGGTTGCAGCATGCCGATTGCACCCAGGATCTCGGCAATTCCGGTGAGGGCGACTACCAGGGCGGGGGCAGGCACCCAAGGCGGAACGATGGCGACGAACGGTCCGGGCAGCGCGAGGTGCAGAATACCCGCCGCGCCATAGAGCAGGCCGAGAATCCAGAGCGAGATGGTCCGGCGCGTCAGGTGCCCGCTCCAAGACGCATCAGGCGGCCACGGACGTTTCCGCAGCCGCCCTTTTCGCGGAACTTCTCTATTCGGTTACTTGGCAGACGTGGTTTTCGGCTTCGTATAAGGCACGAAGTCCTGAAGGCCGACGAAGCCGTTCCACATGCTGGGCGTGGTCCGATCGCGCAATTGCACGGTGTCGAGGCGGCAGAGCTGGCTCGAATAGAGCTTCGTCACCAGGATATTGTCCGAATCGAGCCGATCGGCGTTGGTGGGGCGATTCACGTAATAGGTGCTGCCCACGCGGTAGACGATCGCGGTCTTGTCGATGATCTGCGTGCTTTGCGCCTGGTTCAGCGGAATGCACGTCACCGGTTTTCCGGCGACACGGCCATCTAGGATCTTGGCGAGTTGCTGTTCGCCGGTCAGTTTTTCTCGTGCGAACACGGTGGGCGCGGCCAGCAGGCTGGCCGCGATCAGCGTGGAGCCGACGACATGCTTCAGTGACATGGTCTCTACCTCACTTTCCCAACCCTAGATCGCGCTTATGCCACGTTTCGTCTGAACATGGGCTGAAGCCTGGCAGGCGTAAACCCGGGGATTTCCTTAGGACGTCAGGTACGTGCGGCGGTTACGCCGTACCGCCCACGGTGATGCCCTCGATGAGCAGGGTGGGCTGGCCGACGCCCGCCGGCACGCTCTGGCCGCCCTTGCCGCAGACACCGACGCCGCGATCGAGTTCGAGGTCGTTGCCGATGCCGGTGACACGGGTCAGCACCGAGGGGCCGTCGCCGATCAGCGTGGCGCCCTTGATCGGCGCGCCGAGCTTGCCGTTCTCCACTTTGTAGGCCTCGTTGCACGAGAACACGAACTTGCCAGAGACGATGTCGACCTGGCCGCCGCCCATCGATTTCACGAAGATGCCGTTCTTCATGCGCGACAGCAGTTCGGCGGGATCGTCGTTGCCGGCCTCCATGAAAGTGTTGGTCATGCGGACTTGCGGGGCGTGGGCGTAGTTCTCGCGGCGGCCGTTGCCGGTGGGATCGACGCCCATCAGGCGCGCGTTCATGCGGTCCTGCATGTAGCCCTTGAGGATGCCGTCCTCGATCAGCACCGTCTCCTGCGTGGGCGTGCCTTCGTCGTCGATCGAGAGCGAACCACGGCGGTCGGCGATCGAACCGTCATCGACGATGGTGACGCCCGGCGCGGCGACGCGCTCGCCGATGCGGCCGGCGAAGGCCGATGTGCCCTTGCGGTTGAAGTCGCCCTCCAGGCCGTGGCCGACGGCTTCGTGGAGGATCACGCCGGGCCAGCCGGGTGCGAGCAGCACGGTCATCTCGCCCGCCGGGGCGTCGACGCTTTCAAGGTTGACCAGCGCCTGGTTCAGCGCGGTATCGATGGCGCGGTTCCAGTTGGCCGGGTCGAACAGCGCGTCGTAGAGATGGCGGCCGCCCATGCCGAAGGAGCCGGTTTCGCGGCGGCCGTTGCTTTCCGCGACGATCGAGACGCTGAGGCGCACCAGCGGGCGCACGTCGGTGGCGATGAAGCCGTCGGGACGGACGATCTCGATGACCGACCACTGGCCGGTGAGGCTGGCACTGACTTGCGAGACGCGGGGATCGCGGGCGCGCGCGGCGGCGTCGATCGTCTCCAGCAGCTTCACCTTTTCCTCGAACGGCACGAGGTCGAGCGGCGAGACATGGGTATAGAGGTGGCGATTGCTCTTCTGCGGCGGCGCGGCGCGCACGGCGCCTGCCGGGTCGAGCAATTGCAGCGTCTCGCCCGCGCGGCGGATGGCGGCGGGGGAAATCTCGTTGGCGTGCGCGAAGCCGGTCATCTCGCCGGTGACACCGCGCAGGCCGAAACCGGCGTCGCGCGAATAGTCGGCCGTTTTCAGGCGGCCGTCATCGAAGCCGAAAGCCTCGGTGGCCATGAACTGCATGTAGAGTTCGCCGTCCTCGCAATTGCGCAAGGTCTCGGCGGCGAGCGCCTGGGCGTCCTCGGGCGAAAGCTGGCGATAGAGGAGCGAGCGCGGATCGGTCATGGTCATGCCCCCCGATATAGGCGCCGCGCGGCGGGAGGCAATTGTTTGGTACGCCATTCGCCTCCGCGAATGGCTCGCGGCACCGGCCCGAGTCTTTGTTGGGTGCGCCTTCGACATCCGTCGAAGGCTTGCGGCACCGGCCCACGCCCCCACCCGACCTCCCACTAGTATATCCTGATAGGAGGTCGGGTGGGAGCGTGGGCCGGTGCCGCTTCCGGGCGTGAGCCCGGACAAAAAATCTCAGCTCAGGCCGAGGAACAGGCCGGCCAGTGCCGCGCTCATCAGGTTCGAGAGGCTGCCTGCGCAGAGCGCGCGCACGCCGAGCCGGGCGATGATCGGGCGCTGGTTGGGGGCGAGGCTGCCGGTGACGGCCATCTGGATGGCGATAGAAGAGAAGTTCGCGAAGCCGCAAAGCGCGAAGGTGACGACGGCCACGGTGCGCGGGCTGAGCGCCGTCATCTGGCCGAGGTCGATGAAGGCGACGAATTCGTTGAGCACGATCTTGCTGCCGAACAGGCTGCCGGCCTGCATGGCCTCGTTCCAGTCCGGCACGGCAAGCAGGTAGAACACCGGCGCAAAGATGTAGCCGAGCAGGCCTTGGAAGGTCACGCCGCTGAAGCCGAACAGTCCGCCGATCCAGCCGACAAGGCCGTTGGCCAGCGCGATCAGCGCCACGAAGGCCAGCACCATGGCGCCGACGGCCACGGCCAGCTTCACGCCGGTCTGGGCGCCTTGCGAGGCGGCCATGATGATGTTGGCGGGCTTTTCTTCCTCGTGCTCGAGCGCTTCCGGCTCATCGACGTGGACGCCGGGCAAGTGGGTCACGTCGGCGCGGTTGAGCGCGGCGGCAGCGGCACCGGCGGGGGGCAGGGTGCTCTCGTGAACGGCAAGCTCTTCGCCCGCGATGGTCTGGACCTGTCCGGGGCGGGGATCGGGCATGATCATCTTGGCCATGAAGATGCCGCCCGGCGCCGACATGAAGGCGGCGGCGACCAGGTAGTCGATACGGATGCCCATCGAGGCATAGGCGGCCAGGATCGTGCCGGCCACGCCGGCCAGGCCGACGCTCATCACGCAGAACAGCTGCGAGGGATTGAGATTGGCCAGGTAGGGGCGGATCACCAAGGGAGCTTCGCTCTGCCCGACGAAGATGTTCGAGGCCGCGCAGAGGCTCTCCACCTTGCTGATGCCGGTCAGCTTCTCCAGCCCGCCGCCGATCCAGCGCACCACCAGCGGCATGATCTTGAGATAGTAGAGGATCGAGATCAGCGAGGCGAAGAAGATGATTACCGGCAGGGCCGAGATGGCGAAGCTGTGGCCGCCGATCTCGGGGCTGGCGAGCGGGCCGAACAGGAAGTCGACGCCCGCGTGGGCATAGCCGAGCAGGCTTTCCACGCCGGCTGCCGCGCCGCCAAGCAGGTCCTTGCCGAAAGGAACGTAGAGCACGAGCGCCGCCAGGCCCGCCTGCAGCGCGAAGGCCGCGCCCACCACGCGCAGACGGATCGCCCGGCGGTTGGTGGAGAGCAGAAAGGCGACGGCCATGATGAGAACGATGCCGAGCAGACTGTAGGCGACGTGCATCGTCCCCGTTTCTCCGAAAATACGTGCTGAATCTGTGCGCAAACCTAGAGGCGCGCATCCATGACGGCTAGTGCAATTGTTCCGCGCCCGTTAGAGCATCGTCATGGAACCGCAAGCCCCTGCAAGCGCGCAATCCCGCGCCATCGCCATTCCCCGCTCGATGTTCGTGTTCTCCACGCTCTATGGCGGACTGGTCGTCCTGGCGGGCGTTCTGGGCATCAAGATCGCCTATCTCGGACATTGGCCGGTCTTCGGCGACCTGGCCGTCGAATCGGGGATTTTCGCGTTTCTGCTGCTGGTGGTGCTGTCGAGTGCGGTGGCCGAATTGCACGGCACGGCAGTCGCCAACCGGCTGGTCCGGTTCGGCTTCATCCCGCTGATCGTGTCGATGACGCTGCTTACGCTGGTGATCCACGTCGTCCCGGCTGCCCCGTTCTGGGACGATCAGGAAGCCTATGCCCGCCTCCTGGGGCAGGGCGCCCGCATGCAGTTTGCCGGGCTGGTGTCCTATGGCGTCTCGCAGACGCTGAACGTCACCGTGTTCTCGCGCCTTTCGGCCGGTCGCGAAGGGCGGATGCTGATGATGCGCGCCTGGATCGCGAGCTTGCTGTCGCAAGTGGTGGACACGCTGATCTTCATCACGATCTCCTTCGCCGGGGTCCTGCCGATCTGGGACATCATGGGCGGGCAGATCATCGCCAAGCTGGTGCTCTCGACGATCATGGTGCCCCCGTTCATCTGGCTCTTCGTGAAGCTGGGCCGCAAGCTGGACGGCGTCTGACCTGAAATCCGCTTCGGGCGCATTCTGTCGGCAGCGGCGCAAGTCGTTGTTGGGGGAACGAGACGGGCGAACGCCCATTTTGCACGGCCGCAAGATTGGACAGGCAACCGACGGGGCGGGAGCGAAATAATCGGTCGTTTTTCCCCGGAATTGGGGTTTAATTCCTGACGCAGGGGTCTAATAGCGGCCCATGCCGATTCCGCACGATCCCGCCATGCTCTCGAAAGCCGAGACGCTCGTCGATGCGCTGCCCTACCTGCAGCGTTATGCCGGTCGCACGTTCGTCGTGAAGTACGGCGGCCATGCCATGGGCGACCCCGAACTGGCGCGCGATTTCGCGGAAGACGTGGTCCTGCTCAAGGCGGTGGGCATCAACCCGGTGGTCGTCCACGGCGGCGGCCCGCAGATCGGCGCCATGCTCAAGACCATGGGCGTGGAATCGCGCTTCGTCGACGGGCTTCGCGTCACGGACAAGCAGACCGCGCAAGTGGCCGAAATGGTCCTCTCGGGCGTGATCAACAAGGAAATCGTCGGCTGGATCGCGCAGGCCGGCGGCAAGGCCATGGGCATTTCCGGCAAGGACGGCGGTCTCGTCACCGCCAGCAAGGTGCAGCGCACCGCCAAGGACCCCGACAGCAATATCGAGCGTGTCGTCGACCTCGGCTTCGTGGGCGAACCGGCCCATATCGACATCAGCGTGATCGAGACGATTTCCTCGGCCGGCATGATCCCAGTGATCGCGCCGATCGCCCCGGGCGAAGACGGGCAGACCTATAATATCAATGCCGACACCATGGCCGGTGCCGTCGCTGCAGCGCTGGGCGCCTCGCGCCTGTTCCTGCTCACCGACGTGCGCGGCGTGCTCGACAAGCAGGGCGAGCTGCTGACCGACCTGACCCCGGCCGACATCGTCCACCTGCAGCGCAACGGCACCATTTCCGGCGGCATGATCCCCAAGCTGGAAACCTGCATCCACGCGGTCGAGGCCGGCTGCGAGGCGGCTGTCGTGCTTGACGGGCGGGTTTCGCATGCCATGCTGCTGGAAATATTCACGCAGGAAGGCGCCGGAACGCTGATCCGCGCAGGCTGATTTCGCTCCGGCTCAAATCTGTTCAGGCCCAAAACTGTTCAGGTTCGGTCTGTTCCGGTTGGGCCAGAACTGCAAAGAGGAACTATCGGGCTGAAAGGCACTTCGAGCCACATGCGTAATACCCTCGTCATCGCCGGCGCCGTTTCGGCCATCATCCTCCTGCTTGCGGCCTGCAATGGCGAGCCGGTGGCCGAATCCAGCAGCGATCCGACCAGCGCTGCGAGCGAGGCGATCGCTGCCAGCGAAGAACCTTCCGGCGATGCCACCGCAGCGGCCACCAATGGCCTTGCAGCCCAGCTCGACCAGACCGCGCTGGGCGAACGCCGCGATCCCGAACGTCTCCTGCGCTACTACGTCAATGCCCTGCGCATCGGCGACTGGGACGATGCCGCCAAGGCCTGGACGCTCGACGCGCAGATGACGCCCAGCCGCCTGGCCGAGGAATTCGGCGGCGATGCCGGCCCGCGCATCGCGCTGGGCCGCGGCGACAGCAGCAATGCAGCCGGTACGCTCTATTACGAGGCGCCGGTGGTGCTGGACTTCGCCGATGGCCGCCCCTCGCGCCGCGGCAGCATCGTGCTGCGCCGTATCAACGACTTGCCCGGCGCCAGCGAGCAACAGCTCAACTGGCGCATCGAACGGATGTCGACCGTCACCCGGTAATTTCTCGCAGCAAATCCCGCAGGCGCCCGGCCGAGAGGCCGCGGCAGGCGGGGTTCGCCGGGCTTTCGGCCCCTTGCTCTGTAACCGAGCATTGCTCGGACCTTCCGGTCCTCTCCTGCGCTTGCTCCCCGCCCCCCGCCTCGGCTATCAGGCGGACGCTCCATTCCTCAGAAAGGCCCCACGCCCATGCTCGGCGGTGTGATCAACGCCCTTATCTACCTCGTCCAGATCCTGACGACCCTCGTGCTCGTGCAGTTCGTGCTGGGCCTGCTGATCGCCTTCAACGTGGTCAACCTGCACAATCGGTTCGTCGAGGCGATCTGGCGCGCGCTCAATGCGCTGCTCGATCCCATCCTCAGCCCGATCCGGCGCATCATGCCCAATACCGGCGGGATCGACTTTTCGCCGATGGTGCTGATCATCGGCCTCAACGTCCTCATCATGATCCTCCAGCCAATGGCGTACGCCTGACATGAGCGCAGACACCAGAATCATCGACGGCAAGGCTTTCGCCGAGGGCCTGCGCACCCGCATCGCCGCCGTCGCGGCCGATTTCGAGGCGAAGGCCTGCCGCAAGGCGGGCCTCGCGGTCGTGCTGGTGGGCGAAGACCCGGCCAGCCAGGTCTATGTCCGCAACAAGGGCAAGCAGACCGTGGCGGCGGGCATGGAAAGCTTCGAGCACAAGCTGCCTGCAGACGCGTCCGAGGCCGACCTGCTGGCCGTGGTCGAGCAGCTCAATGCCGATCCGGCGGTGGACGGCATCCTCGTCCAGTTGCCGCTGCCCGCGCACATGAACGAGCAAAAGGTCATTGCCACGATCAATCCCGACAAGGACGTGGACGGTTTCCACGTCGTCAATGTCGGGCGTCTCGCCACCGGCCTGCCGGGCTTCGTGCCTTGCACGCCGCTGGGCTGCGTGATGCTGCTGAAGGACCGGCTCGGCTCGCTTTCGGGCCTGGATGCCGTGGTGATCGGTCGCTCCAACATCGTCGGCAAGCCGATGGCGCAGTTGCTGATCGCGGAAAGCTGCACCGTCACCGTGGCGCATAGCCGCACGAAGGATCTGGCCGACGTGGTGCGCCGGGCCGACATCGTGGTGGCCGCCGTCGGCCGTCCCGAGATGGTCGAGGGCGACTGGATCAAGCCCGGCGCCACCGTGATCGACGTGGGTATCAACCGCGTTCCCCGTACCGACCAGGGCGCCGAGGAAGGCAAGACCCGGCTGGTGGGCGATGTGGACTTCGCTTCGGCAGCCAAGGTTGCCGGGGCGATCACCCCGGTCCCCGGCGGGGTCGGTCCGATGACCATTGCCGTCCTGCTGCGCAACACGATCGTCGCCGCGCACCGCAGCGCGGGCCTGGCGCTGGACGAGAGCGCCCTTTGAACCGGCCGCCGGCCCGGGTCCTGGCCGCTGTCGCGGGCGGGCTGGCGCTCTTCGCGCTGGCCGCCGGCCCGGCCGATGCCCGGCGCCGACCGGAATATGCGCCGGGTAACGGCACGGCCAATCCCAGCGCCCTTGTCGCCGCCGAAATCGCTTTCGCGCGAACGGCGCGCGAGAAGGGCCAATGGAAGGCCTTCGACGAATTCGCGGACGATGAAGCCGTGATGTTCGTGCCGGAACCCGTCCGCGCCAAGGAATGGCTCAGCGGCCGCAAGGAGCCGGCGGCGCCGGTGCAGTGGCAGGCCCATCAGGTCTGGATGAGCTGCGACGGCACTATGGGCGTGACCAAGGGCGCCTGGCAGCAGCCCGACGGCACGGTGGGCTATTTCACGACGATCTGGCAGCAGCGCAAGAAAGGCGACTATCGCTGGGTTCTCGACCAGGGGGATGCGCTTGCGCAGCCGCTCAAGGAACCGGAAATGCTTTCGGCATCCGTTGCCGATTGCGCCGGCGGACCGGGCGACGAGCTGCTGGTCGAGCGGGACCGCGAAAAGGCCGCGCCCGGCATGGACGGCCGGGGGCGCTCGAAGGACGGCACCTTGACGTGGCGTTACCATGTCGAAGCCGATCACTCGCGCTGGCTGGCCGTATCGATGAAGAAGAGCGGGGCGATGACCGAAGTGCTGCGCAGCGAAGTTGCCGCGCCGAAAGACCGGAACTAGGGGCAACGAACGGCATGTATGAAGTCTTCCTCAGTGCCTTCGTCACGCTATTCGTGGTGATCGATCCCCCCGGCTGCGCGCCGATCTATGCGGGACTTTCGGCCGACGCCAGCCGTTCGCAGGCGATCTCCATGGCGGCACGCGCCTGCATGATCGCCAGCGCCATCCTGGTGGTCTTCGCGCTGTTCGGCGCGCGCCTGCTCGGCGCGCTCCACATCGAGCTGAACGCTTTCCGCATCGCCGGCGGCATCATGCTGTTCATGATCGCCATCGACATGGTCTTCGAAAAGCGCACCCAGCGCCGCGAGGAGCGGGCCGAGAAGATCATCGCTCACAATGCCGAGACGCCCGAGATCGACGACGTCTCGGTCTTCCCGATGGCCATGCCGATGCTGGCCGGGCCGGGATCGATCGCGACGATCATGCTGCTCACGTCCCGCGCGCACGGGGCGGAGCAGACCATGGCGATCCTGGCCGCCATGGTCGCGGTCATGCTGCTGAGCTTCGCCGCCCTGGCCGCTGCCGGACCGCTCATGCGGGTGCTGGGAGACAAAGTCGAAGCCGTCATCACGCGGCTGCTGGGCGTGCTGCTGGCGGCGCTGGCGGCGCAATATGTGATCGACGGGGTGAAGACGGTCCTTCTGCAATAAGGCGAATTCATCGCGGGTTCAGCGCCTGAGGGCAGTCTTTGCCTTTCTCTGCCGCAAAAGGAGGGTGCGATGCTCCGCTTGCTGTCTGCCGGTTTCGCTGGAGCGCTGCTTCTGGCCGCGTCCATTGCCGAGGCGCAGATCGTCGGTCCCCCGGCGCCAAGGCCCGGCGACGCCTCCCCTGACGCGGCCCGGCAGACCGCCGACGAGGCAAGTTACCGCATAGACTTGCGCAAGGCGGATCAGGCCATTCGCGAGGGGCGGGAGTCGGGTCGTCTGTCGAAGCAGGAAGGCAGGGGTCTGCGCAAGGAACAGCGGCAGATCGACTCCTTGGCGGAACGCTACGGCAGCGACGGTATGTCGCCGCGCGAAGCGGACGAACTCTACATGCGCTCACGCGTGCTGGAGAGTTAGGCCAGGTTACCCGGTCAAGACAAGCGCTAGGACACGCTTTCGAGCGGCGCCGATTGCCGGGGACAGGCAGAACCGGGACGCGTAGGCGCAGCTTTAACCCTACTGCAGCGTCACGGCGTCATCGTCGTCCGAGTGGCGGCCGAAGAACTGCATCAGTTGCACCAGCAGTTCGCAGCGGAGCGGCAGGGTTTCCGCCTCCAGCAGGGCCTGCTTGGCCGCGGCATCGAAAGGCGCGATCTGCGAGACGCCGTTGATCAGCGACTGATCGTCGAGCCGCCCGACCTGGTCCCAGTCCACCGCATAGCCCTGGGCATCCGCGAAGCGCTTGGCTTCCCGTTCGAAGCTGGCGCGCTCGATCGGGGCGAGCACTTCATCGTCGCGCTCGGCAAGGAGTTCGGCTTCGACCTGGCGGAACGGGGTCGGCACATCCAGTTCGCGCAGCAGGCGAAACCGCGATTCGCCGGTGAGCACGATATTGAAGCGGCCGTCTTCCAGTGCCTCGACATCGCCGATGCGGCCAAGGCAGCCCACTGAAAACAGCGGGGCGCCTTCGGCCGGGCGCTGCGGCTGGATCATGCCGATGCGGCGATCTCGCGCCAAGGCGTCGCTCACCATCGCCCGGTAGCGGGGCTCGAAGATATGGAGCGGCAATTGCAGCCCCGGATAGAGCACCGCTCCCGGGAGCGGAAAGATGGTGATTCGCGCCACCGTCAGCCGAACAGCACGGTGGAGAGCTTGCGGCGGGTGGCGGACACCCAGGGATCTTCAAGTCCGGTGACATCGAAGATCTGGAGCAGCTTGGCGCGCGCGCCACCTTCGTTCCATTCGCGGTCGGCAGCGACCATGCGCAGCAGCGTATCGGCGGCCGCGTCGCGCTCACCCGCGGCGAAGGCGGCGTTGGCGAACGCAAGCTGCGCTTCCATGTCGGCCGGGCGCTCGGCGGCGGCAGCGCGCAGGGCGGCGAGTTCGCTGTCCTCGGGCTTGTCCTTGGCAAGGGCAAGCGCAGTGCGGGCGCGTTCGACTTGCGGATCGGCCGCCAGTTCCGGTTCGAGGCTGGCGAGAACCTGCTCGGCCTCGTCAAGGCGACCGGCGAGCACCAGTGCCCGCACGAACCCGGCGAGCACTTCGCCATTGTCCGGCGCCATTTCGAGGATCTGCATGAAGATGGCGGCGGCGCGTTCGCCGTCGCCTCCGGCCAGGGCTTCCTCGCCCATGGCGATCAGCGGCGCGAGATCCTGCTGCGGCTCCGCGCCGCCCGGCTGGATGGGAAGCTGGGTCAGAAGCTGGTCCAGCGTCTGCTTGAGCTGCGATTCGGTGCGGGCATTGGTGAGGTCCGCCACCGGCTGCCCCTGGAAAATCGCGTAGACCGTGGGGATCGAGCGCACCTGGAACTGCGAGGCGATGAACTGCTCTTCATCGACGTTCACTTTGGCAAGGATCACGCCCTTGTCGGCATATTCCGCGGCGACCTTCTCCAGCACCGGCGTCAGCGCCTTGCAGGGGCCGCACCATTCGGCCCAGAAATCGAGGATCACCAACTGCGTCATCGACGGTTCGGCTACCGTCTTGCGGAACCGGTCGACCGCTTTCTGTTCGTCGAGGTTGAGACCCATGCTGGCCAAGATACGTGCTCCCGTGAAAAACGAATGGCACCCTAGATCGTCCTTCGGGACGGATTTGTGAAGGGTTCATGTCCAGTTAGGTGTGGTTCTGCGGGGCTTCTGAAAATTCTTTCGATTTTCCTCTTGCGGCCCTCAAAAGGCACTGCTAGTGGCGCGCCTCCACCCCGGACCTGCCGGTTACGCCAGCAGGTCTTGAACGTCAGAGCGGGCGTAGCTCAGGGGTAGAGCACAACCTTGCCAAGGTTGGGGTCGAGGGTTCGAATCCCTTCGCCCGCTCCAGTTCACATAGGGATTTCCGGTTAGCCGGAAGTCTCCAAACGCCAGAGCGGGCGTAGCTCAGGGGTAGAGCACAACCTTGCCAAGGTTGGGGTCGAGGGTTCGAATCCCTTCGCCCGCTCCAGTTTTCCTTCGGTGGAAATCCAGACATTCCAGATCGCGAACATCCACACCAGGTGGATGTCCCTAATCGCGCGCTTATCCGGCGTGAACCCTGTTCGCCTAACCCCGTCCGCTGCAATCGGCGGAGGGAAACGTGGGCGGATTGGAAGCACTGCTGATCAAGGCCAAAGGCGCGGCCAGGCGGGGCGAGACCGAGACCGCCCGCGCGCTCTACCGCGAGGCGCTGGATCGGTTTCCACGCAACGGTCGGGCACGCGCGGCGCTTCAGGCGCTGGATGCGGCGCAGGCCGACCCGGCCCCCGGCGAACTCGCGGCGATGGTCTCCGCCTATCGTTCCGACCGCATGGACGAAGCCGCCAGGGAGGGCGCCCGACTGGCCGGCGTCTTTCCGCAGAGCTTCACCGTCCACAACCTGCAAGGCGCGGCGCTGCTGGCGCTGGGTATCCTGCCCGAGGCCGAAGCCGCTTTTCGGCGCGCCATAGCGCTGGACCCGGATGCCGCCGCCTGCCGCAACAACCTGGCCGTGACGCTGCGCCGCCAGAATCGGTCGGCCGAGGCGGAAGAAATCTACCGCGCGGTGATCGCGCGCCACCCGGACTATGCCGATGCGCGCTTCAACCTGGCGAATCTGTTCGACGCGCAGGCGCGGTGGGACGAGGCCGAAGAGGAACTGGCGCGGACGGTGGCGCTCGATCCCGGCTATACCGAGGCACATTACAATCTGGGCAACCTGCTTGCCAAGCGCGGGGCGCGGGAAGAGGCGGTCGCCGCCTATCGCCGTGCGGTCGCGCTGCGGCCGGGTCATGCCCTGGCCTGGAACAACATGGGCGGGGAACTGCTGCTGCTGGACCGCCTGGACGAGGCTCTCGCTGCCTACGACCGTGCCTTGGAGGCCGAGCCTGCCGGTACGCAGGCGGAGGTCAATCGCGGCAAGGCGCTGGTGCTGAAGGGCGCACTGCCGGACGCCATCGCGGCTTTCCGCAAGGCCTGGACGCTCGTTCCCGACGACCGCTCAGCGCTTCTGCAGGCCTTGTTCGAGGAAGCGCACATCTGCGACTGGCGCCGCCGGGCCGAGTTCGCCCTGACGGACAGTCCTTCGGCCGCGGCGGTGCAGCCGTTCGCGGCGCTGCCTTTCGTGGACGACCCCGGCTACCAGTATCGCCGCTCGCTGGCCTGCGCGGCGGTGAAATTCACGGAGGGGCCGCAGAGCTTTCCCGATCCGGCGCCTTCCTGCGATGGACGCATCCGTATCGGATACTTCTCGGCGGACTTTCACGATCACGCGACGATGTACCTGATGAGCGGCCTGTTCCGCGAGCACGATCGCAGCCGCTTCGATATTCGCCTCTACAGCTATGGCCCGCGCCGCGAAGGCGATGCCGCGCGCGCCGCCTTGCGGGGGCAGGTCGATGCCTTCATCGAGATCGGGCACCTGGCCGATGCCGCTGTCGTCGACAGGGCGAGGGCGGACGGGCTGGACATCGCGGTCGATCTCAAGGGCTATACGCGCGGCACGCGCACGGCGCTGTTCGGCCGCAGGCTGGCGCCGGTGCAGGTGAGCTACATGGGCTATCCGGGTACCCTGGGCCATCCCTGCATGGACTACTTCATCGCCGACGCCGTTTCGCTGCCGCCCGGGCAGGAGGTCTGGTTCACCGAGAAGATCGTGCGGCTGCCGCATAGCTATCAGGCGAACGACGATCGCCGCATCATCGTGCCGGACCGGCGCGGGCGCAGGGCCTGGGGCCTGCCAGAGCACGGGTTCGTGTTCTGCTGTTTCAACCATACCTACAAGATCGGGCCGGGCGCGTTCACGATCTGGATGCGGCTGCTCGGCGCCGTGGAGGGCAGCGTGCTCTGGTTGCTGCGCTCCAATCCCTGGGCGGAGCAGAACCTGCGCCGAGAGGCGGCGGCGCGCGGCATCGATCCGGCGCGGCTGGTCTTTGCCGAGAGCGTTCCGCATGGCGAGCACCTCGGGCGCCTGGCGCTGGCCGATCTGTTTCTCGATACTTTCGCGGTCAATGCCCATACAACGGCCAGTGACGCGCTTTGGGGCGGCCTGCCCGTCCTCACCATGGCCGGACGCCAGTTCGCCGCGCGGGTGGCGGCCAGCCTCGTCCATGCCGTCGGCCTTCCGGCACTGGCGGTGCCGGACCGCGACGCCTACGAGGCGGCGGCGCTGGCCTTGGCGCGAGACCCGGACGCGCTTGGGACATTGCGTGATCGCCTCGCCGCCAACCGGCTGACGGCACCGCTGTTTCGCACCGCGGTCTATACACGCCGGGTGGAGGCGGCTTTCGAGGAAATGCACCGGCGGCGCCTGGCCGGACTTTTGCCGGATCACTTCGACGTCGACGAGTAGAGGAAAAGCCCCGGGGACGTTTCCCCGGACCCTTGGAATATCGGCCTTGTGCCCGCTCCTAAAGCGTGGCCGGCGCTTAGAACGAAATCACCGCTTCGCCGATGGCATCCCACACTTGCGCAAGCTGATCGTCGGTGATGCAGTAGGGCGGCATGACATAGACGGTGTTCCCGAGCGGCCTCAGCAGCACGTCGCGTTCGCGGAAGAAGGCCATGAGGCGCGGGGCAAGGTCGCTCATGTAGCCGCTGGCGCCGCTGGTCCTGAGGTCCAGCGCGGCGATGGTGCCCAGGCTGCGGGGATTGTCGAAGTGGCAGAACTGGCCGAGCTTTTCGATCCAGCCCGCCTGCTTGCCGGCCAGCGCGGCAATCCGTTCGAGAACCGGCTCCTCGCGCCAGACCGCCAGATTGGCGGCGGCGGCGGCGCAGGCGATCGGGTTCGCGGTATAGCTGGAGGAATGGAAGAACATCCGCGCGCGGTCGGTGGAATAGTGCGCTTCGTAGATGGCCTCGCTCGCCATGGTGACGGCCAGCGGCACCGCCCCGCCGGTCAGGCCCTTGGAGAGGCAGAGAATGTCGGGGACGATATCCGCCTGCTCGCACGCGAGAAGAGTGCCGGTGCGGCCCCAGGCGGTCATCACTTCGTCGGCGATGAACAGTACGCCGTGGCGGGCGCAGATTTCGTGCATCGCCGCGAGGACCGCCGGCGAATAGACCAGCATGCCGCCCGCGCCGAGGATCAGCGGCTCCACGATCAGCGCGGCGGTATCCGGCTGGCGGCAGAGCGCTTCGAGCGCGTCGAGCGTCGCCTGTTCCGCGCCGGCAGCGGGGAAGGGAATACGGCCGACGTCGAACAGCAGCGGGGCGTAAGGCTGGTTGAACACCCCGCGTTCGCCCACCGACATCGCGCCGATCGTGTCGCCGTGGTAGGAATTTTCCATCACGACGATGCGGTGGCGCCCCTCGCCGCGCCAGTGCCAGTAACCGAGCGCCATTTTCAGCGCCACTTCCACGCTGGTCGATCCCGAATCGGAGAAGAACACCCGCGTCAGGCTGTCGGGCATGATGGCGCGCAGGCCCGCCGCGACCTGTTCGGCCGGCTCGTGAGTCCATCCGGCGAAGATGATCTGGTCGAGCTTCTGCGCCTGCTCCGCGATGGCGGCCTTGATGCGCGGATGGGAATGACCGTGCGTCGTCACCCACCACGAGGACACGGCATCCACCACCGCCCGGCCATCCGCCGTGTGGAGCAGCGCTCCCTCGGCATGGGTGACCAGCGGAACCGGCTCCTGAAGGCCGTGCTGTGTGAAGGGATGCCAGACCGATGACGTCATGCGGTGAAATCCTCGATGTTGAAGTTTTCAGCGAAGGCGCGGGCGAGGGCCTCCGGCGTCAGCGGGTCGAGCCGAGGCAGGCGGCCCAGGCGGCGGACCTGGCCCATGGCGCAGATGGTGGCCTCGCTGTCTTCCACGGCATCGCCGACGAAAGCCACGCCGAGCACTTCGACACCGCGGCTGCGCAGCGCCTCGATAGAGAGCAGCGAATGGTTGATCGTGCCCAGCACCGTGCGCGCCACCAGCACGACAGGCGCATTCCAGCGCGCGAACTGGTCGGCATATGTCGTCGAGCGGGTGAGGGGGACCATCACCCCGCCTGCACCCTCGACCACCAGCGGGCCTTCCACTTGCGGCAGGGCGAGACGTTCGGCGGCGATGTCCACCCCGTCGATCTCGGCGGCGAGATGGGGCGAGCAGGGCGTGGCAAGGCGATAGGCCTCGGGCAGGATGCGATTGGCGGGCAGGCCGGAAAGCCGCCCGACACGGTCTCCATCGCCGCCGTCTTCCTCAAGCCCGGCCTGCACCGGCTTCCAGTAATGGGCGCCGAGCGCACCCGCCAGGGCCGCGGCGAAGACGGTCTTGCCGATCTCCGTATCGGTGCCGGTGACGATCAGGGGGCGGGAAGTGAGGGGGCGGGAAATCAGGGGCTCTACGATCATGAAGTGCTCAATTCCGGGACTTTAGGTGGCAGGTCACGACTTCGTAAGTCACGTTGCATCCATTCTGGGCGAAACGCGCCATGACGCGGCGGAGCTGGCCCGGCGACAGCGGCCGGTGACCTTCCTCGGCCGTCTGCGCGCCGATGGCCTTGAGGGCATGGAGGAAGGCCAGCGGGCTCTCGTGATGTTCGGCGCGGCGTTCCACGGCCGCAACGCCGGCGCCGAAATCCGCGATGGGCGCGAAGCGCGGTGTTCCTGGCGCCAGCCCCTCGGGATCGTGCGCCGCGCGCCACTCGGCGAAGCTGCCGGGGCCGAGCGTGGAGACCATGAGGTGCCCGCCGGGCGCCAGCCAGCCCGCGATGCGGGAAAGGGCCGCCGGGGCATCGTCGAACCATTGCACGGCCAGGCTGGAGCAGATCAGGTCGAAGGGGCCGCCCTCCGGAGTTCCGTATTCGCCGTCGAGCACGGCGAAGCGGTGGCGGACGGCCTCGCCCAGTCGCGCGCGGCAGCGTTGCAGCATTTCAGGAGCAAGATCGGTGACGAGCCAGTCGCCGCCAAGCCCGGCGAGAGCCTGGGTCAGGAAGCCGGTGCCGCAGCCGATTTCCAGGATGCGGGGGCGCTCCGGCAGGTCCAGCGCGGTGATGCGGGCGGCCAGGTCCTGCGCCACATCGCGCTGCACGCGGGCATGGCCGTCGTAATCGGGCGCGGCGGCAAAGGCGCGGCCGACGCGTTCGCGCGGCGCGGTCATGCCGGCGTTCCGATGATGTCGCGAAGGACCGCCGCGCAGAATTCCGGCGCCTCGCGCGGGAGCAGATGGCCGCCGTCCGCACAGTCCACCCGGCGCACCACCGCGCCCTCGAACACTTGCGCGCGCATCGCCTCGGGCAGGAGGGGGTCGCGGGTGCCTTGCAGCGAGACCACCGGAACCGGCGGCAATGGCGCTTCGTCGTGGCGCAGGCGGGAGAGGTCTTCGTGCAGCAGGGCGGCGTCGATCTCGCCGAAGTCGGCATCCCCGCCGCACTGGCGGCGGAATTCGGAGAGCACCGTGCGTGGCGCCTCGTCGAAGCGGCGCAGCATGCGGTCGATCACGCGCGGGGGCACGCCGGGATAGTCCGGGCTGGCGGCAAAGCGCGCGAATCCGTTGATCGCCAGCACGCCGACGAGGCCCGCAGGCGGCGCGGCGAGCACGCGCATGGTGCCGAAGGAATGAGTCACGGCGATGCAAGGTCCGCCTGAGGAGACGGCCTCGGGTGTTCCGAAATAGCCGCGATCGTCGATCGCCTGCGGCAGGTCCGCCAGAAGCGCGGCAAGCGGTTGCCAGAAGCTGCGGTCGAAGCCCCAGCCATGGACGAAGAGCAGGTTCACCGGCAGCCCTCGATCAGGTTGAGCAGGGTGTCGATGTCGCTTTCCGCATGAGTCGCCCGCAGCGCCAGGCGCAGGCGGCTGGTGCCGGGGGGCACCGTGGGCGGGCGGATCGCGGAAGCCAGAACCCCGCGCTCTTCCAACGCGCGGGACAGGTCGAGAGCAGCCTGTTCGCCGCCGATCATGGCCGGCACGATCTGCGTGCTGGACGCGCCATGGTCGATGCCGAGCGCGGCGAGACCGCTGCGCAGCCGCTCGCCCAGCGCCGCGAGATGGGCGCGCTCTGCGTTCATGCCGGGCACCAGGTCGAGCGCGGCGTCTATGGCGCCGAGCACGGCCGGCGGCGGCGCCGTCGTGAAGATGAAGCCGCTCGCCGCATTGACGAGGTAGTCGATCATCACGCGCGATCCGGCGACATAAGCGCCGAAGCCGCCCAGGGCCTTGCTGAAAGTGCCCATGATCAGGTCGATCCCGCCGGGCGCCTCGGCCGAGAGACCGGCCCCGCCCGGTCCGAGCACGCCGGTGGCATGGGCCTCGTCCACGAAGAGGAAGGCATCGTGCCGGGCGGCGATGGCGGCAAGGCGGCCGATGTCGGCGCGGTCTCCGTCCATCGAGAAGACGCTCTCGGTGAGGATCAGCCGCGCCGGCGTGTCGGCGCCTTTGCCTGCCAGCAGCTCTTCCAGGTGATCGAGGTCGTTGTGGCGGAAACGGTGCTGGCGCGTGCCGGATATGGCGAGGCCGGCGTGCATGCTGGCGTGAATCAGGCGGTCGGTGAAGACCGCCGCGCCCGGGACGGCGGCCAGCAGCGCCGGGATCACGGCGGCATTGGCCTGCCAGCCGCTGGCGAACAGCAGGGCGGCTTCGGCATGCTTGAAGCCGGCGATCCGCCTTTCGAGCGCGAGGTGCGCCTCGCTGGTGCCGGTGACCAGCCGCGAGGCTCCCGAGCCGGTGCCATGGGCCTGCGTCCATTCCCGCGCCCGCTCGACGAGGCGGGGGTGCCGGGCGAGGCCGAGGTAGTCGTTGCTGGAAAAGTCGAGCAACGCCCGCCCGCCGCGCATGACGCGGCCGCCGTTTTCGAGCGACGCGGCGCGCAGGATGCGGCGCTGGCCGGCGCTCTCGATGCGGCCGAGCGCCGCCGCGAAGAAGGAATCGAGCCTGCTCATGGCGCCAGCCGGTATGGCAAGCGGGGCTTCGGCACAATGGGCGGCGGTTGCGGAAAGAGATCGCCGCCGTGCCCTTGCTGCATCGGGCAAGGGCAGGCCGGGCGGCATGGCGCACGAAATCGCGCGGCGCAGGAAGCCGCAAGGCCCCTCGCGCGTTAAGCAGGGAAACGAAAAATCGAAGGATGCCCGCTTGATGCGATCCCTGCCGCTGACGTTCGCCGCTGTTCTCCTGCTCTCCGCCTGCCATTCGGGCGACCGCAACGCGGGAGGCGATGGCGGTAATGGCGACAACAAGGGGGCCGCGCAGTCCGGCGATCCCATGGCCTTCGCCTCGGCCCCCGGCGGCGGCGCGACCGAGGCGGCCGACAGCCTCGTCATGCGCGCCCAGGTGGCGCTCGATCGGAAGGGCTTCTCCTCGGGCGTGATCGATGGCCGCGAAGGCGGGTCCTACGGCCTGGCCTTGCGCGGGTTCCAGGAAGCGCAGGGCCTGCCGGTAAGTGGCAAGCTCGATCCCGCGACGCAGCAGGCGCTCATTTCCGACAGGCAGGGCGCCACGCGCAATGTCGTCATTCCCAAGGCCTTCGCGCGTGGGCCGTTCTTCCCGGACCTTCCGCAGAACATGGCCGGACAGGCCGAGTTCGACCATCTCGGCTATCGCAGCATGGCCGAGGCGCTGGCCGAACGCTTCCACACAACGCCCGAGACGCTGCTGGCCCTGAATGGGCCGGGCACGGTGCTGGGTGCGGGACGCACGATCCGGGTGCCGGACATCCCCGACGCCGCGCTGGCGGACATCCCCGATGACAAGACCGGCTGGGCCAAGACGCTGCAGAGCCTGGGCGTTCCTGCCGAGCAGCCCAAGGCCGATCACATCGTGGTCGACAAGTCCGACGGGGCGCTGCGGGTCTACGATCAGGGCAACAAGCTGATCGCGCAGTTCCCGGTGACCACCGGCAGCGGCCACGATCCGCTGCCGCTCGGCACCTGGAAGATCGTGGGCGAGGCCCGCAATCCGGACTATCATTTCAACCCGGACCTGTTCTGGGATGCCAAGAAGAATGCCAAGGACAAGCTGCTCCCGCCGGGTCCGAACGGGCCGGTCGGCGTCGTCTGGCTGGACTTGTCCAAGGAGCACTACGGCATCCACGGCACGCCCGAACCGAAGAACATCGGCAAGACCGAAAGCCATGGCTGCGTGCGCCTGACCAACTGGGACGCGGCGCGCCTGGCGCAGATGGTTTCGGCGGGCACCAAGGTCGTGTTCCAGGCCTGATGCCGGCGCCGAGGATCGGGCCGGCGCCGAGGATCGGGCCGGCGCCGAGGGCGCGGGTCAGTCGGGCAGTTCGACCTCGTAGCCGGCCTCGATCCAGGCCTTCATGCCGCCATCCAGAGCCGCAGCGCGCGGGAAGCCGAGTTCCCGCAAGGTCGCTGCGGCCAGGGTGGAGATCTTGCCGAATTCGCAGCAGGTGACCAGCCGGGCCGTCGGATCGGTGAGCATGGCATTGACCCTCAGTTCCAGTTGCCCGCGCGGCAGATGGATGGCGCCGGGAACATGGCCGGCTTCGAAAGCGTCCCTTTCGCGCACGTCGAGCACGATCAGGCCGTCCTGCCGGCCGATCCGCGCGCGCAGTTCCGCCAGCGAGACGAACGGCACCCGCGTGGCGGCATCGGCCAGGAGCTGCGCCACGGTCCTGCCGCCGTTCATGTTGGTGCGCAGGGCCTCGGTCAGGTGCGTCGGCGCGGCAAGATCCAGGTGCTGCATCATCGCCACGAATTCCGCGCGCTCGCTGTTCTTGAGGCGCGGATTTTCAGCGATCTCGGCGCCGATGGTCGAATGGCTGCGGCCCTTGTAGTCGTGGGCGGGATAGACGCGGGTTTCGAGCGGCAGGGCCAGCAACTTGCCGAAGAGGCTGCCGTGAAGCGCCTCGGGATCGCCGGTGGGCAGGTCGGTTCGCCCGGTGCCGCCGATCAGCAGGGTGTCGCCGGTGAAGACCCGGTCCTCCATGACCATGCACATCGAATCGCGGGTGTGGCCCGGCGTATGCATGGCCCGAAGCCGCAGGTTGCCCACGATCAGCATGTCCCCGTCGTCCAGCCGCATCTCGGCATAGGGCGCCGGGCTCAGGCGGTTCATCACCACCGGCGCCTGGAACGCCTTGCCCAGTTCGCGGCTGGCGGAGAAATGATCGGCGTGAGTATGGGTGTCCAGCACGTAGCGAACATGGACCCCGAGCTGGCCGGCAAGGCCGAGATAGCGATCGACCTGCGATTGTTCGGGGTCGATGAGGATCGCCGAACGGCTGCCTTCGCAGCCCACCAGATAGGATTGACAGCCGCCCGTCGCGATCTGCTCGAAGATCATGCCTGCCTCCCGCGGGTGTAGCGGGCTGCGGTTTTGCGCCCTGGAGCCTCGGCGGACAAGAGCGCCGATCCGTTTCGGGCGCGTCTCTTTTGGATAGTGCGGCGTGCGGCCGGCGATGGATTGGTAAACGCGCCGTAGAGGCTGGCGGGACGGACAGAGCCTGGGCCGGGATGGACCGAATCCGGCCGTCTTGCGTTTCGACCCGCTGGAATCCTAGGCCTCTGGGATCAGAAGCAGATGTCTCAAATCAAGGACCTACCATGAAATTCCGTCCCTCCGTTCCCGGTGCCGCCAGCAAGGCTGTCCTTTCCGCCGCACTGGCGATCGGCGCCGTCGTCGCCGCCACGCCTGCCGCTGCGCAAGTGACGGCCGAGGCCAATGTGGCGCGCTCGGAAGGGGACTGGGGCGGTGAACTGGCGCTTGGCGTGCCGGTGATCTCGGACGGCGGCTTCAGCATTACCCCTGCCGCCGGCGTGTTCTTCCATCACCGCGACCACCCCGGCTACGTCAACCAGGATTCGCAGTGCTTCAACAAGGACAGCGGTAACCAGGTCTCCGACGGCAAGTGTGACAATTCCGGCACCAAGATCTTCGGCAAGGTCGAGGCGATGTACCGCCTGCCGATGTCGCTGGGCTTCGGCGTCGGCGCACGCCTGATCGGTGACGATTTGCGGGCCTATGGCACCGTGGCCATGCCGATCCTCCCGCGCATCGACGTGAAGGGCAATTTCGGCGACCACTATCTCGCGGCCGGCCTGCAAGCGCGGTTCTGAGGACGTTTGCCAGGGTTCGCTGACAGGCAGCCCTGAACGAAAAACGGCCCCGGGCTCCAGGAGGAGGCCGGGGCCGTTTTCGTTTTCGACGGCGTCCCTACCAGTCTTCCACAAGGTCGAGGTAAGCCACCACGTCATTGTCCGTGGCGATGAAGAGGCCGTCCTGCACGTCCTCGCTCTGGAGCGCGGCGACGTTCATCGCCTCGGACAGCGGGCCGTAGAACAGGGTGTTGGCCGCGCCGCCTTCAGAGCCGCCGTCGAGATGATAGAGGCGCACGCTGGCTTCGAGATAAGTGCTGCGCATCAGTCCGTTCCCTTTTCGGGCGTTTCTTCGCTGCGCTCGCGCTTGGCGCCGTCCACCACCCGGACCAGGCGCGCGGCTTCCGCTTCGGCGGCGCCGCGCTCGGCCCGGGTTCTGCCATGGCGCGCGCGGCTGGCGTCGGCTTCATGCCTTGCGGCGTCGCGCGTCTTGGCCTTGCGGGCCATGCGGAGATTGATGATGTCGGCCATGGCCGCCTTCTACCGCGCGGATCCGCGCGGCGAAAGAGCGGCGATGTGCGCGGGCTTTTTCAGGCGGTTCGGGCCGGGCTCAGAACGAGATGCCCAGCAGGCGGCCCAGGAAGATCAGCACCACGGCGCCGACGATCGAGGCGAGGCAGCCGGCGCGCTGGAAGTCCGCCTGGCCGCGGGTGGTCACGAGACCCGCCACGAGCGAGCCGCCGATGCCGAGCAGGATCGTCGCGATCCAGCCCATGTCGACCGAGCCGGGATAGAAGAATCGCGCCAGCACGCCGATGATGAGGCCGCTGATGATGGCGCCGATGATATTGATCATGACCTGGAAAACCCTCGTTATAAATTCGGGACCTGCCGCCCCGGGGATCATGCCCTAGAAGCCGCGAACTACAGGACGGTTTCAATCGCGGTTCTGCAGGATGCAGACCCGGTCCGTCGAGGCGCTCGGTGGGATTCGCGGCGTGGTTCGTTCCCGGCCTCCCTCCAATGAGATGGGGAAATGCCGGGGCAAGTGTCTCGACAGAGGCGAAATGTCCGGAAAACGGCGACTCGTTTCGTCGCAAAACAGATTCGCTTCACCGCCGTTTTATGTGGAAAAATTTTTAGTACGACCTTCGAAATAGGCACTTGCGCATGGGGCCGGTGAAGGAGTTCCCACGCGTCGCGAGACCCCCTCGGCTGTAAAGGGGCAAGACTTGCCGGGGCCGCGGGGAAGGGCAGCCCCCTTGCGTCAAAATCCAGAACAGGCACTATGGGTTGTGGCGCGTCGATCGCGGGGCATCTAAACCTAGAGAAATCGTCCTTGGGCCGTCAGGTGTCCCTAAAGGCGGTTTTCCGGTGTCCGGTGCTTCTTGCGAAGGGCTCGCGCCAGGGTCGGTCAGAGATTTCGTTCTCTTTTTGTGCCTGTCAGTGGTATGTCGGTCGGTTCTTCGCTCCGACGAATCGCGGACAGGCAAAGGATGTTCGGGCCGGTCCGGGTGCAATGCTGAACGCGCTTTTTGGCGCTTCGATGACGTGGCTCGGAAAATGGGAAACCAGGGACCGGGCGGCCGAGCGCCAAGTGGCCGGATCAGGGTGGCCTGATCGGGGTGGGCCGCAGGTTGAACGGCCAGAGTTTGAACAGTTGAGCTAACGGGGGCGAAAATTGGATTTCAGAAACGGAAGCGACGCTGACGTGAACAGCTCCGACGCTATGCAGGCAGATATGAATCAGAATGATGGCCAGGTGGAAATGCCCGGTTTCGAGCTTTCGCCCCGGGCCCCGGCCCCCAAGGTGGAAGAAGTGCAGGCCGCGCCGGTGAAGCTGGAACGGATCAAGTCCGAATTGGCCAAGCCCGTGAAAAAGCCGGCGAAAACGGAAAAGGAGGCGGGCGAGAGCCCGGCAATAGCGATGGACAAGACCGATACCGCTACGGCCGCTCTTGTGGCCGACGCCCTGCTGGCGGCCGCTGCCGCCGCTCCGGAAGCCCCGAAGGCGCGTCCCGATTCGAAGACGATCAATGCACGCCGCTTCACCGTCGTCACCGACGATTCGCGTGACGCGCTGCTGACCGATTTCGGCAAGGAAACGCTGGACGATCGCTACCTGCTGCCGGGCGAGAAGTACCAGGACCTCTTCGCCCGCGTGGCCGACGCCTATGCGGACGATCAGGACCATGCGCAGCGGCTCTATGACTACATCTCGAAGCTGTGGTTCATGCCCGCCACCCCCGTTCTCTCGAACGGCGGCACCGGCCGCGGCCTGCCCATCTCGTGCTACCTCAACTCGGTGGACGACAGCCTGGAAGGCATCGTTTCAACCTGGAACGAGAATGTCTGGCTCGCCTCGCGCGGTGGCGGCATCGGCACTTACTGGGGCAACGTGCGCGGCATCGGTGAGCCGGTGGGCCTGAACGGCAAGACCAGCGGCATCATCCCCTTCGTCCGCGTGATGGATTCGCTGACCCTGGCGATTTCGCAGGGTTCGCTGCGCCGCGGCTCGGCCGCCTGCTACCTGGACGTCTCGCACCCCGAGATCGAGGAGTTCCTGGAGATCCGCAAGACCTCCGGCGACTTCAACCGCAAGGCACTGAACCTGCACCACGGCGTGCTGCTGACCGACGAGTTCATGGAAGCCGTGCGCGATGGCACTGACTTCGCGCTGCGCAGCCCCAAGGATGGTTCGGTGCGCAGCACCGTCCACGCCCGCTCGCTGTTCCAGAAGCTGGTCGAAGTGCGTCTCGCCACCGGTGAGCCCTACCTGGTGTTCTCCGACACCGTGAACCGCATGATGCCCAAGCATCACCGCGATCTGGGCCTCAAGGTCTCGACATCGAACCTGTGCTCGGAAATCACGCTGCCCACCGGCCGCGACCACCTGGGCAACGACCGTACGGCCGTGTGCTGCCTCTCCTCGCTCAACCTGGAAACCTGGGAAGAGTGGAAGGGCGAGAAGAGCTTCGTGGAAGATGTTCTGCGCTTCCTCGACAACGTGCTGCAGGACTACATCGACCGCGCGCCGGACGAGATGGCCCGCGCGCGCTACTCCGCCGCGCGTGAGCGTTCGGTGGGCATGGGCGTCATGGGCTACCACTCGTACCTCCAGAAGCGCGGCATCGCCTTCGAAAGCGCGATGGCCAAGGCACTGAACATGCAGATGTTCCAGCACATCGCCGCCAAGGCGGACGAGGCCTCGCTGCTGCTCGCCAACGAGCGCGGCCCGTGCCCGGACGCGGCCGAAATGGGCGTGATGCAGCGCTTCAGCTGCAAGATGGCGATCGCGCCTACCGCGTCGATCTCGATCATCTGCGGCGGCACTTCGGCCTGCATCGAGCCGATCCCGGCCAACATCTACACCCACAAGACGCTCTCGGGCTCGTTCGTGGTGAAGAACCCGTACCTCCAGAAGCTGCTCGCTTCGAAGAGCAAGGATTCGAACAATGTGTGGAATTCGATCCTCGAACACGGCGGTTCGGTCCAGCACCTCGATTTCCTGACGCCGGACGAGAAGGGGGTCTACAAGACCAGCTTCGAGATCGACCAGCGCTGGCTGCTCGAATTCGCGGCCGACCGTACGCCCTATATCGACCAGGCCCAGTCGCTGAACCTGTTCATCCCGGCCGACGTCGACAAGTGGGACCTGATGATGCTGCACTTCCAGGCCTGGGAGAAGGGCATCAAGTCGCTCTATTACCTGCGCTCGAAGTCGTTGCAGCGCGCGGGCTTCGCCGGTGCGGGCGGCGGCGTCGAGGCGGACAATACGCCCGAGGCGCCCAAGTTCCAGATCGGCGAGACGACCGACTACGACGAATGCCTGGCTTGCCAGTAAGCGCAGGTCGGGCTCGATAACGGCCTGACGACGCGCACGAAATTCGAGACGCCCCGGGCAGCCAGGCTGCCTGGGGCGTCTTGCTGTGCGCGCGGCATTCATTTCCTCGCGATTCCGCGCTAAGGGCCGCGTCATGCAAGATGGCTGTGCCCAGATGAACGATTCCGCCGAGGCGGTCGGCCGCGCGCCCGTGTGCGTTGCGGCGCTCTACCAGTTTACCCGCTTCGCGGATCACGCGGCGCTGCGCGAACCGTTGCTGCGCCTTTGCGAGGAGCAGGGCATCAAGGGCACGCTGCTCCTGGCGGCGGAAGGCATCAACGGCACGATCGCCGGTCCTCACGACGGCATCGCGCGCGTGCTCGACCATGTCCGGGCGCTGCCGGGCTGCGAAGGCGTGGACGTGAAGCTCTCGGGCGCGCAGGACATGCCGTTTCACCGCATGAAAGTGCGCCTCAAGCGCGAGATCGTGACGATGGGGCAGCCCGACATCGACCCGCTGGCCATCGTCGGCACATATGTCGAGCCGCAGGACTGGAACGCGCTGATCGCCGATCCGGACACGATCGTGATCGATACCCGCAACGACTATGAAGTCGCGGTGGGCACGTTCCAGGGTGCCATCGATCCCCAAACGGCGACCTTCCGCGATTTTCCCGAATGGTTCCGCGCCGAGCGCGAGAAGCTGATGGCGGCGACCGGCGCCGGGGGCAAACCTCCGAAAGTCGCGATGTTCTGCACGGGCGGCATCCGTTGCGAGAAGTCGACAGCCTTTCTCAAGCAGGAAGGGGTGGAGGACGTGTTCCACCTCAAGGGCGGTATCCTCAAGTATCTGGAGACCGTTCCCGAAGAGGAGAGCCTCTGGCAGGGCGAATGCTTCGTGTTCGATCAGCGCGTCACCATCGGCCACGGACTGGTCCAGGGCAGCCATGCGCTGTGCCATGCCTGCCGCCGCCCGGTGAACGCGGCGGACCAGGCCTCGCCGCTCTTCGAGGAAGGGGTCAGCTGCCCCGCCTGCCACCAAGAGCGCAGCGACGAACAGCGCGCATCCTATCGCGAGCGCCACCGCCAGGAAGCGCTGGCGGCCGAGCGCGGGGAGCTTCACGTCGGCGCCATGCGCCAGGACCTGCACGCAGACGCGGCGAGAGCGGGAGAGAGCGAAACGGAGCAGGACGCTGGCTGATCCGATCCTCTACAGCTTCCGCCGCTGCCCTTACGCGATGAGGGCGCGCCTGGCGCTGCTGGTGAGCGGCACCGCCTGCGAACTGCGCGAAGTAAAGCTGTCGGCAAAGCCCGCCGAAATGCTGGAGGCTTCCCCCAAGGGAACGGTGCCGGTGATGGTGCTGCCCGGCGGCACGGTGATCGACCAGAGCCTGGACATCATGCGCTGGGCGCTGTCCCGGCACGATCCCGAAGACTGGCTCACCCGGGACGATACCGCGCTGATCGCCGCCAATGACGGCGGCTTCAAGCACGACCTCGACCGTTACAAATACCCTCACCGCCACGACAGCGACGCGCTCGCACACCGCGAAAGCGGGATGGCGTTCCTGCGCCAACTCGACGCCCGGCTGGCAGGAAGCCGCCATCTCTGCGGCCCGGCGCGCGGGATCGCCGATGCCGCCATCATGCCCTTCGTCCGCCAGTTCGCCGCCGTCGAGCCGGACTGGTTCGAAGCCCAGCCGCTGAAGCACCTTCAAGCCTGGCTGGCCGACCACCTGCACTCGCCCCTGTTCACGGCGGCGATGCTCCGCCTGCCACCGTGGCAAACAGGCGAGGATCCCATACGCTTCGCCAGCGCGGACTGAAATTTCGGAAATATCAGGAGAGTGGTGCCGCTTACAGGATTCGAACCTGTGACCCCATCATTACGAATGATGTGCTCTACCAACTGAGCTAAAGCGGCTTGCCTTGGTCCGTTCGGGTTGAAAGCCGTACCGGGGCAGGGGGCGCCTTTACCGAGCGGCGCAAGATCGCGCAAGGGGCTTTGCGGCCAAAGGCGATGAACTTTTTCGATTTCTTTCCGGTCACAGGCCGTAGCGCAGCTTGATGGCTCGATATCGCTCCAGCAGCATGACGGCGCGGGCTGCGGGATCGGCTTTTGCCGTGGATTTCGGCAGGTGGCTCGCAAGCTCCGCAGCCTTTACCAGATGCGTGCGGAAGGTGGCGGGCTGCTGGCTCATCAGGTTGCGGTAAGTGAGGTTGCCGTCCGAAAACCCCTGGGTGTCGAGCCAGTTGTGGAGGCCGGGGTCCCGATGCGCGAGAATCAGGCGGACGACGCCGTCTTCGTCGACTTTCGTTCGCGCAGGGGTGTAGCTGACCGGGCGGTGGAGGAAGTCCATGGAGCCCATCAGCGCGCCGCCCATGCCGAACAGCCAGAAGCCTTCATGCCAGTCCATCTCGACGATCAGCGCCTCATCGGGTTCGAGGTGCCAGACCATGTGCGCGGCCATGCGTCCGCGCTTGGCATCGCTGGCGTCGTTGGCGGCCTTGTCCGCCGGGAACATGTTGAGGCTGGCCGGATCGCAGACCCCGCGTGAGGTGAGCCAGGCGTGCTCGGGCCAGTCGCGCATCAGGCCGGTGACGAACTGGCCCGCCCAGTCCATCGCCTCGGTCATTTGCGGGGGAGTGGGCAGGGGGCGGGGGGAGTCCATGCCGATCCGTTCGATGGTGAGCGTGGTCGGCGTTTCGCCCCAGGCGTCGAAGGCTTCGCGGATGAACAGCTTGCGCGTGCCGGGCGTGGTGGGGAGCCAGTTTCTGTCCTGCTGCGGGCCGCCGATGGTCACTTCGAAGCGGCCATCGGCGTCTGTTTCGATCTGATGGCCGAACAGGTTCGCCTCGGGAATGTCGCCGAAAGGTTCGTGCAGGCTGGGCCAATCGGTGCCGGGGACTTTGTCCGGGCGCGGGCCTTGCACCGTGACGTTGAGCCAGCGGGCGGTGCCGCGTTTGCCGCTGAGGCGGTAGACGTGGTCGCCGGAGATCCATGCCTGCCGGTAGGTGAAGTCGGCCAGGTCGCCGCCCAGTTTCATCGTCGGCGTGGTGAACGGGTGGATCTGCGGGAAGGCCGGATCGCGCGTTTCCAGCGCAAGGTCGAAGGCCTGGCCGAGGTTCTGGGTGAGGAAGCGGAAGGCATCGGCGCGTTGGAGCGGGTTTGCCGGGTTGGCGTCCTTGAAGGCGGATCGGCCGGCGTGCTTCAGCTGTTCGCAGAAGGTGTCCCACGCGGTCTTGAGTTTAGCATCGTCGGGTCCGTCGCCATAGGCCATCGTGTCAGGCTCCCAGCTTGGTGAGGAGGTCGGAAAGGGTGTGTGCCGCGCGGGTGCAGGCTTGGGCGGGGCCTTCCGCCTCGATACGCGGGCCGAGCAGTTCGAGGTCGAACAGGCCGGTATAGCCGAGGTCCAGCACGTCGCGCAGAATCGCTTCCAGCGGCACCGCGCCGTCTCCGGGCACGGCGCGGCAGGGCGTGGTGCGGTCGCCGGGGACATGGTCGCTGACTTGCACGAGGCCGGTGAGCGGCAAGGCTTCGGCTAGCTTCTCACGCAAGTCCGCCTCGAACCAGCAGGCATGAAGGTCGACGCAGAGGCCTATCTCGGCGAGCCGAGCGAGGCGCAGGGCATCGGGCAGGGTGTGGGCGATGTGGATGTCCACTGTCAGCGGCGAGGCGTTTTCGACCAGGAGCGCGACGCCCTGCATTGCGGCGTGTTCGCGGCAGGGGGCGAGCAGATCGGCGAAGCGCTCGGCCGCTTGTTCCCACAAGAGCGCGCCGCGTCCGCCGGTGATGAGGTAGATCGACGGCGCGCCGAGTTCGGCGGCCATGTCGATCACTTTCATCAGCCCATCGGCAGCGCCTTCGGTATGGCTTGCTAGGTCGGGCTGGAGCGCGAAGGGGTGATTGATGCAGCCGACCCGGGTCGTGCCATGCTGCACCGCCTCGCGCGCAGCACGAAGCTCGCTCGCTTGCATCAGTCGCGGCGAAACGAGCGTGGCATGCTGCACCCCGATCTCGCAGCAAAACTGGAGGAAGGGGCCGGTCTCCCGGTCCATCATCGCCACTTGGTGCAGGCTGACGCGGGGGTGCATCAGCGCTGCTCGATCTCTACGCCGAATCGGGCGCGGAAGGGGGCGAACTCTGCGTTCAGCGCGTCGATATCGTAGCCGGCATCGACCAGCACTTGCGTCGAGTAGTGGAACTTGCCGTGGCGATCGCCCTTGTTCTCGGCAAGGTAGCGCCGCATCGCATCTTCCGCTTCGGGCGTGAAGGGGCGGCCGGCGAAGGCGTAGTAGTCGCGGATGGTCCCGATCGGATCGGTGACGAAATCGCGGTAGCGCACGTGATGGATGCGCGGATCGCTCGCCAGCGGGTGGGCCATCGTATTGCCGATCGACCAGCGTACGCGTTCCAGATGGGCGCGGGCTTCCTTCACCAGATCGATCTTGCCGACGATCCCATCCATGATGTCCGCCATCATCATCGTCGAACTGGCGGCGACCATCACCGGGTCGCGGTGCAGCCAGACCAGCGAGGCATCGGGGTAGCTGCCGAAGAAGGCGTCCAGCCGGGTGGTGTGAAAGCCCTTCAGCACCCAGTGGCGCGGCGGGCGCCGGTATTGCAGCGCCTGCAGCATGGCCTTGTGGATGCGGTATTGCGCGGGCGGATCGGTGGGCAGCCCGAAGGAAAGGTTCTGCATCGGCACGCGCCACCAAGCGGTGGGCGTCATCACCCGGAAGTCGAAGGCCCATGTGCGCTCGTCTTCGGGAAGGCCGTCTCCCAGCATGTCGTTGTAGGGGTGGCAGTGCAGCCAGCGCGGCATCTTGGCATTGATCTCGCGCCATTCGGCATCGGCCTGCGCGATGCGGGGATCGGTGCCCTCGACGGTGCCCGGAGGGGGCGAGGGATGCATCACCTCCCAGAACCGCAGCGCCTGCGCGCCGGGATCGACCGCCAGCAGAGCGTGCATCAAGGTCGTGCCGGAGCGGGGTTCGCCGCTGACGAACATGGGGCGGTCGATCACTTCCTCCGCCAGAGGGAAGCGCTTGCGATCCTCAAAGAAGCGCAGACGGTCGGTCAGCAGCCAGACTACGTTCTCCGCCGCCGCCACGCGTCCCGCCGCGTCCATGGCGATGCCGTTGATGTGGTCCACGGCGAGGGCGAAACGTTCGGGAAAGCCATCATCCGCCCAGTCGGACAGGCCGGTGCGCTGCTGCGCTTCCCGCAGCAATTGCTGCGCGTTGAGGTGGCTCATGTCAGCCCTCCACCAGCCGCGCGATTTCGTCTTCGGTCTCGCGGACTTTGGCGGCGCTACTGGCGGAGAACTTCATGCCGCCCATCGCGCCATATTCCATCAGCTTGTAGACGCGCATCCCGGCGTCGGCGAAGCCCTTGATCTTCCGTGCCACTTCCTTGGGCGTGCCGGTGGGGAGCACGTCGCGGATCGCCTGCGGGTTCATCTCCTCGCAGAATTTCACCATCTTCTCACGGCTGAGGCGCACCGGATCGAAGTCCATGATGCCGCGCCAGTCCGGGCCCATCGGGTGTTCGTAGCCGAATTGCGCAAGGTCCTTCGCGGTCATCATCAGGATGATCGACTTCACCATCGGCGCGCGCAGCATTTCGTCGATTTCGTCAGGCTCGCCGATCAGGCACATCTGGGTGATTGCGGGGGTGAAGTGGCTCATGTCGCGCCCCGCCGCGTCGCCCGCGTCGAGGATGACCTTGAGCTTCGCCGCATAGTCCTCCGGGGTCCAAGATCCCGCCGGCCACCAGCCATCCGCCTCGCGCCCGGTGATCGAGAGCATGCGCGGACCCGCCGCGCCCAGCCAGATCGGCGGGGCTTTGCCGTCATAGAACTCGGTATCCATCCGCGCGTGGTGGAGGTGGAAGAACTGCCCCTCAAAATCGATCGGGCCGTCCGCATGCCAGAGCAGCTTGATGACCTTGATCGCCTCTTCCAGCCGGCCCACTGGTTTGTCGAAATCGAAGCCGTAAGGGACGGTGTTTTCCAGCTCGCCCGAACCGAGGCCCAGGATGAAGCGGCCCTTGGACAAGTGGCTGATCGTCAGCGCCGTCTGCGCCAGCAGCGAGGGATGGCGGCGCACGGTATCGACCACGGTGGTCGCCAGCGGCGTGTTCTTCGTCAGCACGGCGGTCGCGGCGGCGACGGCCAGCCCGTCGAGATGGCGGTGCGGACTGGGCGATGCCCTGGCGAGGTCGGTGAACTCCGGCGTCCAGATCGAATCGGGCCAGAAGCTGACCATGTGATCGGGCAGCCAGATCGAATGATAGCGGCCCGAATCGTAGTCCTGCGCCATCTGGATGCCGAGCGGCAGGGTGGTTCGCAGGAAGGCTGCGGGCTGCACTTTCATGATGTGATCCTCTCAGGCCGCGTCCGCCAATCGTTGGGGTGATGGTTCGGCGCCGCTCGTTGTCTCCATGGCCGCTTGTGGGTTAGCCCTCGGCTCAGGCCCATTCCCATTTGGGGATCACGGACATGCTGCAAGGAGAGGACGCGGCGCTGCTGGTGCCGCTGATCGAGGGACTGGTGGAAGACCCGCCCTGGCGGCGCTTCCTCGATGCCTTGCGGGCGCGCGTTGCAGCGGACTATGCCAGCCTCGTGTTCCGGCCTCTGCCGATGGGTACGCCCGAGGCGCGGGTGATCCACCTCTACTCCGGCCAGCCTTCTCCCCCGCCGATCTCGCGGCTCTATCGGGAGAGCCTCTATCTGCGCGACCCGATGCCTTATCACGCCATGCAGGAGGGGCGGACTCATGCGCTGCACGAATTGCTGCGTTTCGGCGACCCCAAGCACGATGCCTATCTCGACCAGTTGCTCGCACCTTCGGGCATGAACCATATGCGGATGATCCGCTTTGCCGAGGCGGGCGGCGTGAACGGCTGGATCACGATTACCCGGCGCGATGGCGAGTTCGCGCCGGATATCGACGGCCTGCTAGAAGACCTCGCCCCGCACCTGCGCGCCGCACTCGGCAGCTTCGTGGCGTTGGAGCGCGAGCGCATGGGTGCCGAGATCGAGCGCGAGGCGGTGCGGCGGATGAACTTCGGCTGGGTGACGCTCGATGGGGAAGGGCGGGTGCTGGATGCCGATCCGCTGGGCGCGCGGATGCTGGCGGGCTCGAACGGCCTGACGCGGACGCGCGATGGGCGGCTCAGCGCGCATGATGCCAGGCTGCGGCGGCAACTCTCCGAAGCGGTCGGCGAACTGGCGCGCGATCCAGACGCCCGGCCGCGTGCGCTGGTGCTCTGCCGGGAGCCTTGGCTCGACCTGCTGCTCGTGCCCTCCGGCCGGCGCATGGGCACGACGCGGGCGGCGCCGGCAGTGCTTTGCTATCTCCACGCCGATCACTGGTCTTCGGCCGACCGCTGCGGGCAACTGGCGCAATTGTTCGACCTTACGGCCAGTGAAGCACGGTTGGCGCTGGCCCTGAGCCGCGGGTTGTCGATTGCCGAGGCGGGGCCGGAAGTGGGGCTGACGGTGGAATCGGCGCGGACTTATTCGAAGCGGATCTATGCCAAGACCGGAGCGCGGGGGCAGGCGGATCTGGTGCGGTTCATCCATCGCAGTGTGCTGGCGATTGCTTGAAGGAAGCGGAGGGAAGCCTTGGGGCATGGTCCCCTGCTTCTTTCCATGCCTCTTCTCAACTTGGATACATTCACCGGACCTCGCAGCAGCGATTTGAACAGTTGTTCAGCATTTTTCGTTGACTTCGCCCGGAGCCCTTGCCAGCAAATGGATACGAAGCGGCCGCCAGGTGCCGCACGAACGAGTGGAGAAGGCATGTCTGGCCAGCTTGCAGGAAAGGTCGCGCTCGTTACCGGCGCGTCGTCAGGGATCGGGGAGGCCGCGGCGCTTTGTCTGGCCGAGGCAGGGGCGACGGTCGCCGTCTGTGCGCGCCGGGTGGAGCGGCTCTCCGGGCTGGTCGCCCAGATCGAGGCGGCGGGCGGCAAGGCGCTGGCGATCCCCGGTGACATGACCCTCGAAGACGACGCGCGCGGGGCGGTGGAGAAGACCGTCGAAGCGTTCGGGCGGATCGACATTCTCATCAACTCGGCCGGGATCATGGAAGCCGGCGGGATCGAGAACTGCGATACCGCGATCTACCGCCGGGTGATCGACATCAACCTGATGGGCACCGTCTACACCAGCGCGGCCGCCGTGCCGCACATGCTGGAGCAGGGCGTGGGCGACATCATCACCATCTCCTCGCTCGCCGGGCGCAAGGGCGGTCCGATGACCAGCGCCTATTCAGCCAGCAAGCACGCGGTGAACATGATGACCGACGGCATGCGACAGGAACTGGGCGGCAAGAACATCCGCGTCACCACGCTGATGCCCGGCGCGACCGAGACCGAAGTGGCGGATTCGATCTCAGACCCGCAGTGGCGCACCGCGATCAAGGCCCATGTCAGCAAGGAAGGCGCCGTGAAGCCGCGCGATATCGGCGAGGCTCTGGTCTTCATCCTCGCCATGCCGCGCCGGACGAACATCTCCGAAATCTCGATCCGCCCGACCATCGACACCAGCGCCTGAGGGAGAATGAACATGGCTGGAAGGCTTCAGGATAAAGTCTGCATCGTCACCGGTGCCGGTTCGGGCATGGGCAAGGCGATGGCCGAGCTGTTCCACGCGCAAGGCGCCAGGCTGGTGCTCGCGGACATTTCGGGCAAGCAGGACGAAGTGGCGGCCGCGCTGGGCGGCGACACCGTGGGCGTCCAGTGCGACGTCTCCGACGAGGCGCAAGTGCAGGCGATGATCGCCGCGGCCGAGGACCGCTTCGGGCGGCTCGACGTGCTCTGCAACAATGCCGGATTCGGCGGGCCGATGGCGCCGCTGCACACCCAGTCGCTGGAGACCTGGGACCGGGTCCACGCCACCAACTTGCGCGGCGCGTTTCTGGGCATGAAGTACGGGATCACGTCCATGCTCAAGACAGGCGGCGGGGCGATCGTGAATACGACATCGGCCTCGGGCGTGGTCGGCTGGAAGCATCATTCGGTCTACGGCGCGGCCAAGGCAGGCGTGAACCAGCTCACGAAAACAGCGGCGCTGGATTATTCGGACCAGGGCATCCGGATAAACGCCATAGCGCCGGGCACGATGTGGACCGGGCTGGTGCAGGCATCGCGCACCCATGCCGAGCCGCCGGCCGAGTTTCCGGTGCTCGCGGGCATTCCGATGGGGCGCTGGGGCCTGGCGAAGGACATCGCCCAAGCCGCGCTCTACCTCGCCAGCGACGAATCGGCTTACGTGACCGGTGTGGTTCTGCCGGTGGACGGCGGATATTGCATCGGCTTTTCGGGCATGGGGGCAGAGCGCCCCGGCATCGCCAGCGCCAATCCGGGCTGAGTGCGAAAACGGGGCGCCCCAGAGGCGCGGCGCCGGCCACTCGATCCGCCAGACCTCGGCGAGGAGGTCACCCCCTTGCGATAACTTCCCCCCCGGGATTATCGCTCTGGGCGAATGTGGGCCGGCGCCGCGATCCGGTCGGGGCCGGATTGGAAACCGTACAAAGCCGGCGGCAGCCGCCATGGGCTGAATTCAGCCGATAGTGGTCAGGCTGCCGCCGAGTTATGAAATTTGCCTGCCGGTAGAGCCTTGCCGTGGGGTCGCATCACGGGTCGGCCGGTTCGCGGCAGTGTCCGGGCCAGATGCGTTGCCACTTCCGATTCGAACAAGATGGTTATGACAGCTTCTCGCCAGCCGCGCCGTGAGGCAGATCACGCTCCGTTTTCGTCCCGGCCGTCACGCCAGCCGGCAACAGGATTGCCTGCCGATGGCAAGCCGCCTAGCAACGCGGCCATGACCGTTTCAGAGATCGCCCGGGTAGACCCTTTCCACGCCATGGCCATCGGTCGCCTCGCTTACGAACTGGCGGGCGAAGGGCGGGACGTGATCCACATGGAATATGGCCAGCCTTCCACCGGAGCGCCGGCGGCCGCCATTGCCGCAGCCCACCGCGTGCTGGACAGCGACCCCGGCGGCTATTGGGAAAGCACGGCTCTGCTGGAGCGCATCGCCCGGCACTACCGCGAGGCTTATGACGTCGGGATCGACCGCGAGCAGGTGATCCTGACTTGCGGCGCCTCGCCCGCATTCGTGCTGGCGCTTTCCAGTCTCTTCGTGCCCGGCGCGCGGGTCGCCCTGGCCCGGCCCGGCTATGTTGCCTACCGCAATACGCTGAAGACGCTTTACCTCGAACCGGTGGAGATGGCCTGCGGTCCGGCCGAGCGCTATCAAGTGACGGCCGCGGCGCTGGATGCGCTGGATCCCGCGCCGGACGGGCTGATCCTGGCCAGCCCGGCCAACCCCACGGGAACCGTGATCGCGCCCGAGGAACTCGCGGCCATCGCGGAGGTCTGCCGCCGTAAGAACATCCGCGTCGTCTCCGATGAAATCTACCATGGCCTGGCCTATGGCGCGCCGGCGCAGTCGACGCTGCAGCATCTGCCGGAAGCGGTGGTGGTGAACAGTTTCTCCAAGTATTACTCGATGGCGGGCTGGCGCCTTGGCTGGCTGGTGGTGCCGCCCGAAGTCGTCGCCCCGGCGCGCGCGCGGATGAACAACCTGTTCCTCACGCCCTCGGTCCTGGCCCAGCACGCGGGCCTGATCGCCATGGACGAAACCGCCGAACTGGAAGGCCATGTCGAGGGCTATGCCCGCAATCGCGAACTGCTGCTGGCCGCGCTGCCCAGCCTCGGCCTCGACCGGATCGCCCCGCCCGACGGTGCGTTCTACATCTACGCCGACATCGGCCATCTGACCGAGGACAGCCTGGCCTTCTGCCAGCAATTGCTGCGCGACACCGGAGTCGCCACGGCTCCGGGGATCGACTTCGACCCGGTCGACGGGCACCGCTTCATCCGCTTCAGCTTCGCGGTCTCGACCGCCCTGGTGCAAGAGGCGATCGCGCGCATGGTGCCGTGGTTCGCGAGCTGGGCAAAAGCGCGTTCGGCCTGAGGCCATTCAGGCGGGGCAATCGCCGATCCGCGCCCCCGTCACCCGCCTGCGATACCGTTGCTTGAAATTCGAACCCTCGCCCAAGATCGAGACGGCCGTGTCCATCGTATCGGCGCCTACCTTGCCGTGCACGTCGTAGCTCAGGGAGTACATGCCGGCCGCGCAAGTCTTGCCGCCGGTCACTTTGCCGCTTTTGATCTTCACGGTCGAACGCGTGCACAATCCCTCTTCGGCAAGGCCGGTGGCGGCGGCCAGAAGTCGCTCCAGCGCATCGTCATGCTCGCCCGCAGCAATGCAGACGGTGTAGGTCTTTCCAGGCCTCAGCTGAAATTCCCTTGTGGGCTTTTCGTTGAATGTCGCGGACTCCTTGATCTGCCACAAGCCCGGCGTGACTTGCGGCCGCCCGCCGATGACGACGATTTCCGCAGCCGGCGCTTCGCTGGGCACGGCGGTCGGCGTCGATGGCGGCAGGCGCGGAACGGTCGCGGCGAGATCGGCCGGCTCGCTCTCGGCAGGATCCCAGCGCGGCGGCCGATAGGCGACCGAGGCGATCCGCTCGCCCAGGCAGGCCTTGGCCGGCACCGCGTCACGGAAGCCGTCCTTGATGCAGGCATTGAGCACGGTGCAGACGAAGCGATCGATGTCGGCATCGCCGCTGGAAATCATGACATCGCAGCGCTTCATGTGCGCGCCCCATAGCGCGTAGTTCAACTTTACGCGGCGTATCTTCCGGCCAATCACGACGATGTCTTCGCCCGAGGTAATCGCGGCGGCGGCAGGCTCGGGCGTCTGTGCGTGCGAATGGGCGAACAGTGCCGCACATGCGAGCCCCGCAGCGGCAAGACAGGCCAGAGCGCGTCGCACGTCGATCCTCCCCCTCCCCGCGAGGTCATGCCCCGCTTCGGCACTCGAATTCCTTGCGCGGCGTCAGTCCCGCCGGGCGAAGATCATCGCGGTGTCCGGACCGCCGTGTCCAAGCCATTCTTGTGGAACGGGCACGGCACCGCATTGCTTAACTTTGTTCGCCTTTCCTGCCAAATAGTAAGGCCTGATTTCAGAGATTTAACCTGAACAGCGCTGCGGCTCTTTGCGAGATCCGCCAGATCCGGAAGTCTTTTCGGGGCGCTGTCAGGCATCGCTCCTGCGAACGCGCTGCGATTGACCGCGGACGCGCCTCGGCGCTTCTCTTGCTGTGAAAAGAAGGGTGGAGGGGAACGATGGCCACATTCGTGCTGGTTCATGGCGGCGGCCATGGTGGGTGGTGTTACAAGCTGGTCGCCCAGCGGCTGCGGGCCATGGGGCATGAGGTGCATGCGCCTTCCTTGAGCGGTCTGGCGGATCGTGCGCATGTTCTCAGCCAGGCGATCGACCTGGACACCCACATCGATGACGTGGCCGGCTTGCTGGAGTTCGAGGATCTGACGCAGGCCATTCTCGTGGGGCACAGTTATGGCGGCATGGTCATTACCGGGGCAGCGGACCGCAAGCCGGAGCGGGTCGGGCACCGGGTCTATCTCGATGCCGCTTATCCGCGCGACGGCGAATCGCTTTACGAACATGCCCATGAGCAGATCCACATGGCCCGGCAGGGTCTGCACGACGTGGGCGGCGTGCCGATGGTCATGGCGCCGATGCCGGGCTTCGCGGCGTTCTTCGGGGTGACCGATCCCGAACTCGGCGCCTGGACCGATGCCAGGCTGACGGCGCAGCCCTGGAAGTGCTTCGAGCAGAAGATCGTCTTCCGCAACGAGGCGGCCATGCGGGCGATCCCGGAAAGCCACCTGATCTGCACATCGACCATTCCCGGCCGCGACATGAGGCTGATCGATGCGCGGTCTCACGGGCGCGTGTGGGATATCGACACCGGGCATGACCTCATGCTGACCGAGCCGAAATGGGTCGTAGAACGCCTTGATGCCATCGCCCGGGGCACCTGACTCGATTGCTCTTGGGCAGGCTTCCGAAAGCAAGCCCTTGAATCTGCTGGTCGCACGTGCAGAAGATTTAACCGCGATTAGCGTTTCAGGAATGGCCCTGCCCCTGTAGCAGGATGGCACGCGCCCTTGATCCGACCCGGCGCGCGGATTGACAGTCCGCGCCGGTTGGGGACTTTGGCGTACCAAGCAACAACACGGTGGCGAGTCCTTTGACCCAGCACGTATGCAGTACGGAAGTGTGGATCGCGCGCCTGCGCGACTTCCTGCACGATTGTGCGGGCAGTGCGCCCTCCGAGGAACACGACCGTATTCGCGAGGGTCTGTTGCTGTTCCTCCACGATCCTGCGCGAGGGGAGAAACGGCTTGGCGCTGGCCAGAAGCCCGAGCCGAAGTCGGCGCACAAGCTGGACCCTGCCGCGATCGAGGCCATGTTGGCTTGCGGCGCCACCGAGAGTGCAGTCCTGGCGCTGATCGGTCCTAACGATACTTTCATGCTTTCGCGCGGGCTGAACGGAACCTGCCTCGCTACCCTGGTGATGGCGGATGGCTCCGAAGAGATGATCTGCGAGGCGGCGACGCTGTCGCTGGCGCTTCTGGCGGCCTATGTCTCCAAGCTGCTGACCGGAATGGAGCGCCGCGACACGGAAGCGGCACCCGTGACGCTGCCTTCGGGGGTACGCCTCCACTAGGCCGGGCCAAGGGCCGATTTTTCCGGAACAAGCGGCGCAGATGTGCGAACGGGGCGGCGCTCCGCACGGTCGCACGTCGAGCGGAGGCGCCGCCAGTTCGGGTTCATTCGCGTTCCCGCGAACGCTTCGGGCCGGGAGGGGAATACGGCCAGGTTTGCCGAAGCGCGCGGGGCCGGCGCTGTTGGAGTGGCGTGACGGCGCGAGCGTTGTTGCACGGGATCGCTTAAGCATTGGTAGGGCGGCCCTTAGGGTCATGTCCGTGTCCGCTTGCCCGTCAGTTCACCAGCGAAGCCTCTATGGCGATGCGGATCGCGTCGGACGTGTGGTTGGCGCCCAGCTTGTTCAGCATGTTGGCGCGGTGGATTTCCACCGTGCGCGGGCTGATCGAGAGCCGTTCGCCGATCAGCCGGTTCGAAAGGCCGCTGGCGACGCCGCCCAGCACTTCGCGCTCCCGCCGGGTCAGGCGATCGATCCGGGCGCGGGCCATGACTTCGCGCAGCTTGGCATTGCCGACATGCTCGGCGCGGTCGATCGCGCGCGCCAGCGTGGCGTTGAGTTCCTCCGCGGCGATGGGCCAGGCGATATAGTCGATCGCGCCGTCGAGAACGGCCTGGACGATGCGGTTGGCGTGGGGATGTTCGCTGAAGGCGATGATCGGGAACCACTCGCCATGACGGGCCATGTTGTCGATCAGGTCGTCGATCACGCCGGGCTCGTCGTGGATGAGGATGACCCCGGAGCGGGGCCAGGCGCTGGCGATCTCGGAAATATTCTCGAAGGGTTCGACATGTATCTGCCCGGTTGAGAGGGCATGACTGATGGCGGCGCGTCTTCGCAGATCGTTGTCGATCAGGATGAGATTGGAAATCCGCTCCATGCGTATTCTCCCTTTCCGGCTTGTGCCTAGGGGGATATCGCATGATCGCTTTCATGCGCGCCGGACCTGCTCCAAAATCGACCTATGACCCGCCTCCCGGTATCGAGACGCGCGGGGCACGGCGGGTTTCGGCAACCGAAACGGCAACATTTCCCGCGCCGTGAACCGTCAGCGTTGGGCGAGCAGGGCCTGTCCGATCTCGGCGAAGTCGGCGCGCAGGGCCGCAAGGCTGCGGGCGTCGAAAGCGATGGCGCTGTCCAGCACGGTGCGGCGCGCGGCGTCGTAAAGCTGGTTGAGCGCCGCGGCCACCTCGCTCTCGCCCGAGACGCCGAGATGCAGGGCGGTGATCGCCGTGAGCGCGCGCGTCAGCGAGCGGCTCTTGAGCCCGTTGTCGCCGTTGCGGTCGGCATGGATGGCGGTGCCCAGCGCCGCCACGAGGTGTTCGTAGCACAAGTGGACCAGTTCCGCCGGCCCGGCCCCGCTGACGCGCGCATCGAAGTCTACCCGGCGATAGGCTTCGACCGGGGAAAGCTGGCGCCGCATCTCAACTGCTCTTGTTCCACTGGGCGATCTGGTTCTGCAGCATCGTCAATGTCGATTTCGACACGCCGATCCGCGCTTCCGACACGGAGAACTGCGAGGAGAGGCGGGCGCGGAGCTTCTCCTGCTGTTCCGCCAGACTGCTCCGGTCATCGGAAATCTGCGCGAGCAACTTGGTGTAGCGCGAGATCGAGCCGCCCAGAGAGCTGGTCTCGGTGCTGGATGTCGCGGCGCGATAGATCTTGTCATAGCTGGCGTAGACGCCGTGGAGGCCGTTGGTGAACATGGCCGTCACGCCTTCGGGATCGGCGGCGATGGCCGTGTTCAGCCGATCGGTATCGAGCGCGAAAGTGCCGTCGCGCTGGGTCTTGAGGCCGATGTCGGCCAGGGTCTTCGCCGTGCCGGTGGCATTCGGCATGATGGTCGATCCGGCCAGGCCCGAAAGCGCGCGCTTCAGGGCCCGCGCGCCGCCGTCGTTGGCGAGATCGCCGCCGATCGCGGTGGCCGTATTGAGCGCGGACATCACCTCGTTCAGCGCGTCGGTGAAGTCCTGCATGGCGCCCGCGATCGAGGTGGCGGGATTGGCGAAGCTCACCGTGGTAGGCGCGCCGATATTGGTGGCGGCAAGCAGGAGCTTCACGCCCGGAATGGCGTCGCTGACGGTGTTGGATCTGGCCGTCATCGCCAGGCCGTCGACCTTGAAGGCAGCATCCTGCGCGGCAGCGAGAAGCTGGGCCTGGCCCGGAGCGGAGCCGGTGGCGGGGCTCCAGGCCAGCTTCGAGAGGCCGGGATTGGCGGGGTCCTCGCTCGCTTCCAGCATGAAGCCGTTGGCGGCGCCTTCCTGTCCCTTCAGCACGAGTTGCGCGCCGTCCACGGTCTGGGCGACATAGGCGCTGACGCCGGCGTTCGCGGCGTTGATGGCCTTGGCCACGTCGGCAAGCGAGGCGCCCGCCGCGATCGTCACATCGACCGCCGCATGGCTGCTATCCGCAGTAAACGCGCTGCCGGAGACGGTGCCGAAGCGCAAGGTGAGCGTGCCCGCACCGACTTTGTCCGTGGCGGCTGGATAGGCCTTGCTCGCCAGTTGCTGGCCCCGGGCGAGTTGGGTGACTTCCAGCGAATAGGTGCCTTTGGGCGTCGAGGTGCCGGTGAGGCTGGCCGCGCCGACCGCGGCATTGGCAAGGCTGGGCGTGCGCGCCAGGTCTCCCGAGCGCACCAGCGTCCCTAACGAGGTATCGAGCGAAAGCAGCATGGACTTGATGCTGGAGGCCGTGGAAATCTGGGTGCCCAGCTTGTCCGAGCGGGCTGTCAGGCGGTCGTTCCGGCTGGCGAACTGGGCATTGGCCAGATTGTTGGCCAGGGCTGCCATGTCCACGCCGCTGCCGCCGCCAAGCGCGGTCACCAGCGAGGAACTGGTCAGCGACGAAGTCGCGGCGGTCGATGCTGTGGTGGTAGCCATGGGTCGGAGAACGGCAGGGGTAGGCATTCGTTAAGGGCGGCTCGGGAGAATTTCTCAGCCTTGGCGGGGATCGGGATGCCCTTCGGCATCGAAGCGGACGGTGACAGGCACGGAGACTTGCGGCGGGTGGCGATGCTCCCCGCGCCGAAGGGCCAGCACGAAGGCGAGGATCGCGGCAATCGCCACATAGTGGTCTTCGCGGATCATCTGCCTTTCGCGCGTGGTGAAATAGACCGAGCGGGCGAGTGCGGGGTAGGAGAGCACCGGCAGGGAGAACTCCGGCGCCATCTGCCGCATCGCCTGCGCCCGATCGCCGCGGCCCTTGGCGATGACCAGCGGGGCAGGCGCCATGGCGGGGTCGTAGGCAAGGGCGACGGCGAAATGCGCCGGGTTGATGATGATGAACTGCGCATCCTTCATCGCCGGGACCAGCCCGCCCATGGCGATCTTGCGTTGCCGCTCCTTTATGGCCGCCTTCTTTTCGGGCGAGCCTTCGCTTTCCTTCTGCTCGTCTCGCACGTCCTGGAGGGTCATCCGCAGGCGCATCATCCGGCGCACGAGCTGCACCGGCAGGTCGACGAGGGCGATCACGAACAGCCCGGCGGAGAGCCAGAAGAGAAGCTGGACCAGTGCGTCCCAGGCATAGGCCAGCTCTGCGAAAAGGTTGCCCCGACCGAGCCGCGCGAAAGCCTCCAGCCGCCCTTCGGCCCAGGTCCAGGCGATCGTTCCGAGCAGAGCGACCTTGGCGATGCCTTTCGCCATCTCGATCAGGCCGGTCAGGCCGAACATGCGCTTGAGGCCGGACATCGGGTTGATCCGCGAGCCCTTCGGCGCCAGGTTGCCCCCGAGCCAGCGCCCTTCGCCGAACCCGAGCTGAGAGACCAGCGAGGCGAGGACGACCGCCAGGCCGAGCACCAGGATCGGCGGAAGCCCGGCCAGGAGCGCACCCATCAGCAGGCGGCCGGGGGTGAAGTCGTCCAGCGCGGACTTGTCCCAGGTGAAGCCGGCGCGCAGCACTTCCGCCAGCATGTTCAGCACCCAGGGACCCGCCAGCGACAGCCATGCGGCGCCGATCGCCACCGAGGCTGCCGTCGCCAGTTCACGCGAGCGGATCACGTCGCCGCGTTTTGCCGCCTCGCGCTTGCGCTTCTCGGAAGGCGCGAAGCTCTTTTCGCCTTCCTGTTCGCTCATGGCGCGTTGCCACCGCCGGATTGCAGGAGTTCGGCCGTCTGTTCGACGGCGTCGGCCGAAAGACGCACCACGAGGTCGGTCAGCACCGGGGCGCCCACCAGCAACGCGGCGATACCGCCAAGCACGCCTGCCGGAAGCCCCAGCGAGAACAAGTTGAGCGAAGGCGCCGAGCGGCCGAGCACACCGGTGACGATCTGCACGACCAGCAGGATCAGGCAGGCGGGCAGCGCGATGGTCACGCCCGTGGCGAACATGCGGCCCGCGAACCCGGCAATCGCGGCGAGGCGCTCGGCCCCGAGCCAGGTGTGACCCGGCGGAAAGGCACGGTAGCTGTCGACGATCAGTGCGAACCATTGCAGATGGGCGCCCAGCGCCAGGAAGACCAGCGAGAGCACCACCGCGAAATACTGCCCGAGTGCGGGAGACTGCGCGCCGGAATTGGGGTCTACCGCGGTGGCGACGTTCATGCCCATCGCGCCGCCGATCAGCTCTGCCGCCAGGATCGGCGCGGCGAAGGAAAGCTGGAGCACGAAGCCCAGCGCCAGGCCGACAAGCACTTCGCCGAGGACGCAAAGCACCCCGGCGGCGGAGAACAGCGCGGCCGGTGCGGCGACGTTCGTCCAGGCGCAGACCAGCACGGCCAGCGATCCCGCGCCGATCACGCGGACTTGCGGCGGTACGCCGGCGATGCCGAAGAGCGGGGCCGCGACCAGGGCCGCCCCGATGCGCGTCATCACGAAGACCAGCCGCCAGAATTCGGTCTCCAGCGGCCCGAACCCGAAGTCCAGCTGGATCACGGCGCGGCCTGCTCGGCCAGTCCGGTGCGGGCGATCTGCGCGAAGACTTCCTGTGCGAACTCGCCGACGAGGGTCATCATCGAACCGCCGAAAACCACCAGCACCACGGCGGTGACGGCCAGTTTCGGCACGAACGTCAGCGTCTGCTCGTTCACCGAAGTCGCGGCCTGGACCACGCCCACCGCCAGCCCCACCGCCAAGGACGCCAGCAGGACCGGCGCGGCGACGAGTGCCGTCACCCAGAGCATGCGGTCGGCCAGCGAGAGCAGGGCGGTGATGTCTTCCATCGCCTAGCCGAAGCTCGCCGCCAGCGAACCCATCAGCAGGGCCCAGCCGTCGATCATCACGAAGAGCAGCAGCTTGAACGGCAGGGAGACCACCATGGGGCTCATCATCATCATGCCCAGGCTCATCAGCACCGAAGACACCACCAGGTCGATCACCAGGAACGGCAGGAACAGCATGAAGCCGATCTGGAAGGCCGTCTTGAGTTCGCTGGTGACGAAGGCGGGAAGCAGGATCGAGAAGGGCACGTCTTCGCTCCTGCCGAAGCGGGCCGGTCCGTTGCCGTTCCGGGCGGCCATGTCGGCGAACATCATGAGGTCCCGCTCGCGGGTCTGGCGGATCATGAAGGCATGGAAGGCGCGTCCCCCCGCCGCGATTCCCTGTTCGGCATTGATCCGGCCGGCGGCGTAAGGCGCAACGGCATCGGCGTTCACCCTTTCAAGCGTGGGCGCCATGACGAAGAGCGAGAGAAACAGGGCCAGTCCGATCAGCACCTGGTTGGGCGGAGACTGCTGCAAACCCAGCGCCTGCCGCAGGATGGCCAGCACCACCAGGATGCGGGTGAAGCTGGTCATCATCAGGATCAGGCTGGGCAGGATCGTCAGCAGCCCCATGACCAGCAGGAGCTGCAGGGACATGCTCAGTCCCCCCGAACTTCCGGCGCCGCCCGCTCCACTGCCTCCCAAGGAACCCAAAGCGCGGTCCAGTGCGCCGGGTATCGCCTCCTGCGCATGGGCGGCGAGCGGCACGAAAAGAGCCGCGAACAGGCAGGTGGCGAGCAGGCGCTTCATGGCTCCGCGGTCCCGGCGGCAACGATGGCGTCGAAATCCGGACGCGCGGGGGCTTCCGCCAGGCGCGTGAGGCCGTGGCGTGTGGCTGCCACCAGGATTTCCCGGTCGTGGAAGGCGATCACCGCCAGCCGCTGGGTGGGCGAGAGCATCAGCGTCTCCACGATCCGCAAGGACCGGCTGCCGGCGTTCAGCCCCGCCCGCTCCTGCATCTTGCGGGCCAGGATCAGGCAGCCCCAGGCCAGCAGCCCGATGAGCGGCAGCAGGACGACCAGCTTGGCCAGATACCAGAGCATCAGGCCGCGCCTTCCTCGCCGTCGGGCAGGGCCGGGGACAGGGCATCTTCCGCCGACCCGCCCTCGGCGCCCTCCAGCCCCGCGATCTCCACGATCCTCAGGCCGAAGCGGCCGTTGTGAGACACCACTTCGCCGCGCGCGATCGGCTTGCCGTTGACCAGCACGTCGAGCAGCTCGTCGGTCAGCCGGTCCAGCACGACCAGGCTTTCGGGGCCGAGCGAGAGCACGTCCTTCAGCTTCATCTGGGTCCGGCCCAGTTCCACGGTCAGGCGCACGTCGACGTCGCGAAGAAAATCGAGGCCGCGGGGATGGATGCTCATCGTCGGTCGTTGTCCCTGTTGTCTGGAATGCGGGGTGAAGGCGTCAGAACGCGTGCGTGACCTGGACCGCGACCCGGTCGTCGATTTCCCCGATCGTGCCGCTGGCCAGCGTGCGGCCACCGATCTGGAGCGGAACGCTGCGCGCCACCGCCACCGGCAGGATCTCGCCCGGGCGCAAGTTGGACAGGCGCGCCATGCCGAGCCGCATGTCGACAAGCACGGCCGTCACTTCGAGCGGCATGGAGGCGAAGGGCTCGTCGGCCGGTTCGGGATGCACGAAGCGCCGCCGCCGCGGGGGTCCGTGGCGGGGCGTCGTGGTGGCGGCGGCCAGCGTGGTGGTCGGCAGAGCGAGAGTGAGCGACCAGGCCGACAGGCCCGGCTCCTCGATGTCCAGCGACAGTGTCAGCAGGTCGGCGTGGGCGGGGAAAGGGTCGAGCTGGCGCAGGCTGACATCGCGGCGCAGCGGGCGGACGCGGTGCTCTTCGCCGCCTTGGCCGTCGAGCGCGAAACTGAGCGCTTCGGCCACGCAAGTCTCGATGTGGGCGAGCAGGAGTTCGGCGGAAAGCGGGAAGCTTTCGGGCAGGGGATCGGGCACTTCACCGGGGCCGCCGAAGGCTCGGTCCACCAGCCGGAAGACCGGCGCGGCCTCGAAGATCGCCAGGAGCGGCAGGCCGGAGACGCCCATGCCCATCAGCGTATGCGCCGCCAGCCCCGCGATCCCGGCCTCGACCGTCGCCAGCGTGGCAGCCACCGGCATGGCGGCGCGCACCAGCGGCGCCTCGCCGCCCGACAGCCGGGCAAGGCCCACGGCAAGCGCACGCGTCAGCCTTTCCCCGATCAGGGAGAACGCCGGAACCAGATCCGCGGTCGAGGGGCCCGTTCCCAGCAGTTCGCTGCAGTGATGTGCCGGGGGACGGGCCGAGGGACGGGCCGGGGAGCGGGCTGCATGCCCGCGGGACGAGTCTGGAGCCGCCATTACCGCTGCCTTCCTGAATGATGTCTCACTGGATGATGAAAGTGCGGAAGTAGACGCCGTCGACGCCGCCGAACCCTTCCTTGCGGATCAACACGTTGTTGATCGCGGCGGTCAGCCGTTTCTCCAGCCGGTCCTTGCCCGGCATCGTGTAGACGTCGTTCTCGGGCGTATCGGCCAGGATTTCGAGCAGGGCGGAGCGGATCGCCAGTTCGTGCTTCTTCAGCCAGATCACCACTCGGCCATCCCGCCGCGTGGAGCAGGCCAGGCTCAGCTGGACGAGGGCGTCCGAGTCCTTGAGGTTGGAGGTGAAATCCTCGCTGAAGGTGAAGTAGGCAGTGCGATAGGGATCGCCGCCGTCGCCTTCGACCTCGGGCGGCGCAGCGCCCTCTTCACCCTCGGCCTTGGGCATATAGGGATCGTCCTCGCCCTTGCGGACCAGCTTGGGCTGGTTGTCCTCGCGGCTGGAGGCATGGCCCCCGATCATCCCGCTCATCATGAGCGCCGCCACGCCGCCGCCGCCCACCACCAGCATGGCCGCGGCGATGAGCACGAGAGTCAACTTGCCCCTGCGCCTGGTTCCTGCCTTGCCGCTCGCCTCGGCGGTGCCGTCCTGCGCTGCCTTTTCGCTCACTGTACGCAATCCCCCCTTGGTGCCGGATCAGGCATAGATGCCGCTGCGGTCGCCATCGCGCGGCTCGGGCCGGGACGATCGATGGTGGTGTGCCTGCCGTTCGCGCGAGGAACCCTGCTGGCCGCTCGCGCCCTGACGCTCCCCTGCACCGCCGCGATCGGCGCCGGACGCCTGCTGACGCGGATCGGCGCCGCCGCCACTGGCGGCATTGCCCGAAGTTGCGGGCTGGTGTTGCCCGGCCGGTTGGCCGCTATCGCGCGGCGGGTCTCCGGCCGCTCCGTTCTGCGCGCCACCGGCAAGGGGGCCGGCAAGCGAGGCGGCCAGGGCGGCCTGAACCGAGCCGTTGAAGCCGGGCGAAGCGCTGGCCATGGTCACGGAGAGCCCTCTGTCCTCGTGGCGGAACTCCAGCGAGACCGGCCCGAACTGCGCATGGTTGAGAGCGGTGCGGACGAGATGCGGGCTGGCCGCCTCGCGCGCTTCGGACAGGCGGCCGACGAGCGTGGCAAAGTCCTGAGGCGCTTCCGTGGGTCGCGACGGACCTGGGCTGTCGATCGGGGCGGGGACAAGGGGCGATTGCAGGACGGGGGCAGGCATTTGCGACGATGGGAACGCGGCATCCTGCACCGCTGCAGCTAGCGCAGGGCGGGGGGCTTCCGGCGCGGAATCGCTCGGACCGGATGCGATCTCGGTCGATACCGCCGGCAACACCGGTGTCTCGGTGCCGCGCGAGGGGGCGCCTGCCATTCCGGTGAAAGGCGGGAGTGGCGGCGTTCCGGGGGGCTGCGCTTCCCGGCTTGCGGAGACGGCCAGGGGTTGAGCGTGAGCGGACGGTGTCGGGCTCGTTGTCACGGGTCTCTGCCCCGGAACGACCTCCAGCACTTCCGCTGCGACGATGGTGATCGGCGCCAGGGCAATGCTGGCGGTATCGAGGGCGGCAGGCGGCGTTGCGGCGGCCGGGGAGGAAGCCGGGGCGACAGCCGAGGGCAAGGGCATGCGGGGCTGCGGAAGCCTTGCCGCGATGATCGTCGCCTCGCCGCGCGGTGCGGCGGTGGCGGAGCCAGCGGCAGTCGAAGCCGGAACCGTCGTCGGCGGCATCGGCGGCGCGACAAGCGCTGCGGTCAGTTCGGTGAGGGTTGCGGGGAGCAACGGCGGCGCGGCCCGATCCTCGCTTTCGGCGGTGGTGCCATCCTTTGCGCCGGGTTCGGTGGCAGGGGGCTCTGCTTCGCCGTCCGGCAGGATCTTGCCGCCCGGTTTGCCGACATTGCCGCCCGGCAGGACGGTCCCGGCCACCCGCTTCACGGCCGCTTCGACCCCGGCCGCGATGCTGGCAACCATCCCCGACGCCGGTTCCACCGCAGCCACGAGGCTGCCCGCCGCGCCGAGCAGGGCGGCGAAGCCCCCCGTTTCAGCGGCCTTGGCGGAACTCGGCGCGCTTCCGGATAGGGCCGGGGCGACTGTCGGTGCCGATGCCGGGGCGCCGACTGGTGCCGGGCCAGATACCGGGCCGGAAAACTGGATCATGCCTTGCAGGTTCCTCGTATCGAGCGTTCGAAAAGATGGCGGGAATTGCTATTCAAGAGCCGTGCCAGATGGCTTGCGGCCGCCCAGGACCGGGGTTTCGCCGGCCTTGGCGATGGTTCGTTCCTGATGGGCTGCGCGGTCCTCGATGGCGGCGCGGCGGCGCTCGGCTTCGGCCAGGAGCAACTGCTTGGCATCGGCGATCGACTGCGCCCGCAAGGCGTCGCCCTCGGTCGTGCGGCGGATGGCCTGAAGCCCGCCGACGAAGCGCCCGACCTGGTGCAGCGCCGCCCCATCGGTCATTTCACGGCGGCCGCCGTAGTCGTCCGCCATGCGGCGGGTACGCTCGGACAAGTCGCGCAGTTTCGAAAGGGTGCTTTCGGCCTGCGCCGCTTCGATGGCGGCGGTCTGCTTGGCAATGGCGCGGATCTTTTCGAGGCGGCGCATTCGGACGAGGCGCTTGCGTTCTTCCTTCACGGTCAGCCTCCCAGCAGGGCCGCGAGCTGCGCGGCGCTGCGCCCCAGGTCGACGATGTCGCCCTGGGGCTGGCCGAGGAAGGCGGCCAGCCGCTCGTGCATGGCGATGGCGCGATCGAGCTGCGGGTCGGCGCCCGCGCGGTAGGCTCCCATCAGCACGAGGTCGCGATTGGCCTCGTAGCTCGCGGTCAGTGCGCGGAACTGGCGGGCAAGCTGCTGGTGTTCGGGCGGCACGATGTCGTTCATGACCCGGCTGAGCGAGGCGGCGATGTCCACCGCGGGATATTGCCCGCGCTGCGCCAGATCGCGCGAGAGGACGATGTGCCCATCAAGGATCGAGCGGGCGGTGTCGACCACCGGGTCGTCCTGGTTGTCGCCATCGGCGAGCACGGTGTAGAGCCCCGTGACCGATCCGCCCGAAGCTGCCGAATTGCCCGCCCGCTCCACCAGCTTGGTGATCGTGGCGAGGGCGGAGGGCGGGTATCCGCGCGCCGCTCCGGGCTCGCCAAGCAGGAGGCCGATCTCGCGCGCGGCATGGGCGACGCGGGTGAGGCTGTCCATGATGAGCAGCACGCGGCGGCCGCGCGCACGGAAGTGCTCGGCCATCGACGTGGCGAGCATGGCCCCGCGCAGGCGAAGATTGGGCGCGTGATCGGCGGGCACGGCCACCACCACCGTCTTGTCCTTCTTCGCGGCGCTCATGTGCCGCTCCACGAAGTCCGACACTTCGCGCGCGCGCTCGCCGATCAGGCCGACGATGACGATATCGGCCGAGGCGCCGCGCGCGATCATGTCGATCAGCACGGATTTGCCGACGCCCGATCCGGCCATCACGCCGATGCGCTGGCCGACGCCGAAGGTGGTGAGGGCATTGAGGGCGCGCACGCCGGTGTCGAAGGGCAGGCGCACCGGGCTGCGATCGAGCGCGGATGTCCGCACCCCGCCCGAGGGCCATTCCATGCGGCTGTGAATCGCGAAGCCCCCATCGATCGGCAGACCCTCGCCATCGACGGCGCGGCCGAGGAAGGCCTCTCCGACCGGGAGCAGGCCGGGCCGTCCTTCCGCCCAGACCCGCGCGCCGGGGCGCAGCAGGATCATGTCGCCCAGAAGCATCATCATCGTCCTGCCGTTGCGGAAGCCGATCACTTCGGCCGCCAGCGACTGGCCCGGTGCGTGCGACACGCGGCACATCGCGCCGACCGGCACGGAAAGCCCGCTGACTTCCAGCAGCCCGCCGTCGCAGGCGGCCACCAGCCCGAAGCGGCGCGGGCCGAGATCGAGCGGCCCGGCGGCAAGATCGGCAAGGATCGGTTCCCAGAGCTTCAGCATCGGCCGGCGGACCCTTTCAGCAGCGGTGCAAGGCCTCGGCAATCGCGCGGCGCCAGTTGGCGGGACCGTCCTCGACCCCGCCGGTCGCCGTCTCGATGCGGACAGTACCGCGTTCGAGCGAGGTGTCGGGCTGGACCTGCCACTCGGCGGAAAGCCGCGGCGAAACCAGTTTGAGATCTTCGGGGTGGAGGCGGATCAGCCGCTCGTCCTCGGCGCGGGAAAGCATCGAGACTGCCACGCCGACGCGCCGCAGCAGCGCTTCCGGCTCGATCGCAAGGGGCGCGACGGCCGCTTCGCAGAGCGCTGCCACGGTATCGCGCAGGCGCAGGCGGAGTTCTTCCTCCAGCACTTCGTCCAGGCGCGCAAAGGCGAGCGAAAGGCCATCCCGCGCGGCATCTTCGGCCTCCGTGCGCTGCTGCGCTTCCCGGGCGGCCTGCTCGTGACCCATGGCAAAGCCGTGGCTGAAGGCCTCTCCGACAGGATCCGCCGCCTCGACCGGGACCACCGTGGGCGGCGGCTCCGGCTCGGAAGGGCCGAGGTGCAAGGTGCCGCCGAAGCGCAAGTCGGGCTGGAAGCCGGCCGGCTGCGCAAGCGCGTCGATCAGCCGCTTGCCGGGGCGGCGGACGAAGAAGCCGAGGTCAGACATAGTCGTCGTCCCCCGAACCGAAGGCGATGGCGCCGTCAGCCGCCAGGCGGCGGGCTATGGCCACGACTTCCTTCTGCGCGGCGACGACATCGGTCAGGCGGGTGCGCCCGCGCGCGACGATCTCGTCCTTCACGCCGTCGGCGGCGCGGCTGGACATGGCGCGGAAGAAAAGCTCGCGCTCCTCCTCGCTCACGCCCTTGAGCGCGTCGATCAGCGTGTCGTTGGGGACGTCGCGCAGCAATGTGCCCATCGACTTGGCATCGAGTACGAAGAGGTGCTCGAACTTGAACATCTCCTCCTCGATGCGGCGGGCGAGGACCTTGTCGCGGCGGGTGAGTTCGCCCAGCACGCGCTTTTCGACGACTTTGCCGACGCCGTTGATGATTTCCGCCGCCTCGCGCGCGCCGCCGATGGCGAGCGGGCGCTGGCCGTGGCACTCGGCGATGCGGCGGGCCAGCAGCTCCTCCAGCATCAGGATCGCCTGCGGGGATACCGGTCCCAGGGTGGCGATGCGGTGGACGATCTCTGGCTGTTCCGGGGCGGGCAGCGCATGGAGCACGGCAGCGGCCACCTCGGGATCGAGCTGCACCAGCAGCACGGCGATCGCCTGCGGATGTTCGCCGCGCACCAGCGGCACCAGCGAATCCGGGGTCAGCCAGCGCGCCAGTTCGAGCGTGGAGTGCAGAGGCGCGGCGGGCAGGATGCGGCGCATCACGTTGTCCGCCTTCACTTCGCCCACCGCGCGCGTGATCATGCCGCGCACCTGGCCGACCCGGTCGTGCGCGACGAGACCGAGCGCCTCGGTCTTGGCGACGAAGCCGGCGATGGCCTCGGCGATCACCTCGGGGCCGATCTCCCCCAGCGCGCACATCTTTTCGCCAAGGCGGCGAAGTTCGTCCGGTTCGAGTTCGGAAAGGATGCGGCTGGTCTGGTCCTCGTCGAGCAGCATCATCATGATCGCTGCGCTGTCAGGCGCGCGCAGGGGGGCGGTCTCGCTCATCAGGCGGCCTTGGCCCGTGCCTTGTCGGAGGTGGTTTCCGAGGCGGGCTCGTTGATCATCTGGCGGAGCGCGGCCACGGCATTGTCCGGCCTTTCGGTGACCAGGCGCTGGGCCAGATTGACCTGTCGGGAGAGCAGATCGGCGCGGCGCAAGTCGATGTCGAGGCCGTCCGCGCCGGGAATCTCGGGTCGGAGCGGCAGGCTGCCGGCCGGTACCAGCGCTTCGAGGCTGCGTTCCGCGATGGGGCCGAGGGCGTCGGGCCCGTCCTCCGCCTCGCCGTCTTCGCCAGGCCTGCTGTTCTTGCGGCCCTTGCGCTTCTTCGGCACCGGCTTGTCGCCCCGCATGGCGCGGATCAGCGGGCGCACGCCCAGCAGCAGGACCATCAGCACCGCCAGCAAGGCCGCGCCGTTGCGCACCACCATCGCGAACCACGGCGCCTCGTAGAACGGTGTGGCGCTTTCGCCCACCGGCTCGAACTTGCGCATGACCACTTTCACCTGGTCGCCGCGCTGCGGGTCGGCGCCGACGGCGGCGCTGACCAGCGACTGGATATCCTGCACGTCCTGCGCCCGCGCGCCTTTCATGGCATCGGCCTTGATCGCCACAGCCACGGAGATGCGCTTGATGCCGCCCGGCCGGGTATTGGCCACCGAGACCTGCCGCCCCAGTTCGTATGTCCGGCTGGACGAGGTCTCGCCGTTGGTCGGTGGGGTGGCCGTAGGGCTGGGCTGGGTGCCCTGCGGCGGGCCGGGGCGCGCCTGCGTGGCGGGCGGGGGGGTGTTGGAGAGCACGCCGGGAACGCCCGCGGCAGGGGCGGAGCCGGTCGATTGCGACTGTTCCTGCGTTTCGCTGCGCACGGCGCCGTCCTTGTCGTAGCTTTCGCGCGCGGAAGTCACGTCGTCCATGTCGAGCGCGACTTGTGCCTCGGTGGTGAAGTTGTCAGGGCCGAGCACCGGCGCCAGCAGGCCCGAGACCTGTTCGCGGATCTTCGATTCCAGCCGCGATTGCAGGTCGATCCGGTCCGCTTCCGCGCCGCCGCCCTGCGAGAGCAACTGTCCGTGCTGGTCCACCACTTTCACCGCGTCCGGCGAAAGCCCCGGCACCGAACTGGCGACGAGGTTCACGATCGCGGAGACCTGGCTTGCGGAAAGCTGGCGGCCCGCCTTGAGCCGCACCATGACCGAGGCGGTCGGCGCCACGTTGTCGCGCACGAAGACCGACTTTTCACCCGCCGCCACATGGACGCGGACCGATTCCACCCCGTCGATCTCGCCGATGGTCAGTTGCAGGTCGTGCTCGCGGGCGGAGCGCAGGCGCTCGCCCTCCAGCGTGCGACTGGCGCCCATCGGCAGTTTGTCCAGCATCTGGTCGCCGCTTTCGGGAGCGGCCAGGGCGCCGTCCGAAGCGACCAGCATGCGGGCCTTGTAGAAATCGCCCTCGCCCACGGTGAGCGCGCCGGTCTGGTTGTCGATGCGGTAGCCGATCCCGGCCTGTTCGAGCGCGGCGGCAACGCCCGCCCGGTCGGAATCGTCCAGCTGTGCATAGAGCACGCGCTGCGGCGAGGGGGCGAGAGTCGCCCAGGCCAGCAAGGCGCCGCCGATCGCGGCCAGGCCGATGAAGGCGGGCAGCATTTTCTTCACGCCCGGCTGCGCGGTGAAGGTGCCGAGGCGGGTCAGCACCGATCCACCGGACCGATCGGTGAAGGGCGCGAAGAGGGAGCCGGTCGCGGGAAGCTGTGCGGTGCCGGCATAAGCCGCGGGGGCGGGAACGAGGTCGGCCATTTCGGATCAGACTCCCATCCGCATGATGTCCTGGTACGCGGACAGCAGCTTGTTGCGGACCTGCATGGTCGCCTCGAAGGCGACGCCGGCTTCCTGCCGCGCGAGCATGACTTTCGCCACGTCGGTCACTTCGCCTTTCTGGTAAGCGTCGGTCACGCCTTCGGCGCGGGCCTGCACGGCGTTGACGCCGTCCAGCGCGGACTTGAGCGTGTCGGCGAAACCCTGTCCGGCGGGTTGGACGTGCGGGCCGCCGACGGCATTAGCCGTTCCGCTGCCTTGTGCGGCGTGGATCTGCTGGAGCAGATCGCTGCGCTGGATGATCTGCTGGCGCATCGCCATGATCTGCTGGATGCCGCCCCCGCTGCCGGGCAGCGCAGCGCCGGAAAGCCCGGGGACCGTGCTCATCGCAGGCCTCCCACCGCGCCGCGCGGGGTGTTGGGGCCAAGGTCGATCCCGGCTTCGCGCAGCGAGGCGAGGCGGTAGCGCAAGGTCCGCTCGGAAATGCCGAGTTCACGGGCGGCGCGTACCCGGTTGCCGCCGCAGGCTTCCAGCGTTTCCACGATGGCGCGGGCCTCGGAGTTCTGGACGATGCTGGCGAGCTTGCGGTTGCCGTCGATGTCGAAGGGCTCGGCACCGGGCAGGGCGCCATGATGCAGCGCGGGCATGGCGGAAGGCAGCAGCCGGGCGGGGCTGTCGAAAGCGATGTGTTCGGGGGCGATCATGGTCTTTCCGTGGGCAAGGAGCATCGCGCGGCGGATGACGTTTTCCAGTTCGCGGACATTGCCGGGCCAGGAGTGGAGCTTGAGCATGGCGAGCGCCGCATCGTTCAGGCAGGGCACGCGCGCCGGGTCCGGGGCGTGGCGCAGGGCCATGGCGAAGGCCAGCGGGGCGATGTCATCCGGGCGCTCCCGCAAGGGCCGCAAGGTGAGGGGGAAGACGTTGAGCCGGTAGTAGAGGTCGGCGCGGAAACGGCCCTCGGCGACTTCGGTGGGCAGGTCGCGGTTGGCGCAGGCGATCACGCGCAAGTCCACCTTGATCGGCCGGGTCGCGCCGATCGGCACGACTTCCTGCTCCTGCAGCGCGCGCAGCAGCTTGGCCTGGAGCGGCAGCGGCAGTTCGGCGATCTCGTCGAGCAGCAGCGTGCCGCCGTCGGCCGCGCGCATGAAGCCTTCGCTGGCCTGGGTGGCGCCGGTGAAGGCGCCCTTCTGGTGGCCGAACAGCATGGCCTCCAGCATGGTTTCCGGCATGGCGGCGCAGTTGACGGCGATGAAGGGGCCGTCGCGGCGCGGGCTGCGGGCATGGATGAAGCGGCTGAGCACTTCCTTGCCGGTGCCGGTCGGCCCGTTGACAAGCACGGGAATGTCGCTGTTCGCCAGGCGGTCGGCCAGGGCGAAGACCGAAAGGCTCTCGGGATCGGCCGCGATCGGATCGTCCGGGCCGGCCATGGCCGCCAGCAGCATCGCCAGCGATGCCTCGCCGATGGGATCGGCATAGACGACATCGGTGAGGGCTGCGGTCTTGCGGGACAGGACCGGCTGGATACCGCGCGAGAGCCGCACCACGCGTTCGCGCGCGGGAGCGGCGACCGGGCCGGACCCAATCGTCTCGTCGGCCGCATCGCGCAGGGCGATCGCCGAACAGTCGAACAGCGATCCGGCAATGGCGGCAGCGCGATGGGCAAGCGGCCCGTGGCGCCGGTTGAATTCCGTGTCGAAAACCAGTTCGACCATGTTTCTCGTCCCCGTGGGATTAATGCATTGGCGGGGATCGATATGCGTGCGTAACGGCGAATCTTTGGGAAATTTAAGGCCCCGTAGCGACCCCTAGTGAAGGTAAATTTCGGCGCAGCTCCGTGGGTTTGCAGGGACGAGCCGTGCCGGATGCGGGCTTAAATTCGCCCCCGACCTGCCGGTCTTTGTCTCGACAGCCGCGCCGGATGGGCCGGCAGAGGCTGTTTCCTCATCGGGACACTCAACGGGAGCCACAACCATGTCTGTCATCAACACCAACATCAGCGCGATTCGCGCTTCGAATGCCTCGACCTCCGCCAACAAGATGCTCGGCACCGCCATGGAGCGCCTGTCGACCGGCAAGCGCATCAATTCGGCCAAGGACGATGCCGCGGGCCTCGCCATCTCCACTTCGATGACCGCGCAAGTCCGCGGCATGAGCCAGGGCATCCGCAACGCCAACGACGGCATCTCGCTGGCGCAGACCGCCGAAGGCGCGCTGTCGGAAGTGTCGAACATGCTTCAGCGCGTGCGCGAACTGGCGATCCAGTCGTCCTCGGGCACGTACCAGGACAGCGACCGCGATGCCATGCAGTCGGAAGTGACGGCGCTGACCAGCCAGATCGGCGACATCCTTTCCGACACCACTTTCAACGGCAACACGCTGTTCTCGACCACGTCGGGCACCGATGTCACGTTCGACATCCAGACCGGCGCCAATTCGGGCGAGACGATCACGCTGACCTCTTCCGCGATCAACGGCACCAATATCAATGCCTCGGCGCTGGACGTATCGAGCGACTCGGCCGCTTCGGACACGATCGATAACGTCGACCTTGCCCTTGCGGACGTGAACAAGACGCGCGCCTCGCTCGGCGCCGGGCAGAACCGCCTCGAATCGGCGGTCAACAACCTGACCAACAACGTCACCAACCTGTCCGACGCGAAGTCGCGCATCGAGGATGCCGACTATTCGACGGAAACCACGCAGATGGCCAAGGCGCAGATCCTCAGCCAGGCCTCGACCGCAATGATCGCGCAGGCCAACCAGAGCCAGCAGAACGTGCTGTCGCTGCTGCGCTAAGCACGCAGGACAAGCCGGCGGCCCTCAGCGGGCTCGCTGCAGGGCCCGGCGCAACCCCCACGCGCCGGGCCCGTTTGCGTGGGTGAGCCATCAGCGAACATGGCGGGGAAACGGCGCGGAAACAGGCGGTTCATAAAGACCCTGGTTCCCGTTCCCGAAACCCGGACCGATCATGCGCCGCTTTCTTGCCTGCTCCCTTGCCGTCGCTGTGTTCCCGGCGCTTGCCGCCCCTGCCGCGGCTGAAACGCGCGAGGACGAACAGGTCTGGGTCAACCTTACGGCAATGGGGCCGATTGCCGGCGACGTGGTCTATTTTGCCGAAGTTCAGCCGCGCATGGGCGACGGCGCTTCACGGCTGGACCAGCTTCTCCTGCGCGGCGCGATAGGGCTGAAACTGTCCCCGGCGGTCACGCTCTACCAGGGTTATGCCCATATCGTCGTGCCGGTGGATGGCGGCCGCGACGTGAACGAGGAGCGCAGCTTCCAGCAGTTGGGCTGGCTCATGGGTAAGCCCTGGGGCGGCGAACTCTCGTCGCGCACCCGTTTCGAACAGCGCTGGCGTTCGGACGGCGGCGACACGGGCTGGCGCCTGCGCGAGATGCTGCGTTACGAAAAGCCGCTGAAGCCGGGCACCAACACCGTGAACGCGCTGGTCTATGCCGAAGGGTTCCTGGCGCTAAACGACACCGACTGGGGCGCGCGCGGCGGGTTCGACCAGTTGCGCTCCTTCGTCGGCGTGGAACTCGGCGTGAAGGACGCGACGACCGTGGAGCTGGGCTATCTCAACCAGGTGATCGACCAGACTCGCGGACGGACGCGGGTCAACCACGTCGCTTCGGTCTCGCTGTTCTTCCGGCACTGAGCGGGCTTTCGCCGGGAAAGCGGACGGCTTGCCTATGTCGCAGCTCATCGCCCTGGCATAAGCGCATGACAAAACGGGCGGGAGTCTCGCGACCCCCGCCCGTTTTTTTGTTCTTCGCGGTGTTTCGGTCAGGCGGCCTGCGCCGCTTGCGCGATCTCTTCCGGCGCTTCGTTGCGGATCAGGTAGTCGAAGGCCGAGAGGGCTGCCTTCGAGCCTTCGCCCATGGCAATGATGATCTGCTTGTAAGGCACCGTGGTCACGTCGCCCGCCGCGAAGATGCCGGGCAGGTTGGTGGCCGCCTTGTCGTCGATCACGATCTCGCCGCGACCCGTAAGCTCCACGCCGGAGTCCTTGAGCCATTCGGTATTGGGCACCAGTCCGATCTGGACGAACACGCCTTCCAGCTCGACCTTGTGCTCCTGGCCGGTTTCGCGATCCTTGTAGACCAGGGCATTGACCTTATCGCCGTCGCCTTCGACCTCGGTGGTCTGGGCGCTGGTGAGGATCACCACGTTCTTCATCGACTTCAGCTTGTCGACCAGGACCTGGTCGGCGCGCAGTTGCGAGTCGAATTCGATCAGGGTGACATGGCCGACGATGTTGGCCAGGTCGATCGCGGCTTCCACGCCGGAGTTGCCGCCGCCGATCACCGCCACGCGCTTGCCCTTGAACAGCGGGCCGTCGCAGTGCGGGCAATAGGCCACGCCCTTGTTCTTGTACTCGGCTTCGCCCGGAACGCCCAGGTTGCGCCAGCGGGCACCGGTGGTCAGCACCAGCGAACGGGCCTTGAGCGAGGCGCCGTTGGCGAAGACCACTTCGTGATAGCCGCCGAGTTCCCTGGCCGGGATCAGCTTTTCGGCGCGCTGCAGGTTCATTACGTCGATATCGTATTCAGCAACGTGCGATTCCAGCGCGGCGGCCAGCTTGGGACCTTCGGTATAGGGAACCGAGATGAAGTTCTCGATACCCATGGTGTCCTGCACCTGGCCGCCGAAGCGTTCGGCGACCACGCCGGTCGAGAAACCCTTGCGCGCGGTGTAGATCGCGGCCGAGGCCCCGGCGGGGCCGCCGCCGACCACGAGCACTTCGAAAGGCTTCTTGCCCGCCAGCATGGCGGCGGCCTTGGCATCGGCGCCGGTGTCGAGCTTGGCGAGGATTTCCTCGATGCTCATCTTGCCCGAACCCCACATCTTGCCGTTCAGGAAGACGGCGGGGACCGCCATGACGCCGCGCTCGTCGACTTCCGCCTGGAACGTGCCGCCCTCGATCAGGGTGGCGTTCACATGCGGGTTGTTGAGCGCGAGCAGGGTCAGTGCCTGCACCACGTCGGGGCAGTTGTGGCAGGAGAGCGAGAAATACATCTCGAACTCGTGCTCGCCCTCGATGGCGCGGGCGATTTCGAGTGCCTCGTCGGAAACCTTGGGCGGATGGCCGCCGGCCCAGAGCAGGGCGAGGACCAGCGAGGTGAATTCATGGCCGAGCGGCAGACCGGCGAAGCGCACCCAGGCGCCTGCGTCGTTCGCGCGGCGGATGATGAAACTGGGGCGGCGCTTGTCGTCGCCGTCGAACGTGGCGGTGACCTTGTCCGAGAGCGAGGCGATCACGGTCAGCAGCTCGCGGGTATCGGTGGACTTTGCGTCATCGCCAAGGGAGGCGACGAGCTCGATCGGCTCGCGCAGCATGCCGAGATATTGCGAGAGCTGTTGCTTCAGGTTGGCGTCGAGCATGGTCTTTGCGTCCTTTGGAAATGCGTTGGGAAAAAGGGGCGGCCGGGGCTTCGGTTCCGCGTGGCCGCGCCGTGAGGGCGCGGCACCGGGAGAGGGAAGCCCCGGGCCGCGCACCTTCACGCGACCCTAAGGGTGTCGCGGATAGTCTTAGAGCTTGCCGACGAGGTCGAGCGAGGGAGCAAGCGTTTCAGCGCCTTCTTCCCACTTGGCCGGGCAGACCTGGCCGGGGTGCTCGCGCCAGTACTTGGCGGCCTTGATCTTGCGGACGAGTTCGACCGCGTTGCGGCCCACGCCCTCGGGGGTGATTTCGACCAGCTGGATCACGCCGTCCGGATCGACCACGAAGGTGGCGCGGTCGGCCAGGCCAACGCCTTCGCGCAGCACGCCGAAGTTGTTGGTCAGGGCGTGGTTCTGGTCACCGAGGAACGCGTACTTGATCTTACCGATCTTGTCCGAGGTGTCGTGCCAGGCCTTGTGGCTGAAGTGCGTGTCGGTCGAAACGCCGAAGACTTCGACGCCAAGGCCCTGAAGGGTTTCGTACTGCTCGCCGAGGTCTTCCAGCTCGGTGGGGCAGACGAAGGTGAAGTCAGCGGGGTAGAAGAAGAACACGGCCCACTTGCCGGCGATGTCTGCTTCGGTGACGTCGAAGAAGTCCTTGCCTGCCTGGAAAGCGGTGTTCTTGAACGGCTTGATCTGGCTGCCGACGATACCCATGGATATGATCTCCCTCGATTGGGTGTTGAAGTTCGAGGAGGGAGATAGGGCCCTCGTGTGACGATGTGTAGGGCGTTGATCCGATTGGCTTGATCGGATTGACCGATCAGTGGCGGTGGACTGAACGTTTCTGTCGATAAAACGCGCACAGTGCCGAAATCTCGTGCGACCGGGCGGCAGATCGGGCAACAGCGGCCCATGAAAACGATACGACTTGCGCTGCTGCTGGCGGCCTGCGCGTCGCTCGCGGGATGTGACGGCTGGCCGACCTCGCTGGACAATCGCGCCTCCGGCAACCTGACGTTCCGCTATCATCACCGCCTTTACGACCAGTGGTCGGGCTGGGCGCCGGTGCTTCGGGGAAATGCCGTGCTGCTCGCCCGCGAGCACCGCATGCGCGACATTTCCGGGCTGGAGATCACTCAAGGCGGGCTGACCTATCGCTACGGCACCCGTGCCCTTGCGCCGGTGCACGGCCTCTGCGCCGGAAGTTCGAGCTGCGCGCTGGTCTATCGCGGCGCCGGCCGGCTGGAGGCGCGCACCGCGCCGCTACCCGACGCGCAGATGCGCTAGGGCGCTCTGCGCTTCGGCCCTCGCTTCTGCGCTACGCTTCGGCAGGCTTCGACCTCCATCCGGTTCCGAACCCGTCAATCCGCCAGCGTGATGGAAATGCGCCGGTTTCTGGGATCGTGCGGGTCGGCGGGGATCAGCAGTTCGGTATCGGCCACGCCCTCGATCCGTTTGAACCGCGCGCTTTCCACGCCGTCGCGGATCAGTTGCTGGCGGGTGGTCTCGGCGCGGCCGGCCGAGAGCGACCAGTTGTTGCCCGGAATGCCCTGCCTGTAGGGCAAGGCGTCAGTATGGCCCCGGATCGTCAGCGCGCCCCGATCCGGCCCGATGGCCTCGGCAATGGCCGACAGCAGCTCGCCGGCCTGGGGCGTCAGGATCGTGGTGCCCAGCCGGAACATCGAGAAATCGGCATCGTCCACCATGTCGATCCGCACGCCCTGGGTGGTGTCCACCATGCGGACCTGCCGGGCGAGGCGGCGCAGGCGCTCGGAGGAGGCGAGCTTTTTCTGCAGGGCCTCCTTCGCCCGCGCGGTGCGCTTGACCTTGGAGCCGCCCTCCTTGGGGCCGCCGGTAGCATCGCGCGGGATGGTGAGGGTCTTGGTGCCGGTCTGCCCCGACTTGAAGGGATAGTTGTCGACTTCGGTGAGCGACCCGCCGCCCAGCACCCCGCGGCCCGAACCGGCGCTGCCCTGCTTGGTCTTGACGAGCGTGGGCGTGAAATAGTCGGCAATGCCGCGCCGCTGCTTCTCGGTGGTGGCGCCCAGGATCCAGAGCAGCAGGAAGAACGCCATCATCGCCGTCACGAAATCGGCATAGGCTACCTTCCAGGCGCCGCCGTGGTGGCCGGCGGCGACCATTGTGATCTTCTTGACGATGATCGGGCGGGGCGGCTCCGGCTTCTTGGCCATGTCAGCGCCCCCTCATCGCATCGAGCAGTTCGGCAAGCCCGGGGCGGAAGGCATGGCCCAGGCCGGAGCGGGCCGATTCCACCACCAGCGGCTGCGGCCAGCCGTGAAGCGAGGCGATAATCACCTGCTTCACCGCCTGGAAGATCTGCTCGTCCTGCTCCAGCACCTGCTTCAGCCGCCCGGCCAGCGGCGCGACGATGCCATAGGCCAGGAGCACGCCCATGAACGTCCCGACCAGCGCGGAACCGATCATCGCGCCCAGGATCGAGGGCGGCTTGTCGATCGAGCCCATGGTCTTCACCACGCCGAGCACGGCCGCGACGATACCCAGCGCCGGCAGTGCATCGGCAAGGCCCTGAAGCGCATGTTGCGGCTCGTGAATCTCGTGGAAATGAGTCTTCATGGCATTGTCCATCACGTCCTCCACCGCGTGCACTTCCAGCGTGCCGGACGAAACGACGATCAGTGTCAGCGTGTCGCAGATCAGGTGGACGAGCGGATCGTTTGCCAGAAGGCGCGGAAATTCGGCGAAGAGGGAGGAGGCCTTGGGGTCGTTGACATGGCTTTCCAGCGCCACGGGGCCTTCGGAACGCAGGATCTTCATCAGCCGGGTGGTGAGGATGATCGCGTCGATATGGTCCTGCCGGTTATGGCGCGGGCCCTTGAACACTTTCTTCAGCCCGCCGCCGAGGCCCTTGATCTCGTGCATCGAATTGCCGGTGACGATCGCCCCGACCGCCGCGCCGCCGATGATGAGCATCTCGTGCGGAATGGCCTCCATCACCGGACCGAGCGCGCCGCCGGTGATCGCGAAGCCGCCGAAGACCATCACCAGCAGAATGACGACGCCGATGATCACGAACATCTGGATAGTCCCCCGTATGTCAGGCGGTCCCCGCGGCGCGCGGGTGACGCGGCCCGGGAACCTTGCGTGCCAGGCGTTCTCAGCCGAGCTGGTCGAAGAGGTTCAGCGACGCGAGCCGGGTGAAGCTGGCCTGGCTGGCCTCCAGCACGGTCATCGTTTCCTGCAGCTGGGCGAGGGTGGTCGCCAGGTCCGTGCCGCCCAGATCGGTCTCTTCCGAGGCGCGCAGTTCCGACAGGTTGACGCGGCGGTCGTCGGTCACCTCGATCCATGCCAGCCGGGTGCCGATCACGGTCTGGCCGGTGGAAAGGGTGTCCAGCCCGGTCTTGAGGTCTGCCAGGGCACTGCCCGCCGCACCGGCCGGGTCGGTGGAGGCGCCCTGCAGTGCTTCCGCGAGCGTTTTGACCACCGCCATCAGGTCGGTGGCGCTGCCGTCGGCCGCATTGAACGACAGGAAGGCGGGGCCGGTCATCGAGCGGGTGACGCTCTGCCCGTTGCCCAGCGGCAGTTCGGCCGAGCCGGGCGTGCCGACGTAGACGGCCTTGCCCGTGGCATCGAGCGAATAGGCGTCTCCCGCGCTTTCGCCGCCGAACAGGGCATGGCCGTTCGAATCCCGTGCATTCGCCAGGGAAACGAGGTTGCCGAAGATCTGGTCCAGCTCCTGCCCGATCGAGGCACGCTGGGTATCGGTAAGCGTGGCGTTCGATGCCTCGGTGGCCAGTTCCTGCGCGCGTATCAGGGCGTCCGCCATGTCGGTCATCGCCGAATCGGCCAGCGAGAGATCGGCGTTGGCGCGGTTGGCATTGGTCTGGTCGATGCCCGAGAGCTTCTCCTGCCGCGCCAGGGCGCGCAGGCGGGAGGCGGCTACGGGATTGTCCGAGGAGCGCTCCAGCTTGCTGCCGCTCGACATCTGCGACTGGTAGGTCTCGGCCTGCGTGCGCAAGTCCTTCATGTCGCGGCGGGCGCGTTCGAAGAAGGCGCTGGTGCTGGTGGATACGATCGACATTGCGTGATTACCTGATGGCGAGGATGGAATCGAAGATATCGGCGGCGACCTGCATGACCCGGCCCGAAGCCTGGTAGGCCTGCTGGAAACGGGTGAGGTTGATCGCTTCCTCGTCGAGGTCGACGCCGGCCTGGGCCTGGAGCGCGACTTTGGCGGTGCCGGCGATGGATTCGAGCGCGTCGCGGGTGACGGTGCGTCCGGCCACGGCGCTGGAGATGCCGAACAGCAGGGTGTCCATCGCCCCGGCCGGATCGGCACTGTCCAGCGCGCCGCGCATGGCGACGAGATTGGCGGCGTCGCGGCTGTTGGCACCCGATCCGGCGGGAGCGGTGGCGATCTGGCTGCCGCTGGCGAGGGCGACTTTCATGTCGGCGGCGCCGCTGCCCGCGAAGATCGGCTGCCCGTTCGCGCCGGCGAGATCGGCCCCGCCGGCCTGCGCCGCGTTCATCGTCGCGATTACCCCCGAGGCGATGGCGTCAAGCTGCTGGCGCACGCCCGAAAGTTCGGTGAGCGCCTGTCCCTTGCCCGCCAGCGCGCCCGAGGACAGCGTCGCGGCGGCGCTGCCGAGCATGAAGGACATCGTGCCGTCGCCCGCGGTGGCCATCGTCATGGCCGCGGCGTTGCCGCCGCTCACCAGGCTGGGGCCGCCGGATCCTCCGATCCGCACTTGCACAGTGCCGTCCGAGGCGAAGCTGGTGGCGATGTCGACTTGTCCGCTCAGCGTTTCCAGCAGCGAATCGCGCTGGTCGAGCAGGCTGGTCCGGTCGCTCGACGCGTCGGAGGCGCGGGCGAGCCGCAAGTTGACGCGGGCGAGTTCCCGGGCCGTGGTGTTGACCGAATCGACGCCGTCCTGCGCCTCGAAGCGAAGCCCTTCGCCCACCGCGTCCAGGCTGGAGGCGGCGGTGTTGAAGGTCTGCGCCAGCGTACGGCCCTGCTCCAGCGCCGCGGCGCGCAGCGACCCGTCAGTGGGATCCGAAAGGAGCTGCTTGAGGGAGGCTTCGAAGCCGACGATGGCATCGTAGACGCCGGTCTGCTCCACGGCGCTTTCGATGTTTTCCAGTCCCTGCACTTCGGCGCCGGCCCGCGCCGCGTCGGAACCGGTGCGGCGCACTTCCGACTGGCGGAACATGTCCGCATTGCGCACGATCCCGCTGACGCGCACGCCCGCAAGGTTGATCGCGCCGGGCGAGGAGGCGACCGAATTGACCGCCAGTTCCGACAGCGAGACGCTGCGCCGGACATAGCCTTCGGACGAAGCATTGGCGATGTTCTGCGCCGTTACGTCCAGCGCGGCGCGGGCGGCGCGCGTGCCGGAGCGGGCAATGGTGATGAGATCGGCGGCCATGGCTTACTTCGTGTCCTTTCCGGTCCCGTCGCCCCGGGGGCTATGACTGGCCGATTGACTGGTCGTCTGACTGGCCGCTTGACTGGCGGTCTTGCCGGTCGTTTCGGAACTCTCGCCCGTGGCCGCCCCGGTGGTTTCGGGCGGCACGAACTGCGCCATCTGCTGCTCGATGATCCTGGCCAGGCCCAGCACGCCGCTTTGCGCGGTGATGTCGGCGAAGTGCTCGTCCTGCATCTGGTTGAAGGTGTCGAGCGCCTGCCCGCCCAGCAACTGTTCGCCGCCGAAGTGGGTCTTGCGGGCCTCGGCCAGCATCTGCCGCACGAAGACGGCCTCGAACTGCCTGGCGGTGACGGCCAGCTTCTCGCGGTCGGTGGCGCCGGGCTTGATGGCCATGCCGGGCAGGTTGCTGAGGATCGTGCTCATATCACTACCATTTCCGCTTTGAGGGCGCCGGCCTGCTTCAGGGCCTCCAGGATCGCCACGAGGTCCGATGGCGTGACGCCGAGCATGTTGAGGGCATCGACCACCCGTGAGAGCGAGGCGCCGCCCTTGAACAGCGCGACCGAGCGCTTTTCCTCGTCCGTGCTGATCGAGGAGTGCTGCTCCACTTCGGTCCGGCCCCGGCTGAAAGGCGCGGGCTGGACCACGCTGGGGTTTTCCTGGATGCGCACGGTCAGCTTGCCGTGGCTGATCGCCGCGGGCGAGAGGCGTACCGCGGAGTTGATGACCACGGTGCCGGTGCGGCTGTTGACGATGACGCGCGCCGGGGTTTCGGCCGGGTCCACGTCGATCATCTCGATCGCGGCCATCATCGAGGCGCGGGTATCCGGATCGGCCGGCAGGCGCAGCGCGACGGTGACGCCGTCTTCCACGGTCGCCGTGCCCGGAAGGCGCCCGTTGATGGCGTCGCGCACGCGGGCGGCGGTCAGGAAGTCGGAAGTGAAGAGGTTCCAGCGCAGCGTGTCGCCGCTGTCGAAACCGGTGGCGACCGCGCGTTCGACGCTGGCCCCCTCGGCGATGCGGCCCACCGTCGGGATGTTGATGGTGACGTTGGAGCCGTCGCGTGCCGAGACGCCCAGCCCGCCGACCGCCAGGTTGCCCTGCGCCATCGCATAGATCTGCCCGTCCGCCCCGTAGAGCGGGGTGAGGATCAGCGCCCCGCCGCGCAGGCTCTTGGCCTTGCCGATGGTCGAGACGGTCACGTCGATGCGCTGGCCCGGCTTGGAGAAGGCGGGCAGGTCTGCAGTGACCATGACGGCGGCGGCGTTCTTGAGCCCCGGCGAGATGCCCGGGGGCAGGGTCAGGCCCATGCGGCCGGAAACGCCCTTCATCGCCTGGGTCGTATATTCCAGATTGTCGTCGCCCGTGCCCGGCAGACCCACGACGACGCCGTAGCCGGTCAGCTGGTTGCTGCGCACGCCCTGGAACTGGCCCAGATCGCGCACGCGCTCGGCATGGGCATGGATCGGCGCCAGGAACAGGATCAGTGCCCCCAGCGCTGCGGCGAGCAGCGTGGGCAGCCATCGCGCGGCAGGTGAGGCCGGGGCCGAACGGGAGGCGGGCGGACGAGGCATCAGAACGGCGAGATCATGTTGAAGAATTGGCCAAGCCAGCCCTGGCGGCCGCTGCGCATGATCGCGCCCTTGCCGGTATATTCGATCCTGGCGTCGGCGACCCGGGTCGAGGCGACCTGGTTGTCCTCGTCGATGTCGGCAAGGCGCACGATGCCCGAGAACCGGACCCATTCGTCTCCCTGGCTGACGAGCATCTTCTTTTCTCCTCTTACGAGCGCGGTCCCGTTGGGGCGCAGTTCGGCAATGGTCACGGACAGGGTCGCGCTCAGGGAACTGGTCTGCGACGCGCTGCCCTGACCATTGAACGTCGAGGACGAGCTGGCATTAAGGGCATTGGGGTTGAGGAATGACAGCGGCCCCGATGCGGGCGGGGTGATCGATGCGCCGCCGCTCTTCTGGCTCTTGGAGCCGGCGGTCTTGGCGGCGCTGGTCGATTCGACGAGCAGGATCGTCAGGGGATCGCCCACGCGCGCGGCGCGGGTGCCGCCGTAGAGCGGTGCGTAACCGGCGGAAACGCTGAAGATCCCGCCGGTCGCCGGCCCTGGCAAAGCAGCGGGCGGCGCGGGCAGGGTCGGCTCGAAGCCCGAGGGCTTCGGCGGCTTCTTCGCCAGCGCTGCCGGCGCGGCGAGAGCCATGAGCGCCGTTCCGGCCAGGAGGATCTTGCGGATCATGGCCGTCAGAGCGTCTGGTTCGCGTTGCGCAGCATCTCGTCGACGGCGGAGACCATCTTCGAATTGATCTCGTAGGCGCGCTGGGTCTCGATCATGTCGACCAGCTCCTCGACGATATTGACGTTCGAGCCTTCGAGCATGCCTTGCCGGATATGCCCGCGGCCTTCCTCACCCGCGATGCCGAGCTGGACCGGACCGCTGGCGGCGGTTTCCTTGAGGAAGTTGTCCGAAGTGGCCTGGAGCGCGGTGGGGTTGGTGAAGCTGGCGATCGTGAGCTGGCCGAGCTGGCTGGGGTCTGACTGGCCGGGCACTTGCGCCGAAACGGTGCCGTCCTCCGAGACGGTGATGGTCGTCGCGCCTTCGGGCACCGTGATCGAGGGCTGCACGGGATAGCCCTGCGACGTCACCAGTTCGCCCTGCGGCGAGCGCGTGAAGTTGCCTGCGCGGGTATAGGCCAGCTCGCCGCCGGGCAGGGAAACCTGGAAGTAGCCGTCGCCGTCCAGCGCAAGGTCGAAGCTGTTGCCGGTGGCCTGGAGCGAGCCCTGCGTCTCCATCCGGGTGGTGGACTGCACGGCCACGCCGGTGCCGAGGTTGAGCCCGGTGGCGTAAGTAGTCTCGCTGGAGGACTGGGCGCCGGCCACGCGCGCGTCCTGGTAGGCGAGCGTCGCGAAGTTGGCGCGGTCCTTCTTGAAGGCGGTGGTGCTGACGTTGGCCAGGTTGTTGGCGATCACGCGCATGCGCGTGTCCTGCGCCTCCAGCCCGGTACGGGCGACCTGCAAAGCGGAAGTGGGCATTGTCGGGGTTTCCTCAGCTATCGATGCGCATCAGGCGCACGCTGCCCTCGTCGAGCTGGCGGGCGGTCTCGACGAGCTTGGTTCGCATGTCGAAAAGGCGCTGGGCCGAGATCATCTCGGTCAGCACTTCCGACGGACTGACGTTCGATCCCTCCAGCGCGCCGGGGATCACTTGCGCATTCTCGTCGTCCGGCAGCACGCCGCCGGGCTGCGCGCCGGTTCCCGTCACGCGGAACAGGCCGGTGAGATCCTTGGCGATCCGCGATCCGGTGGGATCGACCAGCTTGAGCCGGTCCACCCGCTGCGGCGGTTCGCCCGGCGCGGCGGGATCGGTGACGAGAATGCCGCCGTCCTGCGCGATGGTGACGGCAGCGCCCGGCGGCAGCGTGATCGGGCCGTTCTCGCCCAGCACCGGCCGGCCTTCTCCGTTCTGAAGCAGGCCCGTCACCGTCACCGACAAGTCGCCGCGCCGGGTATAGGCCTCCGCGCCATCGTCTGCCTGGACCGCCAGCATGGCATCGCCCTGCATGGCGACATCGAGCGGCTGGCCGGTGCGGGTCACCGTCCCGGCCTTCATCGAGGCGCCGCTCACTTCGGTGCCCGAAAGCGCGCGCACTTCGAGCTGCGGCCCTTCCAGCGTGTTCGGCGTGGCCTGCAGGATCTCGGCGCGGAAGCCGATGGTCTGGGAATTGGCCATGTTGCTGGCGATGACGCGCTCGCGGTTGAGCGAGGCGTTCATCCCCGAGACGGCGGTGTAGATCAGACGGTCCATGGCGGCTGCGATCAGGTCCGCAGGTTGATGATGGTCTGCGAGATCTGCGAGGCGGTATCCACGGCCTTGGCATTGGCCTGGAAATTGCGCTGGGCGGTGATCAGGCTGACCAGCTCCTCGGAAATATCGACGTTGGACCGCTCGATCGAGCCCGAGAGCAGGCTGCCGTAGAGACCGGCGCCCGGCTGGCCGTACGTGGCGTCTCCCGAGCGGCCGGTGGCCGACCACGAGGCGTCGCCCAGCTGCTTGAGCCCGGTCGGGGCCATGAAGGAGGCGAGGGCGACCACGCCGACCACGCCGTTCGAGCCGTCGGCATAAGTCGCGACGACCTGGCCGGTGCTTTCGATGGTGACGCCGGCGAATTCCGAACCGGCCGCGTTGGTCGGCGGGATCTGGGCCGACTGCGGCGTGGTGCCGGAGATCGTGCCGCCGGCATCGACCGGGAAGATCTGCAGCCGCGCACCCTGCGCGTTATGGATGAAGCCGTCTCCATCCACCGCGAAGGACCCCGCGCGGGTATACTGGACCGCGCCCGAAACCGGCGAAGTGACGGTGAAGAACCCCTCGCCATTGATCGCCACGTCGAGCGCCGAGCCGGTCTGCTCCATCGCGCCCAGGCCGAAGTCCTGCTTGATCGAGGCGACGCGCGCGCCGATCCCGGTGGTCAGCGAAGGGTCGGTCAGGATCGACGACGAGACGATGTCGGCGAAGGCGGTGTTGCTCTTCTTGAAGCCCGAGGTCTCGGCATTGGCGATATTGTTCGAGATGACGTTGAGGTCGGTCTGGGCGTTCTTGAGCCCGGTAAGCGAAGTGTAGAAGGACATCGTATTCTCCTGGAAAGGGGATCAGGCGGCGTTCTGGCCGGTGCCTGTGGGGGTTTCGGTATCCGTGGTGCCTGCGGCGGCCGTCCTGGCCGTGCCGCCGGTTCCCAGGGCCGCGATCGCCTCTTGCGTGGCGGTCTGCGCGCTCACGAGCGTGTCGAGCTTGGACGAGATGGTCTTGAGCGTGTCCGCCATCTCGGTCGTCCCGGCGAGCGACGAGAACTGCGCCATCTGCGCAAGCATCTGCGTCTGGTCCACCGGGCTGAAGGGGTCCTGCTGCTTCATCTGGGCCATCATCAGCTTCAGGAAATCGCCCTGATCGAGATCGCCCAGCGAGGTCTTGCCGCTGGCGCCGGTGGTCTTGTTGGCCGAAGTGGCGGCCGCGGTGTTGATAACGGTCATTTCAGCCTCATCGTGTCGAGCATCAGCTGCTTCGCGGTGGAGAGGGCCTCGACCAGGTTCTGGTACTGGCGCGAGGCTTCGAGCATTTCGACCATCTCCGCGTTCTCATCGACGGGAGCGGTCCAGACATCGCCGTTGGCATCGGCCAGCGGATGATCGGGTTCATGCCGGCGCACGGCGGCGCCCTGCTCGCGCATCACCCCCTGGACCGAAACCGAGGCCAGGCCGCTGGCCTGGTCGAGGTCTTCGGCGAAGACGGTGCGGATCGGCTTGTAGGCCCCGTCCTCGCTGCCCGAGACGGAGCCTGCATTGGCCAGGTTGGAGGCCGCCGCGTTCATCCGTACGAGCTGCGCGGACATCCCGCGCTGGGCGAGGGTGAACATGGTCATCGGTTCGCGGGCGCCGGGCATCGTCACTCGCCCTTCAGGGCGCGGGTGACGGTATCGACCCGGCCGCGGATGAATTGCAGCGTGGCCGAATAGCCCACCGCGTTCTCGGAAAAGGCGAGCTGCTCGTTCTGCAGCTCCACTGTATTGCCGTCGAGCGAGGGCATCACCGGCACGCGGTAGAGCATGGCGCCATTGGCGGCCTCTTCCACGCCGGTGCCATGCTCGCCGCCGTTCCGGGCAGCGTTGCGCAGGGCGGCGGTGAAGTCGATGTCGCGGGCCTTGTATCCGGGCGTCGCGGCATTGGCGATGTTCGAGGCGATCAGGCCCATGCGCTGCGAGCGTAGCTCCAGCGCCGCGGCGTGAATCCCGAACAGGTCTTGTGACATGGTGATCTGGCTCCGGCGAGTGGTTCGCCGCCTTCATCGCAAGGGGTGTGCCAATCGATGTAACCGGCGGATTTCGCTCGTTTCGAGCATCCGGGCCGCCCCCATCGCAGCCGGGCGGACGGCAAATGCTTGCCGTTTGGGCGGCAAACCGGGTCCGGGGCTGAAACTTGCCGCCGGCTGCCGTTCTCCGGGTGCAAAGGAGAAGCGCCCGTCATGCAGCCCGAACATCTACTGGACCCCGCCAGCGCGCTCATCGTGCTCGGCGGGACTTGTCTTGCCACTGTCCTGCGCTGCGGCAGCGGCGATTGCCTCACGGCCTTGACGGCGGTGGGTGCGTTGCTGCTCCACCGCCCCTTCGACCCGGAGCACGCCCGTGCGGAACTGGCCGTGCAAGTGCAGGAAATCCGGCAGGACGGCGTGATCCGCTCCCGCCCCGCGCCCACCGGCGATGCCGAATTCGACGAGGCCACGGCGTTGCTGATCGGCAGCCGCTCGCTCGGCGCGCTCCAGCTGGCCCATGCCGCGCACAAGCGCCGCCGCGTGGAGCGCAGCCAGTCCGCGGTCCGGACGTTCATCCAGGCAGGCGACCTCGCGCCGGTCTTCGGCCTTGCGGGAACGCTGGTCGCGCTCAACCAGCTGCCGCCGCTCGACCAGCCGGGCGGAGACTTTTCCGTGGCCATCTCCATGGCGGTGCTGACGACGCTTTACGGGTTGCTGCTGGGGAACCTGTTCTTCACGCCCCTGGCGCGCGTGGTGGCGCGGCGCGCCGCCGATGAGGAGCGGGACCGGCAGACGGTGATCGACTGGCTGGAGGCGCAAGTGGCCGATGCCATGCCGCGCATGGAGCACCCCGTGCGCGAGACGTCGGGCGCCAGGTCTTGAGCGCGCGGGTTGCGGCAAGCTGGCAGACCTCGCTGGCGGACCTTTCGCTGATCCTGTTCATGATCGCGGCTGCGGCGCTCAGCCGTCAGGAGAACGACCGCCGGCAGGCCATTGATCGCAGGCAGGACAGTGACCGCAGACAGGAACTGGCCCAGCCTGCCGACGCACCTGCTCCGGCCGCGCCGCTTGCCGTCTATCTGGCGACGCCCGATGCCCCGCCGCTGGGCGCGTGGCTGGCCCGGCAGGCGGCGGACCCCCGCCAGCGGCTGACGGTGACGACATTCTACGGCCCCACGCCCACCGCGCTTCCCGCCGCGCTGGCCGAAGCCGCACGCCTCGCGCGGGCAGCGGGCGCCATGGGCCTGCGGGCAAGGGTAGTGGCGGAGCCGGGGCGGGGACCGGCGCGGGTGGCACTCGCTTTCGACGATCCGGCCCTGCCCGAGCCGGTGGCACGGAGCTTGCTGGAAAGCAGGCCTGTATCTTCCGAAGGAATCTCCGCGCCATGAATCCGACCCCAGCGCTGTCCCGTCTCCTGTTGATGGCCGCCGCTGCCGTTGTCTGTGCCAGTGCCGCTGCCAGTGCCGCGGCAGATCTCGGCGCGGCGGGCACCTTTGCCGATCTCGATGCGATCGACCGCCAGGTGGCCGCTTTCACCGGCGCTGCCGCGGGCGAGGAAGGCGGCGCGGCGACGCCGGTCGATCGGCGTCTGCGTCTCCAGCCCTGCCGGTCGGTCGTTTCTCTGGCCTGGCGTACGGCCACGCAGGACAGCGTGGTGGTCCATTGCGGCGATGCCGGAGGCTGGCGTCTCTTCGTGCCGGTGCGGCGCGCCGGGCCGGTGGCTTCCGCTCCGTCGAGCTGGGCGGTGCGGCGCGGGGATGCCGTGGCGATCTCGGTCGAGGGTGAGGGCTTCTCGGTCTCCCAGCCCGGAGAGGCATTGGAAGGCGGTGCGGTCGGCGCCTGGATAAGGGTGCGCACCGCGGCGGTCGGCAAGGGTTTCGGCGGGGCGCGGGGGGAGGAGATGCGCGCCCTGATCGTGCGGCCTGGCCTCGTTTCCCTACCGCTGCCTTAACCGAACTGCCCGGCCTTTCAGCCGGGCTTTCGGTAAAATCCCGCCCGAGACCCTTAACGCTTTCCGGTCGGCGCCGTCCTTGAGGGAAAGGACATCGCAAGGAGCCAGACCATGCCCCCCATCGAAATGGGATCCACCAGCGCCCTGGGCGCCATCAACGCCCGGCTCGCGCGCGCCGTCGGCAAGCCGGAAAGCGCTGCGAATGCCGGGGTGACGAGCCTTTCGGCCTGGGCGGAGAGCCCGACCGTGGAAGCGTCTGCGGCGCTCGACCCCGGCACCGCCCCCGTCGATGCCGAGCGCGTCGCCATGATCCGCAAGGCGGTGGAGAACGGCACTTACCCGGTAATCCCCACCCAGATCGCCGATGCCATGATCGCGGCCGGCGTCCTGCTGCGGAGCCACGGCGAATGACCCCCCGGATGACAGCGGAAACGGTGCCGGGGGCGGGACCGGGAACGGGCGGCGCCGAAGAAGTCGACCTGCACGACAGCTTGCGGCAGATGCTTGCCGTTCTCGAAGCGGAGCGGCAAGCGCTTGCCGGGCTCGACCTCGACGCCATCGTCGGTACCACGCGCGACAAGGACCGGCTCTGCGCCGCGCTCGACGTGGCCGGCCAGATCGATCCGCTTGGCGATCTCGACGAGGAATGCCGGGGCATGCTGGAAACGGCACGGCGCCTCAACGAAGTGAACCGGCAGGTCCGCAACATCATCGCGGCCAATGTCGCGCGCCGTCTCAATACCTTGACCGGAGCGCCGCAGCTCTACCGCGCGGGTGGCAACTATGCGCTGGTCGCCCGCACCGGCGGCGGCCGGAGAGCCGAAAGCGCTGTCGGCCGGGTCTGAGCCGTCTGCCCGCGTCTGTCCGGGCCTGTCCGATCTACCCGGATCAGAGCCATCTGGCACGGTGCTTGCTGAACATTCTTCCGAACCAACCGGATCGGGAGCATCAGTTTGAGCGAGGCACGGAGTACGGATATCGGCGCGGGCGTCAATGTTGGCGGCCAGGGTAATGGAGCCGGAGTGCGCGCTGCGATCGCGCGCGCCGCGCAGGCCACGGGCGTCGATTTCCAGTACCTCATGGCGCAGGCCCGGCTGGAATCGAGCCTCGATCCCGGCGCCCATGCCTCCACCTCCAGCGCGGCGGGGCTGTTTCAGTTCACCAACGGCACCTGGCTGAACACGCTGGGCCGCCACGCGGCGGACCACGGCATGGCCTGGGTCCAGCAGGCGATCAGCGGCGGCGGTCTCTCCAACCCCGGCACGCGCGCCCAGATCATGGGCCTGCGCTACGATGCCGACGCTTCCGCGCTCATGGCGGCCGAACTGGCCAATGACAACAAGGCCGACTTGACGGCGCGGCTGGGACGCGAGCCGGACTCCACCGAGCTTTACCTGGCGCACTTCCTCGGTTCGGCAGGGGCCGGGCAGTTCCTCAGCGCGCTTGCGGCCGATCCTTTGCAGAGCGCGGCGGCCATCCTGCCCAGCGCGGCGGCGGCGAACCGCGGGATCTTCTACCAGGGCGGCGCAGCCCGCAGCCTGGGCGGGGTGATGGACCTCATGCGCGGCAAGATGGCCGGCGCGATGGGTGGGGCATTGGAGAACCGCTACGATGCCGGGAGTGCCGGCTGGCCGACTTCGCCGCAGATCGCTTACGAAGCCGTGGCCGAGGACATGCCGATGGGCCCGATCGCCCGCGAATTTCGCGCGGCGGCAGCGGAAGCCCCTGCCGCGCATGGAGGCCGCGCCCCCGCCATCCCGCCATCCCCGCCGCGCACGTCGATGGCCGACACGCTGCAAGGCATGTTCGGTGCGGCAGGCACCAGCGCGCCCGCTCATGTCCGCGCGGCCTATGCCCGGCTGGCGGGGCTGGGCCTGTGAACCAGCTTCTGCGCCGCTTCGGCGATCTCGGCACGATGGCGCTGCCGGCGGGCATACTCACGCTCATCGTGCTGATGATCGTGCCGGTTCCGGCTTTCGTGCTCGACGTGTCCTTCGTGCTCAACATCGCGCTCTCGCTGGCGATCCTCATGGCGGCGATGAATGCGGAAAAGCCGCTCGACTTCTCGTCCTTCCCCTCGGTCCTGCTCTTCGCCACGCTGCTGCGCCTGGCGCTCAACGTCGCCTCGACCCGCGTGGTGCTGGTCCACGGCCACGAAGGCGAGGCCGCGGCGGGCGTGGTCATCGAATCCTTCGGCAAGTTCCTGATCGGCGGCAACTTCGCCGTCGGCATCTTCGTGTTCCTGATCCTGATGATCATCAACCTGGTGGTCGTGACCAAGGGCGCGGGACGCGTGTCGGAAGTGTCCGCGCGCTTCACGCTCGATGCGCTGCCGGGCAAGCAGATGGCGATCGATGCCGACCTCGCGGCCGGGCTGATGACCGCTGACGAAGCCAAGGCCCGGCGCCGCGAAGTGGCCACCGAGGCGGACTTCTACGGTTCGATGGATGGCTCCAGCAAGTTCGTGAAAGGCGATGCCATCGCCGCGCTGCTGATCCTGGGTGTCAATATCGTCGCGGGCTTCTGCCTCGGCATGATCAGCCACGGCCTGTCCGCCACCGAGGCCGCGCAGACCTACATCACCCTGGCCATCGGCGATGCGCTGGTGGCGCAAGTGCCCTCGCTGCTGCTGTCGATCGCCGCCGCCGTCATCGTCACCCGCGTTTCCGACAGCAGGGACCTGGCCGGGCAGATCGGCGGCCAGTTCGCCAATCCGCGCACATGGCTGCCGGTCGGCGTGGTGCTGGCGGCGATCGGCCTGATCCCCGCCATGCCGCAGACCGTCTTCCTCCCGGCGGCGGCGCTGGCCTTCTGGCTGTGGCACGCGCTGCGCAAGCGGCAGGCCATGCCCGAGCCGGTCCTCGAAGCCCCGCCCATGGCGGACCCTTCGCGGATCGCCCTGGAGGACGTTTCCGACCATACCCTCGTCACTATCGAGCTGGGCTACGGCTTGGTCCAGCTGGTGGACGAACGCCGCGGCGCGCCGCTGGTCAGCCGTGTCACCGGCGTGCGCAAGCAGCTCAGCCAGTCGTTCGGCTTCATCGTCCCGCAGTTCCGCGTGCGGGACGCGCTGGACATGCCGCCGCACGACTATCGTATCGCCCTTGGCGGGGTGACGCTGGGCAGCGCCACGATCCGCGCCGACCGGGTGCTGGCCATCGACGCGGGCGAGGCGCGCGCCAACCATGGCCTGCGCGGAGAAGCGACGCGCGATCCCAGCTTCGGCTGCCCGGCGCTCTGGATCGACCCCGCCGCGCGCGACCATGCCACGGCCGAAGGCTTCCTGACCGTCGATGCCGGTACGGTGATCGCCACTCACCTCAACCAGCTCCTGTCCGAGCGGGCGCACGACCTGCTCGGCCCGGACGAAGTGAAGGCGCTGCTCGAAGGCATCAGGGCGCATTCGGCCGGGCTGGTCGAGACTATCCATCCCCAGCCGCTATCGCTCGCCGCGATCACCCGGCTCCTGCGCGCGCTGCTGGAAGACGGCATCCCCATCGCCCATCCCCTGCCGATCCTCGCCAGCCTGAGCCGCGCGGTGCAACAGACGGTCGATCACGAACGGCTGGTGGAACTGATGCGGGCCGATCTGGGGGCGCTGATCGTCGGCCGCGTCTGCCCGCCGCATGAGCGCCTGCCGGTAATCACGCTCGATGCCGGACTGGAGGCGGCGATCGTTCAGGGCATGATCGATCCCGTCACCGGCCAGCCGGTGATCGAGCCGGACCTTGCCCGCATGATCGGCGAGCGGATCGCCATGCTCTGCGAGGAACGCGGGCCGGGCGAAGTGCCGCTGGCGCTGGTGGTCCAGCCCCGCGCCCGGCGTGCGCTCTCCGCGCTGCTGCGCCTGCGCGCGCCGACCTGCCTGGTGCTCTCCATCGCCGAACTGCCCCAGACCCAGCCCATAGAAGTGGTCGACGTGGTCGGCGCCGCCCAGCCCGAGCGCACGGTCCCCGGCCTTCCCCACCCCGATTCCCATCACGATCAAGCTGAAAGCATGGCCGCATGAAGCAGGACCAGACTTCCTTCCACAAGACGTCCAGCCGTATCGCCGGGGCCTACCAGGGGGACGTTGGCGACCGGGTCCGCCGGTTCCTGCCGATGGTCCGCCGCCTTGCCTGGCATGTCCATGGCAGCGGGCACGGCGCCGGGCGGCCGGGCATCGAGCTGGAGGACCTGATCCAGGCCGGCCTCGTGGCGCTCACCGAATGCGCGCAGAAGCATCAGGGACCGACCGAGGACGGCTTCGCGGCTTATGCCAAGATGCGGGTGCGGGGGGCCATGGTGGACCTGATCCGCCGCGCCGTGCCGATGTCGCGCGGGGCGAGCGAGCGGCGGCGCCAGCTTGCCGCCAAGGAAACCGAGCTGCGCGGCACGCTGGGCCGCGATCCCCGCCCGCACGAGCTGGCCGCGGCCATGGGTATCGACGAGGGCGACCTTGCCGTCCTGCGTGGATCCAGCCAACCGCTTCGCTTCGAGGCCATCGACGAGGTCTATTCGGACCAGAACATGGCCTTCGCCGACGAGCGGCCCGACAGTCACGCGCTCCTGGCCGACGAGGAACTGCGCGGCGCGGTGGTGGAAGCGCTCACCGACCTGCCGGAGCGGCTGAAACTGGTGGTGCAGCTCTATTTCGTGGAGGAGCTGAACCTGGCCGAGATCGCGCAAGTGCTGCAAGTCTCGATCCCGCGCGTACACCAGCTGAAGGCGCAGGCGCTGGCGAAGCTGCGCGAAAGCCTGAAGGGCGTGGCAGATCTCGTGTGACGAGGCGCCGGATGCGCTGGTTCCGCTCCAGGCATGCTCTTTCCGTTCGTCGCCCGCGAGGAGGCGAAACTTCCCTCTGTTCGCCGCCCGTGAGGAGGCGAACTTCCTTCCCTTCGTCATTGCGAGGAGGCGAAGCCGCCGAAGCAATCCAGAGCGGCTCTGCGCGGCTCTGGATTGCTTCGCTGCGCTCGCAATGACGAACGTATGGGGGCAATCCGCCCTCGTCGGTTATCCGAGATAGATGCCCGAGGGATTGCCGGTAACGCCGGATTCCACCTCGAACAGCGCCCCGTCGAATTCGGATTCCGGCAGGCCCTTGGATGCCGAAGTCACGAACATGCGGTCCAGCTTCTCGCCCGCGAAAGCGATGTTGGTGATGCGCTTTGCGGGCAGTTCGATCGAGCGCTCGCGGGTGCCGTCGGGGGCGAAGCGGCTGATCTTGCCGCCGTCCCAATGGGCGGTCCAGAGATAGCCTTCGGCGTCGGTGGTCATGCCGTCGGGATAGCCGTCTTCCTCGGAAAAGCGGATGAATTCCTCGCGCGAGTGAGCACCGGTTTCATCCAGGGCGAAGCGGTAGATCACGCGCAGCGCCGAGTCCGCGTGGTAGAGCCACTGGCCGCAGGGCGAGAAAGCCGGACCGTTGGGCACGGTGTAGTCGCTGTCGATCACCTGCCATTCGCCCGCGGGCGAGAGGCGGTAGAGCGAGCCAGAGACGTTCTCCTCGGCCATGTCCATCGTGCCGCACCAGATCGCGCCGTGGCGGTCGGCCTTGCCGTCGTTCATGCGGTTGCCGGGCAGGTGCGGTTCGGGATCGTTGCGGTCCGAGATGGTCAGCGGGTCGAGCGTGATATTGGCGACGCCGTCCTGGAAGCCGCCGATCAGGCCGCCTTCGGCACGCGGGGCGACCCAGCCGAGACGGGCGGGCATGTCCCAGCGAGTCACGATGTTATCGTCCAGGCTGAGACGGTTGAGGGCAGGGGCGAGGATGTCGACCCAGTAGAAGGCATTGTCGCGCGCGCACCAGAGCGCGCCTTCGCCGAGGGTATCGCGCACGTCGCGATCGATCTTGCGCCAAAGTGTCATGAAACTCTCCCTAACAGTAAATCGGCCCCCGCCCCGTCCTTTCCCTTGGGGGACAGGCAGGGACGAGGGCCGAAAGGTCATCCGACGGCTAGATCGGACAGGATGTCGATCTTAGTGGTTATCGCCCTTAGTGGTTGTCCCTGGGCAGGCCCATTGTCTGGGCGATGCGCTGGTACTTCTCGGCGCCTTCGAGGATAGCGCCGGTGTCCATCTGGCCGACGACCGAGCGCTGGATTTCCTGCCACGGCGTCTGCGAGGCCGGGTAGGGGTATCCGCCCTTGGCTTCCAGAGCGGCACGGCGCGCGGCCAGTTCCTCGTCGGAGATCAGCACGTCCACGCGGCCCTTCTTGAGGTCCATGCGCACGCGGTCACCCGATTCCAGCAGGGCGAGGCCGCCCATGGCTGCGGCTTCAGGCGAAGCGTTGAGGATCGAGGGGCTGCCCGAAGTGCCCGACTGGCGGCCGTCACCGATGCAGGGCAGCGAGTGCACGCCTTCGGTGATGAGGTACGAAGGCGGACGCATGTTCACCACTTCGGCGGCACCCGGGTAGCCGATCGGGCCGGCGCCGCGCATGAACAGCAGGGTCTGGGGGGTGATGCCGGTGGCCGGATCGTCGATGCGGTGATGGTAGTCTTCCGGACCGTCGAACACCACGGCCTGGCCTTCGAAGGCGTCCAGGTCGTCGGGGTTCGAGAGATAGCGGTCGCGGAATTCCTTGGAGATCACGCTGGTCTTCATGATCGCGGCGTCGAACAGGTTGCCCGACAGGACCAGGAAGCCGGCTTCTTCCACCAGCGGCTGGTCGAAGGGCTTGATGACCTTCTCGTCCTCGATCGTGGCGTCGCGGCAGTTGTCGCCCATGGTCTGGCCGTTCACCGTCATCGCGCCCTCGTGAATGAGGCCCTGCTTGATGAGCTGCGCGACCACGGCAGGGACGCCGCCGGCACGGTAGTAGTCTTCGCCCAGGTATTCGCCGGCGGGCTGGAGGTTCACCAGCAGCGGGATCTTGTGGCCGATGCGCTCCCAGTCCTTCAGCGGCAGATCGACGCCGATGTGGCGGGCGATCGCGGCAAGGTGGATCGGGGCATTGGTCGAACCGCCGATGGCGGCGTTGACGGCGATGGCGTTATGGAAGGCGTCCAGCGTCATGATGTCGGAGGGCTTGAGGTCCTCGTGCACCATGTCGACGATGCGCTTGCCGGTGCGCCATGCGCATTCCTGGCGGTCGCGGTAAGGCGCGGGGATCGCGGCCGAGCCGGGCAGCATCATGCCCAGGGCTTCGGCGAGCGAGTTCATCGTCGTCGCCGTGCCCATGGTGTTGCAGTAGCCGGTGGACGGTGCCGACGAGGCGACGAGCTTGATGAAGCCGTCGGCGTCGAGTTCGCCGGCAGCCATCATCTCGCGGCCCTTCCAGACGATCGTGCCCGAACCGGTGCGCTCGCCCTTGTGCCAGCCATTGAGCATCGGGCCGACCGAAAGCGCGATCGCCGGGATGTTCACGGTTGCGGCGGCCATCAGCAGCGCCGGGGTGGTCTTGTCGCAGCCGGTGGTCAGCACCACGCCGTCGAGCGGGTAGCCGTAGATCGCTTCGACCAGGCCGAGGTAGGCCAGGTTGCGGTCGAGACCGGCGGTCGGGCGCTTGCCGGTTTCCTGGATCGGGTGGACCGGGAATTCCAGCGCGATGCCGCCGGCTTCGCGAATGCCTTCGCGAATGCGCTCGGCCAGCACGATGTGGTGGCGGTTGCAGGGCGACAAGTCGCTGCCGGTCTGGGCGATACCGATGATCGGCTTGCCCGAGCGAAGCTCTTCAAGGCTGATGCCGAAGTTCAGGTAGCGCTCCAGGTAGAGCGAGGTCATGTCGATGTTGTCGGGATTGTCGAACCAGGCGCGCGAGCGCAGCTTCGGTGCAGTCTTGTTGTCGGTCATGGGCGATCGTTTCTTTTCGAGGTCAGCGCGAAGAAGTGGAAACGCGGTAGATCATGACATGCTTGTAGGGCTTGCCGGGATCGACGCGGGTGGACGGGAAGTTCGCGTGGTTCGGCGAGTCCGGGAACTTCTGCGGTTCCAGTGCGATGCCGTCGCCCATGCGGTAGAGGTGGCCGTTCTTGCCGATGAACGTACCGTCGAGGAAATTGCCCGCATAGAACTGCACGCCGGGTTCGGTCGTCAGCAGTTCCAGCACGCGGCCGGACGCCGGGTCTTCCAGGCGCGCGGCCAGCTCGGGGGTCTTGGTCACGCCCTTGTCGAGCGCGAAGTTGTGGTCGTAGCCGCGGCCCATGACGATCTCCTCGTCCTTGCCGTCGCGAATGCCTTCACCGACCAGGCGGCCCTTGCGGAAGTCGAACACGGTGCCGGAAACGTCGCGCAGTTCGCCGGTGGGGATCAGCTTGTCGTTTACCGGGGTGTAGTGACCGGCCGGGATCGTCAGCACTTCCTGCATGGCGTCGCGCGGGCTGCCTTCACCGGCCATGTTGAAGATGGCGTGGTTGGTCATGTTGAGCACGGTCGGCTTGTCGGTCGTCGCTTCGAACACGATCTGCAGGTTGCCCTTCTCGTCCAGCGAGTAAGTGACCTTGGTCTTCACCGTGCCGGGGTAGCCCGAATCGCCGTCGGGGCTGACGAGCGAGAACACCGCCGTCGCCACGGCGCCGGACTTGACCGATTCGACCTTCCAGTTCTGGACGTCGAAGCCCTTGCCGCCGCCGTGCAGCGACTGGCCGTGGTCGTTCTGGGGGAGCTGGTAGCTCTTGCCGTCGAGCGTGAACTTGCCGTCCGCGATGCGGTTGCCGTAGCGGCCGATGGTGGCGCCCCAGTAGTTCGGGCGCTTCTCGTAGCTGGCAACGTCGTCATAGCCGAGCAGGATGTCGGCCAGCTTGCCGTCCCGGTCGGGGGCCATCATCTTCCACAGCGTGGCGCCGTAGGTCAGGATCGTGGCGGAGACGCCATTGGCGGCCTTCAGCGTCACGGCCGAGACTTGCGTGCCGTCCGCCAGCGCACCGGCCGGAGCCTGCGAGGCATCGGCGGCCAGCGCCGGATTGGCCGAAAGGGCAAAGGATGAGGCGGATACCGCCATCGCTACAAACGCCTTGCGCAGTTTCCTCATTGCCCTAGCTCCCATTTCTTAGTGTAAGTCGATTCTGCATATTGGTTTCCGACGCGGCCCATTGACGACGCCGTGTCGCGCATATAGTCCGACAAATAGAAAGAGCGCAAGCCGGTTTGCCGCAGGGCACGGCGCGGTTCTCTGGTAAAGAGAGGATAGTCATGCCCCCAGTGGTTTCATCTGGAGATGCCCCAGTGCTTCACGCGCAGCCAGCGGGCGTCCGCTACGGCCCTGCGCTGACGCTGCTTGCCAGCCTGTTTTTCATGTGGGGCTTCATCACCGTCATCAACAACACGCTGCTGCCGCATCTGCGCAGTGTGTTCGATCTTAGCTACACCCAGACGACACTGATCGAATCGGTGTGGTTCATCGCCTATTTCGTGGCTTCGATCCCCTCGGCCAAGCTGATCGAGCGCGTCGGCTACCAGAAGTCGCTCGTCGTCGGCCTGCTGATCATGGCGGCCGGCGCGCTGGGCATGATGCTGGCCGCCAGCATCCCGTCCTACGGCGTGACGCTGGTCATGCTCTTCGTCATCGCCAGCGGCATCACCCTGCTGCAGGTTGCGGCCAACCCCTATGTCGCCGTCGTCGGCAAGCCCGAGACCGCGTCCTCGCGCCTCAACCTGGTGCAGGCGCTCAACTCGGCCGGTACCATGCTGGCCCCGCTCTTCGGCGCCTACCTGATCCTCGGCCGTTCCAAGAGCGGCACCTCCGCCGCCGGTACCGTGCTGACCGATGCCGAACGCCTGGCGGACGCGCACTCGGTGATCCTGCCTTACGCGCTCGTCGCAGTGGTGCTGGTGATTCTGGCCGTGGTGATCGCCAAGTTCCCGCTGCCCTCGATGGGTTCGGCGAACTCGCGCCTTGCCAAGGACCAGCGCAAGCACTTGTCCTTGTGGAACCACCGCAACCTCGTGTTCGGCATTCCCGCGATCTTCATCTACCTGATCGCCGAGATCGGCGTGGCGAACCTCTTCGTGAACTTCGTCAGCCAGCCGGACATCGCCAACCTGACGCATGAGCAGGCAGGCAAGTACCTGACCTTCCTCTGGGGCGGCATGATGGTCGGCCGCTTCGCCGGTTCCGCGATCATGCAGCGCTTCGATGCGGGCAAGGTCCTGGCGTTCTTCTCGGTTGGCGCCTTCGCGGTGATGGTCGTGACGATCTTCGCGCATGGCCCGGTCGCCATGTGGTCGCTGATCCTCGTCGGCCTGTTCCACTCGATCATGTTCCCGACCATCTTCACGCTCGGCATCAAGGGCCTTGGCCCGCTGACCGAAGAAGGCTCGGGCCTGCTGGTCATGGCGATCGCCGGCGGCGCGCTGGTGATCGTGCAGGGCTGGCTGGCTGATAACTTCGGCCTCCAGAACTCTTTCATCCTGACGGCTGTATGCGAACTCTACGTGCTGTTCTACGCCTTGTGGGGCAGCAAGGTGACCAACGCGGAGCCGGACCTCGTGCCGGAACCCGCCGAGTAACCGGACGATCCAGCATCAACGAAAAAGGCCCCGGCGAGCAATCGCCGGGGCCTTTTTCTTTTGGAGCGGTAAGGAAAGCCGTCGTCCCGGATCAAGTCCGGGGCGACGGCTTTCCTTATTTTTTCTCCATCGCGCTGCGGGTGTCCTCCAGCGCCAGGTCCACCAGCACGTTCATCGCCTCGGCTGCCGCGGCGGCATCGCCGGCGGCAATGGCGTCATAGACGCGGACATGGTCGGGGATCGGGTTGCGGGGCAGGGCACGGGCGCGCTGCTTGAACTGGGTGGTCCAGTTCACTGCCGCGCCGATCGAGGCGCTGAGCACCAGCAAGGCGTCATTGCGCGTCGCCTGGAGAATCGCGTTGTGGAAATCGCGGTCCGCCGCGCGGCCGGCCTCGGTGGTGAGCGTATGCCGACGCATCGCCGTCAGCGCGTCCTTCATCGCCTTGAGATCGTGCTTCTCCCGGCGCTGCGCGGCCAGGCGCGCGGCGGCTGGCTCGACGATGGCGCGCAGTTCGAACAGGCTGCGCACGAATTCGATGTCCGGCTCTCCGGCAAAGGCCCAGCCCAGCACTTCGGGATCGAGCAGGTTCCAGCGATCGCGAGGAAGAACCCGCGTTCCCGCCTTGGGCCGGCTGGCGACCAGACCCTTCGCACTCAGGACCTGGATGGCTTCCCGATAGGCGCTGCGGGAGACCTGGAGTTCCTCGGCAAAGGCGACTTCACCAGAAAGTATGTCTCCCGGTGCATATTTGCCGGACAAGATGGCCGTTCCCAGTTTATGGGCGATAGCGCCGTGCAGGCGGCGGCCCGGACCACGGGCTTCGTCGGCCGGCCTTGCACTTTCTTCATCGTTCACGAAATTGGCTTCTGACACTGTTATTGGCACCTCTCCGATGGAACCTAACAGTCCTTCTCACGCGAAGGAACGACAAACATTGCGTTTCTGATGCGCTGGGAATATGTCGGAGTAAATAGGGAGATCCCAAATGACCGAATTCCGTTCCATCGTGGCCGAAACCGGCGAGCCCCAGGGCGAACCGCTGGCCGTGAACGGCCTTGCCGATGTCACCGCCGCCTGCGCCGCAGCGGCCGCCGCATTCGATACCTACCGTGCCACCGACCGTGAAACCCGCGCTGCGTTCCTTGAGCGAATCGCAGACGAGATCCTGGCCATCGGCGATTCGCTGATCGACGCCTATGTTGCCGAGAGCGGCCTGCCGCGCGGCCGCGGCGAAGGTGAGCGTGGCCGTACCATGGGCCAGCTGCGCATGTTCGCCGATGTCGTCCGCAAGGGCCAGTGGCAGCAGCTGCGCATCGATCCGGCCCTGCCGGACCGCGCTCCTCTGCCCCGCCCCGACCTGCGCCTGCGCATGATCCCGGTCGGCCCGGTCGCCGTGTTCGGCGCCTCGAACTTCCCGCTCGCCTTCTCGACCGCCGGTGGTGACACCGCTTCGGCGCTGGCCGCCGGTTGCCCGGTCGTGGTCAAGGGCCACCCGGCCCACCCGATCACCGGCGGGCTGATTGCCGCCGCGATCACCAAGGCCGTCAAGGACGCCGGTCTTCCCGAAGGCGTGTTCCAGCACCTGGTCGGTCCGTCGAACGAACTCGGCGCCGCGCTCGTGCAGGATCCGCGCATCATGGCGGTCGGCTTCACCGGTTCGCGCGGTGGCGGTCTCGCCCTCGCCAAGCTGGCACAGGCCCGCGAAGTGCCGATCCCGGTCTATGCCGAAATGTCGAGCATCAACCCGGTCCTGCTGCTTCCCGAAGCGCTCAAGGCCCGCGGCGCCGCTCTCGGCACCGCTTTCGTCGGTTCGCTGACGATGGGCGCCGGCCAGTTCTGCACCAACCCCGGCCTGATCCTGGCCGTGGACGGTGAAGGCCTGGACGCTTTCGTTGCCGCCGCCACCGGCGGTGTGTCGGAAGCCAAGCCGCAGACCATGCTGACCACCGGCATCGCCGCCGCTTATGCCAAGGGCGTCGAAGCGCTTGAAGGCAATGCCGGCGTCGAGACCATCGCCAAGGGCGAAGAAGGCAGCAAGACCACCGGCGGTGCGATCCTGTTCCAGACCACGGCCGAGCAGTTCCTCGCCGACAAGGCGATCGGCCACGAAGTGTTCGGCGCCGCGTCGATCGTCGTGCGCTGCAAGGACGAAGCCGAACTTGCCAGCCTGCTCGAAGGCCTGGAAGGCCAGCTGACCGCCACCCTGCACATGGACGCCGCCGACGAAGCCGCTGCTTCGCGCCTGCTGCCCGTGCTGGAGCGCAAGGTCGGCCGCATCCTCGCCAACGGCTGGCCCACCGGCGTCGAAGTGTGCCACGCGATGGTGCACGGCGGCCCGTTCCCCTCGACCTCCGACCCGCGCACCACGTCGGTCGGCAGCATGGCGATCGACCGCTTCCTGCGTCCGGTCAGCTACCAGAACCTCGCTCAGGACGTGCTTCCGGCCGAACTGCGCGACGCAGCCTTCGGTGACGGCGCTCCCCGCCTGATCGACGGCACGCTTACCCTCAACTAACCCCACTCAATCCCCGCAGCGCGCCCCCTCAAGAAGGCGCGCTGCGGACCTGGGAGAGACCTCCATGACCTACCTTCGCCTGCTCCAGCATCGCGCGCCCGACGGCGTGCGCTCCGTCATCCTGGCCGAGGGCGATGCCGCCCACTTCCTTCAGGGCGTCACCACCACGCGCGAACTCGCGTCGCGCGCCATCGCCGAAGGCGTGACGCTGGCCGATGCCGCCAAGGCTGCCGGACAGGGCGAAGCGGTCGACATCAAGGCCGAGTTCGCGGCGGGCAACCTGCTCACCCCGATCGACCACGACGATACTGCCCACCTGCTGATGACCGGCACGGGCCTGACGCACCTCGGTTCGGCCGAAGGCCGCAACAAGATGCACCAGGCTGCCGCCTCGGGTGAGCACGTCACCGATTCCATGCGCATGTTTCTGGAAGGCCTCGAAGGCGGCAAGCCCGCCGCCGGCACCGAAGGCCAGCAGCCGGAATGGTTCTACAAGGGCGACGGCCAGCTGCTCGTCGGCCCCGGCGAAGCGCTGACCATGCCTGCTTTCGCCAAGGACGGCGGCGAAGAGCCCGAACTGGCCGGCATCTACCTGGTCGGTGAAGACGGTAACGTCTACCGCCTCGGCCTCGCGCTTGCCAACGAGTTCTCGGACCACGTGACCGAGCGTCACAACTACCTGTGGCTCGCCCACTCCAAGCTGCGCCAGGCCGCCCTCGGCCCGGAACTGCTGCTCGGCACCCCGCCGGAGAAGATCGAAGGCACCAGCAAGATCGTGCGCGGCGGCGAAACGATCTGGGAAAAGCCCTTCCTCTCGGGCGAAGGCAACATGTCGCACACGTTCGCGAACCTTGAGCACCACCATTTCAAGTACGACCTGTTCCGCCGCGCCGGCGACGTGCACGTCCACTTCTTCGGCACCGCCACCCTGTCGTTCGCCGATGGCGTGACCACGCAGGAAGGCGATGTGTTCGAGATCGACGCCGCGCCCTTCACCCTGCCGGTTTCGAACCCGCTCGCCCGCGCCGCCGCTTCGGCCGAAGCGACCACGACCGTGAAGGCGCTCTGAGCCATGGATCCGATCCGCATCGCCATCGTCGGCGTGGGCAAGATCGCGAGGGACCAGCACATCCCCGCGATCGAGGGCAACCCGAACTTCAGCCTCGGCGCCACCGTCAGCCCGCACCATCGCGGCCCTGAAGGCATCCCGCACTTCTCCAGCCTCGACGACCTGATCGAGAACGGCCCGGCGATCGACGCCGTGGCGCTCTGCACCCCGCCGCAGGTCCGCTACGACCTGGCCGCGCAGGCGCTGGCCAAGGGCATGCACGTCTTCCTCGAAAAGCCGCCGGGCGCGACCCTGGCCGAAGTGGCCGCGCTGGAAAGCCGCGCCGACAAGGTGGGCGTGACTCTCTTCGCATCGTGGCACTCCCGCTACGCCGCGGGCGTCGCCCCGGCTCGGGCCTGGCTGGCCGAGCGCAAGATTCTGAGCGCAAAGATCATCTGGCGCGAGGACGTGCGCGTCTGGCATCCGGGCCAGGCCTGGATCTGGGAGCCGGGCGGCCTCGGCGTGTTCGATCCGGGCATCAATGCCCTTTCGATCGCCACGCACATCCTGCCGCGTCCGTTCTTCCTGAAGGAAGCGACGCTCAGCCTGCCCGCCAACCGCGCCGCGCCGATCGCCGCCGACATCGAGTTCCGCGACACGGCCGGGGCCGAGATCCACATGGACCTGGACTGGCGCCAGACCGGCCCGCAGTCCTGGGACATCATCGTCGAGACCGATGCGGGAACGCTGAAGCTCTCGCACGGCGGCGCCGTGCTCACGCTGCCCAGCGGCACCGAGCACAATGAAGACCTCGAATATCCGGGTCTCTATTCGCGCTTCGCGAACCTGATCCGCGGCGGTCGCAGCGATGTGGACATCGCGCCGCTGCGCCTCGTCGCCGACGCTTTCCTGCGCGGCAAGCGCGATATGGTCGAAGAATTCCACGACTGAATTTCCCAGGGAGGGGACTGACAATGCTGAAGGCGCTTCGCCTTACCACTGCTGCCGTCCTGCTGAGCGCTACCGCGCTCGCAGGCACGGCTCACGCCGATACCGACGGACAGGCCACCACCGCGACGATCGACGCCGCCAAGCCCGGCCCGGTCTACCACAAGGAAGTCTTCACCCAGTTCGCCGAGCACCTCGGCAACGGGATCTACGGCGGCCTGTGGGTCGGCAAGAACAGCAAGATTCCCAACACCAACGGCTTCCGCAACGACGTCGTCAGCGCGCTCAAGGACCTTTCGGTCCCGGTGATCCGCTGGCCCGGCGGCTGCTTCGCCGACGAATACAACTGGCGTGAAGGCATCGGCCCGCAGAACAAGCGCCCGGTCAAGATCAACACCCATTGGGGCGGCGTGACCGAACCCAACACCGTGGGCACGCACGAGTTCTTCGAACTGATCCGCCAGGTCGGCGCAGAGGCCTATATCGCCGGCAACGTCGGTGACGGCACCCCGCGCGAAATGGCCGAGTGGGTCGAATACATGACCTCTCCCGCAGGTTCGCTGGCGGACGAACGCGCCAGGAACGGCCACAAGGAACCCTGGAAGGTCGCCTACTTCGGCGTCGGCAATGAACTTTGGGGCTGCGGCGGCAACATGCGGCCCGAATTCGCGGCCGACGAGACCCGTCGCTATGCCACTTTCGTGAAGGCCCCCGCCGGCACCAAGATCCTGAAGGTCGCCGCCGGCGCCAATGTCGACGACTACAACTGGACCGAGACGATGATGCGCGTCGCGGCCCCGCAGCTCGACGGCGTTTCGCTGCACTACTACGTCCACCCCGCCGGTGGCTGGCCGCCGCGTGCGCCTGCCGTCGACTTCGACGAGCATGGCTGGGCCGATGCGCTGAACGGCGCGCGCCACATGGACGAGCTGATCACCAAGCACTCGGCGATCATGGACAAGTACGACCCCGAAAAGCGGGTCTTCCTGGCCGTGGACGAATGGGGTTCGTGGTACGCCCAGGATCCGGGCACGCATCCGGGCTTCCTGCGCCAGCAGAACACCCTGCGTGACGCGCTGATCGCCTCCGTCCACCTGGATATCTTCGCCAAGCACGCCGACCGCGTGCGCATGACCGCCATCGCCCAGATGGTGAACGTGCTCCAGGCGATGATCTTCACTGACGGCAACAAAATGGTGCTCACGCCCACCTACCACGTCTTCGAGATGTACAAGCCCTGGCAGGACGCCACCGTGCTGCCGATCCAGATCAAGTCGCCCTGGTATCACAAGGACGAGTTCTCGATGCCGGCCGTCAGCGGTTCGGCCGTGAAGGCGAAGGACGGCAAGATCCATGTCGGCCTGTCGAACCTCGATCCGAACCAGTCGAACACGGTGACGATCAAGCTCGACGGTGTGAGCGCTTCGGCGGTCACCGGCCGTATCCTGACGGCACCGGCGATCAATTCGCACAACACCTTCGACACTCCGAATGCGGTCAAGCCCGAGGCCTTCTCCGGCGCGACCGTGCAGGGCGGCAACCTTGTCGTCACCCTGCCGGCCAAGTCGGTCGTGGTGCTCGAACTGCAATGAGCGTGAACTACGTCCTCGGCGATTGGGGTACGACCCGCCTGCGGCTGTTCCGCCTTGACGGCGAGGACGTAGTTGCCCGGCTCGATGGGCCGGGCGCGCTCGAAGGCAATGCGCAAGAGGCGCTGGCCGAGAGGCTGGAACTCTGGAAGGCTGCCAATGAGCAGTCCGGTGCCGTGCTGGCCGAAGTCGTGCTTTGCGGCATGGCCGGGGCACCCGGCGCTCTCGTCGCGGCAGGCTATGCGGCCTGCCCGGCGGACGCCGCCAAGTGGCTGTCCTCGCGCACGGAGCTTGAAGTGGCAGGCGTTCCGGTTTCGGTGCTGCCCGGGCTGAGCTGCCATGCGGACGGCGCGCCGGAAGTCATGCGGGGCGAGGAAGCGCAGGTCTTCGGCGCCCTCGCGCTTCACCCGGAACTGGGCGAGGGCGAGCACCTGATCGCGCTGCCGGGCACCCACTGCAAATGGGTCACGGTCAAGGACGGCACGATCACTGGCTTCCGCACGCACCCCACCGGAGAGCTGTTCGCCCTGCTGGCGGGCAAGTCGACCCTGACCGGGCCGGATACCCCCGGCGAGGGCACTGTCGACGAAGGCTTCGCGCGCGGTCTGGAACGCTGCGGAGAGCCGCTGACCGGCGCGCTGTTCGAAGCACGCGGCGCGCGGATGCTCGACGGCCGCTCGAAAGACTGGTCGCGCGGGTACATTTCCGGCCTGCTGATCGGCGGCGAAGTTGCAGCGCGTGTGCAGCCGGGCACTTCGGTGATCTTGATAGGCGACCCGGCGCTGTCGGCGCTCTATGACCGTGCGCTGGAAGGGATCGGCTGCACCGCCCGCCGCATCGACGGCGACGCGGCGGTTCTCGCCGGCCTGCGTATCGCAAAGGAATTGAGAGCATGAAGATCGAACAGGTTCTGGCAGATGGCGCTGCCCCGGTCGTCGCGATCCTGCGCGGCATCCAGACTCACGAAGCGGTCGAGATCGGCACCGCGCTGGTCGAAGCCGGCGTGCGCATCATCGAAGTGCCGTTCAACTCGCCCGACCCGGCCGGTTCGATCGGCGCCATGGCCGAGGCTCTGGGAGACCGCGCCGCGATCGGCGGTGGCACCGTGATCGGCACCGATCTTGCCGAGACGCTCGCGGGCGTCGGCGGCACTTTCATGGTTTCGCCCAATGTCGATCCCGCCGTCATCAAGCGCGCGATCGAACTCGGCATGGACGTGCTCCCCGGCTTCCTGACCCCGACCGAGGCTTTCGCCGCCGTCGCGGCCGGTGCCAGCGACCTCAAGCTGTTCCCCGGCTCGGTGCTGGGCAGCAGCTACATCAAGGCTATCCGCGAAGTCCTGCCCAAGACCAGTCGCGTCTGGGCGGTGGGCGGCGTGGGCGCTGCCAATGTCGCGGAATACCGCGCGGCCGGCGTGTTCGGCATCGGCGTGGGCGGCAGCCTCTACAAGCCCGGCTTCGATGCCGCGACCGTCGGGGCCAAGGCCGCCGAGATCGTCGCCGCATGGAACGCCTGCGCAGCATAAGACAGATTTGGAGAGTTAACGTGTTCAGGAAATTCCTCGCTGCCGCCAGTCTTGCCGTGCTGGCCGCCTCCAGTGCGGCCGATGCGCAAGTGCAGGTCGGCGAGAAGGGAGCGGGCACGCTCAATTCCCAGCTTACCGGCGACCTCACGGTGCACGATCCGGTCATCATCCGGGAAGGCGATACTTACTACGTCTTCAGCACCGTGGGCCGTTACGTCGGCATCAAGACCTCGAAGGATCTCAAGACCTGGAAGGACGCCGGTTCGGTCTTCGCCGAGATCCCGGCCTGGGCGAAGCAGGCGATCCCCGGCACCGAAGGCATCTGGGCGCCGGACATCTCCTATGTGAACGGCGAATACCGGCTCTACTATTCGGTCTCGACCTTCGGCTCCAACCGTTCCGCCATCGGCCTCGCCACGAGCAAGACGCTCGATCCCAAGGCCAAAGGCTACGGCTGGAAGGACCAGGGCCTCGTCGTCATGTCGACGCATGAGGACGACTTCAACGCCATCGACCCCAACTTCGTCGAGGATGCGCAGGGCCGCCAGTGGCTCTCGCTGGGTAGCTTCTGGACCGGGCTGAAGCTCTTCCCGCTCGATCCGAAGACCGGCAAGGTCGCTCCCGGCACCGAGCCTTATTCGATCGCGCGCCGTCTTGCCCCTGCGGGCGGCCCGGCGCCGGTGGAAGCGCCGTTCATCATCCCGCACGGCGGCTTCTACTACCTGCTCGCCAGCTACGATTACTGCTGCAAGGGCGTGAACAGCACCTACTACACCGTGGTCGGCCGCTCGAAGAAGATCACCGGGCCTTACCTCGGCAAGGACGGCAGTTCGATGATGGAAGGCCGCGGCACCATCTTCCTGCGCGCCGACCTGGAAGAACAGCAGCGCTTCCGCGGCCCCGGCCATGCCGGCGCCTTCACCGACAAGGACGGCACCACTTACGTCGTATACCACGCCTACGACAAGCAGGCGAACGGGGCTCCCACCTTGCGCATCGCGCCGATCCGCTGGGATGCGGACGGGTGGCCCGTCGCCCAATACTGAACCCACCTGACGGCACCCCGGTCCCCCGATCGGGGTGCCCTTTTTTCCTATCGCCGGACAGAGTGACCGGCGCCACGAATCAAGAATCTCGGAGAGGATGACATGAACTTTTCCCTTTCGCGCCGCACCTTCGCGGCCAGCGCCGCCCTTCTGCCCATCGCCTGTTCTAAGGCGGGCGACAGCGCCCTCGGCGGCGATGACAAGGCGGCCGTGACCGACCCGCTCAAAGGCCCGATCAATCCGCTGGTGAAGAACCGCGCGGATTCGCAGGTCTTCCGCCACGAGGACGGCAACTACTACCTCACCGGCTCGGTCCCCGAGTACGACCGCCTGATCCTGCGCCGCTCGAAGACGCTGGCCGGCCTCGCCACCGCCGAGGAACGCGTGCTCTGGCGCCATGAAAAGACCGGACCGATGTCCGGCTTCCTCTGGGCGCCCGAACTGCACCTCGTCGACGGCAAGTGGGTGATGTACTTCGCAGCCGGCCCCAGCGGCGGCGGCGAGGACGTGTTCCGCATCCGCACTTACGCCATCGTCTGCGACGGTTCCGACCCGATGACCGGCAAGTGGTCGGTCCTGGGCGAATTCAAGATGCCGTGGGACAGCTTCAACCTCGATTCCACCAGCTTCGTGCACAAGGGCCAGCGCTACTTCGCATGGGCCCAGCGCGAAGAGGGCATCGACACCAATTCGAACCTCTACCTCGCGCCGATGAAGGACGCGCTGACCCTCTCGGCCGAGCCCGTGCGCCTCACCGTGCCGACGCTCGACTGGGAAACCCGCGCCTACAAGGTGGCAGAGGCCCCGGCAGTGCTCGTCAAGAACGGCCGCCTGTTCATGACCTACTCGGCCAGCGGCACCGGTGCCGTCTATTGCCTCGGCATGCTGACGATCGACGAGAACGCGAACCTCATGGACCCCAAGGCCTGGACCAAGTCGCAGAAGCCGGTCTTCGCGACCAACGTGGAAACCTCGGTCTACGGCCCCGGCCACAACAGCTTCACGGTGGACGAGCACGGCAACGACATCCTCGTCTACCACGGCCGCGACTACGAGAAGATCGAAGGCGACCCGCTGCTCAACCCCGATCGCCACACCCGCGTCCAGCGCATCTACTACGATGCCAAGGGTGCGCCGGACTTCGGCGTCCCGGTCGGCAACGGCGCTCTGCCCGAACGCTTCACGCCTGCGGTGCGCCGCGACGTGATGCTCAGCCATGACGGCACCAAACTGGCCCTCGCCGCCAATGCGCCGCTGCCGCAGACCCAGTTCCGCGAGATCGCCGGTGCCGACGGCGCCGTCCAGCTCTCGCCGATCCTCCTGCGCGACCACGGCTTCAAGGCCGGCCAGGACGGCACCGTTACCCTGGCCCCGCTCGGCAGCGCGGACCTGTTCCTGCGTGAGGCGGGCGAAGCGAAGGGCACCGTTCGCTTCGTGTCCAAGTCCGATTCGTCAAAGGCGCTCGCCTTCGCCGGCGACACCGTGAAGCTGACCGACAAGAAAGACCCGGCAACGAGCTGGATTGCCGGTTAATCAGACAAGAAAACACACAATCCCGCCCGGAAACAGCAGGTTCCGGGCGGGTCTGCGACCATTCTGCCACACCTCTCCGAGCTTTTTGACAAGCCTCCCGCATTTCCGCTTGCAACGCATTAGTCAGACTAATAATTAGTCCGAGTAATTTGAAGGGGCATGGTATGGGCCAGCCCCCATGGGAGGGTTGATCCATGGCACTCAAGCCATTCGCATTCTGCACCGCATCCGTCTTCGCACTGAGCCTTGCCACCGTCGCACAGGCCCAGGACACGGTTGCCGCCCAATCCGACGATCAGCCTGCGCAGACCGAAGAGATCATCGTCACCGGCGTTCGTGCGTCGCTGGCGAGTGCGCAGCGCATCAAGGAAAACTCGATCCAGATCGTCGACTCGATCGTCGCTCAGGATATCGGCAAGCTGCCCGACAACACCGTGTCCGACGCGCTTCAGCGCGTGACCGGCGTTCAGGTGACCCGCGGCGCGGGCGAAGCCGGCACCGTGCTCATTCGCGGTCTGCCGAACACCGCCACGCTGCTTAACGGCCGCGAAGCCTTCACTGGCGTCAACCGCGGCGTTTCGCTGCAGGACATCCCGGCCGAACTGCTTGCCGGTGTCGACGTCTACAAGACCAGCACCCCCGATCTCGTCGAAGGCGGCGTTGCCGGCGTCATCGACGTGCGTCTGCGCCGTCCGTTCGACTTCAACGGCCTGGAGATCGCTGGCGGCGGCCGTGCGGTCTATTCCGACCAGTCCGACAAGTGGGGCTACCTCGGCAGCGCGCTCGTCAGCGATCGTTGGGATACCCCGATCGGCGAAATGGGCCTGATGCTTTCGGCCTCGTATAACCGTCGCCGCTTCGAGGACAACACCGCGTTCGACTTCGTCTCGAACCCGATCGCCGATCCCGCCACCGGCAACATGGTTGGCGTGCCCGACACCGTGGGCGGCCTCTACACCAATGGCGACCGCAAGCGCATGGCGTACAACGGTTCGTTCCAGTGGCGTCCCGCGCCGAACCTCGAAGTCTATGTCGACGGTCTCTACACCCAGTACAAGAACCGCTACGACACCGACTTCTTCGTCGGTCTGCCGAAGGCCGGCAACGTCACCTCCGTCACCCCCAATCCTGACTACCCGGCGCTGGCCGATGGCGTGACGGTCAATGACGCCTACACGATCACCAGCAACCAGGCGTACAAGGACAAGACCACCACCTACCAGATCAACGGTGGCCTCAAGTTCGATGCCGACGACTTCACGACGATCACGACCGAGCTGACGTACAACCGCAGCAAGATCAAGAATCGCAACATGATCGTCGACACGTCGTTCAACGCACCGACGGCCGTTTACCAGTTCGACGTCGGCGGTACGCCGAACATCGACATCCAGGGCGTTGACCTTACCGATCCCGCCAACTTCACGCTGCGCACGCTGTTCGACAACCACAGCGTCGCAATCAGCAAGCAGTGGGCATGGCGCGCGGATCTCGAGCACCGCTTCGACGACGGTTTCCTGTCGGCGATCAAGGTCGGCGCTCGCTACACCAACCGCCACGTCAGTTCGCAGGCAACCGCTTCGGTCGGCCTTGCCGCCACGAACCCGGTGCTCGTCAGCACGCTTCCCGAAGATTTCTGGGATCTCTCGCCCAGCGGTCTCGTCAAGGGCAAGGCCGGCATCGGCACGTTCCTCGATGCCAACGGCGACTATCTGCTGAACAACAGCGACACCGTGCGTAGCTGGTTCGGTCAGCCGGCCGGCGATCGTCCCTACACGCCCGAACTCGCGTTCTTCGACGTTGAAAAGACCTACGCCTTCTACGGTCAGGCTGCCTATCGTTTCGACATCGGTTCGATGCCGGTTGACGGCGTGGTCGGCGCCCGCGTGGTCAACACCGTGCAGAACCTTGCCGGTAATGGCGTCGACAGCAAGCAGAACTACCTGAACATCCTGCCGAGCATCAACATCCGCTTCGGTCTGGCCGATAACCTGAAGCTGCGCCTGGCAGCGGGCAAGACCATCACGCGTCCGAACTTCGGCGATCTCAACCCGCTCGTGACGTACGTTCCCAGCGGCACGACCGGCAACCAGGGCTATGCCGGCACGGGCAGCGGCGGTAACCCCAACCTCGCGCCGATCAAGTCGGACGCCTATGACGCGACGCTGGAATACTACATCAGCAACAATGCGTCGGTTACGGCAGCGGCATTCTACCGCAAGTTCGACAATTACATTCAGACCTACTCGGCTCCTGAACTCTACCAGGGCCAGGACTGGCTGGTTACCCGTCCCCGCGGCGTGGAAGGTACGCTCAAGGGCATCGAACTGGCCTACCAGCAGTTCTTCGACTTCCTGCCGGGGCCGCTCGGTGGCTTGGGTGCGCAGATCAACGGCACCTACATCGAAGGCAAGAACGACGATCCGATCAACGGCGGCACGCAGCGCCTCGTCAACGTGTCGAAGTATTCGTACAACCTCGTGGCGATCTACGAGAAGTACGGCGTCTCGGCGCGCCTGGCCTACAACTGGCGTTCGAGCTTCGTCGACAGCTACAACTCGGGCGGCACCCAGGCGAGCACCATCGTCGCCGACCCGACCGGCCAGCTCGACTTCTCGATGAGCTACGATGTCACGCCGGCCCTGACGGTCACCTTCGATGCGACCAACATCACCGACCGTACCTACCAGGATCGCTTCAAGGGTCTGAACTCGCTCACGGGCGTTTACACCAGCACCCCGCGCGACACGCGTACTTACGACCGCACTTTCGAAGTGGGTGCGCGCTTCAAGTTCTAACCTGACAAGGCAGGCCGCGGTGCACGCCATTCCGCGTCGCGGTCCGCCATGGGCGGCCGTTCCTCCGGGCTCCTCTCCCAACCAGGCCCGGAGGACGGCCGCCTTATTATTTTCGGCACCTGCTGACGCTCGCCAGACCATGAAGGGGTAACGATGCGCGGAAACTTCCGGACGATCCTCGCCACCGCGGCATTTCTTGCGTGCGGGGCCAGCCCGCCGCCCGCCGCATCTTCCCAGGCTTCTGCTGCTGCTGCTGCCGGTAATTCCGGTCTCGGCGCTTCCGTGGCTCCGGCGGCTTCCCCGAAGCTCGACGCCGCCGCCATCGCCAAGGCCCGCTTCGGCAACGATGCCGCCTGGTACGAGCAGCGCATTCCCTTCTTCGAAAGCGCCGATCCCAAGATCGACGCTGTCTATTACTATCGCTGGGGCCTGTTCCGGGCCCACCAGCGCGACCTAGGCGCGCAGGGCTACGTCACCACCGAATTCGCCGACGACGTGGATTGGCAGCGTGAGCCCTATGCCAGCCTCAACGATGCCAGCGGCTTCCACATCGCCGAGGGACGCTGGCTGAACGACCGCCGGTTCACCGACGACTACGTCAATTTCATGTACGAGGGCGGCAACGACCGCCACTTCACCGACCACATGGCGGACTCCGTCTGGGGCCGCTATCTCGTGGACGGTGACCGTGCGGCGGTGCTGGCCCACCTCAAGACGATGCGCCACATCTACCGCCTGTGGGACGAGAAGTTCGACTTCACCAAGGGCCTCTATTTCGTCGAGCCGCTGCTCGATGCCACCGAGTACACCGTCTCCTCGATCGACGCCTCGGGCGGCAAGGACGGCTTCCGGGGCGGCGATTCCTTCCGGCCCTCGGTCAACAGTTACATGTTCGCCAATGCCCGCGCCTTGTCGCGCATGGCGGAAATGGCGGGCGACACGGCCATGGCCAGGGAATATGCCGACCGCGCCCAGGCCTTGCGCACGCGCGTGCTGGCAGACTTGTGGAGCCCGAAGCTGGGCCACTTCGTCGATCGCTATCAGGTCGATAACGAGCACGTGAAGTACTGGGACCAGATCCGCAATCGCGAGCTGGTGGGCTATCTGCCCTGGATGTTCGACCTGGTGCCGGACGATGCGAAGTATTCCCAGGCCTGGGCGCATCTGCTCGATCCCGCGTCCCTGGGGGGCAAGGCCGGAATGCGGACCGTCGAACAGAATTACGAATACTACATGCGGCAGTACCGCTATCTCGGCACCGCGCCCGAGTGCCAGTGGAACGGCCCGATCTGGCCCTATCAGACGACGCAAGTGCTGACCGGCATGGCCAACCTGCTCGATCACTACGACGAGCATGGCCCGGTGACGCGCAGCGACTACATGCGCCTGCTGCGCCAATATACGCAGATGCACTATCAGGGAGAGGGCAGGAGCGCGCGCCTCGACCTCGAAGAGGACTATCACCCCGAGACCGGCAAGCCGATCGTCGGGCTGGACCGCAGCCATCATTATTTCCATTCCGGCTATCTCGATCTGGTGATGACCGGCCTGGTCGGCATCCGTCCGCGCGCGGACGACGTGCTGGAAGTGAACCCGCTCCTTCCGGCGGCGAACGACGCCCAGGCGCTGGGCTGGTTCCACATCGAGCGCGTGCCCTATCACGGGCACGAGGTCTCGGTGACCTGGGACGCGGATGGCAGGCGTTATGGCCGCAAGGGGCTGACCATCGCCGTGGACGGGGCCGAAGTCGCGCATCGCGGCGACCTCGGCCGGATCGAGGTGCCGCTCACGCGCAAGGCCAACGCGCCGGTCCTGCGTGAGACGAACCTGGCGGTGCAGCTTGTGCGGGGCAACTTCCCCAAGGCCAGCGCGTCTTCCGGAACCGAGGCGGAGAAGCTCCACGACGGCATCGACGGCCGTGCCTGGTTCTATCCCGAACTACCCAATGGCTGGGATTCCGCCGCCGGCGCGAGCGAGCAGTGGTATGCCGTGGACTTCGGCAAGTCGGTCACGCTGGGTGCCACCGAACTGGCGTTCTTTGCGGACGGCGGGAAGTTCGCGGCGCCGCGCAAGGTCCGGGTCGAAGCGTGGCGCGATGGGCGCTGGCAGGTCGTGGCGGCGCCCGCTGCCGCGCCGCTGGCGAACGGCGTCACGCGGCTGAGCTGGACGCCGGTGACGGCGGAGCGGATTCGCGTGGCCATGACGCCGGCGGGCGGGAAAGCGATCCGGCTTGCGGAACTCAAGGCTTTCGCACGCTGATTTCGTTTCTGGCGGGGTTTCCGACGAGGACGGCAAGTCCCGGAAAGCCCGCCGGAAATTTCTTTCGTTAACCCGGAAGAAACTGCCCTGCGCAAGCCGGAATTAACCGTCGGAGCGTCCCTTTGGGGCATGTCTCACGGCTATCCCTTCGCTTCGCTCGTCGCCGCCGCTTCGTGCTTCGTCGACTTTTCCCTGATGATGCCGGGCTGGCTGGCCGGGATCGCCGCCGCGCACATTGCCTGCGCGGTGCTGTTCATGGGCCTGTTCAAGCACGAGACCGGCTGAAGGCCGTTCCCGTGCCGGTAATCAGGCTCCGGCCTTGCCCGCCAGGAGTTCGGGCGTGAGCACTTGCGGCAGTTGCTCGGCCTTTCCGGCCCCGCCTGCATACCAGACGTAAAGCGGAACCCCGGCTGCGCCTTGCGCCGTCAGATAGCGCGTGATTTCCGGGTCGCGCCGGGTCCAGTCGCCGCGCAGCACCACCACGCCCGCTTTCTCGAATGCGGCGCGGGTGTCCTCACGCTCGATGGCGACCTGCTCGTTGACCTTGCAGGTGAGGCACCAGTCGGCGGTCATCCACACGAACACCGGTTTGCCGGCGGCGCGTGCTTCGGCAAGGGCCTTTTCGCTGAAGGGCTTGGCTGCGAGCAGCGAGTCCGACGTCGCCGCGGGCGGGGCCGGGCGCGGCAGCACGACGAGCGCCAGCACCGCGAGGGCCGCGGCGATCAGGGCGGCGGCCCTGGCGGACTTGCCGCGGTGCTGCGCCCGGCCGGCAACGAAGAGCGCGGCCAGGACGAAGAGCAGGCCGACCAACGCTGCCAGAGCGAAGCCGGTTCCGCCGACTTTCCATGTCAGCCAGGCCAGCGCCAAGGCGGTCAGGCCCATGGGCAGCGCCATCCAGTAGCGGAATGTCACCATCCAGCGGCCCGGCCTGGGCATGCGCCTGCGCAGCGCCGGAATGAAGGCGACCGCCAGGAAGGGCAGGGCGATGCCGAGGCCGAGCGCGGCGAACAGGGTCATCGCGGGCAGCACCGGCAGCAGCAGCGCTGCGCCCATGGCGCTCGCCATGAAGGGGCCGGTGCAGGGCGTCGCGACGAAGGCTGCCAGAAGTCCGGTCGCGAAAGCGCCCCTGAAATGGCCGGGGCGCGCGGAGCCGGAGGAGGAACCGCTGGAAGACGGGCCGCCCGAGGCGAAGCCGGGCACGGTGAACTCGAACAGGCCCAGCAGATTGGCCGTGATGACGGCGGAGAGGAACAGCAGGCCGACGACGACCAGCGGCTCCTGCAGCTGGAAGGCCCAGCCGACCTGTTCGCCCCCTGCGCGCAAGGCCAGCAGCACGGCGCCGAGACCCAGGCAGGCGAGGATGACGCCCGCGGCATAGGCAAGCCCTTCGATCCGGGCATGCTGTTCGCTCTCGCCGGCACGGGCGAGACTGAGCGCCTTCAGGCTGAGAATCGGGAAGACGCAGGGCATGACGTTCAGCAGCAGCCCGCCCGCCAGCGCGGCCAGCAGCAGCAGCGGCAGGGACGGCAGTTCAGGTGCCGCGTCGTCGCTGGCCAGCGGCACGCCGCCGACAGGAACCGTGCCCGGGGCGGCGGAGAAGGCGATGCCGTCGCCGGCTGCATTGAGGCGCAGCACCCCGGTCAGCCGGTCCGTTCCGCGCGCGTCGAGCTTGGCGCGGGGCAGGGTGACGATCAGCATGTCGCCCTTCCAGGCGAATTGCTGCGCGCCGGCATAATCGATCAGCTTGTCCTCGCCCACGAAGACATGCGGCCCTTCCAGCGGAGTCGCGGCGGGCAGCGGAATGGCCAGGCGCACCGCGCGGTCATCGAGGCTGAAGGTTCCGGCAGCATCGAGCGGCGCGGGAAGGCGGCGCTGCCATTCGGCGAAGCGCGGGTCGGCCGGGGCGGAAGGGCCGGTCGCAACCGGCACTTCCACGGCGAGATCGGCCTGTTCGGGCACGCAGATCTGCTCGGTGCAGGCCAGCCACTGTGCGCGGACATGCACGGGAATCCGGCTTCCCGGCGCTGCCCCGGCCGGCACCGTGAACGGCACCAGGACCGCATAGTCGCTTTCATAGACATGGTTCATCAGGCCGGAGACCACCAGCGTCTGCGGCACCGGATAGCGCGGCGCGCCCGTCCGGGCGCCGTCCGGCAATGTCCAGTCGAGCTGCATGCCCAGCCCCGCGTCGCCCGGGTTGGACCAGTAGCCGTGCCAACCTTTCTCGGGCGTCATGTGAATGGCGATGGTCGTTTCGCCGCCGGGCGCGGCGGCAGGGCCCGCCACCAGTTCGGCGGCGATGTGCGGTGCAGCGGCCCGCGCGGCGAGCGGCATGAGTACGAGCGCCAGCATCTGACACATGAGTGCCACAAACAGGCTATAGCGGCGCTTTTCCATGAAACTCCCGTGCGTTGGGCGGCGCTTGCGTCATTCGCGCATTCCAGACATCGCTGCATCTGCGCCGATTGTGCCGACATTTCAAGGAAGACCCCCGATGCGCCTGCTCTCCTCGTCGCTTGCCCCGCTGGCCCTGATCGCGGCTCTGGCCGTTTCGGCCCCCGCCACGGCGCAGGAAGCACCGGCCGCTCCCGCGCCATCCGCCGCCACTTCCGACGCCCCTTCGGCCGTCTCGCCGCAGGGTCAGCCGAAGCTGATCGTTGCGGTTTCGGTGGACCAGTTCTCGGCAGACCTCTTCGCCCAGTACCGCGAGCACTTTACCAAGGGCTTCACCCGGCTGCTGCAAGGTGCTGTCTTCGCCTCGGGCTTCCAGTCGCATGCCGCCACCGAAACCTGCCCCGGCCACTCCACACTGCTGACCGGCGTGCACCCCTCGCGCACGGGCATCACTGCGAATTCCTGGTTCATGCCGGGCATCGGCCGCGCCGAGAAGGAAGTCTACTGCGTCGAGGACGAGACCAACCCGAAATCGACGCCGGACAAGCCGGTGGTCAGCGCCGCGCACCTCAAGGCGCCGACGCTGGGCGACCTCATGAAGAAGCGCAACCCGAAGACCATCAATGCCGCCGTTTCCGCCAAGGACCGTGCTGCCGTGATGATGAGCGGGCATGACACCGATGCCGTCTACTGGATCGGTCCCAAGGGTTTCACCACGTTCGAGAATCGCAAGATCACCAAGGCTGTCGAAGCCGAGAACGCGGTCATGGCCAGGCGCGTTGCCGCGGGTGACGGCGCTCTGCCGGTGCCGGGCTGGTGCGGCAATGTAGACCGCGCGACGCCGATCAAGGACTTCACCATCGGCACCTATCGCTTCCCGCTGGCCGCGGGCGACTTCAATGCCTACTCCAACGGCCCGCGCATCGATACCGCCACTGCCGAAATGGCCGTGCGCATGGTCGACGAACTGGGCATGGGCAAGGATGCCGTGCCCGACGTGCTGTCGGTCAGTTTCTCGGCCACTGACAAGGTCGGCCATGCCTTCGGTACCGAGGGCGTGGAAATGTGCATCCAGATGAACGTGCTGGACGAAGCGCTGGCTACCCTGTTCGATGCCCTCGACGCGCGCGGGATCGACTACGAAGTCGTGCTCAGCGCCGACCATGGCGGCTTCGATGCGCCCGAACGGCAGAAGCTGCGCGGCAATCCCGATGCCGCCCGCATCGATCCGGCGCTCTCGGCAAAGGAACTGGCCGCTGCCGTTTCGCAGGAAACCGGCATTACCGTGAAGAACGGACCGTTGTTCTACGGTGCGGGCGAGGCGGGCAGCGTCTGGTTCTCGGCCGAACTGACGCCCGATCAGAAGCAGAAGGTCATGGCCGCGCTCGTCGCACGCCTGAAGACCAACCCGCAGATCGCCGCAGTCTACACGCAGGACCAGATCATGCAGTGGCCCGAGCCCAAGGGTAACCCGCAGGACTGGACCATGGAGCAGAAAGTCCGCGCCTCCTTCGTGCCCGGCCGCTCGGGCGAAGTGCAGATGCTGACCGTGCGCGGCGTGGTGCCGGGCAAGCCCGCGCCCTTCAAGGTCGCCTCGCACGGCAGCCCCTGGGATTACGACCGCCGGGTGCCGATGCTGTTCTGGCGCAAGGGCATGGTCGGCTTCGAACAGCCCACCCCGGTCGAGACCGTGGACATCGCGCCGACCCTGGCCGCAACCGTGGGCCTGACCGCGCCCGCCGGCACTTGGGACGGAAGGTGTCTCGACATCAACGCCGGAGAGGCCGATAGCTGCCGTCGATGAACGACTCTGCAGCGACGCAAGACCAAAAGGCGGAATACCGCGACCTGATCATCCTGGGCGGCGGCCTCGTCGGCATGACGCTGGCGCTTGCCGCGGCCCGGGCGGGTATCACCAGCCACGTCATCGACCGGGCTGACCCGGCCGACCTGACCGCCGAGGGCGCGGATGGCCGCGCCTCGGCCATCTCGACCGCGAGCTGGAACCTCTTCACGAATATCGGCCTAGCGCCCGCGCTGAAGAATCTCGGCTGCCCGATCGATTCGATCGCGGTCACCGATTCGATGAAGCCTGGCCGGATCGACTTCACGCCCAAGCCCGAGGAAGGCTCGCTGGGCCGCATGTTCGCCAACCGCGACTTGCGCCTCGCCCTCTTCGCCGCCGCGCGCGAGGAAAAGAACATCGCCTGGCACGTCCGCACCGAAGCGGTACGCCGGGATCGCGGCCCGCACGGGGTGGAAGTGGAACTGTCAGACGGCCGCGTGCTGAAGTCCAGCCTGCTGGTCGCCGCCGAGGGCCGCCAGTCGCCCACCCGCGACGAGGCCCGCTTTGCGCTCGCCAAGTGGGACTACAAGCACCGCGCCATGGTGACCGGGCTGTTCCACGAAAAGTCCCACGCCAACACGGCCTGGGAAATCTTCTATCCGGCCGGGCCTTTCGCCCTGCTGCCGCTGCTCGACGACGACCAGGGCCGCCACCGCAGCGCGCTCGTCTGGACGGTCGCGGAGAAGGATGCCGCGGGGATCATCGCGATGCCCGATGCCATGTTCCTCAACGAGGTGGAAAGCCGCATGCACGGCGTGCTCGGCAAGATCACCTTGTCCGCGCCGCGCGTGAGCTATCCCTTGCGTTTCCATCACGCCGGTCACGTCATCGACGAGCGGCTTGCGGTGATCGGCGACGCGGCCCACGGCATGCACCCGATTGCCGGGCAGGGGCTCAACCTCGGCCTGCGCGATGTGGGCGCCCTGGTGGAAGTGCTCACCGAGGGCATGCGCCTCGGGTTGGAGCCGGGCGACGCCCAGCTGCTGGCCCGCTATGAGAAGTGGCGCAGCCTCGATACGTTCATGGTCATGTCGGTCACCGATGGGCTGACCCGCCTGTTCGGCATTCCCGGCCGCCTGCCCAGCGCCGCGCGCCGTCTCGGCATGGGCGCGGTACAGCGCCTGCCCAGCCTCAAGCGCTTCTTCATGGACGAGGCGCGGGGCATGTCGGGCAAGCTGCCCGAGCTTCTGCAGGCATAGAAAGCGGACCTCCGCCTGCACTGTCGCTTGGATGAAGGGTGCAGCGAGAGGTTCGAGCCCGAAGAAACCACGTCATCCTGAAACAGGTTCGGGATGACGGGCGTGCGGAGGCGTCAGCCGTCCTTGCCGTGCGGGTCTTGCCGGTGCCGGATGCAGGAGAGCTTTCGCCCTCGCATCCAGACCTTATTCCGAAGGAACCGCTTCCGAGGCATCTGCCGAGGGCAGGTCGGTGGGCAGAACGCCCGGCGTCGCCAGCGGGCTGGGCTGGTCGACGGCCTGGCCTTCCGCGTCGGTGAGGCGGCGCGGTTCGAGCATGGCGGTGGTTTCCAGCAGGTTGAGCGCGTCCTGCACGTCCTGATAGCGGCGGGCGTCGGCGGTCCAGGTCTGCGCGGCCTGGGCATTGGGCAGGCGCTCGACTTCGCTGATGGCATTGGCGATGCGGCGGGCCGAGAGCATCAGGCGGGCGCGGTCGATGCGGGCCGTGGGCGTCAGCAGGGTCGAGGATTCGCGGCGCACCACGAAGAGGCTGGACAGTTCGCGGCGGGCCTTCTGCCACAGGCTTTCGTCGCTCTGGCTTTCGCTCAATTCGGGCGAGAGCGCCTCGAGGCGAGCGGAAAGCTCATCGATGGTGACCGGATTCTTCGAAAACTCGATCACCGTCTGGACGGCGCGGGGCTGGGCATTGGTGAAGCGCAGGCGGAGCTGGTCGGCCACGTAGCTGAGCGGTTCCCCGCGATCGACCATGCGGCGCGCGGCGAAGGCGATCAGCAACCCTTCGGCGCGGGCGGCATTGCCGGAAGCGGCGTCGGTCTGGAAATCGATCCGCGAAATGCGGTCCTCGATCAGCGCAAGGCGGCCTTCCACCGAGCTGAGCGAGGAAAGCTGCTCTGGCGAGGCAGGTGCGGTGGCGGCCGGCAGGGCAGGCACCGGAGCGGCCGTCGGCTGCGTTTCGGGCTGCGGCGCGGCCGGGTCTGCGGCGCGCTGCGGCAGGATCTTGTCCAGCAGCCCGTCCTGCGCGGCCCAGACGACGAGCGCCCCGCCCAGCAGGAAGGCGATGAATGCCACGAAGAACAGGCCCCCGCGCGAACGCGGACGCGAGATTGGAGAAGGCTGCGGCGAGGTGAAGTCCTGCATCAAGTGTGGTTCTGTCAGTTTACGATCCCGAGGGGAAGCCTTGGCACATCTCTTCGGCCAAGGCCAGCAGCGCGGCGTCATTGGCGGCGGCGGCGCAGCGCACGGCAGCCCAGCCCTCGCCGGTCCGCGCGATGAGGCGCGGACCTATGATGGCAAGCGCGATCCGCGTCCGCGGGAGTGAAAGCCGGCGGCATTCGGAGGCGAAATGCGCGGCGGCTTCGCCCGAATGCAGCAGGACGAGCGCCGGGTCCTGCAGCAGGCGGGCCAGTTCGGCGGGCATGGACAGCGCCTCGCTGGCGTAGACCTCGCGCGTGGCCATGGTGCAGGGCGCGGGAAGCGCGAGGTCCACCCGCTCGCGCCCGGCCAGGCGCAGCAACCTGCGGTGACCGGGATCCAGCTGCGCCATGACCGACTGCAATCCGCCGCGCGCGACCCGCACCACGTCCAATCCGGCCTGCCGCGCGGCTGCGGCCGTCGTTTCGCCCACGGCATAGGCGGGCAGGCCGCGATAGTCCGCCAGCGCCGGTCCGGCCTGCCGCATGGCATTGGCGCTGCCGATCAGTATCGCATCGACCTCTTCGCGCGGGACCGGATGCCAGTCCAGCGGGACGATCTCGAACAGCGGAAATCCGCGGGCATCCAGACCCTGCCGGCTTGCCGCCGCGACCGTCGCCGCCCCGCCCGGCTCGGGGCGGATGACGATGACGGGCAGGCGCGGGGCGCTCATGAGGGAGTCAGGCCGGTCCGGCGAAGTGGACGGCGATGGCGGGAACCGCGCGGGCCAGCAGGTCTGCCGCCAGGCGTGCGGGGCCTTTGGGATCGTCCATGGCAAAGCGGGCCGCGCCCTCCACCCGTTCCGCGCCGTCGGGGCTGTAGAGCGCCGCCCGCATCGTCAGCCCATCGCCGTCAAGCCGGGTGAGCACGGCGATGGGGCTGTGGCAATTGCCGCCGAGCCCGGCCAGCAAGGCGCGTTCGGCCAGGACGGAGGCGCGGCTCTCGCCGTGGTCGACCGCCGCAAGAAAGCCGAGCGTGCGCGCATCGTCTGCGCGGCACTCGATCATGATCGCGGCCTGCGCAGGGGCAGGGAGCCAGTCTTCCTCGTCAAGGGGATGGCCGGTGCCGGTTTCGCCCAGGCGATTGAGCCCGGCGGCGGCCAGGAAGGTGGCATCGGCCTCTCCCGCCGCCAGCTTGGCCAGCCGGGTGGCGACATTGCCGCGGAACGTCACCACCGTGCAGTCGGGCCGGGCGTGGAGCAGCTGGGCGGCGCGGCGCGGCGCGCTCGTGCCCACCACCGCGCCTTGCGGCAGCGCGCGGATGCTCTCGGCGCCCACCAGCACGTCGCGCACATCCTCTCGCGGGAGGATGGCGCCGATGGTGAAGGCTGCGGGGCGAATCGTCTCGACATCCTTGGCCGAATGGACCGCGAAATCGATCTCTCCGGCGGCGAGCCAGGCGTCCAGCTCCTTCGTCCACAGGGCCTTGCCGCCTATTTCCGCCAAAGCGCGGTCCTGGATGCGATCCCCGCTGGCGGTGACGGCAACGATCTCTATATGCGCAGGATCGATTCCGTGTGCCGCGGCCAACCGGTCGCGCGCTTCCTCAGCCTGAGCCATCGCCAGCGGCGACCGACGGGTACCGAGGCGGAAGCCATGTTTTTGCGTGTCTGTTTGCGTCGTCATCGGCGGGTTGTGCTACCCGTCAATGTCGTCCAGTGGAAGGGTCGTTCAGGGAAAGTTGAAATGCGTACGGTACTGGGCATCGAAAGCTCGTGCGACGAGACGGCGGCGGCACTGGTAACCAGCGACCGCACGATCCTCGCCCAGCGCATCGCCTCGCAGGATGAGGCACACCGGCCCTATGGCGGCGTCGTGCCCGAAATCGCCGCGCGCGCGCACTCGGAGCGGATCGCGCCCTTGATCGAGGCGACCCTGACCGATGCCGGCATGACGCTTGACGACGTGGACGCGATCGCCGCCACCGCAGGCCCCGGCCTGATCGGCGGGGTGATGGTGGGGCTCGTCACGGCCAAGGCCCTGGCGATGGCCACCGGCAAGCCGCTGATCGCGGTCAACCACCTGGAAGGCCACGCCCTTTCGCCGCGCCTGGGCGACGGCGCGCTCGAATATCCCTACCTCCTGCTGCTGGTGTCCGGCGGGCACTGCCAGATCCTGCTGGTCGAAGGCGTGGGCAGGTTCCGCCGCCTCGCCACCACCATCGATGACGCGCTGGGCGAGGCTTTCGACAAGTCTGCCAAGTTGCTCGGTCTCGGCTATCCGGGCGGTCCGGCCATGGAACGACTGGCGCTGGAGGGCGACGCGAAGAAGGTGCCGCTGCCGCGTCCGCTCAAGGGGTCGGAGGAACCGCACTTCTCCTTCGCCGGGCTCAAGAGCGCGGTGATGCGCGCCAAGCAGTCCGGTCAATATGCCGATGCCGATATCGCCGCTTCCTTCCAGCAGGCGGCCATCGATTGCCTGATCGACCGGACGCGCCGGGCGCTGGCCTCGGTCGGCCCGCTCAACGCGCTGGTCGTTGCCGGCGGCGTCGCGGCGAACAAGGCGATTCGCGGCGCGCTCGAAGCGCTGGCGGCCGAGCATGATCTCGATTTCGTGGCCCCGCCGCTTGGCCTCTGCACCGACAATGCGGCGATGATCGCCTGGGCGGGCGTCGAGCGCTTCGCCATGGGCCAGTCCGACCCGCTCGATGTTGCCGCGCGCCCGCGCTGGCCGCTCGACCCGGATGCGGAAACCGTGCGCGGCGCCGGAGTGAAGGCATGAGCGGCTTCGAAAAGACGCGCGTCGGCGTGATCGGCGCGGGCGCCTGGGGTACCGCGCTGGCGCAGTCGCTGGCCGGGGACGGCAGCGACGTGCTGCTCTGGGCGCGCGAGCCGGAACTGACCGCGCGCATCAATGCGGAGCGGCGCAACGACCTCTATCTGCCGGGCGCGGCATTGGCCGACAGCGTCCGGGCCACTTCGGACCTTGCCGAACTGGCGGCCCTGCCGGTGCTGTTGGCGGTCGTGCCGGCGCAGTTCCTGGGCGGCGTGCTCTCGCAGCTTCCCGCCCTGGGCTTTTCCGGTGATCTCGTGCTTTGTGCCAAGGGCATCGAGGCAGGCAGCGGCCGCCTCATGGCCGAGGTTGCCGCGCAGGCAGTGCCCGGCTGCCCGATCGCCGTGCTGTCCGGCCCGACTTTCGCGCATGAAGTGGCGGCCGGCCTGCCCACCGCGGTCACGCTCGCCTGTTCGGGCGGGCAGGCGCAGTGGCAGCGCCTTTCGCCCGTCATCGCGCGGCCGGCGCTGCGTCCTTATTATTCCGACGATGTCATCGGCGCCGAAATCGGCGGCGCGGTGAAGAACGTGCTGGCGATTGCCTGCGGCGTCGTCGAAGGCCTGAAGCTCGGCCAGAACGCCCGTGCCGCGCTGATCGCGCGCGGCTACGCGGAAATGCTGCGCTTCGGTCTTGCGCGCGGGGCCCGGGCGGAAACGCTGTCGGGTCTCTGCGGCCTTGGAGATCTCGTGCTGACCTGTTCCTCTACCTCCAGTCGCAATTTCTCGCTGGGCCTTGCGCTCGGACAGGGGCTGACCGCGGCCGAGGCGCTTTCCGGCAAGAATTCGGTGGCCGAAGGCGCCGCGACTGCCCCCGTGCTGGCCGACATCGCCCGGCGCGACGGTATCGAGATGCCGATCGCCGAAGCCGTGTGCCGCCTGCTGGAAGGCAAGGCCCCGGCCAGCGACGTGGTGGTGCAGATCCTCGCCCGTCCGCTTCGCGCCGAGCAGGAGCCGCTTTCTTGACCGACGGTATCGTGACCCGCACCGCGGCGGAACAGGCAAGCAAGGAACACGACGATATTGCCGCGCTGGCCAAGGGCGGCCGGACCAATCTCTTCGGGTTCTTCCTGCGCCTTGCCGCGCGCATCCCCTTCCTGTTCATCGCCGGTCGCGCCTCGGTCTACGGTCCGGCGGCGCTGGGACGTTTCGCATCGGCGCTGGTGGTGATCGAGCTGACCTCGATGATCTGCACCATGGGCGAGAAGCGCGGCCTGGCGCAGCGCCTTTCCGATACCGAGGGGCAGGTCCATCCGGCCAATGTGATCGCGGACGGCATGATCATCGCGGTGATCGCCTCTTGCGCGGCATCGCTGTTCTTCTGGCTGGTGCCGGCGCCGATGTTCCCCGGCGGGCACTATACCCAGATCGACCGGTTGATGGTGATCGCCATCCTGCCGCTGACCATGACCGAGATCTGGCTGGCGGCGCTGGCCTACCGACTGCGAGTGACGCCCACTGTGTGGTCGCGCGCCATCGTCGAGCCCTGGGTCATCTCGATCCTGGCAGGCGCGATGATCTGGATCGCGCCGGAAAGCGGCCTGTCCATCGCCTATATCGGCTCGATCTTCGCGGCGGCGGTGATGGCCTTCATTCCCTTCTTCCGCGAATATGGCCTGCCGCAGGGCTGGCGCCCGCGCCCGCGCCAGATGCAGAAGCTGGCCGTGCGATCGCTGCCGATCGCGCTTGCCGACACGATCGAATGGGGCACGCGCCGCGTGGACCTCTTCCTGCTCGGCTTCCTGGCTCCCGCCGCGGCGGTGGGCGTCTATTATGCCGCGCAGCAGGTCGCCAGCCTGCCGCAGAAGCTGAAGACCAGCTTCGAGCCGGTGCTGGGACCGGTCATCACCCGCAACCTGAAGGAAAAGGACTACGCCGCGATCGCGCGGCAGGTCTGCCAGGTCGGCTTCTGGATCACGGCGGCACAGGCGGGCATTGCCCTGGCGCTGGGCATACCGGGCGAGGGCGTGATGGGGCTGGTCGGCCGTGAATTCGTGGGCGGCACGGGCGCGCTGGTGTTCCTGCTCGCTGCCGAAGTGGTGGCGGCGACCGCAGTGGTGAGCGAGGCCGCGCTCGTCTACGTCGCCCGCATGCGCAACCTCGTCGTCTCGGTCCTGACCATCGCCCTGCAGGCGGTGCTGACCCTGGGCGGCATTCTGGCCATGCAGAAGCTGGGCTACAACTCGCTGTTCCAGGCGGCCACGGCCGCGGCGGCACTGATGCTGGCGCTGGGCTTCGCGTCGCTGGTCAAGTCGAAGATGCTGGCGGATTTCCTGAAGGAACCGATCAACAACTGGCGCTGGGCGCTGGTCTGGGCGGCGGCGCCGGCGGTGGTGCTGGGCTATCTGGCCACGCAGTTCCTGCCGGAGTGGGCGGAACTGGCCTTCGGCATTCCGGCCATCCTGGGCTCCTACTTCCTGGTGATCTGGAAGAAGGCATTCGGCCCGGAAGACCGAAAGCTGTTCCAGAAAACCAAGACGGCGTGACGGTCTGCGGCATTTTCCTGGATTTTCGTGTCTTTTCGGCCCGAGAGGCGTTTCCGCCGCGTTCGAAATTGCTCTAGGCTAAGGCCATGAATCCCCGTCGCGCCTCCATCGTTGCCGCCGGTGCCGTGTTTTGCCTGGCGCTGTCCTTTGTCGCTACCCGGGTGCGGGGGCCGGTCTTCATCGGCCAGCTCGAACGCGAGGCGGAAGCCGTGCGCGACCAGGCCGGCGGTCCCGGCGTCGATCTCGCCTTTCGCGACCGCTATGGCTGGCTGACCCGGCACCCGGTGCTGTCGGGCGGCGAAAGCCTCAATTCCGAAACCCGCAAGCGCGTGGCGGCCGCCGTGGCCGGCGTGCCAGGGATCGGCGGCATATCCTGGTCGAGCGAGGGTGACGGCGATGCCACCAAGCTGCGCTGCCAGGACGATGTCGAGGCGATCCTGGCCAGTCGCTCCATCCGCTTCACCGAGGCCAGCGCGCGGATCGACCCGGTCAGCGAGCGTCTGCTGGACGAAGTGGCGAAAGCCCTGCGCCCCTGCGTTGGCAGCATCATCGCCGTGACCGGCCATACCGATGCTTCCGGCAATCCCGCGGCGAACCGGGCGCTCTCGCTGGCGCGGGCGGAATCGGTGCGCTGGGGGCTGGTCGGCCGGGGCATTCCCGCCGACGGCTTGCGCGCCTCGGGCGTGGGATCGAAGACCCCGATCGAGGGGCTGGATCCGCTCGACCCCGCCAATCGCCGCATCGAATTCTCGGTCATCGCCTCCGCGCCGGTCAAGCCGACGCCGATCGACACGCCAGGACCGGAATGAGGACGCCCGGAATGAGGGCGGCCGGAATGATGAGGTCCGGAATGAATGGCATCGCCACCGGCGCAGGCCGGGCCGCCGCCAGGGTGCAAATTACGATGAAAGGAGCCGCCGATGCCGCTATGGCTTGAAATGGCCGTTTCGGTGCTGCTGACCTACATGGCAGGTTTCGGCATCGGCTGGCTGGTGTGGAACCGGAAGGGATAAGTTGTGGTGGAAATGATTTCGGCCAATTGGCTGATATTCGTCGTCGCGTTGCTGGTCGGCATCGCGATTGCCTACTGGCTGTTTGCGCGCGCCTCCAAGCCCGCGCCGCGCCAGCATCGGCCCGACGTGCTGGACGAAGGCGCTGCGCCCGCCCAGCGTAACCAGGCCCTGATAGACGATGCGCCGCCCGCCGCGCAGTTCACCGCGCCTGTCCACATCGATCCGCCCGCCATGGCCGGAACGATGGCCGGCATCGGCGAAGTGATCGCCGTGGCCGCGCAAGAGGAAGTCGATGCGGCGAAAACGCCGCCGCAGACGATCGCTGCCGAGCCGGAGGCGGCCCCTGCTCCCGCAGCTCCCGCTCCTGCTGCCGCCCAGGACGCTCCTGCCGAAGGTGATGACTTGCGCAAGATCAAGGGTCTCGGACCCAAGATGCTCACGCTCCTCCATGCCCTGGGCATCACCCGCTTCGCGCAGATCGCCGCCTGGACCGATGCAGACCTGGACGAGCTGGACGGCAAGCTGGGCGCTTTTGCCGGCCGCCCCCGCCGCGACAGCTGGGTGGAACAGGCCCGCATGCTCTCGGCCGGCGATACCGGCGCTTACGAGGAGAAGTTCGGCAAGCTCTGAGCTTGTAGAACGCCACGAAAAAGGGGGCGGGAAGTCAGACTTCCCGCCCCCTTTTTTCTGTCCGGCCGGCGTGTGCCGTTCGGCCTTTGGCCGATCAGGCGGCCTTGACGCCGAAGCGGCCGTGGTTGCGGAACGGCATCATCCAGCGGTCGAGGAACAGCTCCAGCGGGCGCGGCGTGATGCCGAGCTGGGCGAAGCCGGGGAGGGTGCCGCTTGCGACATTGCCGGCCTTGAGCAGCTTGAGCTGGTCGCCGCTGATCGGGGTGCCCGGCAGGGCGGCGATCAGGCCGGAAACGCCGTCGGGCAGCTCCGCGAAGCTGCGGTTGCGACAGGCGGCCTGGGCGATGCGCTTGTTGAGGTCGATCATCGAGATCACCTCGGGGCCGGCGATCTCGAAGGTCTTGCCGCCGTGCACTTGCGGCGCACCCAGCGTTTCCGCGACGGCCAGGGCCACGTCGTCCACGAAGACCGGCTGGAGCTGGGCCTGCGGTGCGAAGACCGGCAGGACCGGCAGGCGCGAAACGAGGTTGCCGAACATCATCACGAAATTGTCGTCCGGGCCGAACATGACCGAGGGACGCAGGATCGTGGCGGCGGGGAAGGCGGCGAGCACGGCCTTTTCGCCCTCGGCCTTGGTGCGGGCATAAGCGACGCTCGAAGAAGCGTCGGCGCCAATGGCCGAGATGTGAACGAAGGCAGCGGCGCCGGCGGCCTTGGCGGCGGCGGCGATGCGGCCTGCGCCTTCACCCTGAACGGCGTCGAGATTGCCGGTGAAGGCGCCCACCAGGTTCACCACCGCGTCCGATCCGGCCAGAACGGCGGCCAGCGATTCGGGCTTGGTCACGTCGACACCCGCGAACTGCACCTGGCCAAGGTTGCCAAGCAGCTTGAGGGCGTAGGACTTCTTGGGGCTGCGGCTGGCGATACGCAGGCGCGCACCGCGTGCGAGCAGTTCCTGGGCGACATGCTTGCCGACGAAGCCGCTGCCGCCCAGCAGCGTGACGATCTTGCCGTAAAGAGGGTCGGTAGCTTGGCTCATGATAAGAACGGGTCCTTCAGCGTGGCGCAGGCGCGGCTGAAGGAAGAGTAAGCCGCCTGCGCCGGTTTCGCGCACGATAAGCGCCCTTGGCACAAGGCCGGTTCCCGAGCAACCGGGCGGAGGCTCCGGAAGGAGATTTCGCCTTTTTTCACGCGATTTGAAAAAAGTTCGAGAACGAGCGTTGACAACAATCCGGCCGCCGCTTAGAGGCGCCCTCCTACCCGGCGAGGACGGCAGATCAGCCCCCTCGCTTCCGTGCCCAGATGGCGGAATTGGTAGACGCACCAGCTTCAGGTGCTGGCGCTCGCAAGGGCGTGGAGGTTCGAGTCCTCTTCTGGGCACCATTTCTCAAGCAATTGAGAAGCGTCGGGGGCCGTCGAAAGACGGCCCCTAGTCGTATCTGCCTCCCCCACATTCCATGGCCCGCGTCGGCCGCCTGCCAGCATCCGGATTCCGGACGGGTTGGCTGGCGTGACGGCACTATTACCGCTTTCGGCGTAACCCATGCGGGTGATTCCCGGTTCTTTGGAAGGGCTGCGGGAACCAAGATCGTTTCCACCAATCGAAGCCATAGCCTGGATCCGGACCTTTCGGGTGATGGTGCCGGCCCGGCGGCGGGATTAGTCTGCGAACCGGCGGCAATGCTGCCGCAACCACTGCAGCTTCGAAAGGTCGCAGGCTTGAAGGCGCCGGCACAGCAGTCGATCCCTGCCGTTATCATCGCCGTCACCATTGGCGCGACCATCGGCGTCATCTCCGGCGTCCTCACCGTCCCCGCGGCCTAGGCCATGGCGAAAACCGACGAGATCGGGCGCAAGGCGACGCGGGGCATGGCCGCGACGGGGGTGGCGCAGATCGTGAAGGTCTTCACCACCACGGCGACCACGATCGTCGTCGCCCGCACCCTGTCTCCGTCCGACTACGGCGTATCGGCCATGGTCGCGCCGCTGATGGGGCTGATCATGACGTTCCAGAACCTGGGCTTCACCCAGGCCGTGGTGCAGGCGCGCGAGCTGGATCAGGAGCATTCGAATGCGCTGTTCTGGCTGAGCGTCCTCATTTCCATCTTCGCCGCCCTGGTCATGGCCGCCCTGGCCCCGCTGGTGAGCAGTTTCTACGGCGACGTGCGTGCCGGTTATGTCACTGCCGCGACCGGGCTGACCATTCTCGTCACCGGTCTCAAGCTCCAGCACCAGGCCCTGCTCAACCGCGAGATGCGTTTCCATGCCCTCAGCATCAACGACATCGTCGTCGCCATCGCGACTTTCGTGCTCACCGCGCTCGCGGCACTGATCCTGAAGAACTACTGGGCGATCTGGCTGGGCATCTTCCTGAACGCAGTGGTGAGCACGGTGATGATGTGGCGCGCCTACCCGTGGCGGCCGCGTCTCGGCGCCTCGTTCCGGGGCGTACGCAAGCTGGTGGTCTTCGGCGCGAACCTGACCGGCTTCAACCTCATCAACTTCTTCGCCCGCAATCTCGACAACGTGATCGTCGCCAAGGCCGAGGGCGCCGAGGCAGTGGGCCTCTACGACCGCAGCTACAAGCTGATGCTGTTCCCGCTGCAGAACTTCAACCAGCCGCTGAGCCGCGTCATGCTGCCCGTGCTGGGCCGGGTGCGCGACGATCCGGCGCGCTATCGGCGAGTCTACGAACTGGTGCTGAGGGCGCTGGCGCTCGTGTCCATGCCGGGCATCCTGGCGGCGGCGATGTGCAGCGAGCAGCTCGTGCCCTTCCTGCTGGGCGAGCGCTGGGCGGCGGCGAGCCCGATCTTCTTCTGGCTCAGCCTCACCGCGATCGTGCAATGCGTGCCCAGCACCACGGGCTGGCTCTATATCAGCACCGGCAACACCCGGAACATGATGTACTGGGGCATGTTTTCCAGCACGATCAGTATCATCAGCTTCTTCATCGGCGTCCGGTGGGGCGCGGTGGGGGTGGCCTGCGCCTATTTCACCGGCCAGCTGGCGACCCTGCCGCTGCAATATCACTATGCGACGAGGCGCACGCCGGTGTCCCAGCGGTTCATGTACCTCGTCCAGCTTCCCTCGCTGGCGGGCGGGCTGTTCGCCTGGGGGATCGTGGCGATGGCGCGCGAGGCTCTGGTCGCGCGGGGACTGCCAACGGTGCTGCTGCTGGCCCTGGCGGTCGTCGCCAGCTACTTCGGCGCGGTGGCGGCGCAGGCCTGCACGCCGGGCGGGCGGCAGGCGATGGCGGAAATGCTGCGGCTGGCCGGGAACCTCCTGCCGGATCGCTTTCGGCGCGGCAAGGGCCAGCCCGGCTAGGCCAGTCCCGCCCCGCCCGGCGAGGCCAGCCCCACCAGGACAAACCTGTCCGCCAGGGCAAACCCGCGGCGAAGCGAGCGATCCCCGCCGCCGGCACCCTGTTCCTCCGCGACATCGTCGTCTATGCCAAGGTCTTGAAAGGAACCTGGGTCATGGCCGAAACGCACGCCGCGGACGACAATCTCGAAGGCATCAGCGACTACAAGGGCCCCGCCGGCGGCTGGGGTGCGCTGGGGGCGGTGGCGCGGACGGTGCGCGAGCAGATGAAGGCGAGCCCGGACACGCGCGCGCTGCTGCAGATGAACCAGCCGGACGGTTTCGATTGCCCCGGCTGCGCCTGGCCCGACCCGAAGCATACCTCCTCCTTCGAATTCTGCGAGAACGGCGCCAAGGCGGTGACCTGGGAAGCGACCGTCAAGCGCGTCGATCCCGATTTCTTCGCGCAGCATAGCGTCAGCGAACTGTGGACCTGGAGCGACCACCGGCTGGAGGACGCCGGGCGCCTCACCGAGCCGCTGCGCTATGACCCCGAAACCGATCATTTCGTGCCGATCAGCTGGGACGAGGCCTTCGCGCGCGCCGGCGCGGTGCTTCGCGCGCTGGACGATCCTCATGCCTGCGAATTCTATTGCTCGGGCCGCGCCTCGAACGAGGCGGCGTTCCTCTACCAGCTTTTCGCGCGCGAGTTCGGGACCAACAATTTCCCCGACTGCTCCAACATGTGCCACGAAGCGACGAGCGTGGGGCTGCCCAAGTCGATCGGCATCGGCAAGGGCACGGTGACGCTGGAAGACTTCGACCATGCCGATGCGATCTTCTGCATCGGTCACAATCCCGGTACCAACCACCCGCGCATGCTCTCGACCCTGGCCGCCGCTTCCAAGCGGGGCGTGCCGATCGTGGTCGCCAACCCCATGCGCGAACGCGGCCTGGAGCGCTTCAAGTCGCCCCAGCATCCCACCGAGATGCTCTCCACTCACGCCACGCCGCTGGCCTCGGCCTATCATCAGGTGCGGATCGGCGGCGATATGGCGATGCTCAAGGGCATGATGAAGCTGGTGATCGCGGCCGATGCGCTCGATCACGCCTTCATCGCCGAGCACACCGAAGGTATCGAGGCGCTCAAGGCCGACCTCGACGCGACCTCGTGGGACTGGATCGAGACCGAGTCCGGCCTGACCCGCGATGCCATCGAGACGATGGCCAAAGTCTATATCGATGCCGAGCGGGTGATCGTCTGCTACGGCATGGGCATCACCCAGCACCGCCACGGCACCCAGAACGTGCAGTCCATTGCCAACCTGCTGCTGCTGCGCGGCAACTTCGGCAAGGAAGGCGCGGGGATCTGCCCGCTGCGGGGCCACAGCAACGTGCAGGGCGACCGCACCGTCGGCATTACCGAGATCCCGACCGAGGACATGCTGGAACGGCTCGACGCCGCTTACGGCATCGCCTCTCCCCGCGCGCATGGGCACAATGCCGTGGAAGCGCTGGAGGCCATGCGCGAGGGCCGCTCCCGGGCACTGATCGGGCTGGGCGGCAACCTGGCGGTGGCCATGCCGGACCCCGAAGCCTGCTTCGCCGCCGTGCGGGGGCTGGATCTTTCGGTCAACGTGCTCACCAAGTTCAACCGCACCTGCCTGCTCACGGCGGGCGAGACGCTGGTGCTCCCCTGCCTCGGCCGTACCGAGCTGGACGAGCAGGAAGCCGGCGCGCAGTTCGTCACGGTCGAGGACAGCATGTCCATGGTCCATGCCTCACGCGGGAAGCTGAAGGCGCCGGGGCCGCATGTCCGCTCCGAGCCGGCGATCGTCGCGGGCCTGGCCAAGGCCGCCATGCCGCACACGCGGGTGGACTGGGACGGCCTGGTCGCCGACTATGACCGCATTCGCGAAGGGATCGAGCAGGTCTATCCCGATTTCCACGCCTTCAACCGGCGCGTTCGCGAGCCGGGCGGTTTCCGCCTGACGATCCCGCCCAGCGACCGGATCTGGAAGACACCCAGCGGCAAGGCGCAGTTCATCGCCCACCCCTCCGCGCGCGAAGACGGCGCAAGGTCGATGCTGCTCACCACCATCCGCAGCCACGATCAGTACAACACCACGATCTACAGCCTCGACGATCGCTATCGCGGCGTGACGGGGCGCCGTGACGTGATCTTCGCCAACGAAGTCGATCTGGACATGCTGGGGCTGGCCCATGGCGACATCGTCGATGTCACCACGCCGGCCGGGCGCGCGCTCAAGGGCTTCACGGTGGTCAAGCACGCCATCGCGCGCGGCTCGCTGGCGGCCTATTACCCCGAGGCGAATTGCCTGGTGCCGCTGGACGACTACGATCCGGTAAGCGGCACGCCGGCCTACAAATCGATCCCGGTGGAGATCGTCCGCGCTGCCTGAAAGCCGCTAACCGGGGCGGATCAGAAGGACTGGCGCAGCGAGATGCCACCGGCGGTGGTGTTTCCCGCCAGCGCGTCGAAGCTGCGCGAGGCGTAGAGGTCCAGGTGAAGGCGGTCGGTCAGCTTCATGTTGGCGCTGACGCCCACCTCCCACCACCCGTCCGCGGTGTGCTGCGAATCGAGCAGGCCGGAGCGGGGGACGTTCTTAAGCCCTTCGAACTGGCCGCGCGTCACTTCGGACACGGCATTGCTGGTCCAGTTCCGCGAGACGGAAGCGCCGATGTAATGGTCCGCGTTCTTGCCGAAGGCATGGTCGATGCGCACGGTGCTGCCGAGCGTCCAGGTCGGTTCGCGGGTTTCGAGATCGACGAGATCGGCGAATTCCGGCGCGGGGCGCAGCAGGCGGCCTTCGGCATAGGAGCCGACGACCGTGGGGGTCACGAACCAGCGCGGCGAGAGGGGGAAGATGCGCCCGAAATCGCCGCCCAGCGCGTAGTAACCGCTGCTTTTCGCGCCGGTGCTGTCGCGGCTGCCGCGCTCGGTGGTGATCCGGCCGTAGTCCTGCCGGCCGTAGCTGGCCCAGCCATCGACCACCCAGTTGTCGAAGTTGCCGCCGGCGCCGAGAGTGGCAACGTAATAGTCAGAGGGCAGCGCCGTATAGGCCTGGATCAGCGTGCCGTGATAGCGCATCAGCCCGCCCCGCACATAGCCCCGGCCGATCTGCCGGGTCAGCGAAAGCGATTGCCAGGACCCATCCGGGCCATCGTCGCGGTTGCTGACCCCGGCAGAGGCGGTGACCGTCCAGGGCGCGGCGCGGAGCGGGGGCTGATCGGCATTCGCGGGATCTTCGGCACGCGAGTCGGCAGCGGCCGGAGCAGCCTCGGTCGAAAGGGTTGCGCCTTCGGGCGTGGCGCTCGCTTCGAGTAGCGGCGCCGTATCTTGCGCCAATGCCGGAGACGACAGGGCGGCCGCGCCTGCCAGCAGCAGGCAGGCCGGCAAGGAATGCAGCATCAGGCGGCCTTTCGCAGGGTCGGATCGAAGGCCGCTGCCGGCACGGTCACGCGGGCGGCGAAGCCGTCGCCGCCGTGCACGAAATGGACGTCGCCGCCATGGGCGCGGGCGATCGAGCGGCACACCGCCAGGCCCAGGCCGGTGCCGTTCTGGCCCGACTTGCGGGCCGTTTCCGAGCGGTAGAACGGCTCGAAGGCGCGGTCGAACTCGTCCTCGGGGATACCCGGCCCGGCATCGACGATCTCCGCCACGGCCTCGCCGTCGAGGAGGCTGACGCGGACCTTGGCGCTGTCTCCGTACTTGATGGCGTTTTCCAGCAGGTTGCCGAGCAAGCGGCGAATGCCCACCGGATCGACTTCGACGGGGATATGGAGATTGTGCTCGATCGTCACCTTGCCGCCCACCAATTGCGCATCGGCGACGCTGCCGGCGATGAGATCGGCAAAATCCACGCGTTTGCGCGGGCCGGGGGTGGAGGCATCGCGAATGAAGGCGATGACCTGGCTGATCATCGCTTCCATCTCGGTCACTTCCTTGAGCAGCCCCTCGCGCTGGTCGTCCGGCACGTCCTCGATGCGGAAGCGCAGGCGGGTGAGCGGGGTGCGCAAGTCGTGGCTGATGGCGCCGACCATCGCCGTGCGGTCGTCCACGAAGGCGCGCAGCCGATAGCGCATCTGGTTGAAGGCATTGGCCGCGCGGCCAATCTCGGCCGGGCCGGAGAGCGGCAGGATCGTGGCCGAAGGATCGCGGCCGAGTTGCTCGGCGGCCTGCGCGAAGTCCTTGAGCGGCACGACGATGCGGCGCGCGAACAGCCAGGCCAGCGGGCTGATGATCGCCAGGGACAGCGCGAACCACAGCATCACGCGCTTCTGCCAGGCGTTCGGGAAGGGCTCGGCGCGGGGGGCGACGGCCAGCCACTGGCCGTCCGGCTGACGGGTGGCGGCTACGAAGTCACCTTCGATGAATGGGGGCGAGGTGAGGGCGAAGAAGCTGCCTTCCGCGTGGCGGAACGGGATCGGCTGCGGCGCCCCGGGCACTGCGGGCAGCGGCGTGGCAGTCTCGGCCGCGGACGTTGCCAGCGGCGTGGGCACGGCGGAGGCGCTGGCCGAGGGCGAAGCCAGCGTGACCGGCGGCAGCGGGATCGAGACCGCGACCGGGCGGCTGGCCAGCGTGGGACTGGCGATCGGATCGGGTGTGGCGATAGGCAGGGTGGCCCGCGGGATGTCGTTCATGCTCGGCATGACCGGGGCCGGAAGCCCCCCGCCGATCGCGCCATTGCCCATGGGGCCGGCCATGGGTCCGGTCATGCCGCCCGGACGCGCGCCGGGGGAGACGAACTGGCCGGGATGACCATCCTGGTTCGCTACGCCGCCCGAGGGATTTCCGGGCGCCGCGGTCTGGCCGCCCGTGCCGGCGCCGGGCGCGGCATTGCCGGGGTTCTGGCCGCCGGATGGTGCACCGGGCTGGCCTCCGCCCGGGCGCTGGCCGCCCGGCGCGGCGCCGGGAACCTTGCCACCGGGCATGGCGCCGCCCGGAACGTGGCCACCCGGCCTCGCGCCGCCGCCCGGCATCGCGGGGCGGGGCATGGACGGAACGTGCGGCATCGATCCGCCCGGAGGCATGCCGCCGGGGAAGTGCCCGCCGGGCATGCCGCTGGGACCGGGAGCGCCGCCCGGCGGGGGCCCGCCGGGGATCGACTGGGCATCGGCCGATCCCACCAGCAGCGCGGAAACCCTGGCCCCGGGACTGATCGCCGCGCCCTTGCTTTCCACCATCGCCAGCGGGGACCGGGCATTGCTCGGCACCGCGACGCCGCCGACAGGAAGCTGGGTGTAGAAGGCCAGGACCACGTCCTTGCGGTGCCGCCCGAGTCGCTGGGCCAGGGCATCGCGCGAGGATTCCGAGACCAGCCAGCCCTGTCCGCTCACATCGGGCGGGCCGACCATGGGCTTGCGCTCCAGCCGATCGGACAGATCGCCGGTGGTCAGCGCGCTGGCGACTTCGTCGATATTCCACCGGGCCGTCGGGCTGGGAGGCAGGATCACCGTGAGGCCGAGCGTCACCAGCTGCGCACCGATCAGCGCGCAGACGAGGATGACGATCATCTGCATCGCCAGGGGCAGTCCGAGTCGGTTGGTCAGGCGGGGCGGGGTCATGGCTGCGCCATTGCCACGAATCGCCCGCTATTTCGAGCCGTGGCATTGCGAGCGGCGGCGTCAGCGCCGAACCTGCGGATTGTCGCCAAGGCCGGGGCGAAGGATGGGCCGGAGGATGTGGGGCTTGCCGGCGGATATTGCGGCGCGGGCTCGGAAGAGAGGGACACCGCTCTTCCGAACCCGCTCCGCGCCCCCATCATGCAGCGGGACGCTGCCTGGCGGGGACGGTCACCTCGTGGCCTGTCCGGCGATCGTGCCGGAGGGCAATCTCTCTGTTGGCCAGCCCGCCTGGAGCCGCTGGCACGAAGCGCCGGGTACCACCGATTTGTGTCACTATCGGGTAGGGTTTCCGGCCATCCTCGGAGCGATATAATTCCGGGGCCGTCGCAGGACAGGGCGGGTGCGACTACGTGACCTGTCGCTGCGACGGACCCGGCGCCGTCCGGCGCCTTGGCGGTGGCTAACCGGACGGCGGTTCCGGCCGTTCCGGAGGAATGCAGCATCGCCGCGAAGGCAACGGGGGATGTCGCCGAAGACGCGCTGCAGTCCATCCAGGACGGAACCTGACGAACTCGAATGTTCATGTCGCTGGATTTTGCGGTTCGAGTTTGCCTGCGGATTTCACGCAGATTGCAATGGCGTTACCGGGCTGTCGCAAGCTGTATCGCCGCTGAAATCCGCGTGGAACACGGGGTTCCTATCGGCGCACAATGATCCTAGAACGTGCCCCGATGGACCTCGAAACCCGCATCCTCATCGTCGACGACGATGACGGCATCCGCTCGCTCATCAGCGAGTTCCTGGGAAAACACGGTTACGCCACCGAGACGGCCGCCGACCCCAGCGCCATGCGCGAGCATCTGGCGCGGGAGCACTTCGATCTCATCGTGCTGGACGTGATGATGCCGCGCGAGGACGGGCTGACGGCGCTGCGCGGGCTTGGCCCCGATGCGCCGCCGGTCATCATGCTTTCCGCCGTGGGCAGCGATGTCGACCGCATCGTCGGGCTGGAAATGGGTGCCGACGATTACCTGGCGAAGCCCTGCAATCCCCGCGAGCTGCTGGCCCGCATCCGCACCGTGCTGCGCCGGCGCGCCGGGGCTGGCGGCAGCGCCGCGGTGGACCGCGTCGTCTCGGCCGCCACCGCCCGTTCCGGCGCCCCGGAACCGCGGCCGGTCAACGACATCCATTCAGGCGAATGTCTCTATTTCTCCGGCTGGCGCATGGACGTGGGCCTGCGCCTGTTGTTCGACCCGGCCAATCGCCTGATCTCGCTTTCGGATGGCGAATTCCGGTTGCTCCGCGCCTTTGCCGAGCATCCGCGGCGCGTGCTCACCCGCGACCAGCTTCTCGACTGGTCGCGCGGGGAGGACAGCGATCACTACGACCGCGCCATCGACGTTCAGCTTTCGCGCCTGCGCCGCAAGCTGGCGGAAGGCGAGGGCGGCGGCGACATCATCCGCACCGTGCGCAACGAGGGCTATCTTTTCGTGCCCTCCGTGTCCGGAGACATTTCACCTGCATGACAGCCCGGCCGCTGCGGCAGGGCGTTTCGCCATGGAGGTGAAATGCACCTGAAATCCGATCGCAAACGCCGGCTTTCAATCCTCGTTGTGACCTGATCCGCGACGCCGGTCTCCCGGCCCCGTCGCGCGACTTGCGACACGCGGGGAGATTGCAATGGAAGACTACCATCAAGACCACCATTCGGGCGGGGACCTGGACTGCGACCAGGGGCATCACGGCGGCCTGCTTCACGACCTGAAGACGATCGGTGAGAATATCATGGGTCGGCGCCGCGCGCTGGCCATCCTGGCCAGTGCGGGGGGCTTCACTGCCGTTACCGCCTGCGGGGGTGACGACGGTTCCACGTCGACCAACAGCGGATCGACCGCCACGACGAGTTCCACCAGCACGTCGAGCACGAGTTCGACCAGCACATCGTCGACCAGCACTTCTTCCACCAGCTCCGGCGGCACCTCCTCCAGCAGCTGCATCGCCGATCCCACCGAGACCAACGGGCCTTACCCTGCGGACGGCACCAACAGCGCGAGCGGTTCGACCTCCAACGTACTGACCGTCAGCGGCGTGGTGCGTTCGGACATTCGCTCCAGCTTCATCAATTCCACGACCACGGCAGACGGGGTCAAGCTGGAGCTGACCTTGCAACTGGTGGACGTGAACAACGGCTGCGCCGCCATCGAGGGCGCGGCGATCTACGTCTGGCACTGCGATGCCGCGGGCAAGTACTCGCTCTATTCCAGCGGGGTCACCACGGAGAGCTACTTGCGCGGCGTGCAGGTGACCGATGCCGAGGGCAAGGTGACTTTCACCACGATCTATCCGGCCTGCTATTCCGGGCGCTGGCCGCATATCCACTTCGAGATATTCACGGGCGGCCTGACTTCGGCCAGCACGGGCCGCACGGCCAGCCTGATCTCGCAGCTGGCCATGCCGGCGGCCACCAACACCGCGGTCTTCACCGGCGACACGCGCTACACCGCCAGCATCGCCAATTACAACGCGATCTCGATCTCTTCGGACAATGTCTTCGGCGACAACAGTTCGGCACAGATCGCCCAGATGACCCCCACGCTGAGTGGCAGCGCCACGGCCGGATATACCGGCACCGCGCTCATTGGCATCGCCACCTGATCGGCGCTCCATCGTAATCGCCGCCCCGAAAGGGGCGGCTCAACGAGACTCCTCGCCGCCTGGCGAGCGACAACCTGCCTGAGGGCGATGGCGATGCGGCGCAGGATCGTTCCTGCGCCGCGCCGGCAGCCTTACGCTCACGAAGAGATCCGAACATCATGACCTCGCTGCACACGTCTTCCAGCATCGGCGCGCTCGTTCTCGCACTTTGCGCCGCGCCTTCGCTCGCCGCCACGACCGTTTCCACCTCCACCACCAAGGCACTCGTCACCTCCAGCGCGGGTGACGTGACCGTGACCGAGGACGGCACCATCACCCTGCCCAGCGGCAGCGCGACCACGGTGGACAGCAACAATGCCGTCGATCTCGAAGGCGCTCTGGTCCTCGACGATGCCGACGGCGCCAGCGGCATCACCGTCAATGCCGGCACCACCGCGACGATCACCGTGGGCGAGGATGCCACCCTTACCGTCACCGAGGACTTCGTGCCGGCGGACACCGATTCGAACGGCATTGCCGATGGCTCGATCGCTTCGGCCAGCAATCGCTACGGCATCCACGTCCTGTCAGGCGCGACCACCAGCGGATCGATCCTCAACGAAGGCACGATCAAGGTGGAGGGCCTGAACTCCGGCGGCATCGTCGTCGATTCGGACTATGTCGGCAGTGTGACCAATACCGGCACCATCAACGTGATCGGCGACAACTCGGTCGGCATCTCCACCAGGAGCGTGGACGGGGACGTGACGGTGGAAGGCACTGTCTACGCCACCGGCGCGGGCGCCCAGGCCCTGGTGGTGGACGGCGACGTCAGCGGCACCGTGACCATCCAGGGCACCGTCTCGCAGCGCGCCTCCTACACGGACGACGACAGCGACACGATCGTGCTTTCGCGTGCGGCTCTCCGCTCGGGCGCGGCGGCGGTGGAGATCACCGGCAATGTCGCTGGCGGCATCTACGTGGCGGCGCCCCCGGTCGACAACGACAGTTCGAACGACGACGAGGATGGCGACGGTGTCGACGATGACGATGAAGGCACCGGAGCGGTCATCGCCTACGGCAACGGCCCGGCGATCCAGGTCGGCGGCACCAGCGACATCACCGTGGGCGGCGTGTCGAGCAATTCCGGCACGTACTCGATCGCCATCGACGGCTCGGTCAGCGCCAACGCCTATTACAGCAATACCGATGCCTATGGCCTGGTGATCGGCGGGCAGGGCGGCAACGTCACCCTGACCGACGGGATCGGGGTGACCGGCTCGCTGAACGCCACGACTTACGATTCGGCCGCGACGGCGCTGCTCATCAATGCCGGGAGTACAGTGACCAGCCTCTATAACAGCGGCTCGATCACGGCCTCCATCACTTCGCAGGGCGAAGGCTCCACAACGGCGATCCAGGATCTCTCGGGCACCCTGACCACGATCGACAATACCGGCTTCATCGCGGCCAGCGGATCGAGCACCGACACCCGCACCGCGATCGACCTCTCCGCCAACACCACCGGCGTCACGATCAACCAGTACCTCAACGCCGCCGATATCGAGACCAGCGCCGACTACCTGGACGACAACGATACGGACACCGATCCCACCATCTACACCGCGATCACCGGCAATATCCTGCTGGGATCGGGCGATGACACCATCAATGCCTCATCGGGCACGATCACCGGCAACACCACTTTCGGCGACGGCGACGATACGCTGAACCTGTCCGGCAACACGGTCTACACCGGCGACGTCTATTTCGGCAGCGGTACCGGCACGGCCACCATGGCCGGAACCTCCAGCTTCGTCGGCACGATGGACTTCGACGGTGAGAGCGGCACCCTCACTTTGTCCGACAGCGCGGTCTATTCGGGCAACTTCAGCAATGCCGACAACCTGACGGTCACCGTGGGCAGCGGGGCAAAGCTGACCGCCAGCGATTCGGACACCATTGGCTTCGGCAGCCTGATCGTGAAATCGGGCGGCTCGCTGGGTGTCTATATCGACACTTCGGAAGGCAGCAGTTCGCTTTACACCGTGGCCAATGCCACGCTGGAGGACGGGGCCAAGATCACGGCGACAGTCACCGATCTTGGCGATGCGGAAGGGACCTACACGGTGCTCACCGCAAGCAGCCTCGACGTGCAGGGCACGCTCAATTCGACCGACACCGACCTGCCCTTCATCTACAACGGCGATGTCACGACCGACGCGAACAGCATCTATCTCACCATCGCGCGCAAGACGACCGACGAACTGGGCCTCACCCGCAGCGAGGCTTCGGGCTGGGATGCGATCTACGCCACTGCCCAGAACGACGACAGCCTGACCTCCAGCCTGCTCCAGGTCGAGGATTCGGCCACGCTCCAGAGCCAGGTCGCCGGGCTTCTGCCCGACCATTCGGGCGGCGTCTTCGATGCCGTGACTCACGGCGACCGCATGGCTTCGCGCCACCTTTCGGACGAAACCTCGCTCTTCACGATCTCCGATGTCGGCGGCTGGTTCGAACCCGTCTACTGGCGCACCGCCAAGGATGCCGGTTCGACAGCGGGTTACAAGGCGAGCGGCTGGGGCCTCTCCGCCGGTGCCGAGCGCCGGACGAACCTGGGCTACTTCGGCGTTTCCTATGCCTGGCTCCACGGCACGGTGAAGGATAATGGCGGCACGGGCGATCTCGGCGTGGGCCAGCACGACTTCGGCCTGTTCTGGCGCACCGGGAAGGGGCCGTTCATGGCCTGGGCGCGCATCGGGGCCTCGAAGATCTCGGTGGATTCCACCCGCACCTTCACCGGCACCATCGACGATACCGACTTCACGTATTCCGCCGATGGCAAGTGGAACGGCTGGCTGATCTCGGGCCTGGCCGGTGCGTCCTATCGCTTCCAGATGTCACGCCGCTTCAATCTCAAGCCCAAGCTGGAGCTGGAGCAGTTCTGGCTGAAGGAAAACGGCTACAGCGAAACGGCCGACAGCGATGCGGTGGCGCTGACCGTGGCAGACCGCACCAGCAAGATGACCACGGTGACGCCGACCGTGACGGCGTCCTATTCGCTCGGGACCATATCGCCCGACTGGCGCCCGCTGACGTTCCAGTTCGAAGGCGGTCGCCGCGAAGTGGTGTCGGGCAAGCTCGGCAGCACCACGGCCTATTTCAACGGCGGAGACACTTACGACGCCGGGGAGGCCTTCACCATCACGCCCGAAAGCCTGAAGGGTGCCTGGGTCAGCGAGGTCTCGATGCTGGCCGGTGGCTACGACTTCACCTGGAAGCTGTCCGCCCGCGCCGAACGAACCCAGGACGCCACCGATCTCTCCGCCCGCGCTTCATTGAGTGTAGCGTTCTAACGCGTAGCGACCCGCTAAAGGCCGGTGCGTAGCGTTTTAACGCGCAGCGACGCGCCGAAGGCCGGGGATCGTGGATCCTCGGCCGCACGTCGTCCCGGACTTGCTCCGGGACGAAGCCGTTCTGCCGGCGGCTCTATGCTCCGCGCAGCTCGGTCAGGCGGCGTTCCCAGGCGAGTGCGTGTTCGACGATCGTGCCCAGGTCGGCATATTTCGGCTGCCAGGGCAGGGTGGCCTTGATCCGACGGTTGTCCGAGATCAGCGAATCGGGATCGCCCGCGCGCCGTCCCTGCATGTGGCGGTCTATCGTGCGATTGGTGACGCGGTCGACCGCGTCGAGCACTTCCAGCACCGAGAAGCCCTGGCCGTAACCGCAGTTCATCGTCAGCGATTCTCCCGGCGCCGCGATCAGCTGTTCGAGCGCGAGGACGTGCGCATTGGCGAGGTCGGAGACATGGATGTAGTCGCGCACGCCGGTGCCGTCCGGCGTGTCGAAGTCCGTGCCGAACACGGCGACATGCTCCCGCTTGCCCAGGGCCGCTTCCACCGCAACCTTGATGAGATGGGTGGCACCCGCCGTCGACTGTCCGGTGCGGGCCTGCGGATCGGCACCGGCGACATTGAAGTAGCGCAGCGCGCAGTAATTGAAGTCATGCGCGCGGGAGACGTCGGCCAGCATGGTCTCCGTCATCAGCTTGGACATGCCGTAAGGGTTGATCGGCAGTTTCGGGCTGTCCTCGGTGACCGGGGAGACTTCCGGGATGCCGTAAGTGGCGGCCGTGGAGCTGAAGATGAAGTGCGGCACGCCCGCCTTCACCGCCGCGTCGATCAGGGCGCGGCTCTTGGCGGTGTTGTTGTGGTAGTACTTCAGCGGGTTCTCGACCGATTCCGGCACGATGATCGAGCCGGCGAAGTGCATCACCGCCTGGATACCCTCTTCCCGGAAGATCCGGGCGAGCAGTGCGGCATCTTCGATATCGCCTTCGTAGAGCGGGACGCCTTCCGGCAGGGCGAAGCGAAAGCCCGTGGTGAGGTTGTCGATCACGACCACCGGCCAACCGGCGTCCTTGAGGGCGAGAACGGCGTGGCTGCCGATATAGCCGGCGCCGCCGGTGACAAGAACGGGGATCTTGGAGGTCATGGTCTCGCTCTGATGGACGGCAGGAAGTGGGATGGAGAAATCGATTGGAACGGGTTGCTACGGCGGCTTTGTTGAACGGCCCATTCGCGCTGCGCAAGTGGGCATGAAAGCAGCGCGCGCGAACCGGGTTCAAGGACGACCCCAAGATTATGCGCTGCGCTGCGGTGCGTCAAAGCCAACTGCGTCCAAAGCCGCACCATCCTTGCACCTCCGGTAACCAATCCGGAGCAGTCTGCAGGTCCCGGCGAATACTGTACCTGAACTGAACACGCCCTATAAAGTGCAGTTCAGGGCGATTCCGAAATCTGTCATGCCGATTGCTATCCATTGCATAGTTATCCGGGATTCGCTGCCGGATCGGTTCGAACGCAGGTCTGCCGGCCGTTTGATTTCGCACTTGCGGAAGAGATTTGCGACGTGCCGTTTTAGGAGTGGGCTTTGCCGTTTTCGAGCGCCGTCCAGGCACTTGCACCCCAATGCGCTCCTGATTACCCGAATAGGCACCCGGTCACCCCATCGGGGGCATTGACTTAAGCCTTATGGAGAAAACCGTAAGTGCGCTGCACAAAGACGCTTCTTGTTGGGCTCGCTGTCCTATTTTCAGGTACCATCCTGACAGGATGTACCTCCACCATGACGTCGAACCCGGATGTTCCGGTCGGCGAAGCTGCCTATCAGACGATTCCCGCCACGGTTCCGGCGCCCACTGTCTATGCGATCTCGCCGAAGGACGTCCTTCAGGTGCGGGTCTTCGGAGAGCCCGATCTCTCCGTGGAGAAGGCGCGCGTGGACGAGGCGGGCTTCATCCAGCTTCCCCTGGCCGGGCAGATCAAGGCCGCCGGCCGCAGCGCGCCCGAAGTGTCGAGCGACGTGACGGCCGTGCTTGGGCGCAAGTATCTGAAAAACCCGCAAGTCGCCATCTCGGTAGACGAAGCCGCGCCGCGCTTCGTATCGGTGGAAGGCGAAGTGAAGGTTCCCGGCGTCTATGAACTGACCAGCAATACCACCCTCCTGGGCGCGCTGGCGCGGGCGCAGAGCCCGCTGGTCACCGCCAAGCTGGACCAGGTGGTGATCTTCCGCACGATCAACGGACAGCGCATGGCCGCGCGCTTCGACCTGAAGGACATTCGCGGCGGCGTCAGCCCCGATCCGATCGTCATGGACGGCGATGTGGTGGTGGTTGGTTTCTCGAAAATTAAGGGGCTTTGGCAGGACTTCCTGAGAACCGCGCCAATATTCAATGCCTTCGCAGTCTTCGCCCGCTGACCGTTCCGGCAGCGGGCCGTGGCGGCCAAGGACAGTGACTTCGAGCGCAGGGCCGGTCCAGCGGCCCTCGCAGAGCCTTTCGAATGCGATCCTTCTGCCATCCTCGCCGCGACCTTTGCGCCGGTGCGAGCCAGGCAGGCCGGGCCGCGGCTGCGGCTTGTCGGGCTGGAAGGTCGCTCCGACCTGAATTCAGTGCCTCCGGTACTGCGAACACAACGCCCAGTGAAAGGATAAGCTATGTTGAATCCTGAAAGCGGCGAGACCGATCCTATGAATTATCGCGTGGCCTTCTTGTCCCCTGTCTCCTTTTTTAAAGGAGGAGCGGAGCGATCGCTGTTCGACCTGATGGCGAACCCGCATGTCGACCCGCTGCTGGTGGTGCCTGCCGAAGGGCCGGTGTCCGAGCAGGCGGCGAGCCGGGGCATCCCCGTGGAAGTCGTCGATTTCGGCCAGGTCGCCGCGATCCGCCGCCCGGTGCGCCCCTCCAGCGTGGGCGCGGCCTTCGGGGACTGGTTCGGCGCCGCGCGCAAACTCATGGCCGTGACGAAGCGCCACGGTGCCGACATCGTCCATAGCAACGGGCTGAAGGCCCACTGCATTGCCGGCCTGGCGCGCAAGCTGGGCGGAGAAGCCTGCGTGTTCCACGTTCGCGACATCGCCGTGCGCGGTTCGGAGCGCCTGATCTGGAAGGGCCTCGCCCGCAGTTCCGACCATACCGTGCTCGTCAGCCGCGCCTGCTGGCCGGGCGAGATGCTGCCGGGCAATGTCTCGGTGGTGTTCAACGGCGTGAAGCAGGACGGGGCAGCCCAACCGCTCCAGTCCGTCCAGGCTCCCTCTGCCGCCGCGCTGCAGGCGCCGCGCGCCCATGCCCCGCTGGTCGTGGGCATTTGTGGGCGCATCCATCCCTTCAAGGGGCACCACGTCGCCATCGACTGGCTGGGCGCCGCCCGTCGCCGCGGGATCGACATCACCCTGCTGGTGCGCGGTGAAGCGGAAGCGGAAGATCGTCCCTACCTCGAAAGCCTGAAGCGCCAGGCCGAAGCCTTGGGCCTCGCCGATTCGGTTCGCTTCGAAGGCCGCTTCGAGGGGCTGGCGGCGATCTACAAAGGCCTCGATGCCGTGCTCGTGCCTTCCGAGACGCCTGATCCACTGCCGCGTTCGGTGATGGAGGCGATGTCGATGGGGCTGCCCGTGGTCGGCTATCCGGCCGGCGGCATCGTCGAAATGATCGACCACCGCGAGAACGGCTGGCTGGCCGGCGATGCGGAAGCCTTCTGCGCGGCCATGGAGGAGATCTCCAGCCTCGGTCCCATGCTCGTCGAATTGCAGAAATCCGCCGCGCGCACGGTGGCGGAACGGTTCGGCATGGAGCGCATGCACCGGCAGGTGAACCAGGTCTATTCGACGGTGCTCGGCCGGTGATCCGCTGGGGCCAGGGCCCGAACCGGCCCGGAGAAGGGCTGGGGCGCGCACTTGGTGCGGGACGTCGCCGTGCGCGGCGCGCCCGCCTGCGCACCGGTCTGTTCGGCGCCGCGCTCCTGCTCTGCCCGGGGGCGCTGCTGGCAGCGGCTTTGTTGCTGCAGCCCGGCACCGTCCGGTCCGACCGGCACGTCTCCGCGCCCGTGGCGCAAGTGGTGGGCATTGCCGGCAACGACCTGACCCCCGCCGATCTCGACCGCGTTTCCGGGCTGGGGCTCCATTTCGTGCGCAGCGATTTCAGCTGGGCCCGCACCGAGCGCAAGCCGGGCGTCTACGACTTCGGCCCCTACCTGGAGTTCGCGCGCGAAGTTCATGCGCGCGGCATGCGCCCGCTGTTCATCCTGGACTACGGCAACCCGGTCCATACGCCGTTCACCAGGATCCAGTGGCGTGGCCGCGACGAGCGGCGCACCTCGCCGCCGGTCGCGCCGGACCAGATCGCGGCCTACCGCAAGTGGGCCGCCGCCGCCGCCAAGGCCTTCGCGGCTTACGACCCGATCTGGGAAGTCTGGAACGAGCCCGATCACCCTCGCTTCTGGCCGCCGAAGCCCGATGCCGCCGCTTATGGCCGCATGGCACTGGCGGCCTGCCAGGCCATCCATTCGGCGGGCCGGGCCGAAGTCTACGGTCCCGCCGCCTCCAAGTGGGTGGACGGTCCGTTCCTGACGGCGCTGGCAGGGTCCAGGGCCATCACCTGTTTCGACCGGATCAGCGTCCATCCCTATCAGATGACCGGCGATGCCGCGCGCGATGGCGCATTGTGGGACGGACTGTGGCACCGCATTGCGGCGGGGGGGCAGGTGAAAACGCCCCGGATCGCCAATTCCGAATGGGGCCGCCCCGTCGTCGGCCGCGTCGACGATCAGGCCCAGGCGCGCTACCTGGTCCGCACGCTGGTTTCGGCGCTGGCGGCGGGCGTAGCGCCCAACATCTGGTATTCCTGGAAGGACGCCGGCACCGATCCGGCCAACGACCAGCATCATTTCGGCCTGCTCCTGCCCGACGGTTCGCCCAAGCCGGCGTTCCTGGCGCTGCAGACCATGCTCCGGCAGGTCGGTGCCCTGCGCTATGCCTGCCCGGTCCAGCGTGCCGGCGTGGAAGGTGCGATCTTCGCGGCCGACCCGCAAGCCGGTGGCAGCAGCGTGAAGGCGCTGGTCTGGGCCAAGACCGGCGTGGCGCGGCTGGAGCCCGGGAAGATCGCGCCGACCGGCTGGAAGGTCTCGGGCCTGGCCGACATGACCGGAAAGCCCCTCGAAGGCGGCGAGCAGAAGCTTGGCAATGCGCCCGTCTACTTGCGGCTCGTGCCGGAAAAGACCGGCGCGCAACCCACCCTGAACTGCCCCGAACGCACATGAGCGCGAGCGATATGAACATGACTGGCCGCAACGGAGACAGTACGTCCATGACGTCCCGACGAATTCTCTTCATCATCCGCTCCTACCGGCCCGACCAGGTCGGCGGCGGCGCCAAGTCCGTGCAGACCCTGGCCGAGGGCCTGGTCGAGCGGGGGCACGACGTGCACATCCTGCGCCTGGCCCCGCGCGGGGAGGAAGCCGCCACCTTGCGCGCCGGCATGGAGGCCGGAGTGACCGGGCCGGGCAAGCCGACGCTGCACGTCCTGCCGATCCGCAACATCTACTGGCCTTACGACAAGCGCCGCCGCTCCCCGGCGATGAAGGCGGTGTGGCACGCGCTGGACCTCTGGAACTTCCGCGCCGCGCGGGACGTGCGCCAGATGCTGGACATCATCCGCCCCGACGTGGTCAACACCAGCATCATCGACGGCTTTTCCACCGCGATCCTGCGCGAGGCCAAGCGCAGCGGCGCGCGGCTGATCCACACCATGCGCGACTACTATCTGATCTGCAGCCGCTCGGGCATGTACCGCGCGGGCGAGAACTGCACGTCGCTCTGTTCGGGCTGCAAGGTGGTGCGGGGGGTCAACCGCCGCCAGACCCGCAATGTCGACATGTTCCTGTCCAACAGTGCCTTCGTGGCGGATACCCACCGCCGCCACGGCGCGTTCGGGGAAGACAAGCCGTGTGCGGTGCAGTGGAACGTCAACGACCGCCCGCTGGTGCCCGAGGCGAAGCGGCTGGCCGATGGCGCGCCGATGGTCTTCGGCTATATCGGCCGGCTCGCTCCCACCAAGGGCGTGGAGAAGCTGATCGAGGCCGTGCGCCGCCTGCCGCAGGGCGGCCGGCCGTGGTCGCTGGTGATCGCCGGTGACGGGGAGCCTGAATATGTGGCCGGGCTGAAGGCCCAGGCTGCGGGCGATCCGCGCGTGCAGTTCCTCGGCTGGCAGGCCGCGGAAGACTTCTATGGCGCGGTCGACGTGGTGGTCTGCCCCTCGGTCTACAACGAGCCGTTGCCCCGCGTGATCTACGAGGCTTACGGCTTCGCGCTGCCGGTCGTCGCCTCACGCGTGGGCGGCAATCCGGAAGTCGTCACTCCCGCCGAGACCGGCGAGCTTTACGACGGCGAGGATGCCGGCGAGCTGGCCGATAAGATCCAGCATTTCCGCACGCTCTCCGCCGACAGCTATGCCCGCTACAGTGCCGGCGCGCTCGACATGGGTGCGGTGTTCACATCGGGTGCGGTGATCGATCGTTACGAGAGCCATCTGGACCGGCTGTTCGATGCGGCCTGAGCGCGAAATGGCTGTGACCGACGGCACTTTCGCCCCGGCCGACCTCCACGCCGCTCCCGGCACTCTGCCGGCGCGCGGCCTGCCGGTGGGACGGTTCAGCCCGAGCAGCGGCATCCTGCGCGCCTGGCAGCGCATGAGCGGGCTCTGGGCCTCGGGACCGGCGGGGCGGGTGCTTGCGCGGGTGATCCGGGGGCACATCCGCCGCGCCTATGGCTGCTACATCGCGCCGACCACTCATGTCGGCGAGGGCGTCTACCTGCCGCATCCGGTGGGCGTGGTGATCGGTGACAATGCCGTGATCGGAGACGGGGTGACGATCTACCAGCACGTCACCATCGGCCAGGACGGCGCCGCCGGGCGCTGCCCGCGCATCGGCGCCGGGGCCACGATCTTCGCGGGCGCGACGGTGATCGGCGGCATCGAGATCGGCGCGGGCGCTGTGATCGGCGCCAATGCCGTGGTCAAGACATCGGTTCCTGCGGGGCACATCGCCGTCGGCGTACCGGCGCGGATCCTGCCGCCGCGTCCGTTTGCCCATGAAGCGGCCCTGCAAACGGAGGCTTTGCGCACGGAGGCCCGGCGATGAGCGGGGCACGGGCCATGGAAGGCGCGGGCCTCGTCTCGCTCTGGCGGCGCATGTGCCGGCTCTACCCGCGCGGACGCATGGGGCGCGCCATGGCGACGGTGATCCGGCGCTACATCCACTGGCGCTATGCCTGCCACATCTCCCCGCTTTCGCGCCCGGCGGGGTGGATCAACCTGCCGCATCCGGTGGGCATCGTGGTGGGCCACGATGTCGAGATCGGTGAGAACGCCACGATCTACCAGCACGTCACCATCGGCCAGTCGGGCCGGGAGGAAGGCTATCCGGTCGTGGGACCGGGTGCGGTGATCTACGCCGGCGCGGTCGTCGTCGGCCCGGTCCGCATCGGCCGCGAGGCGCGGATCGGCGCGAATTCCGTGGTCCTCCAGGACGTGCCGGACGGCGCCACCTCGGTCGGCGCCCCGGCCCGGATCGTCACGCAGAAGCGCAAGGACCTCCTGGCCGTATGAAGCTCGGGCGCATGAAACTCTCCAAGGGCGCGATCACCACCGCGGCACTGGGCATATCGAGCGGGCTCAACTTCCTCTCGCTGATTGTCTGGACTCACCTGCTCAGCCCGGCCGAGTTCGGCACTTATGCGCTCGTCTCGGCGACGGTGCTGTTCCTCAACGCCACGATCTTCGAGTGGCTGCGCCTTACCGCCTCGCGCCTGCTCTACGACCCCGCGGCCGAGCATCAGCTCAACCCGGACATCGCTAATGCCCTCGCCACCGTCGGGCTGGGCCTGATCCTGCTGCTGCTTCCGGTGGCGCTGTCGCTGCGCGGCTTCCAGGTCCACTTCATGGGTGTCGCGCCCGACTGGTGGCCGGCGATGTGGCTCTGGCTCTTTTCCGAAATGCTCTTTGCGATCAGCACTGTCGGCGCGCGCCTTCGCCTGCTCAGCTGGCGCTTCTTCGCGATGATGACGCTGCGCTCCTCGCTCTCCCTGGCGGTGGGTGCGGTGCTGGTCTGGTTCTTCGACATGGGCGCGCTGGGCGTGGCCATCGGCATTCTCGGCGCCCAGATCGGCTGCGCGGTCCTTGCCAACGTCACGGACGCGGCCTGGCGCAATTTGCGGCCGCTGCAGGCGCGGGCAGCGGACCTGAAGGAAATCCTGCGCTACGGCGCGCCGCTGATCGTCAGTTCGGGGCTCGGCTATGCCAGTGCCGTGGCGGATCGCTACATCGTTTCCTCCACGCTGGGGAAGGCGGCGGTCGGCCAGTATTCGGTCTCCGTGGACCTCATGCAGAAGACCGTGATCTTCCTGATGCTGGCGGTCAACCTCTCGGCCTATCCGGCCATCGTCCGCGCGTTCGAGAACGAGGGACGCGAGGCGGGCGAGAAGATCCTGGCGGAGAACTTCATCGTCTACCTCATGATCGGCGCGCCGGCTGCGGCCGTGCTGGCGGCACTTTCGCCGGGGGTGGCGCATCTCTTCGTCGGTCCCTCGTTCCGCGACACCGTGGCCATGCTGCTGCCTTATGTGGCGATCGCCGCCATCCTCAAGGCGCTGACCACGTTCCACCTCTCGGTGGCACTGCAACTGGTGAAGAAGACGCGGCTGCTGATCATCTCGCCGGCGGTCAACCTGGCATTGCTGGTTCCCAGCGGCATCATAGGGGTGAAGCTGGCGGGCCTCACCGGCATGGCGATCGGCATAGCGGTCTCGCAGATCGGCAGTTTCGCGCTGTTCTACGCGGTGGTGAGCCGCCATGTTCGCACACCGCTGCTGACGCGCGCCTCCGCCTTCGTGGTCGTGCTCTCGCTGGCACTCGGCGCTGCACTGGTGCCGCTGCGCGGCTTCAGCGAGCCGGTCGCCTGCCTGGCCCTGCTCGGCGCGGCGGGTGCCTTCTATTGCCTAGTGGTCTGGCGCGGGCACGGCTGGATCATGCGCAACAGCCAGGGCTGGAGCGCGGCATGAGTGCCGGCGCGCTCCCTTACGGCCCGCGCCCCGCAAGGAAGCGGAGCCAGAACTTCGCCGCCCTGTTGACCACGCTGACCGGCGCGGCGGTGCTGCTCATCATGGCGCGCGAAGTCTTCGGCGGCGCGGCGCGCTATTATTTCGACCGCTTCGGCCTGGGGCCGCTCTGGTTCATTCCCGATCTTGCCGTGATCGCGGTGGTGCTGGCACGCCTGCTCCTGGCGGCCGTGACGCTGCGGCTGCCGACGCCGCTGATCTGGCTCTTCGCGGCGACGGCGGTGCAGATGGCTGTCGGCATCGTGGTCTACCAGAATGCCGTGGCCGTGTTCTCCGGCTTCAAGCTGCTCTGCCCGCTGATCGCGGTGCTCATGCTGCCCCCCACGTATCTCAACGCCAAAGTCTGGCGCTGGGCCTGCCTGGCGCTGTTGGTGGTGGGGATCGCCGGCGTGGCGATAGACACCCGCGCGACGATGCCCTGGACGGGCTACTCGGTCTCGCAATTCGGCGTCGAGCGCGAGGCCGGGCGCGAATGGTGGATCCACGGGCAGGAGCGCATCGCCGGGCTGGGTGCGGCGAGCAGCGCCTCGGCCAGCATCCTGCTGCTGCTGGCGCTGATCGTGCTGCGGCAGGCCCGCACCTGGCATGTGCGCCTGCTGATCTACGTGGCGACGCTCTGGGCGCTCAACGTCACGACCTCGCGCACCAACCTGATCGCGCTGGCCGTGGCCATGGTGATCGACTTCTGGCCCTGGCGCTGGTTCCAGGGGCTTGGGCCGGGCCGCATGGCGCTGGGCGCCCTGCTTTCGGTGTGCTTCTTCCTGCCGGCTCTGGCCGGGCTCTGGTTCCTGGCCATCGACGGCGTGGGAGAGATCTCGGTGGGCATGAGCAGCATGGTCGTGCGCGTTCACGTCACCTGGCCGGGGATCTGGGACATGATCGTCGATGGCGGCCCGGCGACGGCCCTGCTGGGCCACGGTTTCGGATCGGTGGGGCCATCGGCGTTCTACACGGGCGTCTATGTCTCGCCGTTCAGCGCGGTGGACAACCTGTTCCTCTACATCTTCTACCAGTTCGGCCTGTTCGGCGTGCTGATGGGCGTGGAACTGATCCGCCGCCTGGTGCGGGTGCCGCGGCCGGACCGGCACATCGGCTTCGTGATCGCCATCCTCTCGGCCACGATCAACTGCCAGGGTGCGGCGCCGCTCGTGCTGATCGGCCTTGCCGCCTCGCTCGGCGCCTATCCGGCGCTGGCGAGCGGCGCGCGCGGCCGGATGCAGAAAGCGATCCGCGCGCTGCCCCGCCCCGCTCCCGACACTTACCGCAACCCCCGCCGAGCCCCCGAAAACCGCCACTGGGCGCGGGGGCCCTGGACGCCGGGAACGTCATGACCATGCACCGAGGACCCCATGCGCATTAAGGGCCTGGACGCCGCACGCGGCGTCGCCATCCTCTTCGTCGTGTTCGGCCATGTCTGGCGCGGACTGGACGGGCAGGGCCTGGTCGATCCACACCTGTTCCAGACCATCGACCGCGCCGTCTACTTGTTCCACATGCCGGTGTTCTTCCTGATTTCCGGCATGCTGTTCAAGGCGCCGGAGAGGCTGGGCGGCGGCGCGCTGCGGAACGGGCTGTCGCGGATCTCGATCAACCTGCTCTGGCCGATGTGCCTCTGGGCCTGGGTGGAAGGCTGCGTCCATCTCGTGACCGGAGCGGGCAACAAGGGGCGCATCTCGCCCTTCGAGGTGCTGACTTATCCGTTCCCGCCCAAGAGCGTGTTCTGGTTCCTGCTCGCGCTGTTCCTGTTCCAGGCGGCGGCCATGGTGCTGCGGGGAAGGGCCGCGGCAGCCGCGGTCGCGGCGGCCTGCATGGCCGCCGTCGTGGTGCTGCAGCCGCAGGGCCTGACCGGGCAGATCCTCCAGCATGCCCCCTTCTTCTTCGTGGGCCTGCTGGCGGGCACGCGCTGGCTGGAGAGGGGCCTGCCGCTCGTGCCCTGCCTCGCAGCCTTCCTCGCGGCCGAGGCGGCGGCCTTCCTGCTCGCCGTCTCGCCCTTCGACACTGTGCCCGCCTATCTGTGCGGCGGCGCGGCCTGCGTCGCTTTCCTCGGCCTCTGCCTGAACGGCGGGGCGCTGCTGGACAAGCTGGGCGCCCGGAAGCTCGGCGAGCGCACCATGCCGATCTACCTCACGCACATCATCTTCGCTGCCGGCATGCGCGTGGTGCTGACGCGGCTGGGGCTCGGCAATGTCGCCGTGGTCGTGCTGGTATCGACGGCAGCGGGCGTGCTGCTGCCGCTGGTCCTGTTCGACCTGTCGCGCCGCTGCGGCCTTGCCGGCGTGCTGGGCTTCGAGCCGCTACGAAAACGCCGGGGCCGGGAAGAACCTTGCGTCCAAGCGTCTGCCCGGCCCGAGTTCGCCGATGGCCCTTCCGTTGGAAGCGGGGCCTGACAGCGGACGAGCAGGCCCGGTTTCGGCAAAGGCGGCCATGAAAAAAGGGGCCGCGTCAGTGACGCAGCCCCCGTTTCCTGCAAGGATCGGCCGCTCAGACCTGGTAATAGTCCCGGTACCAATCCACGAACTTCGCCACGCCTTCGGTAACCGAAGTGGTGGGGCGGTAGCCCGTCAGTTCCTGCAGCAGCGAGGCGTCGGCCCAGGTTGCGGGCACGTCGCCCGGCTGCATCGGCATCATGTTGATCTCGGCCTTCACGCCCGTCGCCGTTTCGATGGCGCGCACGAAGTCCATGAGCTGCACCGAATCCGAATTGCCGATGTTCACGGCACGCCAGGGCGCGACCGGCGAAAGACTGTCGTGCCCGGCGATGTCCTCTGCGCTTTCCGGGCGTACCGGCGCGCTGTCGATGAGGAGACGGATGCCCTGGACGAGATCTTCGACATACGTGAAGTCCCGCTTCATATCGCCATGGTTGTAGACGTCGATGGGCTTGCCGGCGAGGATGTTCTTGGTGAACTTGAACAGCGCCATGTCCGGGCGGCCCCACGGCCCGTAAACCGTGAAGAAGCGGAACATCGTGATCGGCAGATCGTAGAGATGCGCATAGGAATGCGCCATCGCTTCATTGGCCTTCTTCGTCGCCGCGTAGAACGACATCTGCGTATCGACCTTGTGAGTCTCCGCATAAGGCATCTCGGTATTGGCGCCGTAGACCGAGGAGGTCGACGCCATCAGCATGTGCTGCGGCGGATAGGCCCGCGCGGCTTCCAGCATCTCGAACACGCCGATCAGGTTCGCCTCCACATAGGCGCGCGGATTGTCGATCGAATAGCGCACGCCCGCCTGGGCCGCGAGATTGACGACGATCTCGGGCCGTTCATCGGCGAAGATCTGCATCAGCCGCTCGGGGTCTTCGAGCTTGCCCTTGATGAAGTGGAAATGCTCGGACTGGCTGAGCATCGCCACCCGCCGCTCCTTCAGCGCGACTTCGTAATAATCGTTCAGGCTGTCCAGGCCGATAACCCGGAAACCGTCATCCAGCAGTCTGCGGCAAAGGTAGTACCCAATAAAACCCGCGGCACCCGTAATCAAAGCCGTACGGGGGGCAGCCTTGCCGACGACGTCATCAGTCATGCTAAAGTCCAGATTTTGTGGAGATGTCCGTACTTTCTGAAGGCCCGAGACGCACTTGGCAAGTCGCCCGAAAGGGCAGGCGTCCGACTGAGGGAACGGGTGGCCGACAGTTTTACGAGCGGTTGTTCTCAGTCGAGCGGATTTGGGCAACGAGGCGCGTTCGGCGATGCCATCCTACAAATTCGATTGCAGGAGGTGGGCGCGGAACGACAATCGATTTTGCAGCGCGGCAAAGCGCGCATTCGGTGCGTCATTCAGAAGCCGAGGTTACCCTGCGCGGGGGCCTCAATGTCCCGTACCGGCGCCGGAAATTGGTAAATCGTGCTGAAACTATTATTCCTCTTCAACAAGATGACTGCAAGATGAACAAGCCCGGTGACAAGGCTAGGGCGCCGTCATCGCCGCGAATCGATTCGCTTGTCGAGACCCGGAACAGTGCCTGGCGGTGCGTGCGACATGCCTCGTCGGGCTTCTTTTAGGTGCGCCGCAGCATGGCGGTTCGATGTCTCTCATCGTCAATTTGCGGACAAGAATGGATTCCGTCGCGTTACTGCACCCGATTATCCCATATTCTGCGCAGGCGCTTGAACAGGCTCGCGATCCTCGGCAGAGCACTCGTGCCCATCGGTAGCAGTTTCACCTACCGGGAGTTTCCGATATTCCCCGCATCGGAAGCCCCGGTTCAAGCGGCCGGGGCGCACTTGCCGAACCTGCCCCGTCCGGGGCGGTCAGAGGAGCAGAAATGAAGATCGCTGTTGCAGGCGTTGGCTATGTCGGTCTGTCGAATGCGCTGTTGCTGGCGCAGAACCACGAAGTCGTGGCCAAGGATGTCGTGGCCGCCAAGGTGGACATGATCAATGCCGGTCGCTCGCCGATCGTCGATGCCGAGTGCGAGGCTTTCCTCCGCCGCGACGACCTGAATCTGCGCGCCACGCTGGATGCCGCGGAAGCCTATCGCGGCGCCGACTACGTGATCATCGCCGCGCCCACCAATTATGACGAAGTGACCAACCGCTTCGACACCAGCCTGGTCGAAGCCGTCATCCGCGAGGTCATGGACCATGCGCCCGATGCGGTCATGGTGATCAAGTCCACCATCCCCGTGGGCTTCACCGCCGCGACTTCCGAGGCGATGGGCACGCGCAACCTGATCTTCAGCCCCGAGTTCCTGCGCGAGGGCAGGGCGCTTCACGACAATCTCCATCCCAGTCGAATCGTGGTGGGGGAGCAGTCGGAGCGGGCAAAGGTCTTTGCGGAACTGCTGCTGGAAGGCGCAATCAAGAAGGATGTACCGGTCCTGTTCACGGACCCGTCCGAAGCCGAAGCCATCAAGCTATTTGCGAATACCTACCTCGCGATGCGTGTGGCCTATTTCAACGAGTTGGACAGCTATGCGCTTTCGCGCGGGCTGGAGGCGCGCCAGATCATCGAAGGCATCGGCCTCGATCCGCGCATCGGCTCGCACTACAACAACCCTTCGTTCGGTTACGGCGGATACTGCCTGCCGAAGGACACGAAGCAGTTGCTGGCCAATTACCACGATGTTCCGCAGACCATCATCGGTGCGATCGTGGAGGCGAACCGGACGCGCAAGGACTTCATTTCCGACATGGTCCTGTCGCGCAGGCCCAGGGTGGTGGGTTTCTACCGCCTGGTCATGAAAGCCGGTTCCGACAATTTCCGCCAAAGCTCGATCCAGGGGATCATGAAGCGCATCAAGGCCAAGGGCATCGAGACGGTGCTCTACGAGCCGAGCTATCCCGATGACAGCTTCTTCAACACCCCGGTCGAAGCCGATCTGGAGACGTTCAAGCGGCGCGCCGACGTGATCGTCACCAACCGGATCCTGCCCGAACTCGACGACGTGAGGGACAAGGTCTTCTCGCGCGATCTCTTCGGGTCCGACTAGCGCAAGGCCGGGCTTCGCCCGGCGGCGTCCCGCCCCATCCTCGAAGGACCACTTACGCCCATGAAACATAGTGTTCCTGTCGCCGAAGCACCCCTGACAGGGAGCCCGGCGCTGATCCGCGGCGAGCGCATCGCGCTCGTCCATGACTGGATTCCCCTGATTGCCGGGGCGGAGCGCGTGCTTCAGCAAATGGCGCACTGCACGCCGGGCAGCGACATCTTCACGCTTTTCAACTTCCTTCCCGAGGAAGTCACGCGGGAGTTCTTCGGCGCCGATCACAGGATACAGACGTCCGGTCTCAACGATCTGCCGCTGGTGGAGCAGTATTACCGCTTCCTCCTGCTGCAATCGACCCGCGCGATCGAGGCGTTCGACCTGACCGAGCACGATGTCGTGCTCAGTTCCTCCGCGGCCCTGGCCAAGGGCGTGATAACCGGCCCGGGTCAGTTGCACGTCAGTTACGTCCACAGTCCTGCCCGTTATGCCTGGGATCTTACTCACGAATATATCGCCACGGTCGGCGGCACGCTCGGCGGGCTGAAGCGGGCGGTTGCGCGCGAGATGATGCATCGCTTCCGGCTCTGGGACATGCGCACCGCACAGAGCGTGGACCATTACCTGGCAAATTCGCAGTTCATTGCCCGGCGCATCTGGAAGATCTACCGCCGCGAGGCGCAAGTGATCTATCCGCCCGTCAATACCGGCAACTTCGTGCCCGGTACGGCATCGCGCGGCGATCATTTCGTCACCGCTTCGCGCCTGGTGCCCTACAAGCGCGTCGAGATGATCGTGGAGGCCTTCAATCGCCGCCCGGACCTGCGCCTGAGAGTGATCGGCGACGGGCCGGACATGAAGAAGATCCGCCAGATCGCCGGCTCCAATATCGAGATCCTGGGGCACGTCCCATTCGAGCAGTTGATCGCCGAATTCCAGACGGCGCGGGCCCTGGTCTTCGCGGCGCTGGAGGATTTCGGCATCGTTCCGGTCGAGGCACAGGCCTGCGGAACCCCGGTCGTGTGCCTGGGCAAAGGGGGTACGGCCGAGACCGTGCGGCCCCTGGGCAGCAGCGGGGCGACGGGTGTGTGGTTCGAGGATCAGACGGTCGAGAGCCTGGTCGGCGCAATCGACATGTTCGTCGAGGGCGAGGGCGATATCCGCGCCGAAGATTGTATCGCCAATGCCGCCAGCTTCGGTGAGGAACGGTTCCGCCAGCAGTATTCGGATTGCGTCAATAGTCTCATTAGCTGATCGACTTTACAGGATCTGTCTTCGCCACCAGTCGACAGATTCCGGACGCGCGCAAATTTGAACCGGGAGCGGCCTTCGTGGCGGCTCCCGGTTTTTCGCATCTGCGCAGGCGGTCGGCGTTAAGGCGCTGAAAAGCGTCGGCGAGAGGTTGGATAGCGCATTGCGAATCCACCGGATCGACAGGGAGCGAGGGGCTGCAATCGGTTTTACTGTCGACGCGATCCGGCGTCTTTCCGGCTACTGCGATGGAAAGGCTTGAAAGTGCGACGAGAGGGGCCGGATCGAGGGCAAATTCCCGGTTCGCAATTTGCCCTCCATTGTGCAGCGCGGTATGGTCGAAGAAGACGATTGACCTGTATAGCGCAGTTCCAGGAGGACTCATGACGCAGAGAGACGTGCAGCCCTTCGCCATCGCCAGCCGATTGCTGGCCGCTACTTCGCCTGGGAGCTGCAGTTAAGGAACGGGCTCTTTCAGGACTGCATGTGATGCGGTTCTTCTGAAATATCTCAGTATAAGTTCTGTCATTGTAATTCTTACCAGTCGAGTTGTTGATAGTAACGTCAGCCGGGTCGCAGACCGATGCCGACGGAATGCTCCATGGAAGCCCTTTCGATTGGGCGAGACTTGCGAAAGCAGACATTTTCGCATCCCGATCTGCAATCATAAGGAAGAAGCTCTGTCTGGGTCGTTAGCTGAGAAACGCACGGTCTTCGTGCCGAAAGCCCGTCCGGGAAGCCGCACGGTGCAGGCCGGAATCCTCATTCTTGTCGGACTGCTGTTCGGCGGCGGCGGGTCCGGCGCGGGCCTGGCCAACCTGGTCGTCCAGCTTGCAGGCCTGGCGATCCTGGCCATCAACGGTCCGGCCGTGGCCGCTTTCTTCCGCACTGCTCCGCGCGGGCTGGTTGTGCTGGTGGCGCTGACGCTGCTTCTGCCGCTGCTTCAGCTGGTGCCGCTGCCGCCCGCGATCTGGCAGGCGCTGCCGGGCCGGGAATTCGTGGGGCAATCGCTCGACCTCACCGGCGGCAGCGATGTCTGGATGCCGTTCTCGCTCGACCCCAATCGCACGGCCATCGCCTTCTTCGCGCTCTTGCCGGCGCTCGCGATTCTCGTCCTCGCCTGGCAACTGGGGCGCGAAGACAAGCGCCAGTTGCTGATGCTGGTGGTCGCTTGCGGGCTGATCGTCGTGCTGCTCGGCGCCCAGCAACTGGCGACCGGCAATCGCCACCTCGTCTTCTACGCCGAGACCATCGGCTCGCCCGATCTTCAGGGCACTTTCGCCAACCGCAACACCGGCGGGCTCATGCTCGACATCGCATTGGTGGCGCTGGTGGCGGTGTTCCCGCTGCGGCAGATCCGCGCGATCTGGACGCTGGGCCGCATGGCGACCGCGGTGCTGCTGATCGTGGGCGTCGTGCTGACCCGCTCGCGCACGAGCATGCTGCTCCTGCTGGTGCCCGCTGCGCTGGCCGCCTGGCGCTGGGTGCGCTGGCGCCGGCCGACCCTGACTCGCCGAACCGCGATCGCGGTGGGCGCCGTGGTGCTGGTCCTGGCAGGCGCAGCCAGCCTGCTGGCGAACAACCAGCGTGTGCAGAGCGCGTTCGGACGCTTCGACGCGGTGGAGGACGAGCAGCGCCCGCTGATCTGGAAGGACACCGTGGCTGCATCGCGCCGTTACTGGCCGGTCGGCAGCGGGATCGGCTCCTTCGACGATGTGTTCCAGGCCGACGAGGCCCTGGAAAACCTCAGCTATGGCCGCGCCCAGCGTGCGCATGACGACTTCCTGGAGGCCACGCTGGAATCCGGCCTGGTGGGCATTGCGCTGGTGCTGGGCTGGGCCTTCGTGCTTGGACGGCTCGGCGTGGCGGCGCTGCGCCGTGGCGGCATCGGGCTGGCAGGCGTGGGCACCTTCGCGCTGGTCGCGCTTCAGTCGATCACCGACTACCCGCTGCGCAGCCAGACCCTGCTCTGCCTTTTCGCGCTGATGGCCGCGGTGCTGATCGGCGCGGAGCGGGACGAGGCCGAAAGTCGCCGCGGCGCGCCTGAACAGGGGGGTGGAAAGGGCGCCAGAAGCCGGCCGGCCGGCAGGTCTGGAAGCAGGGGCACAGGCGGGCGTGGGGGCCGGTCCGGGCAGGAGGACGGCTTGACCGCCTTCGCCCCTTCAGAACGGGTTTCCTGAACCTATGAACGAACTTCGGGTCAATAACCGCTCGCGTGGAAACAATAGGATGGCGGGACATATCTTGAACGATGCTTTTCTCGATCGGGTCGGTCTCGAAGGCCCCTCTCACGGATTTCCCCAAGGGGCTTCCCATGGCGAGCTTTACGGCGAGGAATCCGGGCCGGACCTGACCGCGCTGCTCAAGACCATCATGGGGATGGTCCGCCGCAACATCGCGCTGATCGCGGCCATCGTGGCGGCAACGCTGGTGCTGGGCGTGATCGTCACGCTGCTGATCGCGCCGCGCTACAGCGCAGGCGTGCGCGTGCTGATCGAGGACCAGGCCGACCAGATCATCGAGGGAAGCGAGCTTCAGAAGGTCACCAACGTCCAGGACGCCGAGCGCTTCCTGCAGACCCAGCTCGGCATCATCCAGAGCCGCTCGCTGGCCGAAAGCGTAGTCGAAAGCGGCCGGCTCGATCGTGATCCCGCCTTCTACGAAGCGATGGGCACCGACATGCCGACGCAGGAAGACGTGCTGAAATCGGGCGGGACCAAGAAGCTGGACCAGCTTCGCAAGGAAAGCGCCATCGATTCGCTGCTCGGCAGCCTGACCGTGACGCTGCCGCCCGACAGCCGCATCGTCAGCATCAGCGTCAGCAGCCGCAGCCCCGGTTATTCCGCCAAGCTGGCGCAGCTCTATGGCGAGCGCTACATGGAGCGGAACCTCAACCAGAAGTACGACAGTTCCTCCTACGCCCGGCGTTTCCTGGCCGACCAGCTGGACGAGGCGCGCGCCAAGGTCACTCAGTCCGAGCGCGATCTCAACCAGTATGCCAGCGCCGCGGGCCTGATCCGCGTGACCAGCCAGGGGCAGGACGGCAACCAGGAATCGGTGCTTTCCGTCACCAACAACACGCTGGTCCAGCTCAACGATGCGGCGGCCAAGGCCACGGCGGACCGCATCGCCGCGCAGGATCGCTGGCTGACGCTGGCCAAGGCCGCGCCGCTGGCCATTCCCGAAGTCAACGCCAACCCGGCCGTCTCCACGCTCCTGGCCGAGAAGGCCAAGGTCGAGGCGGACCTTGCCGAGGAACGCACCCGCCACCTCGACGATTTCACCACGGTGAAGTCGAAGCAGGCGGAAATCGCCGAATACGAGAGCCGCATCGGCGCCATCTCGGATTCCATCAAGAAGTCGGCCTATCTCGAATACAAGTCTTCGCAGGAGCGCGAGAAGTCGTTCTCGGGCCAGGTCGAATCGCTGCGCGGCGAAGCGCTCAAGGAGCAGGACCGCGGCGTTCAACTGGCCGTGCTGAAGCGCATCGCCGATACCAACAAGACGCTCTACGACACCCTGCTCTCGCGCTACAATCAGCTCAACGCCACGGCCGGGGCCTCGTCCAACAACCTGACGCTGGTCGACGGCGCGGAAGTGCCCGCCAAGCCCTATTCGCCGCGTCTGCTGGTCAATATCGTCGCCTCGCTGGTGCTGGGCCTGGTGCTGGCCGCCGGTGCGGTGCTGCTGCGCGAGATCTTCGACGATGCGATCCGCTCGCCCGAAGATGTCGAGCGCAAGCTGGGCATGCCGCTGCTGGGCCTGATCCCGCTGGAGAAGGGGGGCGATGTCGCCAGCCACTTCGACGACCGCCGCTCGCGGGTGAGCGAGGCCTATCGCTCGCTGGTCACCAACTTGCGCTATTCCACCGCGACCGGCCTGCCGGAAGTGCTCATGGTCACCAGTTCGCGCGAATCCGAGGGCAAGTCGACGACCGCCCGCGCGGTGGCGCACGACATTGCCGTGCTCGGCAAGCGGGTGCTGCTGGTGGACGCCGACTTGCGGCGCCCGACGCTGCACAACTTCATGAGCGACCGGAAGGCCACGGGCCTGACCGACGTGCTGACCGGCGAAAAGACCTTCGATGCGGCCCTGCAGCCCACCGAGGTCGCCAGCCTCAGCTATATGTCGGCGCTGCCCGCGCCGCCGGATCCCGCGCTGATCCTCTCGGGCGAGGGGCTGCCGCACTTCATGGAGGAAGCGCGCCGCAAGTTCGACGTGGTGGTGATCGACTCCCCACCGCTGCTGGGCCTTTCCGATGCGGCGCTGCTGGCCAACCATGCGGACGGCGTGTTGTTCATGGTCGATGCCTCCAGCTTCCATCGCGGCGCGGTGAAATCCGCGCTGCGCCGCCTGGCCCTGATCAAGGCCAACATGCTGGGCGTGGTGCTCAACCGCTTCGACCCCAAGGTGGGCGGAGAGGACTACAACTACTATGCCGCTAGCTACTACAGCTACGGCGAAAAGGACTGACGCGGGATGACCTCGCTCATCGGTCGCACGGCGTGGATCGCCATCCTGGCCCTGGCCGCCATCGTGGCGGTGGGCGTGGAGATGGACCGGGAAGGGCGGCGCAATTTCGCCGTGGCCCAGCTTGTAGCCCGCTTCGTGCCGGCTTCGCTCCAGTCCTCCTCGCTGGAATCGCTGGCTCACGAGGCTTACGACAGCGGCGATGCGGCAAGGGGTGTGGCACTGTCGCAAGCCTTCGTGCGCCGCCGTCCGGTTCCTTCGGAAGGGCTGGCGCTGCTCGCCTACGGGCAGCTTCAAAAGGGTGAGCAGGACGCCGCGCTGCGTTCGGTGGTCCTGGCGGGCGATCGGGGCTGGCGCGACCGCTTCACGCAGGAGACGCTGGTCATGCTGGCGCTCCAGGCCGAGGAATGGAGCATCGCCGCCCAGCGCACCGTGGCGCTCTGGCGGATCGGGCTCAACGACGATCGCCTCAAGGACATGACCGCCGACCTGCTTTCGCGCCCTCAGGGGGTGGATGCCTTCGCCGCGCAAGTGGGCCAGGAGAAGTACTGGGCCAACGCCTTCCTGCCCTGGGCCGGTACCGCGATCAGGCCCGAGGCGCTGAAAACGGTGGCCTCCACCATGGCCCGCAAGGGCGCCAGGGTGGACTGCGCCGCGCTTTCCCCGCGCACGCTGATGCTGGTACGCTCCGGCCGCGCCGAAGCGGCGTCTATCCTGTGGCAGAATCTCTGCGCGAATGGACACTTCACACGGGCCGCCGATTTCGCCTTCCGCGAAGACCTGGGAGACGGCGCGCCGATCGGACCGTTCGACTGGCAATATCCCGAGGGATCCGGGCTGGATCGCAGCTTCACCGGCAGCAAGGCGGGCACCGTCCTGCATTACCGCAACCGCGAGCCGCTGCGCAGCGTGATCGCCAAGCGCAATGCGCTGCTGGCACCGGGCAACTACCGCGCCCGGATGGACGGGGCTGCTCATGCGGAAGCGGGTTTCCGGCCCATCGTCCTCCAGATCGTCTGCTATGCCGAGGATGGCACGGCGCGGCGTCTCGGCGATGCGGAAATGACCTCAGGCTCTACCGATTTCTTCATTCCGGACACGTTCTGCGCGAGCCAGGAACTCGTGATCCTCTCCGGCCGGGGCGAAGGCGAGATCGGCAGGCTGGAGATCGACCCGGCCTAGAGCGCCTTTTCGATGTGATGGTCCCGGCTCGGCGTCTTGCCAGGTTTTCCGCTTCGGAAAGGAACGACCCTGATGGGGCGAAACCGCCAAGTCGAGAGAGAATTCGGTTAAGTACCTGCCCGAATGGCTGACTTGCCGACCGGGCGGGGGACAAGGATAACTTCCCCAAAGCTCATAAGGAAATGGAAGCGCCATGAAGATTGCGATGGTAGGTTCGGGCTACGTCGGCCTTGTCTCGGGTGCCTGTTTTGCCGATTTCGGCCATGAAGTGGTCTGCATCGACAAGGACGAGACCAAGATCCAGCGGCTGCTCCACGGCATGATGCCGATCTACGAGCCGGGCCTTGCCGAGCTGGTGGAATCCAATGTGGCCGCCAAGCGCCTTTCGTTCACCACCGACCTGGCTGAAGGCATTGCCGGCGCGCAGGCGATCTTCATCGCCGTGGGCACGCCTTCGCGGCGCGGCGACGGCCATGCCGACCTCTCCTACGTCTACGCCGTGGCGCAGGAAGTGGGCGAGCACCTTTCCGGCGATGCCGTGATCGTCACCAAGTCGACCGTGCCGGTGGGCACTGGCGACGAAGTGGAACGCATCATCCGTGCATGCAATCCGCCGCACCGCGTTGCCGTGGTCTCCAACCCCGAATTCCTGCGCGAGGGCGCGGCCATCGGCGACTTCAAGCGGCCCGACCGCATCGTCATCGGCGCCGAGGACGATTTCGGCCGCGATGTCATGCGCGAGGTCTACCGCCCGCTGTTCCTCAACGAATCGCCGATCCTCTTCGTCAGCCGCCGCTCGTCGGAACTGACCAAATATGCCGCCAACGCCTTCCTGGCCGTGAAGATCACTTTCATCAACGAGATGGCCGATCTTTGCGAGAAAGTGGGCGGCAACGTGCAGGACGTGGCGCGGGGCATCGGCCTCGACAACCGCATCGGCGGCAAGTTCCTCCATGCCGGACCCGGCTATGGCGGCTCCTGCTTCCCCAAGGATACCCTGGCCCTGCTCAAGACGGCGGAGGACTACGACAGCCCGGTCCGCATCGTCGAGGCGGTGGTCAAGGTCAACGATGCCCGCAAGCGCGCCATGGGCCGCAAGGTGGTGGATGCCCTGGGCGGCGTGGACGAAGCGCGCGGCAAGCGCGTGGCCATGCTCGGCCTGACCTTCAAGCCCAATACCGACGACATGCGCGATTCGCCGTCGATCGCCATTGCCCAGACGCTGGCCGATGCCGGGGTGACCGTGGCCGCCTACGATCCCGAAGGCATGGAGCAGGCCCGCCCGCTGATGCCCGAAGTGGAGATGAAGGAAGATCCCTACGCCGCGATCGAAGGCGCCGACGCCGTCGTCCTGGTGACCGAATGGGACGCGTTCCGCGCGCTCGACCTTGTCCGCATCAAGGCCATCGCCAAGGCGCCGGTGCTGGTCGACTTGCGCAATGTCTACAAGCCCGAGCATGTCCAGGAAGCGGGCTTCACCTACCTCTCGGTAGGACGCGGCACGCGTCCCAAGGAAAAGATCCGGAACGACGGGGAACAGGCACCCAGCCCCGTTCTGGCCTGATGCGTTTCGCCTGAGTTGCCACCGGCCGAACCCGGATCCGAGCCAGTCTCGGGTCCGGACCAGGTTCGGACCCGATGTCTGTCATCCGGGCCGGCATTCTTTCGGCAGAACACATCCCTTGCCATTGGACACCCTCCGGGGCGGGCCATGGACCATGTTCTTCAAGGTATCGTGATGCCTTGCACCATGCGGAATCCGTCGTCGTTCGAAGGGGAGCCTTTCCGATGTCGCTTGTCAGGATATCCGTGCCCATGCTGGCGCTGGTTCTTGCCCTTTCGGCACAAGCGGCCGGGGCGCAGGCGCCGCAAGGCCTGGCCGACCTCGTCGGTGCCCGCGCCGCGGGCGGCGAAACAGCGCTGCGCGCCCGCGGCTACGAACGCGTCAAGGCCGAGAAAAGCGACGACCGCAGCTACACTTACTGGTGGAGCGCTTCCCGGTCGCAATGCCTCTCGGTCGCGACGAACGAGGGGCGTTACGATTCGATCGTCGCCACCCCGGCGCCGGACTGCGGACGCAGCGCCCGCAGCGGGAATGACCGCGACCGCTCGGCCTATCACCCCGATATCGGCTACAACGCCGCCCCCTCATCGCAGCGCCAATCGCCCAGCTACGTCCAGGACCGCGACCGCTATCAGGTGGAGGGCCAGAACGTCGACCTCGGGCTGGTCTGCTTCGGGGACGGCACCCGCCCCGGCATGGCCACGAGCTACGGCTGGACGTGGAACAGCCGCACCGAGCGATACGACTACGGCAATCGCACGGAGATGACGGGGCAGCAGTTCGACGCATCGCTGATGGTGCAGCTCTGGTCCGGCGGTGGGCGCATCCGCCTGCCGAAGAAGCTGGTTCCGCCGATCAACAGCCGGGGACAGGACGGCTGGTGGGACCTTTACGATGTGGAGCAGGGGCCGGACATGATCCGCGCCAGGTATCGGCTCAACGGGCTGAACAAGCCCCAGGTCACCATCGACCGCCGCAGCGGCCGGATCAGCGTGCAGGGCACCGCGCCTTATGCTTTCAGCGGTATCTGCGATCTGGTGGATGGCAGAGATCACCGCCGCTTCTGAAGCCCTGCGGTAATTCCGGGAGGGTTTGGCGCGGCGATGAACCGCGCCGATCCTGGCGTCTCTCAGTCTTGCGGGCGTCTCGTCCGCCCCATCAGATCAGGGCGAAGTGCTGCACGATCTGCCGGTCCAGCGGCTCGGCGAAGCGGACGGAAAGGCTGCGCGAATCGCGCCGCGTGGCCGTGGCCGCGAACGGGCCTATGGCGCCGATCCAGAGCGTGAGATCGCCCTCGATGCTGGCGGCCGGGGCATCGGTCTCCACGGCGCAGCCAAGGCTGGCGAGATCGGAAATGCGCACCGCGGTGGAACCGCCAGCGCTGACGCACTCGCCATAGAGAGTCGTATTCATATTCATTCTAGTGCCTGTTCTTCTTGGGTCCGGTTTCCCGGATCCCTTTCTGGTCATCCTGCAGCCCGCGGCTTTGCCGCGTGACCTTGCGGAGTCGCCTCCGCATTTCCCTTTCTAGCGAGTTTAGAGGTCAGATTGGTGGCAGGCGAGTTACGTTTCGCAAATGACAGGCGATTTCATGATGGACGACCGTTCTTCCGGGTCGAACTGAAACGTCAGGCCACTTCGTCCTGCCTGGTCGTGCTGTTCCGCTGCGGGGGATTGCCTTCCAGCGCTTTCACGAAGTCCTCGCGCCAGCGCTGGACGTCATTGTCGCGCACGGAAGCGAGCAGCTTGGCGTGGCGTTTGCGGCGTTCGGCCAGCGGCATGTCGAGCGCCTTGCGAATTGTTTCCGCAACGTGCTCGATCGAGTGGGGATTGACCTGGAGTGCGTCCTTCAGCTGATGCGCGGCGCCCGCGAACTGCGAAAGGATGAGCACGCCGGGGTTCTCGGGATCCTGCGCCGCGATATATTCCTTGGCGACGAGGTTCATCCCGTCGCGCAGGGGCGTGACGAGGCCGATGTCCGCCGCGCGGTAGAACCCGGCGAGCTGGTCGCGCGGATAGCCGCGGTTGACGTAGCGGATCGGCACGAAGGCGACATCGGCATAAGCGCCGTTGATGTGCCCGGTCTTGCGCTCCAGGTCCTCGCGGATCTGCTGATAGCTGGCGACGTCCCCGCGCGAGGGGGGCGCGATCTGGAGCAGCACGGCCTTGCCCGCATCGTCCGGGTTGTCGGCCAGGAAGCGGCCGAAAGCCTCGAAGCGCTCGCCAAGGCCCTTCGAATAGTCGAGTCGGTCGACGCCGATCAGGATCTTGCGGCCGCGCACGCTGGACTTCAGCCGGTCATGCGCTTCCTTGGCGCCCGGGCCGGCGGCGGATTCGGTGAATTCCGCGAAGTCGATGCCGATCGGGAAGGCGCGGGCGATGATCTTGCGGCCCTGGTATTCGACGGAATTGTCGAGATTGACCTTCAGGCCCATTTCCTTCTGCACATAGTGCAGGAAGCTTTCCAGCCATTCGGTGTTCTGGAAACCGATCACGTCGTATTCCAGCATCGAGGCCACGAGGCGTTCGTGGAACGGCAGCGAGACCAGCAGGCGCGTGGGCGGCCAGGGCGTGTGGAGGAACAGGCCCATGCGGTTCTTCACGCCCTTTTCGCGCAGCTGCGAGCCGAGCGGGAGCAAGTGATAGTCGTGGACCCAGACCAGGTCCTCGTTCTCGATCAGCGGCAGCACCGAATCGGCGAAGCGGGCATTCACCCGTTCATAGCCTTCGCCGAAATTGCGGTCGTATTCGGTCAGGTCGATGCGGTAGTGGAACAAGGGCCAGAGCGTGCGATTGGCATAGCCGTTGTAGTATTCCTCGATATCCTGCGGTTCGAGGTCGATCGTGGCGGTGGTGATGCCGTCGTTCCGCTGCATGTCGAGGTGGCCGGTGAAGTCCTCGGTCTCCTGCCCGGACCAGCCGAACCATATGCCGCCATGTTCGCGAAGTGCGGAGTTGAGCGCCACCGCGAGCCCTCCCTGCGCCCCGGCGGCCCCAGCCGCCTTGGGAACCGAGACCCGGTTCGAGATGACGATCAGTCTACCCATTTACATTCCCCTGTGACGCGTCCGCGAGCACAGAGCGGACGCGTTTTGCGGGACCGGCGAGCATTCCGCGAAATTCGCCTGAGGCAAATTTCGAAACGGACTCAGCGCCAGTCCCGCCAAGACCGGGACAGTTGCCCGGCACAATTGATGATACCTACTAGCGAATAGGTCTGCGGAAAGTTCCCCCACAGCTCCCCGGTCTCGAAATCCATGTCCTCGGAAAGCAGGCCGGAGCGGGTGCGGTGGTTGAGCATGGCCTCGAACAGGCGGCGCGCCTCTTCGTCCTGGCCGCTGCGGTGCAGCGCCTCGATCAGCCAGAAGGTGCAGATGTTGAAGGCGGTTTCGGGCAGGCCGAAGTCGTCCTCGCTATCGTAGCGCAGCATGTGTTCGCCGCGGCGCAGGGCCTTCTGCACCGCCTGGAGCGTGGCCTGGAACCGCGGATCGTCGGCATCGACGTAGCGCAGCTCGACCATCTGCAGTAGGCTGGCGTCGAGCTGGGATCCGCCGAAGCTGGCGGCATAGTGGCCCCCGGCACCGCCATCGTCGAAGTCGGCGCCCTCGACCGCGTGCCAGGCATGTTCGTCGATATTCTTGCGCACGGTGGCCGCACGCTCGCGCCAGATCGCGGCGCGGTCGTGCAGTTCCAGGAACTCGGCGGCATTGGCCAGGCGGTCGCAGGCGGCCCAGCTCATGACGCTGCTATACGTATGCACGGCCGTGCGGGTGCGCAGTTCCCAAAGTCCGGCGTCGGGCTGGTCGTGAGTCTTCCAGGCCATTTCGCCCACTTGTTCCAGGCTGGCGAAATCCTCGTGCGTGGCGATGCGCAGCAGGCGCTGATCGGAAAACGCCTGGATCGCGGGCAGGACGATCTGCCCGTAGCAGTCGTTCTGGACCTGGTAATAAGCCGCATTGCCGATGCGCACCGGCCCCATGCCGCGGTAGCCTGCCAGGTCCGGCGCTTCCCATTCGATGATCTCGCGTCCGCCGCTCACCGCATAGAGCGGCTGGATCGCGCCGCCCTCGGCATCGTCGATGATGTTGCGCAAGTAGGAGAGGTATTTCTCCAGCACGTCCAGCGCGCCCAGGTGGTTGAGGGCCTGGACCGTGTAATAGGCGTCGCGGATCCAGCAATAGCGGTAGTCCCAATTGCGCTGGCTGCCCGGCGCTTCGGGAATCGAGGTGGTGAGCGCGGCGACGATCGCGCCGGTTTCCTCGTGCTGGCAGAGCTTGAGCGTGATCGCGGCGCGGATCACCGCGTCCTGCCAGTCCAGCGGGGTGGCCAGCCCGCGCACCCAGAGCCGCCAGTAGTCGCCGGTGTGGCGCAGCATCGATTCCAGCTCGTGCTCGATATCGCCGGTGAAGGGCTCGTCCGGGCCGAGGAAGAAGTGCTGGGTGGTTTCGAGCCGGTAATAGCGCTCGTCCAAGACGTAGCCCACCGGGGCATTGGTGGTGAGCCGCAGGGTGTTGCGCTCCACCAGGTAACGGATGTGGTTGGAGCCGCGCGTGACGGGCGCGAGCTGCGCGCCGTAGCCGCTCATCGGCGTCAGCACCGTGCGGATGCGCGGCGAGCCGCTGACCGGGCGAACGATGCGCGCATAGGCGACAGGGCGATAGGTCCGGCTCGAGCGTTCGAACCGAGGGCAGAAGTCGATGACTTCCACCACGCCGCCGCCCGCGTCTTCCAGCCGGGTAATCAGGATCGGTGTGTTGCGCGAATAGCGCTGGGTGACCGAGACCTGGTTTTCCAGTTCGAAGCGCCAGGTGCCGGCGTCCTGCCCTTCCGCGCCGCGGAGCAAGGCGCAGAACGTGGGGTCTCCATCGACCCGGGGAACGCAGCCCCAGACGAGGGCGCCGCTGGTGTCGATCAGGCCGGAGACCTGGCAATTGCCGATGGGCCAGAGTTCGAGCGAGCTCATGCCGGGCTGTTCTCCCTATTCGAATGTGAAGCGTGGTCTGGCGTGGCGCCCGCGAGCCAGTCGTGCACGGCGGGTACACCGTCCAGCCGCCAGCGGGCGAGGGTCCGGCGCATCGGCCCGACAAGAATTCCCGCGCCGCCGAGCCGGGTCACGGCCGCGAAGGCGTCCTCGTCAGTCACGTCATCGCCTGCGAAGAGCGGCCTGGCACCGGCGAACGGCGCCATTTGCATGAAACGAGCGACCGCGCTGCCCTTGTCGGAACCGGGCATCGACAGTTCGATCACCTGCTTGCCGTGCTTCAGTTTCAGGCCGAACGCCTCACCGGTCTCGGCCGCGCAGGCGAGCAGGGCGGGCATGGCTTCGGGTCGGCGGCGGTAATGGACGGCGATGCTGAACGGCTTCGGTTCCACCAGCAGGTCGCCATGGGCCCGGGCAAAGTCCGAAAGGCGCTGCGCGACCACGGGGGGCAGGGGCTGGGCGAGCGGGACGACATCGCGGGTGCCCGCGGCCCGAAACTCGCCGCCATGCGATCCGGCGACCGCCACGTCGAGCGGCCCGAGCATGGCTTCCAGCGCATCGAGCGAACGCCCGGTCACGATCGCGAAGCGTCCGTCCAGGCGCTGCGACAGGCGCGCGATCCGTTCCGGCAGGTCGGGGGGGACGATCACCCCGTCGGGATGGTCGGCAATCTCGACGAGCGTGCCGTCGAAGTCGAGGAACAGCGCAATCGGTTCATCCGCGTCCAGGAGAGCGGGGACGACCTTGGCTTCCGTGTCGAAGGCTTCCGTGTCGAATTTCGGGCGAAATCCGGGCGTCAGAGGAGGAGGAGGCGGCAGATCGCGCGGAATTGCGCCATGTTCCGCCAGCGATGGACTTTCGCGTGGATCGGTCATTACGTTCAGTCTTGCACCTTCGAAGGAGGATGGCCACCCCTCTTGCGGCGAAACTTGCGCCGGATCGGCCGAATGTCGCAGTGCAACGAACGGTCGTCTCCAGGGTTCCAAACCGGCCCGAGAGCGCGTCCCGAAGACGGGCGAAAACAGGTGCATTTTGGCGCCAAGAGGCTGCGGTTCATGGAATTTTCCGCACAAGTCGCAGAAATTGTCATCGTATTGGCGCAGGAACACGATTTCCTTCTCCCGCCGTTGATGGCAGGGCGCTCTCACACGCAAATGCGAAAAGGCATGGAATGAAGCAGATCATCGCATTCGATCTCGACGGAACCCTGGCGCTGAGCAAGCAGCCGCTGACCGAAGAGATGGCACAGCTCATGGCCGGACTGCTGGAAGTGGCGCAAGTGGCCGTGATTTCCGGTGGCGACTGGCCCCAGTTCGACAAGCAGGTAGCCAGCCGCCTGCCCGCCCATGCCGACCGTTCGCGGCTCTGGCTGATGCCGACCAGCGGCGCCAAGCTCTACGTCCACAAGGATGAGGCCTGGACCCCGGTCTACGCCGAACTGTTCACCGACGAACAGAAGCGCGAGATTCTGGAGGCTTTCGACGCCTCGCTCGCCGCCACCGGCTTCACCCCGGAAGAGACCTGGGGCGAACGGATCGAGGATCGTGGCAGCCAGATAACCTTCTCGGCGCTTGGCCAGCAGGCCCCGCTCGAAGCCAAGGAAGTCTGGGATCCCGACTTCGCCAAGCGCAAGGTGATCCAGGCCGACCTGGTGAAGCGCCTGCCCGGCGTTTCGGTGAATCTTGGCGGCGCCACTTCGGTGGACGTCACCCAGCCCGGTGTCGACAAGGCCTGGGGCCTCAAGCGCCTGGCCGAGCACAGCGGCGTGGCCGAGGCCGACATTCTGTTCATCGGTGATGCCATCTTCCCGGGCGGCAACGACTATCCGGCGAAGGCCATGGGCCTCGACACGATCTGCGTGCGCGATGCCGGCGATACCGCCAATGTGATCGCGGCGATCATCGCCTGCCAGAAGGCGGGCTGACGGCAACGCTTCCCGCGCGAACCGGCGGGTGCCTGCCTTCTACCTGACGCTGATCGCGGTCCTGCTCGCCGGTTTCGGCGCGCGGGACCAGGTCACGATCGCCGGTCTTGCCGCGCGGCAGGGGCGGCGGCCGGGTGTCCTGCTGGTCGCCCTGCTGAGCGCGGTGCTCACCGCCGCCTTCGCTGCCTGGCTGGCGGGGCTGATGCTGGCGGAACTGCCGCCACCGGCGCGGGCCATATTCGCCGGCATGGCGCTCGGGCTGGCGGGACTGGAATCGCTGGTCCTCGTCCCGCGCCGCCGCCCGGCCGAGCCGACCAATTCGCTGGGCGCGCTGCTGCTGGTGCTGCTCGCCAACCAGGCGACCGACGCGGCCCGTTTCCTGATCTTCGGCATGGGTGTGGGCATGGCGGCGGCGCTGGCTTCCGGTGCGGCGGGTGCCGTGGGCGGGGCCGTGCTGGCCGCAGCGGCCTGGGCTGGCCCTCATCTACTCGATCTTGCCGCCTTGCGCTGGGTCCGGCGGATCGTCGGACTTGGCCTGCTTGCGGCGGCGCTGGTTCTGTTCCTGCGGGAATTTTCGATACTCTGATCGGAAATTGATCATGAACCGGGGGTTCAATTCCGCGTTCACAAATCTACATAAGACATCGAGGGCCAGGGCCAGATCGCCAAGGCCGGCATGCAACGTCACACAGCAATTGGGGAACCACGGCATGACATCCAAGGACAATTCCAGGGCCGCTCTGATCGACAGCCTGAACGGGCTGCTGGCCGACACCTTCGCGCTCTACATCAAGACGAAGAACTTCCACTGGCACGTCCGCGGCCCGCAGTTCCATGACCTGCACTTGCTGTTCGACACCCAGGCCGGCGAGATCTTCGGCCTGACCGACCTCATTGCCGAGCGCGTTCGCAAGCTGGGCGGCACCACCATGACCTCGATCGGCTCGATCGCCGCGAAGACCTCGGTCGCGAACCAGGACGATACCGGCCTGGATGCCATGGGCATGGTCAAGGAACTGTTCGAAGATAACAGCGCCTATGTCGCCGCGCTCAAGTCCACCAAGGAACTGGCCGGCGAAGCGGGCGACAACGCCACCGACGGCATTATCGACGACTGGACCGACCAGGCCGAGCAGCGCGCCTGGTTCCTGCGCGAAATTCTCGCCTGACAGGAATGAGGGGCCACCCGCCTGCGGGCTGGCCCTTTCCGGCGCGGAAACGCCGTCCCTTTGCGGGTCCGTTCCGGAAGCAGGATGGCGTCGCTCCCAACCGGGGGCGGCGCCGTTCGCGTTTACAGGTTCGGCCGCCGGAGGCTGGACGCAAGCTCCCTCTCGCGCAATCGGCAAAACCGGCTTAAGCAACGTGGATGCCGAAACTCGAACTCATCGAAGGCGCCGACGATGGCGCCATCGCCGCCTGGTTTGCCGAGCGCCTCAGGGCCGCGCTGGCGACCAGCCCGGACGACATCGCGATCACCGTCCCCGGCGGCTCCACCCCGTTCCCGATCTTCGACCGGCTGGCGGCGATGGACCTGCCCTGGCACCGCATCGCGGTCTGGCCGGGAGACGACCGCATCGTCGACGAGGATCATGCCGCCAGCAATGTCGGCAAGATCCGCGCCCGCCTGGAGCCGGTCGGCGCACGGATCGTGCCGCTGACCGAAGAGGCCCAGCCGCCGCACTTTGCCATCGCCTGGCTGGGCATGGGCGGCGACGGGCACATCGCTTCGCTCTTTCCCAACACGGACCCGCAGGTCGACGATCCCCACGCGGTCCGCCGGATCACCCCCGACCCACTGCCGCCCGAAGCGCCGTTCGACCGCCTGAGCCTGACGATCCCGGCGCTGACCGACAGCGACGAGATCGTCTTCGTGATCCGCGGTGCCGACAAGCGCGCCGTGTTCGACGCCGCGATCCAGGGCGAGCATGACCTGCCCGTCGCCCGGCTGCTGCGCGCGGCCCGGCACAAGGTGACCTGCTTCTGCTGAACGGCCTGCTGAACCTGCTCCCGGCGCCGCTGCACCGGACGCTCTACCGCCTGGCCCACTGGGGCCGCAGGCAGGTGTGGCGGGTGCGGCGCCCGCGTCTCGACGGGGTGCGGGTGCTCGCGCTCGATGCCCGGGGACAGGTGCTGCTGGTGCGACATTCCTACGGCTCGGGCAAATGGATGCCGCCCGGCGGCGGTCTCAACCGGGGCGAGGAGGCGGTCACGGCGGCGCGGCGCGAATTGCTGGAGGAAACCGGCTGCACGCTGGCCGATGCGCGGCTGCTCATGGTCGCCACCGAGGACCTCGTGGGCGCGAGCAATCATGTCCACATCGTCGCGGGCCGGACGCAGGACAGCCCGCATGTCGATGGCCGCGAAATCGTCGAGGCCCGTTTCTTCGCCCTCGATGCCTTGCCGTCACGGATGGCGGCGCGGCTTCCGGGGGAGCTGCAGCTGTGGGTGTCCGAATATGCGCGATGACCGGGTGGAGGGAGCCGAGGCTGCGCCGATCGGCCTCGAAACGGAGCGCCTCCTGCTGAGACGCCCGATCCGCTCCGATTTCGAGCCGATGCGCCAGATGTTCTGCGATCCGCAGGTCGTTGCCCATATCGGCGGATCTCCGCTTTGCCGTGCCGAGGCCTGGGCGCGGTTCCAGCGCGATGTCGGGCACTGGACGCTCGAAGGCTTCGGCCAGTTCACAGTGCTGGAGAAGGCGTCGGGCCGTTATGTCGGCAAGCTCGGCCATGCCCGCTTCATGCGCGACTTGGGCGCGCGGGCGGAAACCGAGGTGGAAATGACATGGACCCTGGCCTCCGGGTTCCACGGGCAGGGCTATGCCGCCGAGGCCGGCCGCGCGGCGCTTGAATGGTTCGATGCGCACGGGGCGCGGCGCACGGCCTGCATCGTCGCGGAAGCGAATCTGGCGTCGCTGAAGCTGGCGGAAAAGCTGGGCTACCGCGAGGTCGACCGGCTGGCGGGCGCCAGCGGCGCGCGGGTCGTGCTGGTGCGCGAGGGTTGATGGGGGAGGGGGTGACGGGGGCCGGGACGACCGTCCGGCCGGATCGCCTCTTCTGCTAGAGTAGCGGCAATTGCCCATCCTTGGGCGGCCGGCTGTCTTCCTCGCCGCGTTCCAGCGCCGAAAGCGTCAGGCCCATCAGCCGGATCGGCTGGGGCAGGGGCAGCAACTCCTCCAGCAACGCATGGCCAAGGGCGGAGAATTCCGCCTTGTCCGCCACGAAATGGTGCAGCGAACGCGCGCGGGTGAGCGTCTGGAAATCGGCGTAGCGCAGCTTCAGCGTGACCGTGCGTCCGCGGGCCTCGGCGCGCTGCACCCGCTCCCAGACGATGTCGACGATAGTGCCGAGCGTCTCGCGCAGGGCCTCGGTGCCCTGGATGTTGTCGAAGAACGTGCGCTCGCCGCCTACCGACTTGCGCGGGCGATTGGCGCGTACTTGCCGCAGGTCCACCCCGCGCGCGGCCTGGTAGAGGTATTCCGCGAAGCTGCCGAACTGCGCGCGCAGGAAGCCGATGTCCCGGGCGCGCAGGTCCGCGCCGGTCTCTATGCCGAGCCGCGCCATCTTCTCGGCCCCGCGCGGGCCCACGCCGTGGAAACGGCGCACCGGCAGGACGGCCACGAACTGGGCGCCCTGGCCGGGGCGGATCACGCAGAGCCCGTCGGGCTTGTTCTGGTCGCTGGCGAGCTTGGCCAGGAACTTGTTGTAGGAAACCCCGGCGCTGGCGGTCAGGCCGGTTTCCGCCTTGATGCGCCGGCGGATCTCCTCGGCGATGCGGGTGGCGGAGCCCATGCCCTTGAGATCGGCGGTGACGTCGAGATAGGCTTCGTCCAGCGAGAGCGGTTCGACATGCGGGGTATAGTCGTGGAAGATCGCGCGAATCTGCTGACTCACCTCACGGTAGACCTCGAAGCGGGGCTTGCGGAAGATCAGGTCCGGGCAGAGCCGCGCCGCCCGGGCCGAGGGCATGGCCGAACGGACGCCGAAAGTGCGGGCCTCGTAGCTGGCCGCGGCCACCACCCCGCGCAGCGAGGAGCCGCCCACCGCCACCGGCTTGCCGCGCAGGGCGGGATCGTCGCGCTGTTCCACGCTGGCGTAGAAGGCGTCCATGTCGACATGGATGACCTTGCGCAGGCCATCCGCTTCGTCCCCGGCGGCCGATTCGGTTTCGTGCGCTGCCATCATGGTCCTATAGGCCGCGGCGATATAGGCCGTATACGTCCAAGAGCAGGGACCGGCAAAAGCACGGGCCGGTAAAAGCATGAGCCAAGGCGCGAAAAAGCTGGCCAGTCCGGTCCAAGTGCTGCATGCGCCGGGGATGACCTCCGACACAGCGAATCCCGCGCCGTTTCCGATGCGGGGGGTCGAGTTCGTCGTCCTCATGGCCGCGCTGCAGGCTCTCCAGGCGCTCTCGATCGATATCATGTTGCCCGCTCTGGGCGAGATCAGCCGCGACCTTTCGGTCGTCGATCCCAATCAGCGACAGCTGATCGTGGGGGTGTTCCTGATCTGCACGGGCCTCGGCTCGCTGTTTCCCGGCGCCATCGCCGACCGTTACGGACGCCGGCCGGTGCTGCTCTTCGCAATTGCCGCCTATGTCCTGAGCGCGCTGGCCTGCGCGGTGGTGACCACGTTCCCGATGATGCTGGCCGCTCGCGCCGTGGCGGGTCTGTGCACTTCGGCGCTGATGGTCATGCCGATGACGGTCATTCGCGATCGCTTCGAGGGCGACCGGATGGCGAGCATGCAATCGCTGGTGTCGATGACGTTCATGGTCGTGCCGATGATCGCGCCGATGGTGGGGCAGGGCGTGATGCTGGTGGCGGGATGGCGCTGGATATTCGGCCTGATCAGCGTGCTGGGCACGTGCGTCTGCATCTGGACGGCGCTGCGCCTGCCCGAGACGCTCCACCCCGATTACCGCCAGGAAATCCGGCCAAGGGTGATCGCCACCAACATGGCGCTCACCCTGCGCACGCGTGAGGCCGTGGGCTATCTCTTCGGCGTGGGCTTCGTACAGGGCGCGATGTTCGGCTATATCAACAGCGCGCAGCAGCTGGTGGCCGAGCACTTCGGCGCCGGCTTCTTCTTCCCCGCGGTGTTCGGCGGCATGGCGCTGGTCATGGCCTCCACCAACTTCGTCAATTCGCGGATCGTGCAGCGCTACGGCGCGCGGCGCGTCTCGCAGACGGCGCTGTTCGGCTATATCGCCAGCTCCGTGCTGCACTTCTTCCTCGCTCTAGAGGGCGAGACGCTGTGGGTCTTCATTCCGCTGATGACCTTCTCGATGTGCATGATGAGCTTCATCGGCTCGAACTTCCAGTCGATCGCGATCCAGCCTTTCGCGCGCACGGCGGGGGCGGCGGCCTCGATCATGTCGTTCGTGCGGATGGTGATGGGCGCCGTGCTGGGCGCGCTGATCGGGCAGGCCTATGACGGCACGCCCCGGCCGATCCTGGCATCGATGGTGGCAGCAGGGCTGACGGCGCTGATCTTCGTGCTCTATTCCGAGCGCGGCAGGCTGTTCCGCCGTCTCAACTATCCTCCCGGCTACTACGCGCCCGGCAAGCGTCCCTGAGACGCGGCGCTTTCGGCGGCGCCGTACATGAAAAAGCGATCCAGGGCGCTTGGCCCCGGATCGCTTTTTCGTGCCGTCCGCCTCACTTGTGGCAAGGCGGAGCGATCACCGTGTCGGTACTAGACCGCTCGGCCGCCGCGGAAGAGCTGGACGAGGCCGACGACGATCGCGATGACCAGCAGGACGTGGATCAGCGCGCTCGATACGTGGAATACCACGAAGCCGAGGAGCCAGAGGACCAGCAGAATGGCGGCAATGGTGAAGAGCATGGCGGTTCTCCCTAATTGTTACAAATTGTGAAACGCACCGGGGGGCGGGAGGCTCCCACCGGTTCGCCGTAGTTTTCATATGTTTCATGGCGCTTGGCGCGAATCCGGGCAGGGTCGGGCCGCGCAACGGTTCGTCTCAGGCGCGGCGCGGGCGGCAGATTGGCAGGGGCGCTCCGGTTGTCCGCCGGGGCAAGTCGCGGCATGGTCTCCCTGCGACCGCGAATCGCCCTTGGGCGCATCTCGCCGCGAGTTCCTCGGGTCCACCGCATATCGTTTCGCAGAGCCGCAAGGTCGGCCGCGACGTCCAGCAAGCCGGACCCTTCGGGCTTTCGTTTTCCCGGATCGCCTGTGGTCCTGCCCCGCGCAAGGCAGGCGTGGCCCCGGCTTTCTCAGTGGATGGCCGTGTGGCGCATCCCGCCGTTCATCAAGTCTTGGCCAGGGCTCTCAATTGCCGCCGCGAGAGAGCGGGGCGGGGCGCGTCCCCTGCCGCGTCGGACAGCCTGCGCGCTTCTTCGAGCGCCGACCAGACATGAGTCAGCTTCTCGCCGCGCGAGGTGCTGACGCGGTGATCCCAGGCATGGGCGCCGAGGCGTTCGACTTCGCGGGCGATGCCGCCGTAGATATTGGCTGCCGATAGCACGGCCCAGCGCTGGCGGAAGGCCAGGCGCGTCGCGCCCACTCTGGCGGAGCTTTCGTAGTCCCGCGCGAGGGCGCAGGCGCGGGCCACCATCGGCACCAGTACCGCCCGGTAGTGCGGCTTGGTCACTTCGCCGGGCGGAATGTCCGCCTCCACCAGCCATTCGATCGGCAGGTAGCAGCGCCCCTGTGCGTCGTCTTCCCAGAGATCGCGGACGATATTGGCGATCTGGAAGGCGATGCCGAGGTCGCAGGCGCGGTCCAGCGTATCGTCGTCATCGGGGGCGACGCCCATGACCGCGGCCATCATCACGCCCACCGCGCCGGCGACGTGATAGCAATAGCGCAGCATGTCCGCCTGTGTCCGCGGGCGCCAGTCGGCCGCGTCGAGGGCGAAACCGGCCAGGACATCCTCGACCATGGCGTCCGTCAGCGGCACTTCGCGCGCCAGTTGGCCGAGTGCGTCGAAGGCAGGCGTTCCGGTGGTTTCGCCCGCCATCGCCAGTTCGGTGAGGGTGCGGATCGTCGCCAGCCGGTCCTCGGGCGAGAGCCGGGTGCCGAGCCGCACCGGGCCGGTGGCGCGGCCATGATCCTGCTCGTCGGCAATGTCGTCGCAGGCGCGGCACCAGGCGTAGAGCAGCCAGACGCGCTCGCGCGTCTCGCGGTCGAACAGGCGGCTGGCGGCGGAGAAACTCTTCGATCCCTTGCGGATGGAGCGGTGTGCCTCCTTGACGAGGCGGGCACGATCGAGCGCCACCCCGCCCTGGAGCATGCCGTTCCGGGCCGCGGTTTCGAGGAGGTTGTCAGTCGCCACCCGCAAGCCTCACAGCGTGTCCGGGTCCATCCTGACGATCGGGACGATCGGCTCGTGGGCCTCCATGCGTTCGAGCAGGAGGTCGAGTTCGGTCTCGGCCAGGATGATGCCCTGGTGGGCCGGGCGCACGAAGCCGACTTCGGCCATGTGGCGGTTGAAAGCCAGCAGCCCGTCGTAGAAGCCGAAGGAATTGAGCACGCCCACCGGCTTGTCGTGATAGCCGAGCTGGGCCCAGCTTACCGCTTCCCACAGCTCGTCCATGGTGCCCACGCCGCCGGGAAGCACCAGGAATGCGTCGGACAGGCGCGTGAACTCGGCCTTGCGCTCGTGCATGGTCTTGACGACGTGAAGCTCGGTGCAGTCGTGGTTGGCCACTTCGCCGCCCTTGCCGCCGGCGCCGGTGAGGGCCTCGGGGATCACGCCGATCACTTCGCCGCCCTGTTCGAGCGCGCCGGCAGCCACGGCGCCCATCAGGCCCAGGCGGCCGCCGCCGTAGACGACGCCGATGCCGCGTACGGCAAGGGCCGAGCCCACGTCGCGGGCAAGCTGGACGTAGCGGGGATCGGCGGGGGTGGCGGAGCCGCAGTAGACGGCGATGCGTTTCATGACTCAGGTAGCCTTCAGTTGTACCCGCGCGCCGTCCGGCAGATCGCGGGTCTGCCGGGCGAGGTCGCCGGTCAGGTAGATCAGGTCGACGAGGTCGATCCGGACCAGGTTTTCATGCCCATAGTCGCCGGACAGGATCGCGGAAAGCGTCCGGCTATAGACTTCCCCCAGGACCGTCAGGCCAAGCCGCTGCGTGGCCGCATCGACCAGCGCATCGGCGCGCCAGATGGCCTTGGTTTCGGGTAGCGCCATGTGGCGCCGCGCCGCGGATTCGTCTCCCAGAGGAGTCACGGCCAGGATATCGGGATCGACGTAGTGGAACGTTCCCTTGCGGTCGATCGCCAGCAGGTGCCCCATCAGGCTCTGGCCGGCGATCTCGGCGAAGTCCACCCCGGTCCAGCCCCAGGCCAGGTTCAGGGCGTGGAGCGCCCTGGCTGGCTCGGTTACCGTCATTTCAACCCTTCCAGCATCAGCTTCGCAGTCGCCTTGGCCGAACCGACGACGCCGGGAATGCCCGCGCCGGGATGGCAGCCGGCACCCACCAAGTAGAAGTTCTTCAGCTTGTCGTCGCGGTTGTGGCCGCGGAAATAGGCGCTCTGGGTCAGCAGCGGTTCGAGGCTGAAGCCGTTGCCGTTATAGGCGCCAAGGTCGCTTTCGAAGTCCGGCGGGGCGTAGTGGAAGCTGGTGACGATGCGGTCGTCGATGTCCGGGATCAGCCTGCGGCCGACTTCGGCCAGGATCCGCTTTTCCAGGATCGGCCCCACTTCCGCCCAGTCGATCGGCAGCTTGCCCATGTTGGCCACGGGGACCAGCGCGTAGAACGTGCTCTTGCCCGCCGGGGCCATCGACGGGTCGGTGACGGTCGGGTGATGGAGGTAGATCGAGAAGTCGCGCGGCAGCACGCCGTGTTCGAAGATGTCGTCGAGCAGGCCCTTGTAGCGTGGGCCGAACAGGATCGTATGGTGCGGGATGCCGGGCCAGGTGCCTTCCAGGCCGAAATGGACCACGAAGAGGCTGGGGGAGAAGCGCTTCTTCTTCAGCTTGTGCGCCATGTCCTGCCCGCGCTGGTTGCCCGAGAGCAGCTCGCGGTAGGTATGCATGATGTCGCCATTGCTGGCGATCGCGTCGAAGCGCTGCTTCCAGCCGCTTTCGGTCTCGACCTCGGTGACCTGATCGCCCAGCGTGTGGATCTGCACCACCTTTTCGCCGAGGCGCAGCGTACCGCCCAGCCGCTCGAACAGGCGTGCCATGCCTTGCGCCAGCTTGTTGGTGCCGCCCCGCGCCCACCAGACCCCGCCGTCCTTTTCCAGCTTGTGGATCAGGGCGTAGATCGCGCTGGTGGTCATCGGGTTGCCGCCCACCAGCAGGGTGTGGAACGAGAGCGCCTGGCGCAGGTGCTTGTCCTTCACATAGTGGCTGACCATCGAATAGACCGAGCGCCACGCCTGGTAGCGGGCCAGCGCCGGGGCGGCCTTCACCATGCTGGAGAAATCGAGGAAGGCCTCGTGCCCCAGCTTGACGTAGCCTTCCTGGTAGACCCCGGCGGCGTAGCGCACGAATTCGTCGTAGCCTGCCGCATCCCGCGGGGCGACGCGGGCGATCTCGCGGCGCAGGGCCACTTCGTCGTTCGAATAGTCGAAGGTGACGCCGTCGGTCCAGTTGAGCCGGTAGAACGGCATGACCGGCATCAGGTCGACGTCGTCCGCCATGTCCTGCGAGGAGAGCGTCCACAGTTCGCGCAGGGCATCGGGATCGGTGATGACGGTGGGGCCGGCGTCGAAGGTGAAGCCCTCGCGCTCCCAGACGTAGGCGCGGCCGCCCACTTTGTCGCGCGCTTCCACCAGCGTGGTCTCGATGCCGGACGTCTGCAGCCGGATGGCAAGGGAGAGACCGCCGAAGCCGGCGCCGATGACACAGGCCTTCTTCATCGGTTACGGCTTTCGGTTGCGGGCGCAAGGTCCGCCAGCGGATAGCCGCGTCCAGCAAGGCTGGCCATCGCCGCGCCCAGTGGCACCGGCGGCTTGCCCGCCAGCACGCGCGCCATGTCGGCCAGGGCGAGACGGCCCGCGTAGAAGCGCTCGATCAGCGTTTCGGGAAGGGTGTAGAACCGCGCGAGCACGGCCCGGCGTTCCTCCGGGCGCGCGGCCCCGAACAGCATGCGCGTCAACATCCGGTAAAAGCGCCCCCCGCGCCAGTGATTTGCGGCCCATGCATGACTCGTCCTTCCTAGGCTGTCGCCGGAGAGATTGTCGAGAGTGGTCAGGTGCATGGCAAATCTTACAGCATCGGGAAAGGAATAGGATGTCATCGGGTTAAGCAGTGCGGCGCGCGTTCCGGCCCGGGCAACGGATGGATCCGGCGCGCAGTTCCAGAACTTCTCGAAATCGCCGCCCGCGATGACCGGCAGCACGCCCGTCTCCTCATAGGTGACGGAATCGACATGCCAACCCATGCCCTGGGCGTAATCCCCCACACGCTGGCGCAAGGCGGCGGCATCGAGCCGGTGGTCGCTGGAATAATAGGTGTCCTCGACGAAGACCTCGCGCGCGCCGAAAGGCAGGCAATAGACGAAACGGTAGCCGTCGAGCTGGTCGACGCGGGCATCCATCACCACCGGCCGTTCCAGGCCGTGCGGTACCGAAAGATGCAGCATCTGGCCGAGGAACTTCTGCCAGCCCCCCGCCATATGGGGCAAGCCGTGCGTGCCGCGCGCGTCGATCACCGCCCGGGCATTCAGGCGCCGGCCATCGCCCAGCACGACGTGCTGCGGGCCGGCTTCGGCCACGGCCACGCCGGTGAGCAGGGCCTCGGCGGGCAGGGCGGCGCGGACCATCATGTCCAGCCGCTGGCTGGTCACGCTGGCATAAGGCGTAGCCAGCATCCGCGAGTAGCCGGGAAAGTGGACGTCGTAGCCGCTCCAGCGCCGGGCGATCAGCGGCTCCACCAGGTCGCGGTGCGCGGGCGCCACGTCGGTCTCGAAGAAGGACCAGACATGATCCCCGCCCAGCCGGTCTTCCCGCTCCACGAGCAGGACGCGCAAGTCCGGCCTGTGCCGCGCCATGGCGAGCGCGATCAGCGATCCGGCGAGGCCGCCGCCCAAAATTGCCAGATCGGAGGAAAAAGTGGCCATCGGAGTACCGTTTAAGGACAGGTTATGCCTGCCGCAACTTGGCAGGGCACGGGCTTTGCGGCATTGTGATGACAATGACCGAGGAATTGACCGTTTGCAGCGCCTCTATCGAGGATGCCGCAGCCATTACCGAGATCTATGCACACTATGTGCTCGAAAGTACCGCAACTTTCGAGACGGAGCCGCCTGACCTTGCGGAAAGCGAGCGCCGGATCCGCGATATCGTCGATGCCGGCTATCCATTCCTCGTCGTGCGCGAAGGCGGCGCGGCAGGCGAGCAGGGCCGCGTGATCGGCTTCGGCTTCGCCCATCGCTACGGCCCGCGTGCCGGTTATCGCTACAGTGTGGAGACGACGATCTACGTCGCACCGGCCTGCATCGGGCGGGGCATCGGCGGACGCCTGCTCGCCACTTTGCTCGAAGAGTGCGAAACGCGCGGTTTCCGGCAAGCTTTCGCGGTTATTGCCGAGAGCGAACCGGCCTCTGTCGTGCTTCATGCCCGCGCGGGTTTCCGCCCGGTTGCGACGCTGGACGGGGCGGGGTGGAAGCACGGCAAGTGGCTCGACGTCTTCCTCATGCAGCGCCAGCTGGGCGAGGGCGACCAGAGCCTTCCGCAACAGGCCGCATGATCCGGGTCGGATAAAGTTCCCGAATATTTTGCCATTTTTTCAATCCATTCCGGAAGTACTCCGGGGCAACCCTTAGGGGTGTGCAGGCGTTGCGCGGGGAAACCTGACAAGGATTCCCATGCGCATACCCCTGATCGCCGCTCTCGTTTCCGGCGCCTGCATCTCCGCTTTTTCGGCAACGGCTGCCTTGGCGCAGGACGCCGACGCTTCCGACAACGTCTATGAGCGCGATCACCTGACGATCGGCGTCGGTGCCCTCTACGGCCCGAGCTACGAAGGTTCGGACGATGAGACCTTCTCGCCCATCCCGGTGGTGCAGGGGCGCTACAAGGGCATCGAGGTCAATCCCCGAACCCGCGGCCTTGCCTTCAACCTCATCCCCTCGACCCGCGGCTCCAAGATCGACTTCTCGGCCGGTCCGGTGTTCGGCGTGTCGTTCAACCGCAACCGCCGCATCAAGGACGACGTCGTGCGCGCCGCCGGCAAGCTCGACGCTGCCATCGAGGTGGGCGGAACGGCGGGCGTGACGGTCAATCGCCTGCTCAATCCCTACGACTCCCTCACCGTTTCCGCGGATGTGAAGTGGGACGTCAACGGCGCTTACGGCGGCATGGTCTGGCAGCCGCAGGTGACCTACATGACCCCGGTCAGCAAGGCGATGGTCGTGGCGGTGAACGCCCGCGCGCACCATGCCGATGGCGACTACGCCCGCTATTACTACTCGGTGACGCCCGAGCAGTCCGCCGCGTCCGGGCTGCCGGTCTACGAAGCGAAAAGCGGCTGGGACACGGTGGGTCTGGGCGCCCTGGTCGGCTACGACCTCTCGGGCGACTTGCGCGATGGCGGTTTCGCACTGTTCGGGGCGCTCAATTACTCGGCCATGCTCAAGGACGGCAAGAACACGCCCTATACGTCGCTTCGCGGCAGTTCCGACCAGTGGACCGTCGGCGCGGGCATCGCCTACACCTTCTGAGGCGGTCCGGCCGGCCTTCAGCCGCGCAGTGCGTGCCGGACGCGTTCGCGCAGGTCCGGCAGCACTTCGCCCTCGAACCAGGGGTTGCGCGCCATCCACATGCGGCTGCGCCAGGCAGGATGCGGCAGGGGGAACAGTCCCTCCGGCGCATCCCGCCATCGGTGCACGGCCTCTGTCAGGTTCGGCGCGAAACCGCGCGGCAGGTAGCGCTTCTGCGCGTATTGCCCCACCAGAAGCGTGAGCCGAAGTCCCGGCAGCGCCGCGAGCAGGCGTCCGTGCCAGAGCGGCGCGCAGGCCGGTTGCGGCGGCAGGTCGCCGCCTTTACCCTTTCCCGGATAGCAGAATCCCGTCGGCATATGGGCGACGAGCGCGGGATCGTAGAATGTCGCGCTGTCGATCCCGGTCCAGTCGCGCAGACGGTCGCCGCTGTCGTCATCGAAGGCGTGACCGCTGGCGTGGACCTTGCTGCCCGGCGCCTGCCCGATGATGAGCAGCCGCGCGCCGGGCGCGGCCTGCACCACCGGCCGCGGAGCGTGGGGAAGACGGTCCTCGCAGAGGCGGCAGGCACGAATGGCCGTCAGCAGGTCGGGAAGATCGGTGGCAAGCGACATTGTCCTCGTTCAGATGGCGCGCCCCTGGCCTCTCCGCAAGCTGGACCGGAATGAAAGGACGAAATGCGAGGACCGGACGGCTCGTCGATCCTCCGGGCCGGGATGTCACATTCTCAACCAATTAAGTTGATAATACCCGCCGGCTGTCGCTAGACAGGCACATTGCATACCCAACGGAGCTTGCCCTTGAATACTCAGAACGGAACCGGCGCGCTTCCTGTCGCGATCGTGGGTGCGGGGTTCAGTGGAACCCTGCTGGCGATCAACCTCCTGCGCAACGGCGTCCGCGTCGTCCTGATCGAGCGCAAGGACGCCCAGCTTGCCAAGGGCCTGGCCTTCGGCACCCGCTGGCCCGAGCATCTGCTCAACGTCCGCGCCGCCAACATGAGCGCTTTCCCCGACGACCAGGCCAATTTCCTGCGCTGGATCGGCCATGCCGGAGACGAGCAGGCCAACCGCTTCGTGCCGCGCCTCTCCTACGGGCTCTACTTGCGCGAATTGCTGATCCGGGCGCTGGCCGATGCCGGGCAGGACGCCCTGATCGTCAACGGGGAAGCCTGTTCGACCCGGTTCGAGGACGGCCGCGTCGTCGTCGAGATGGCGGATGGGGATTCCATCGAGGCCCGGGCGCTCGTGCTGGCGCTGGGAAATTTCCCGCCCTCGCCGCACCCCGTCCTCTCCCCCATCCCCGAGGATCGCCGCTTCACCGACCCCTGGCAGTCCGGCACGCTGGAGAAGATCGAAGAGATCGACCACGTCCTGCTGATCGGCACCGGGCTGACCGCGGCGGACATGGTGCTCTCGCTCGACAAGGCGGGCTTCCGGGGCCGGATCACCGCCCTTTCGCGCCGCGGGCTCAAACCGCAGGCCCATTCGGAAAGGGGGCCCTCGGTCGATTACGTGCCAGCGCCCGAAGAGCGCGGATCGCACCTGGTCGCCCGCGTTCGCAGGCGCGCGGCGGACATCGGCTGGCGCGCCGCCGTGGACGAGCTGCGTCCGCATACCCAGAATCTCTGGCGCCGCCACGATGAGGCCGGGCAGCGCCGTTTCCTGCGCCACTTGCGCCCTTACTGGGATGTCCACCGCCACCGCCTTGCCCCGGACGTCGCGCGGCGCATTGCCGAGATCGAGGCCGAAGGGCGGCTGGAATTTGTCGCGGGCAAGCTCGTGGGCGCGGAGGCGACGGACGGGGGAGTCGCCGTGACGTACCGCCCGCGCGGGGAGGACCGGCTGGTGCGGCTGGACGTCTCGCGCACCATCAATTGCACCGGACCGGAGGGCGATCTCATGCGCAGCGGCGCGCCGCTGGTGAAGGACCTGCTGGCCCAGGGCAGGGTGCGCTCGGACGCGCACCGGCTGGGGCTGGACGTCGATCATCTCGGCCGGGTTCGGGATGGCGGCGGCGAGCCGCAGGACACGCTCTTTGCGGTCGGCCCGGTCACCAAGGGAGAGGCCTGGGAGATCGTTGCGGTGCCCGATATCCGGCGGCAGGTGTGGAACCTTGCGCGCTATCTGGCGGATGCGCATTGGGTTGGAGGTGAGGGGCTTTAAGGCAGGGGGAAGACCCGGGGGATGATCCCCCGGACCCTCGGAATGTCACAGTTGCGCGCACCCTATCCGTCGCGCGCTCCTTGCGGCGCAGCCATTATGTCTCCCGATGCAGCCATGGGCGCACCAGGCTGTTGGTCCGCGTGACCTTGACAGTGTTGGGGGTGCAGGGGGTGTTGACCCCCTGCTTCTCCCTTTTCCTCAGAACTCCTTGCGCAGCATGATCCCGCCGTAGCGCTTGTCGTCACGCGGGACGTAGCGGACGATCCCGGCCAGCGTGCCGTTGGCGAGGAAGTTGGAGTAGCTCTGGTTGGTGATGTTCTTCACGAACCCGCGCAGCTGCCAGCCGTCGTTCGCGCCGATCAGCGCCACGCTGCCGTTCCAGATGTAATAGCCTGGCTGGATCGTGCCCGGCGTCTCGGTCAGCTGGTACTGGGTGCGGCTCTTGAGCGTGATGTCGGTCTGCACTTCGAGGTCGATCGCGTCCGACAGGGTGAAGCGGTAGGCGGCATTGCTGTAGAGCTTCCACTTCGGCGCGAAGGGCAGGACTTCGCCGTTGATGTTGCAGCTGGACGGCGCGCCTTCGGGGCAGATGAAGTTCAGCACCTTGGCGTCGGTATAGGCCACCGAGGTGTCCAGCGAGAGACCCGGGATCGGACGCAGGCCGAAGTCGAGTTCCACGCCCTTGGTCTGCACCGTTCCGGCGTTGATCAGGCGGGTGACTTGCGCGCCGCCGACCACGTCGTTGTAGTTGGCCTGGTAGTTGTGGAACTTGGTCGAGTAGACTGCCAGCGCATACGTGATCTGATGGCCCAGCGCCGAGCCCTTGATACCGCCCTCGAACGAGTCCGAGGTTTCCGGCTTCAGCGCGATCTCGTCCAGCGGCGTGGTCGCGTTGAGCGAGCGCATGTTGAAATAGGCGTTGTAGGCCGGGCCCTTGTAGCCGCGCGAATAAGTGAAATAGGCCTGGTTGTTCGGCAGGAAGTCCGCCTGGAGGCCGCCGCGGTAGGAATCGCCGCGGGTCGAGGTGGAGCCGGCCGAATTGTGGTAGGCACGGATGCCCGCCACGTCGAGCGCGGTCGATCCCGAATTGGTCGGGTCGTTGCTCGACGTGCGGACGTGGTAGTAGCTGAGGTCGTCCCAGGTCGAACGATAGCCGGCGATGGCACGCAGCCAGGGGGTGAAGTTGAAATTGGCCTCACCGAACAGGGCGTAGTTGTCGCTGGTCACCCCATAGTTCGCCACGCCCGACACCACGTTCTCGGCACCGGAAATCAAGCGGGTGAGCGTGCGCGAATAGACTTCGTCGGTCTTGGCGTGGAGGTAGTAGGCGCCCACGACGTAGTCGATGAACTTGCCCTTGGGCGAGGTCAGCCGCAGTTCCTGCGAGAACTGCTTGTTGTCCACGATGCCGCGGTCGTCGCCTTCGGGGAAAGTGGCCGAAAGCTCCGAAAGGGCGTCGTAGTCCTGGTGCTGGCGGTTCTTCCATTCGCGGTAGGCCGTGATCGAGGTGACGGTGTAGTCGCCCAAGCCCCACTCCGCGGTCAACGAGCCGCCGTAGTTCTTGTCGCGCACGTCGGTGTCGAAGTTGGTGCTGACTTCGCGGTTCTCGGCGCCGGGGGTGATGCCCTGGCCGGCGAGGAACGAGGCGAGCGCCGGGGAATTGGTAACCGCGCCGGTGGGATAGGCGATCTGGCTGGTGCGCAGGTAGACGCCGCTCGGGGTGGTGTCGTGCGAGTAGAGGTAGTCGCCCGAGAGGGTGAGCTTCAGGGTGTCGGTGGGCGTGGCTTCGATCTTGGCGCGGGCGCCGTAACGCTCGTAGCCGTTGACCTCGTTGCCGGTGGTGACGTTGCGGACGTTGCCGTCGTAATTGGCGTAGAGGCCGTCGATCCGCGCGGAGACGTTCGGGGCAAGGCCGCCGGTGACGCCCGCCTTGATGCGGTATTCCTCATCGGTCGTGGCCGAACCTTCGGCGTAGGCGTGGAATTCCTGCGACGGGGCCGCGGTGACGACGCTGATGACGCCGGCGGAGGCGTTCTTGCCGAACAGCGTGCCCTGCGGGCCGCGCAGCACTTCGATGCGCGAGACCTCGCCCACGTCCAGCGTGGCCTGGCCCGGGCGGGTCAGCACGACGCCGTCGAGCACGGTGGAGACCGAGGATTCCACACCCGGCGAGGTGCTGATGGTGCCGACGCCGCGGATGAAGACCGTGCGGTCCTTGTTGGAGGCGCCGTTGCGGAAGTCGACCGAGGGCACCGTCGCGCTCAGGTCCTGGAGGTTGTGGATCGCGCGGTCGTTCAGCGATGCGCCGCTGACGGCGGTAATGGCGATCGGCACCTGCTGCAGCGATTCGTCGCGGTAGCGCGCGGTCACGACGATCTCGCCGGACGCGGTGTCCGGTGCCTCGTCGGCATAAGCGGCGGCCGGGAACAGTACCGCGGAGGCCAGCAGCAGGGTGCGGGCGGCGCGGAGCGAGGTCATGGTCATTCGGATCTCCCTTGGTCGCGCGGATCTATAGTCAACCGTTTTGGTTGAGAAAGATAGTTTTCCTTTAGTCGCCCTATGCGTGGGACGAGGTGGTGTCCTCTGCCGGGACAATCCGGGGCATGGTGAGCTGAATCCAGCCGAGTGCAAGCAGGTAGGAAACCGCAGCAAAACCGAAGAGCGGACCGTAGCCCAGCCCCGCCGCCAGCACGAGACCGGCGATCTTGCTGATCGCCGTGCCGCCAAGGTTGCCGCAGAACGCGCCGAAGCCGGTCACGCGGCCCACTTTGTGGCGCGGGGTCACGTCGGCGATCAGGCCGAACAGGTTGGTCGAGAAGCCCTGGTGCCCGGCCAGGGTCAGCGCCATCAGGCCCACGGCGGGCCAGTAGCCATCGACGTATAGCGCCAGCGGCACCGGCACCACGCAGAGCGCGGAAATCAGCATCAGCGTCTTGCGCGTGCGGTTGGCGCTCCAGCCGCTGGAAAGCAGGCGGTTGGCCGCGAAGCCCGAGATCAGCGAGCCCGCTGCCGAGCCGCAATAGGCCAAGGCCAGCGGCGGCCCCAGCTCGGTGCCGGAGAGGCCGAACTGCCGGTTGAAGTAGTCCGGCATCCAGAACAGCATCAGCCACCAGGTCGCGTCCGACAGCACTTTGGCCAGCGCGATGGTCCAGGTACGGCCTTCCTTCAGGAACAGCTTGTCGCCTGAGATCAGGTTGCCCGTGGCGGAAGGCTGGCGGTCGCCGAAGTCCACCCCGCGCGACGCCAGAAGCCAGGCCGCGACCCAGAACAGGCCGACCACGCCCGCCAGCACGAAGGCGGCGCGCCAGCCCCAGACCGCCGCGACCACCGGGATCGCCAGCGGCGCCAGGATCGCGCCAAGGCTGTTCATCGCATTCGAAAGCCCGAAGCCCAGAGAGCGCAGGTTCGGCGGGAAGATCGTCGCGATGGTCTTCACACCGGCGGGTGTGCCCATCGATTCCGTGGCGCCCAGCCCGACGCGACAGAGCACGAACTGGCTGAAACTGTGCGCCCAGCCATGAGTCATCGCCGCCAGCGACCACGCCGCCACGCCCGCCGCATTGGCCCATTTCGCACCCAGCCGGTCCACCAGCCACCCCGCCGCGAGGAAGCCGAACGCCGCGCCGGCCTGGAACCAGGCGGCCAGAGTGCCGTAGTCGTCGTCGCTCCAGCCGAGATCGGCGGCGATCGTCGGCTTCAGTACCGAGATGATCTGGCGATCCACGAGATTGAGCACGCCCGCCGTCAGCGCGAGAGCGAACAGCAGCCAGCGGCGGCGCGGGGACAGGGTCATGCGCGGCACGTCCGGGCTTTGGGGAAAATCTGCATCCCGGATCGTCTAGCGATGGGGGAGAGCAGGGGCGAACAAGAAATTCTAGGGCAGAGAGGGAAGAGAAGTCCTGGGGGATGATCCCCCAGACCCTCGGAATGTTGATGCCGTGCGCTACCGATCCGTCGTGCGCTCCTTGCGGCGCAGCTTGTATGTTGCCGACGCAGTCAATGTTCCGTCCCGGCCTCTTTTGCTCTCCCAACACTCGTCATTGCGAGGAGGCGAAGCCGACGCGGCAATCCAGAGCGGCGCGGAACCGCTCTGGATTGCTTCGCTGCGCTCGCAATGACGAAGGTTGGCTGGGGTATTGAGGTTTGGCGTGTGTTAAAAAGCCAGCGGTCCGTGATCGATCCGGGGCAGCACATGCCGCGCGAACAGGTCCGCCTCGCGCGCATGGGGGTAGCCGGAGAGGATGAAGGCATCGATCCCCGCCTCGCGATAGGCCTGGAGCTTCGCCAGCACCTGGTCCGGATCGCCGACGATCGCCGCGCCGCAGCCCGAGCGGGCGCGGCCGATGCCGGTCCAGAGGTTGTCCTCGGCATAGCCGCCGTCGCTGGCGGTTTCCCGCAATGCCGCCTGCGCCTGCACGCCGACCGACTGCGAATCCAGCGAACGCGCACGGATCGCGGCGCCTTCCGCGGCATCGAGGCGCGAGAGCAGGCGGTCGGCCGCGCCGCGGGCTTCCACTTCGGTCTCGCGCACGACGACGTGGACGCGGTAGCCAAAGCGCATGGTGCGGCCGAATTTCGCGGCGCGGGCACGCATGTCGGCGATGGTGTCCTTCACCGCCTCCATCCGGTCCGGCCACATCAGGTAGACGTCGCAGCCCTTGGCGGCCACTTCGCGGGCGGGTTCGGACAGGCCGCCGAAGTAGAGCGGCGGGCACTTCGAACCCGGCGCGATCATGCGCGGCGCGTCGAGCTTCAGGTTCCAGAACCGGCCCTGATGGTCGAGCGACCGGCCCGAGAGCAGGGTGCGCAGGATTTCGATGGCCTCGGTGGTGCGCTCGTAGCGCGCGGGGCCGTCGAGGGTTTCGCCGGGCATCTCGCTGGAGATCACGTTGATGTTCAGGCGGCCGCCGCCCTCGCGGCCACCCAGGATCTGGTCGATCGTGGCGATCTGGCGCGCAAGCTGGGCGGGCCACATCTCGCCGATGCGCACGGCCATCAGCAGCTTGATGCGGCGGACCTCGGCGGCGATGGCGGCGGCAAAGGCGGTGGTGTCGATGCCGAGCGCATAGCCGGAGGGCAGCAGCACATTGTCGAAACCGCCTTCCTCGGCGGCCATCACGATGTTGCGGCAATGCTCCCAGCTGGAGCGTAGCATCGGGTCCGGCTGGCCGAGGAATTCATAGTCATCGTCGCAGAGCGCCGAAAACCAGCTGATTTCGCAAGGGGACAGCGCGCTCACGGCAGGCGCGCTCCCATCGAGGCTTCCAGCACGGCATACCATTCCGGCGCGGTCCATTCGACCTTCAGCGCATCACGCGAGGCGAGGATGCGCTCGGGGGTCTGCGAGCCGACGATGGGAATCGCGCGCGAGGGGTGGGCCATGATCCACGACAGTGCGGCGGCGGCAGCATCGGTGCCGTAACGCGCGCCTTGCGCGGCGATCAGCTTCGCGACGGGGTCTTGCGAACCGGCGGCAAGGCGTCCGCCGCCCAGCGGCGACCATGCCAGCACCGCCACGTCGCGGGCCATCGCCTGGTCGAGCGTGCCGTCATAGAGCGGCGCATAGCGCGCGGCCGAGAACTCGGGCTGGGTCGAGACGATGGGGAAGGGCAGGTAGGCCTGGAGCGCGTCGAATTCGGCCGGGCTGTAGTTGGAAACGCCGATGGCCTTGACCTTGCCGCTCTCGACCATGGCGGCGAGGGTTTCGGCCACGTCGCGCGGGTGGGCCAGGAAGTCGCGGCGGTGGATCTGGTAGAGTTCGACCGAAGGCAGGCCGAGGCGTTCGAGCGAGGCTGCGAGCGCCTTGTTCAGGTAGTCCGGGCTCGAATTGTAGGGCACGCCCAGAACGATGCCGCCCTTGGTGGCGATGGTCATCCGGTCGCGCAGGTCCGGGCGGGCGGCGAGCGCCTTGCCCAGCAGCAGTTCCGCGCCGCCGAAGCCGAGCGCGGCGTCGCAGCCGTAAATGTCGGCGGTGTCGAACAGGGTCACGCCTGCCTCAAGCGCCGCCTCGATGCGGGCGACGATGGCGCCGATGTCGTCGTTACCGTCGGGTCGGGCGAGCCGCCACATGCCCCAGGCAATCGGGAAAACGGAAATTCCGCTCTTGCCGAGCGGGACGGGTTGGGCCGATAGGCGCATCGTCGATGGGGAGGTCATGGATCGCCACATGGCACACGGAGTTGCGAAATGGTAGATACGCTGCGTTACGGAATTGTCGGAACCGGGATGATGGGTGTCGAGCACATCCACAATCTCAAGATCCTCGAAGGCGCCGAAGTGGTCGCCATCGCCGATCCCGAGCCGACCTCGCTCGGCTGGGCCAAGGATGCCCTGGGCGAGAAGGCCGAGGGCGTGGCGGAATATGCCGACAGCGCCAGCATGATCGCCAATGCCGGGCTCGATGCCGTGGTGGTCGTCTCGCCCAATTTCACGCACCGTGCGGTGCTGGAGCCGCTGCTGGACAGCGACGTGGCGATCCTCTGCGAAAAGCCGCTCTGCACCACGATGGAAGACGCCCGCTGGGTGGTCGAACGCGCCGAGGCCCGCAAGGCGCCGTTCTGGACGGGCATGGAATACCGCTTCAGTCCGCCCGCCAAGGCCTTCATCGACGAGATTCACGGCGGCAAGGTCGGCCGCCTGCAGATGCTCTCCATCCGCGAGCATCGCTTCCCGTTCCTGGTGAAAGTGCGCGACTGGAACCGTTTCTCGGTCAACACCGGCGGCACCATGGTGGAGAAGTGCTGCCACTTCTTCGACCTCATGCGCCTGATCACCCGTTCGGAGCTGGTGCGCGTCTATTGCTCGGGCGCGATGGACGTGAACCACGTGGATGAGCGCTATCAGGGCCGCCAGCCCGACATAATCGACAACAGCTTCACCACCGTCGATTTCGCCGACGGCAGCCGTGCGCTGCTCGACCTTTGCATGTTCGCCGAGGGCGCCGAGCATCAGGAAGAGATGAGCGCGACCGGCGACAAGGGCCGCCTCGACGTGCTGATCCCGCCGGGCGATCTCGTCTGGTCGCCGCGCGTGCCGTGGCCGGGTCCGAAGGCGGTCGAGCGTTGGCACGTTGCGGTGGACGAGGCGGCGATGGATGCCGGCTCGCACCACGGCGCGACGTTCTACCAGCACGAGGCCTTCGCCCGCGCCGTTCGCGGCGAGGGCGAAGTGCAGGTGACCGCGCGCGACGGGTTGATGGCCGTGGCCATCGGCGCGGCGGCGGAACTCAGCGCCCGCGAGAAGCGTGTGGTGGAGATGGCCGAACTGCTGGGCTGAAGCACAGGCGCTGAATGCTGATTTGAAGAAGGCGTTGAAGAAGGCGTCGTCCCGAACTTGATCCGGGACCGCTGGCAGAGCCGCGCCCAATGTTCAGCGGGGCGCCGTTCTGCCATTTAGCGCCTAAAGAACCGCCAGCGGTCCCGGATCAAGTCCGGGACGACGTGTTTCTCTCCCCAACCTTTCGTCATTGCGAGCGTAGCGAAGCAATCCAGAGTCGCGCAGAGCCGCTCTGGATTGCTTCGCTACGCTCGCAATGACGAAGGGGGAGGGGGGAGGGGCGCGCTTTTTCCTGCATCCTCACCCTACCTCCAACGCCCGAACACGCGGGCGCCGGACGGAGAGACCGGTTCCCGGCCAAGGCAAAATAAGTTCGGCGACCATTTGGCGCGAAACCGCGATCCCGACGATCAATGGGCTCCAGACCCGCGGAAATGCAGGCAACCGGCCGGACAATGTCCGGAATTCCGCTTTGTGGAACTGTTGCGCAGTCGTCACATATCGACCCACTTGCGCCCGGGATATACCCCTAATGGGCAACTTTGACCGTAGGATCGCCGTTTCCCGGTGACCCCCGACCTACTTCAAGGACCTGTTATGAATATCAAAGCCACCACGATCGCCGCGCTTTTCGCGGCGGGGATCGCCGCGCAGCCTGCGTTCGCGCAGGAAGGTTCGGAAGTCGCTTCGAACGGCACGAGTTTCCGCGGTATCCGCGTCGAAGCCAATGCCGGCGGCGATCGCTTCCAGTCCGAAGGCAATCATAACGACAAGTTCGGTTACGGCGGCACCGTGGGCTTCGACGGCACGCTGGGCGACCGCTTCGTGATCGGCGCCGAAGGCAGCTACTGGCGCCCCGGCAACGGCAATGAGAACTGCACCGGCCTGGCCGACGGCAACAGCATCTGCCACAAGGGCTTCGAGGAATGGGGCGCCGCCGTGCGCGCCGGCTACCTCGCCACCCCGCAGCTGCTGGTCTTCGCCAAGGGCGGCTACGTCAACGGCGAACAGCGCCGCCGCATCGACGGCCCGACCGGCGACACCCTCGTCTACGATCACTACAAGGCGGACGGCTATCAGGTCGGCGGCGGCGTGGAATACACGCTCACCCAGGGACGCCTGCCGGTCTACGTCAATGCTCAGTACGTCTATTCCGACTACCACGGCCACTCGGCACGCCAGCGCGTGATGGGCGGCGTCGGTATCCGGTTCAAGTAATCCCGTAATCCGCGATTCTTCGCAGGGAGTGACCCGGGCCGTCTTTGCGGTGGCCCGGGTTTTCCCTGTCCAGCTTTCCCGCGTCCGGCTTTTTTCTGGGCCCGTCCTCAGGCGCCCGCCACGCGCAGTGTCGTGAGCGAGGACGAATAGGGCACCACCAGCGCCGCCGCACGCTTCCAGTCCCCCCGCAGCCAGAGATCGTGCGCTTCGGGCGGGAGGATGACCGGCATCGTGTCCCGCCCCTCGGCACGCAGCGCAGCATTGGCCTCGCACGTGAGCAGGGCGAAGCTGGGCACTTCGCTGTCCTTCCACACAGCGGCCATCGCGAAGATCGGCTGGTCGGCAGCGCCGAACCAGTTCTGGCGGCGTTTGCCGTCGCGCGGGTCCACCTTGCCCCATTCCATGAACGCAGTGGCGGGCACCAGGCAGCGAAACTCGCTGTTGCGCAAGTTGCCGATCCAGAACGGGCTTTCCAGATTGCGCACGGTGAGGATGCCGTGGCGACGCTCGCCAAAGGCGGCGGGCGGGGGCGGCACACCCCAGAGACGCGGCACCATGCGGCGCGGCTGGCGTTGCTCCGGCCGGGGTCCGGCCACGAATTCGCGCCCCATCGTCACCACCGGCGCGAACCCGCCGCCCGAAACCGGGCCGCCGCGCCACGGGTCCTCCCCGGCTTCGGCGCCCATGGCACGGGCGACATCGCGGGCGGGTGCGTCGAGGCGATAGATGATCGGCATGTCGCCGGTCGGCCTAGACGGACGGGATCGCCCCGTCTATCGTCCGCCCATCCCCGGGGAGCTTGTGCCCAAGGTTTTCGCTATTGCGAAAGCCGGAAGGAAACAAATGGCTGAGAGGGGCAGGTCACGCTGCCCGACCCGTTGAACCTGAACCCGTTAACACGGGCGGAGGGAAGGGCGGGCCACAGGACTCATCTGTCGCGACCTTTCTTTCGTCCATAAGCCCTAGGAAAATCGCTTATGGCCGACATCAATTCCACACTGGAAATCGGCGTTACCACCGGGCCCATTCGCGGGTCGAAGAAGATTCATGTCGGGCCGCTTGGCGTTGCCATGCGGGAAATCCACTTGGAGCCTGGTTCGGGCGAGGCGCCCGTGCGTGTCTACGACACCTCCGGTCCCTACACCGATCCCAACGTGAACATCGACATCGCCGCTGGCCTCGCCGCCAAACGCCGCGACTGGATTCTCGCACGCGGCGATGTGGAGGACTATGCAGCCCGCGCGGTGAAGCCGGAGGACAACGGCCAACTCGGCCCGGACCGCTCGGGCGGGGTCCCGGCCTTCCCCAACGTCGTGAAGCGCCCGCTGCGCGCCAAGCCGGACATGAACGTCAGCCAGATGCACTACGCGCGGCGCGGGATCATCACGCCGGAGATGGAATACATCGCCGAGCGCGAGAACCTCGGCCGCGCGATGCTCATGGAATATGCGCGCGACGGGCAAGACTGGGGCGCCGCCATCCCCGATTACGTCACGCCGGAGTTCGTGCGCGAGGAAGTGGCGCGCGGCCGGGCGATCATCCCCTCCAACATCAACCATCCCGAGAGCGAGCCGATGGCGATCGGCCGCAATTTCCTGGTCAAGATCAACGCCAATATCGGCAACTCCGCCGTGGCCTCCGACGTGGCGAGCGAGGTGGACAAGATGGTCTGGTCGATCCGCTGGGGCGCGGATACGGTGATGGACCTCTCCACCGGCCGCAACATCCACGACACCCGCGAATGGATCATCCGCAACAGCCCCGTGCCGATCGGCACCGTGCCGATCTACCAGGCGCTGGAGAAAGTCGGCGGCATTGCCGAGGACCTGACCTGGGAGGTCTTCCGCGACACCCTGATCGAACAGGCCGAACAGGGCGTGGACTACTTCACCATCCACGCCGGCGTGCGCCTGCCTTTCGTGCCGCTCGCCGCCAAGCGCGTGACCGGCATCGTCAGCCGGGGCGGCTCGATCATGGCCAAATGGTGCCTCGCCCATCACCGCGAATCGTTCCTTTACGAACGCTTCGACGAAATCACCGAGATCATGAAGGCTTACGACGTCGCCTACTCGCTGGGTGACGGCCTGCGCCCCGGCTCGATCGCGGATGCCAATGACGAGGCGCAGTTCGCCGAACTCTACACCCTGGGCGAACTGACCAAGCGGGCGTGGGCGCAGGACGTGCAGGTGATGATCGAGGGGCCGGGCCATGTGCCGATGCACAAGGTGAAGGAGAACATGGACAAGCAGCTTGAGGCTTGCGGCGAAGCGCCGTTCTACACCCTCGGGCCGCTCGTCACCGATATCGCGCCGGGCTACGACCACATCACCAGCGGCATCGGCGCGGCCATGATCGGCTGGTACGGCACGGCGATGCTCTGCTACGTCACGCCCAAGGAACACCTTGGCCTGCCGGACCGCGATGACGTGAAAGTTGGCGTCGTCACGTACAAGCTGGCCGCCCATGCTGCCGATCTGGCGAAAGGCCACCCGGCCGCCAAAGTCCGCGACGATGCCCTCAGCCGCGCCCGGTTCGAGTTCCGCTGGCGCGACCAGTTCAACCTCAGCCTCGATCCCGACACGGCGGAGCAGTACCACGACCAGACGCTTCCGGCCGAAGGCGCGAAATCCGCGCATTTCTGCTCGATGTGCGGGCCGAAGTTCTGTTCGATGAAGATCAGCCAGGAAGTGCGGGATTTCGCGGCGAAGCAGAACCAGCCCTCGACCGGCTTCATCGCGGCGGAAGAAGGCGGCAAGCTCGCCATTTCCGAGGCCGAGGCGGGCATGGCCGAAATGAGCAAGGTGTTCCGGGAAACCGGCAGCGAACTCTACATGGGCGCGGGAGACCGCGAACACGACTGAGCGTATCGACGCCGGTTGGAGATAACGTCGTCCCGGGCTCGCACCGGGACGACGGCCCATTCCGGCCTCAGCAATTCCCCTTCGCAGGAATCGATTGCGCTGCTACCATCGATTTCCATCTCGAAGGGTTCCCGAATGCCCCGCAATTCCAATGGCGACTGGATGAAGCTCGCCCATGACAGCTACTGGCTCTGGGCCGAATCCATGATGGTCATGGGAATGCGTACCACCGACATGATGACCGGGCGGGGCAGCAACCGCGAAAACATGCTGATGGTCACCGAAAAGCTCCAGGCCAATGCCGAACTGGCGATGAAGCTGGCGACCGGCGGTCTGGCCTCTCCGGAACAGACCGCGCACAAGGCCGTGCGCCACTATCGCAAGCGCGTTACCGCCAATCGCCGCCGCCTTTCGCGAAAGAAGGCCTGATGAGCGCCAGGGGGCCGGGCGAAGTGCACGTCGGCATCGGCGGCTGGAGCTACGACCCCTGGCGGGAAACCTTCTATCCCAAGGGCGTGTCCAAGGCCCGCGAGCTGGAATATGTCGGCCAGCACCTCACCGGCACCGAGATCAACGCCACCTTCTACGGCCGCCAGAAGCCGGCCAGCTTCGCCAAGTGGCGCGATACCGTGCCGGACGGGTTCAAGTTCGCGCTCAAGGGCTCGCGCTACTGCACCAACCGCAAGAACCTGGCTGAAGCGGGCGAAAGCGTCACCAACTTCGTCGAGCAGGGCCTGGTCGAGCTTGGCGACAAGCTGGGGCCGATCAACTGGCAACTCGCCGCCACCAAGCAGTTCGACCCCGACGAGATCGCCGCCTTCTTCGCCCTGCTGCCGGCAAAGCAGGAAGGCCTGGCCCTGCGCCACGCCATCGAGCCCCGGCACGAAAGTTTCCGCGATCCGGCATTCCTGGACCTCGCCCGCAAGGCCGGCGTCGCGGTCATTCTCGCCGACAGCGCCAAATACCCCGCCTTCGAAGACGCGGCCGAGAACAGCCCCTTCATCTACGCCCGCCTCCAGAACGCGCAGTCGGACCTTGAGCAGGGCTACCCCTCCGCCCAACTCACGCAATGGGCAAAGCGCGCGCAGGATTGGTCGAAATCCGGCAAGGACGTCTTCCTGTTCTTCATCAACGGCGCCAAAGAACGAGCGCCCGCTGCGGCAATGGCGCTGATCGAGAAGTTGAAAAACTGAGCCGCCGAACGAGAGCGCGACGGCTCGTTTCCCTGCCGTCTTTTACCGGGTGATCGCGAAGCCGATACGAAGCCGGCTCATGCGCCGGTTGTAGTCGAACAGGCTTTCGCCGTAGCCGGTGAAGCTCTGGACGAAGAGATAGAAATTCGGTCCACCCACGATCCGATCGATCGGATAGGACAAGTCGGTTTCCAGCGCGCCCTTGCCCGAATTGAAGTTATATCGCCCCGAGGCCGAAAGCAGCAGGCCGTCGTCCTTGCCAAGGTTGACGTCCAGCGACGTCGCGCCGCGGTACGTCAGGATGTCCGGGTTGCCTGCTTTGCCGCCCACCAGCAACATTGCGCGCGGGGCCAGCGAGAGCCGGTAGCCATCGCCCAAGTCCTGACTGATGGTAGGAGAGATATAGACATTGTTGACGCTGCGGCCCTGGATTTTGCCTGAGCGACCGTTCGATTCGTGTTGAAGGCCGACCTGCAATCCCGCACCTGTATGTCCGGAGAGGGCGAATTCCGGTGTCCGGTAGAACAGTTCCGGCAGATAGTTGGCATCGCGGAACGACGAATCGGATGCGATGTCCCAGAACAATTTGTTGGTGAAGCCGAAATAGAGGCCGTCCCGCCAGCTCGGCCGGGCGCCATCGCTATGACTGCCAAGCAAATGATACTTGAAGCTGAGCTGGACACGCCATTCGCTGTCCTTGGCATTTCCGAAGACGACGTAGCTCGGCTCGTAAGGCGAAAAATCGGTAAGAAAGCCGTTCTCTTCTCTTTCGAGTCGTGATTGTACGGGGCGATGTCCCGCCCCGCTGGTTGCCGCATCAGCCATCGGAGCAGCGGCCGAAGTAGTGGCCGCGGTCTGCTCCGACGCCAGAGTGAGCGCAGGCGCAGATTGCGCCGGACCGGCTGCGACCTGGGCAGTATGCCATAGAGGAATGCTGATGAGCGGGGCGTGTCCTGCGGCCCATGGGTGTCCGCCAGCTGCCAGCCTGTAGTGGGCCTTTGCAAAACCGCCCGGTGCCACTGTCAGGCTGGCAGGCGTATCGATCGACCTTTCTAGCGCGGCGATTTCCACCTTACTGCTGCGCATTTCGGCATCGATCCTGGCCGGAATGTCAAAGGATCTTCCCGAGTCACCGTCATTGACCAGCAGAACTTCCACCAGGACGGAGCCATCCGCCACGGTCTCGATTTCGGTGATCACTGCTTTGCGAAGAGGTTCCGCACACGCCGTCTGGGCGCAAAGCGCCGCCATCAGGGCGCTAGCGCCCGCAATCGTTTTCAATTTATGTCACCCTGTGCGCCCGATTATCTCTACCGCATCTGCGAAGTGCGGAGAATTTGCAAAGCAAAATCAATCCGTAGCGGTTTTTTCGGGCGAGAAATGGGGGCAAATCGGATGCGTTTTCGCAGGCTGTCGAAGGCTCCGGTGCTATTCTGGCGCGATGACCCCCAATTTTGGAAAAGCTCGACGACGCAACCTTTGGCCTCGGATGTGCATTGCGCTGTTCATGAAGAATCTCCTCACTGCATCGATCCTGGCCCTTGCACTTGCGGCCTGTTCGTCCGAGCCTGCGAAGGCGCCCGATCAGGCTGGCGAGGCTGCGACGTCCTCGGCCATGCCGGAAGGGGCCATGTCCGGGTTCGAGGGAGCCGCGCCGGCGTCCGAAGCCACGGCTACGGAGATGCCATCGGGGACTGCCGGGCCCGCTGCCAACTCCAAGGTGCTGGCGTTGGAAGGGCTGGGTGATTTGCGGCTGGGGCAGGCGGTGCCCTCAGGCTCATCGTGGGCGGAGCGCGGTGCGCAGGCATCGGATGCTTGCCGTACGGTCACTTCACCAGACTACCCGGGCGTTTACGCCATAGTCGAGAAAGGCAAAGTGCAGCGGATCACGCTTGGGCAGCGGTCGCAGATCAAGCTCGTGGAGGGGGTCGGCGTCGGCTCCACAGAGGCGGACGTGAAGAAGTGGTTCGCCGGCTTCCGTGAGGAACCGCACAAATACGAGGCCGCGCCGGCCAAATACCTCACCGCACCCAATGCCAGGAGCGGGGATCCCGCCCTTCGCTTCGAGATCGGGCAGGACGGCAAGGTCAAGATGGTCCACGTCGGCATGATGCCGGTGCTGGGCTATGTCGAGGGATGTTCCTGATAGAAGAAGATGGCTGGACATGATCTTCTGACGACGATGATCGTGCTTGGCATAACCTTCGTTTTTGCAGCTGTTTCTGCCTGGCTGTCGGTACGGGCCAATGCCCGCTTTCGGCATCACGAGCGGTTGCCGATGCAATGGTCGCTTGCCGGAACGGTAAATTGGACCGCCCCTCGCGTGCTCGCGCTCTGCCTCGTTCCGGCTCTGGGGATTGGTGTGTTGGCGGTCATCACGGTGCTGACTTTCCTGGACGTCAGGCCAAGGCCCGGGCAGGAAAGCATGCTCCTGCCGGTGACGATGCTGATGGCTGCCACTTTCCTCGCGATTCAAATCCTGCACTACGGATTGATCGATAGGACCCTGAACCGGAACCGCCGCTAGAACGGGCCGCGAATGCCCCGTTTTCCGCTTCACGGCCTGGTGCGCTGAAGTGTGCGAATGCGGGCGAGGCGACACATCCGGCGCATTTCGTGTAATGCGGATGGTCACACTTCGAAGCACGAGAGCCTCGCGATGAACCACTACCTTCTGACCTATCACCTCGCGCCCGATTATCTGGAGCGGCGCCCGGCGTTTCGTGACGCGCACCTCGCACTGGCCTGGGATGCGGCGGAGAGCGGCGGACTGGTTCTGGGCGGGGCGGTGGAGGATCCCGTCGACATGGCTCTCCTGCTTTTCGCGGGCGAGGGGCCGGAAGGCGCAGAGGCCTTCGCCCGGGCGGACCCTTACGTCACGTCCGGGATCGTCCAGCGCTGGACGGTGCGGCGCTGGAACACCGTTGTCGGTGCGCGGGCCGCGAACCCGGTGCGGCCCGAGGGGCAAGCATGAGCGGGGCGGAACTGTCCATCCGCGCGCGCCGGGCGGCTTTCAACCGCGCGATTGCCGAAGGCGACGCTGCGGCCATCGCCCCGATTCTCGCGCGCGACTGCGTCATGGTCACCGGGACCGACAGCGCGCTGATTCAGGGGCGCATGGGCCAGGTGAAAGTGTGGCGGCGGGAATTTTCCGGTCCGGCGCGGCTGATCTACACCCGCACGACCCGTGAGGTCGTGCTCTCCCCGGTCGAGCCGATCGCGATGGAGCACGGGCGCTGGGAAGGGATAGACAGCACCTCGGACGTGCTTACTGCTTCGGGCACTTATTTTGCCAAGTGGCGCGAACTGGGCGGGCAGTGGGTGATCGAGGCGGAAGTCTTCCTCACCCTGGCCTGAACGTTCAGGCGCCCTCGCGCTCGGCAGCCAGGACGTCCGCCGCGGCGCCAGCGGCGCGGGCTGCGGAATCGGCGGCGGAATCGCGCGGCGCCGGGCCTGAAGTCCGGGTCTGAGGCGCGGCGGGCTGCGGTGCATAGCTGCGCGGTCCCGCTTGGTAGAGGCGCTGTTCGGAGGGCGGATAGGCACGGGGCGCGGCCATGTACGGGCGTTCGCCGCGCTCCGGGAATGGGGCGCCGCGCTCGTCCCGGTCGCCGTAGCGATCGCTGCCGCGGTCGTCGCGCCACGGGCGGGCGTAACCGGGGCCGCCGTCGTCAGCCCAGCCCGGGCCGTCCAGGATCACCATGCGCCCGCGCGGCGGTCCGTAGCCGGGCCGGTTTCCGCCAGAGACGTCGTCGGCATAGCCTTCGTCCGCATAGCCCTCGTCTGGCAGGGCATAGTCCTCCTGCTCCCGATCGGCATAGCCGGATCGCCGGTCTTCACGGGCGGCAGGCCGATGCTCGCCCGACAGCGCGTAACGATCGGGATACTTCGTGATCTTGCCCGTGGTCATGCCCGCCACGACCACGCCGGCGCCGATTCCACCGGCAGCCAGCACCACGAACCACTTTGCGAAACCCATTTCAACTCCACATCACGCCAGCCCACCTACCTCATATAGGACTAACCGAGGCCCCATGTCGTTGAGGTGAATGCTTCGGGGAATATACCCATGCCTCGGGCAAGCAACCGTTCACGACCGGATGAGATGGTGAACGCATGTTTACGAAACGGTCAGACGCCTATTCGCTCACGCCCTGCTGGTTCACGCGCGTGCACGAGCCGGATGGTCGGCGCGAGCGGGACGATGACGGCACGCTGGTCTGCACTTGCCGCTATTGCCGCAAGCGTATCCGTTCGCGGGAGGGCAAGACCTGGAACCTGGCCGATGGCCTCGATCTCGATGCCCTGGCCGCCTCGTGCATCGCCAGCCACTTCAGCGTGGTGGACGTGGAAGAGGGCATGGTGCTGGCGCGCTACCAGGTGCCGTCGGGCACCGACGCCGCGGCCATTGCCGAGATGCGTGCGGCCATCGCCGAAAAACACGGCTTTGTCCCGGGCGGCGATCTGGAGATACGGTTCGTGCGGCACGAAGACGTGCTTCAGAAGCGGCACTGAGCCGGCGCCTGACGAAACACCCTGCGACATACCACGCGGGCAACAAAAAAGGCGCCGTTCCGATTGGAACGGCGCCCTTTTCTGTCTCAGGGACGAACCCTTACTGCGCAGCGGCGCCGGCCAGAGCGCCCTTGGCGTCGGCGAGGCGGAAGTTCACGTTGCGCGAGTTGTAGGTGCCGGTGACGCGGTTGCCAGCGACGTAAAGGCGGAAGGGAACCTGGCCCGAAGCGGTACCTTCGATCACGGTAACCTTGCCCTTCTGCTCGGTGGTGTAGTTGTAGTGCACGCCGTCGTGCGAGAAATCGCGCGAATCTTCAGCGTGAGCGGCAGTGGTGGCAACGGCGACGAGAGCGGCGCCAACAGCGAAAACGGTCTTCAGCATGGCAAAATCCTTAGTCTGAACGATAGGAGATTGCCTTGGGCACCCCTTATCTTGTTGCAGTGCAACATGGTTTTTTGACACCGCTGTCGCAATGGAATTACTTGCCACTGGTGTTGCAGAAACCGCAATTGTCCGGAAATCTGCGGCAAACGAGCATGTTAGCGGTAACGGAACTCCCGGAAAAACTTTCGCACATGCAAAATTTCACCGTCAGCGGAGAGACCGGCGTTCTCTTTCAGGCGAATCGCCCGAGCGCGGCGATGAGTAGAGGGGCCGCCTCATCTGGCGATTGCGCGTTTTGCGCGCGCGGACTAGGCCATGGTCATGGAACCGCGATCCGACGCTCCGCTGAACCGTGCCGCCCTGGCGCTTGCCGCCGTCATGGTGCTTTCGGCCTGCCACAGCGGCGCCAAGAACGTACCCGGCGATGCCCAGGATCATGCCCCGTTTCACGAGATCGGTTCAGACGAGCGCATCCGCTTCGTGGGTACCGAGCCGTTCTGGGGCGGGGATGTCGTGGGAGAGCGCCTGACTTATACTACGCCTGAAAATGCGAAGGGTGAGGCGATCGCCGTAAGCCGGTTCGCCGGGCGGGGCGGCCTGTCCTTCAGCGGCGAGCGCAAGGGCGCCTTGCTGACTCTCGCGATCGGGCCGGGCACCTGCACCGATGGCATGTCGGATCAGACATATCCTTATACCGCGATGCTGAAACTGGGCGACGAAACCAGGCAGGGTTGTGCCTGGACGGACCGTCAGCGGCCCAGCGGGCCTGAAGCGTCGGCAACGGAAAGCCGCTGAGGCTCCTGCGGCCGGGTCGCGGCGAGGTGCTGCTTCCGCTTGGCCGTATGGGCGTTCTCTGCCTTCGTATCGCCTTCCGAACCCGCCGGCAGGCATGCTCCGGCCAGGGCTCCGAAAGCGATGGCGCCGGCAACGGCGCCCATGACATTGATCTTCATCGGCAATGCGGATCTCCGCTCGCCCCCGTCCGATGAGCTAAACGTCGGGGCCTTGCTGCCGTTCCCTTGGCGGTCAGCGCTTGCGGACGAATTCCGCGCGCAGGACCAGGCCCTTGATGCCGGGATACTTGCAGTCGATCTCCTGCGGGTCGCCGGTCAGGCGGATCGACTTGATGAGCGTGCCCTGCTTGAGCGTCTGCCCGGCGCCTTTGACTTCAAGGTCCTTGATCAGTGTAACCTGGTCACCATCGGCCAGCACATTGCCCACGGCATCGCGCACTTCGACGCTGCTCTCGGCGGCGCGCTTGCTCGCCAGTTCGGACGCGGGCATCCATTCGCCGCTGTCCTCGTCATAGACGTAGTCTTCGTTGTCGCCTGCCATGGTCGTCCTTTCCATCAGGACGGACCCGCCATCCTCAAGGCAAGCGCCATGGCAGGCGCCACGCGGCTTTCCTAGCCCTCCAGCGACTTTTCGAGCGTGATCTCGCAATTGAGCAGCTTGGAGATGGGGCAACCGGCCTTGGCTTCGTCGGCCAGCTTCTCGAAGTCCTCGGCGCTGATGCCCGGCACGCTGGCCTTCAGGGTGAGCGCGGACTTGGTGACGGCGAAGCCGCCGTCAGCGCTGTCCAGCGTCACGGTGCACTGGGTGTCCAGCGTGCCGTCCGAGAAGCCCGCCTTGGCCAGCGCGAAGCTGGTGGCCATGGTGAAGCAGGCGGCATGGGCGGCGGCGATCAGTTCTTCCGGATTGGTACCGGGCTGGCCTTCGAAGCGCGTGCCGAAGCCGTAGGGCTGGTCGCTCAACACCCCGGAACGGGTGCTGATGGCGCCTTTGCCTTCCTTGCCGAGGCCCGAATAGCGTGCGGAGGCGGAATTGGTCGTCATGCCGGATTTCCTTTCATGAGGATCGTGCGTGCTTGGGGATGGAATCTTTCAGCCTGAACTTGGTCGAATGGGGTTCGGGCGCGACGGGCAAACGCAAGGGCGGCGCGCCCTGTTCCCGATTCGCTGGATGGGGGCCCGGTTCGGTGTGCAGGAACGGCCGAGACGCCGCGCCGGTGCGCTGGACCGCATCCGCGCGGAGGAAATCGACGTTAGCGGGTGCAGCATCGAATCGCCTCCAGGCCGGGCCGTGGGGCGGAAGCTATCGCGCCGAGGCAGGCCTTCACAAGCGCGATCCTGTCCGTGATCGACGAGGAACCGGCCGCCGGGGCGGGGGCAGGGCATGTCGGGCCTGCGCGGGGCGGCACAAGTCGGGTTCCTGCGCGGTGTTCGCGGGTGCCATATCTTTCTGTCGCAGCGCAAAATAACGGATTTCTGCGGGTTTGCGCCAATGACCGCTTCCGATTCTCCGGGGCGGATGTTATGTCTCCAGGACAAGAGAGGCGGCCCGCGATGATGGAGCCGCCAGGGAAGAGGATGGTGTCATGAAGCGATTCCTGACAGCATTGCAGGTGGGACTTGTCCTGTGCGCTGCGGCTTCGGCCGGCGCGGGCTGGGCAAGCGATTCCGGATCGGAGCCCACCGCGATGTCGCCGAACATGATCGGCGCCTACTTCATGAGAGAGAGTCTGATTCCCCGAGCGGACGATCTCGCCCTCATCCAGCGGAAGCCGGCGCTCTACCTTGCCAGTTTCAACGACGGCATGGCGACGGTGGCCTATTCGCTGGATGATGGGCGGATCGTCTATCGGGTGGTTTCGGGTACAGTCAACGATACGGCGCGCGACGCGATCGACCGCGCTCTGGTGAGGCTGCAGCGCAAGCTGGCCTGACCGCAGGGAGAACAGGCGGCGCAAGCCGCAACGGCCGAGGGAAGGGAGAAGGTCAGGGCGCGGCGGACCAGAGTCCACGCGCCCTGATACCGCATTTGGCCTGATACCCTATCTGGTTTGCCGGCATTGATGTATTGCCGCCACGATCTCCGGAATTTCCACCGTATCCGAGCCTGTCGAGGCTGGACCGTCCTGGTGCGCCGCAGCATAAGGCGGCATGGAATTCGTCCACCATTACGAGCGCGCGATCACCTGGATCGTTGCGCAGTGCCCGGCCCCCGACAAGTTCGCGCATACATATGCGGGCCTCACGATCTGGCTGCTGACGGCCATCGTGATGAAGAAGAAGCTCAGCTCCGCCTGGCCACTGGCGATGGTAGTGATCCTGGAGGCGGGCAACGAATATATCGATCGCCTGGCCCATGGCTCCTGGAGCTGGCACGACACCATTCGCGACGTGATCGCCACGTTGTTCTGGCCTTTCGTCATCTCCTTCGCGATGCGCCTGCGCCCCGCCATTCGCGGCTGATTTTTGGCCCCGTCGAAGCGGGGCGGCATCAGGATTTGCAGCGCAGGCGGGAACCGGCGATGCTCGGGCGCGATTCGAAGAGACTTTCGAACGCGAAGGAGGAAGCCCGATGCAGCATCCGGACCCGCGCCCCTGGTTGGCCGGCGCCACTCTAATCCTTGTCATGGCCGGTCTGGCCGGGTGCAAGGGCGGTTCCGAGCCAAGCCCCGCAGCCTCTCCCACGATCGCGGAACAATCCGCCGCGGCCGAAGTGGAGCCATCAGAAGCCAGCGAGACGCCTTCGGGCGCGGTCGACAGCCTCTCAGTCTATGTCGGCAAGTATCCGCTGGACAAAGTGGGGGACTACACCTTCTTCCAGCATCCACGGGTGCAGGAAGGCGTTTCCCGCGCCGTGACCGACCCCAAGGTGCTCGATGCCATTGCCGCGATGAAGGGGCCGGTGGGCCCGGTCATGCGCAAGGACAACGATATCGGTGCCTCGCAGTGCGAATTGCACAATTGCGGCGCGCATAACTATGCCGTCCACGTCGATGCGACCACGAATGCGGTCTCTTCGGTCTGCTACTACGACGAAAAGGCCGGCCCGATCGCGACCTGGTACCGCCCCGACGGGTCCAAGACCAGCGAGGGCGGCGGCTGCTCGATCGGCTAGAGCTGGCCCAGCCACGCCTCGACAAGCGCCATGTGCTCCGCCCAGTCGGGCGCGCGGTAGTCCTGCAGCAAGCGGCGCTGGCGCGCGGCCTCGGTGCTGTCGCCCAGGCAGGCGATCACGGCATTCTGCCAGGCCTGTTCGTCGTCGGCGGCCAGGAACAGCGGAATGCCGGGCGCCAGTTCGCGATAGACCGCAAGGTCGGTGGCGATCACCGGCGTACCGCGCGACAGTGCTTCCAGCACGGGCAGGCCATAGCCTTCGACATGGCTGGGCATGAGCAGCGCTTCGGCATCGTCGAGCCAGGCGGCCAGTTCGCCGTCGGTGCAGCGGGCGAGTTCGACGATCCGGCCATGATCGTGGCTTTCGGAATCGAGCAGGTCGAACGTGTCCTGCGCCTCCCAGCCGCGCTGGCCGATCAGCACGAGATCGGGCGTGTTCGTGCCCAGTGTTCGGCGAAGGCCCTTCCAGGCGCGCAGCAGCAGGATGTGGTTCTTGCGCGCCTCGATGGTGCCCAGGCACAGGAAATAGGGCCGGTCCGTCGGCGCCGCTTTCGCACTCTCCGTAAAGGCGACGGCAGAGGCCGGCGCAGCGAGCGGCTCGATTCCCAGATGAGCGACGAGCGTGGGGGCAGGTTCCAGTCCCAGGCTGCGGGCGAAGCGGGTGAGGGCCCCGCCGGTATCGGCCGAATTGACGATGAACCCGTCCGCCGCAGCCAGGGCGTTACGCATCCTGGCAGCATGGCGCGCCGCCTCGCCGGCGCGGCAATATTGCGGGTGAGTGATCGGGATCAGGTCGTGGATGAGGAAGACCGGCCTCAGCGCCCGTGCGGCCAGCCAGTCCACCAGACCCGCTGCGTTCAGCCCGGTGTGGCCGACGTTGAGGTAGATCTTGCCCGCGACTTTCGGGGGGCGAACCAGAGCGGCGGGAATCGCCGAAGCCAGCTGCGCGACCAGCGCGCCCCGGATCGGCTTGCCGACCCCGGCGCTCAGCAGCGCGAAGAGGCGGTCGCTGGCACGCGGGCCGAGCACGATCCGGTGCTCGCGCCATTGCAACATGGCCAGGGACCGGTCCGCGAACTCTTCGAGATAGGCCAGGCACACCCGGTCGATCCCGGTAGGCAGGCGCCCGGCCCAGAGGCGCCAGATCAGGCGGCTGACGTCGAGCACGAAAGGACGCGGATCGGCGCCGGTTCCAGTGCGGGATGTGGCGGTAGCGGGCGCCCGAGAAGACATGGCGGGCGCGTAGCAGCGGTCAGGATCGATTGGCAAGCGGCGCGCGAAGGGTTACTGGCGGGAGCATGTCCTTAGTGCAGCGTATTCTTCTCTGGGCCTTCCTGGCCTCGCTGGCCGGCAGCATGGTGCTGGCGTTCGCGGATCCGAGCTGGCTTGCCATCCCCGCGATGCTGGTCGCCTGGTATCTGGCGGATCTGCTGTCCGGCGTGATTCACATGTACATGGACTATCGGCCGTGCCGCCCGGGCATGGGGCTGGACACGATCTTCTTCTACGAAGGTTCGCGTGAGAGCGAGGAGTACCAAGGGCTGTTCCGCGAGCGGATGCGGCGGCTCAACCCGTTCGAGCGCATTTCCTACGATTTCAAGAACCACCACCCGCGCCCGGATGCGCTGGGGCGGCGGCAGCTGTGGCGGCTGATCGGCTCCACCGTGATCGCCGGCGCCCTGCCGATCTCGCTTCTGGGCAATGTGGCCGCGCTGATCTGGCCGATTCCCGGCTGGTTCATGGCCGGATTCGCCGCGTTTCTCGTGGGCGGGGCCTTCGCCCAGTATTTCCACGGGACGCTGCACCGGCGGGACAACCCCTGGTTCATCCGCGGCATGCGCAAGCTGGGCCTGCTGATGTCGCCGGAGGCACACCAGATCCACCACGACACGCTGAAGCGCGACTTCGCCACGAATTCCGGCTGGTCGAACCCGCTGGTCAACCGCCTGTTCCGCTTCCTGCGTTCGCAAGGACACTTGCCCGACGCGAACCTGGAGCCGTCTTCCTGAAGGCTCAGGGCAAGTTGAACGCCGGCGGATAGCGACGGCGCACGGCGGGGCCTTCGGGGGCTTCCACGGGGACCAGCAGCCGGTCGACACTGTTTTCCACCAGGATGCGCGTGGCCGATTGGCTCGCGAGGCCGCCGCGCACCAGGCACTTGGCATGGAGCACCTTCTTGAAGGCTTCGTAGAGCTTGCGGTCGGGCAGTTCGGGGCTGCGCCAGAAGCGGTCGAGCGAGGCCTGGTGCGTGATGCCCGGCACGTCGTAGACGGCATCCCCCAGCACGATGACCGGCGTTCCCGAGGCCAGCGCCAAGGTGCCCGAGGTGCTGTTCACGCAGACCATGCCGATCGAATTCTCGCAGAGCGGCTGAAGATCGCCGCCGTCGATATGCATGACCCGGCCGGCCAGCCCGAAATGGGCGGCACGGCGGCGGATCGCCGAGCGCCAGTTGCGGAATCCGACGTCGAGCGGATGCTCCTTGATCACCAGCAGCGCATCCTTGGGCGCATGGCGCGCGAAGCTGGCCAGCACGTAGTCGAGCGCCATGGCCATCGACAGGAATGGCGAGTGCGACCGGATCTGGAAGTCGCCCGAAAGCTGGAGCGGGAACAGGAAATAGCGCTTGCCGTCGATCTCGCGCAGGGTGTCCTGCGCCTGCCGCGCGCGGCGGCCCCGGAGCGAGAAGCGGCGGATCCATCCGAAGCCCTCGAGCACGATCGATCCCTGGCGATGGGTGCGATAGAACGGGAAGCGCAGCAGCAGCCGTCCGGTCACGACATTGTGGTAATGCCAGTAACTGTCGTGCGCGCGCCGGTTGAACGAGGCGGTGATCGACGGGAGATCGGGAATATCGGGAAGCCTGGCCGCCGCGGAGAGCAGGTTCTGCGGATCGCGGTCGAACGAGGAATTGCCGTTCACGCCGTCACGCTCCAGCGTCATCCAGTCGGGCCGGATATAGCCTTCCTCGAAAACGTGGAAGTGGATGCCGCGCAGGCGCGCCAGGCGCATCGCCCGCATGTGCATGGGGCGGCAGTCCCCGAACAGCACCACGTCGGTGATGCCATGTTCCTGCACGTAGCGGTCGAAAAACAGCGGCCAGTCGCGCATCAGGCCGCGATAGTCGGTCGAACCGTCCGGCCAGTCGCGCCGGTCGCCTCCGGACAGGTTGATGCGATGGACCGCCGCGCCGCGGCGGCGCAGTTCTTCGCCAAGGGCGCGGAAAAACGGTCCGGGTGGTCCCTGAAGGAACAGGAACCGGCGATCCCCAGTCGTCAGCAGCAGATGCTTCATCGCCGGGTCATCCATCCAAGCACGCGGTTCATCCTCCCTTGAACTTCCCGCAGGCGAATAAGTGCTGATCGCACGTTGGCCTGCCCGCTTGCAATCCTGTCCACCAGCGTTTCCGGCCCGCACGGCAAACGCGTGACGGGATCGAGGTAGCGGGGATAGAGGATCAGCGTGGCCGCGACCAGTTCGTCCAGCGTCCGGCGGCGGGTGCGGCGCGCGGGTACTGCCCCGAGGTCGCGCGTCAGCCCCCAGCCCGCGTAGAAGGGCACCCCGTGCGTGACGACCTCGCGCCCGCGCATCAGCGCTTCGAACCCCGCCAGCGAGGTCAGAACGTGGACGGCATCGACTTGATCCAGCAGCGCCGCGATCGAGGATGTCCGGTCGATCGTGTCGGCGAATTCCAGCGCGCGCGCGTCGGGGACATGACCCTTGCGATGGCCGGCCTCCACGTCGGGATGCGGCTTGAAGATGATATGTGCGCCAGGTTCTTCGGCGCGGGCGCGGCGCAGCAGTTCCAGATTGTCCAGCCCGCCGCCGCCGCGCAGCACCGAGCGGTCGTCTTCGACCTGCCCGGTCACGAGCACGCGCTTGCGGCCGCCGATCCGGGCACCGCCTTCGCTGTCTGCCCGCGGCGCGCGCTCCGCGTCGAGGCCGTACTTGCTGATCCCGCCCGAAACGAGCCGTTCGCGCAAGGCACCGGCCCGTTCGATGACGGCCCGGGGGATTGCCGCGGTTTCGAGAATGATTTCGAGTTCGCTGGCCTGGGCCGGGTCGAAATGGGGGCCATTGGCATCGACGACGATCGAGAGCGGCGGCACGCAATTGGCGCCGAGGCCGGTCGAGCGGATCATGCCGTCCTCGATTTCACCGATGCGGATGCCGCGCGCTTCGAGATCCGCGAGGGCCTGTGCATCGCTGCGCGCGATCCAGGCCAGCGCCAGGGAGCCTTCGGCAGGCACTTGCGCGCCCTCGGCATGGCGCACCGGGCCGCTGCCGTCCCACAGCAGGTTGTCGGCGGTGATCCGCTTCCAGCGGGCGATGCCGTAGACGCCGGCGACCTTGCGGTTGGCGTCGATCAGGGCGCGCCAGCCTGCCAGCAGTCCAATGGCTTGCGCAGGCTCCAGCCTGCCTTCGCCGAAGGGGTCGCGATAGGTCCAGCGGCCGATTTCGCGGGCTGCGACGGCGTCCAGCGCCGCGGGATCCGAAAGCGCGGCGAAGCGCCCGGCCCCCAAGGGTGCGACCTTGCACCCGCAGAGGGCGGCGACCAGCAGCAGCTCGTCTTCGGCATCGCCTATCACCAGCGAGGCCGATGCGCAGGCGGTCCAGGGGTCGCCGTCCGACGGGAGGGAAGGGAGGTTTTCAAGGCCGACAATCGCACCGCGCGCGGCTGCGCGTCCCGTCAGCCCAAGGTCGCCCAGATGTCTCGCGACTTCGCCGGCAGCCGCGGTGCTGGATGCGGAGGCCAGAACGTCGCGGCCTTCGGGCAGCACAGCGGAGGCTCCCCAGAACGTACCGCCGACGCGGGCCTGGCGCAGAAGCGAGGACAGGTCCGTCGCGGCGGGGGCCTCTCTGGAAGCGGGCTGGGCCAGGGGTGGTGCGCGGTGGCCCGGGAAGGGCGGAATGCGCAGGAACGGGGGTGCCGTCATGCCGCCTCGACTGTCAGTGCCAAGGTTTCGCCCAGGCTTTCCAGCCGGCGCGCCGTACGGTCCCAGGTGTCCGGATCGACGGCGGCGATCAGGCCCTCGCGCCGGTCGTCGCAGCGATAGGGGGTGCCGTCGGGCCGGGCGGCGCGGCCGCCTGCTTCATTGAGGAACAGCACGCCTGCGGCATGGTCCCAGGGGAGCGTGCGGGTGAACAGCGTGATGTCGTTCTCGCCCCCGGCGATGCGGGGGTACTGGTCAGCAGCGCAGCGCGGGCTGTCGATCACTTCGGCGCCTTCGGCCAATTCGGCCAGCAGTCGGGCGCGTCGGTCGGGATCGCGAAAGAGGCGCGTCACGGCCATTACCGGGCGCGCGCGCGCTGCAGGAGCGGTGCGAAAAGCCAGGCCGTCGATGGTGGCGCCCTGGCCGGACAGGGCGGCACAGAACCGGCCGGACAGGGGATCGAGTATCCAGCCGCCGACCGGAATGCCGTTGTCCGCCAGCGCCACCAGCAGCCCGAAGGGCCCGGTGCCCGCCGCGAAATTGGCAGTGCCGTCGAGCGGATCGACGATCCAGCACGTTCCGGCGCCGAGCCTGTCGAGCAGATCCGGCTGGTGATGCACGGCCTCTTCACCCACCACATGAGCGCCGGGGATCAGGCCGGCGAGGCGTTCGCTCAGGATCGCCTCGCATTCGCGGTCTGCGGCGGTAACCGGTTCGCTGCCACCATTGCCTTCGCGCTTGTCGGCCACGAGCGCGGCGCCCGCCGTGCCGAAGCGCGGCATGACGGCGAGGCGTGCTGCGTCGCGCATCGCCTGCTCGACGGCAGGCGTAAGGCTTTGGTTCATGATCAGCGTGCCTCGATGGCGTGTGATCGCCCAGTTACCAATGGCCGAACTCTCCATGCGTATCGACACGAACCGAGGTGTAGGGAAGCTGAACGTGATCGAGCACGGAGTAGGCGGCCTTGCCGAAGCGCGACTGCGAATTGCCCCAGAACAGCTCGCCCAGGTTCAGGCCGACGCCGAAGAACAGGTGCCGCTTGGGCTCGATGCCCTTTTCGCGGTCGCTGTTGAGGAAGTCGGTGGCGTAATAGCCGACCTGGAGGTCCAGGAATCGCAGCGGCGTCTTCTGCAGGCCTTCGAAGCCCGCGCCCTTGAGCGAGAGCATGAAGCGCTGCTGGGCGTAGTGTTCCTTGCCGACGTGGCTGTAGATCTGGTCGTTCGGCATGATCTCGATCTTGAAGGCGATCTTTTCCTTCAGGCCGGGAATCGTGTTGCGCAGCACCGAGAGCGTCGCGCCGGTCAGGTTCATCGCGATGTCCTGCATCGAGTAGCCGCTGTCGGGCTCGATGGCGTCGGACACTTCGTTGAGCGCCATCAGGCCCGCGGCCAGCACGCCGGCCGTGACGGCGTCGCCTTCCGAGGCATTGGTGTTCTTGTGAAGGCGGGCATGAAGAATGTCCGCGATCAGGTAAGTGTTGAAGGCATGGGTCAGCTTGTCCATGCCGATGCTGGTCGTATCCTTGCCGAACCAGCCTTCGTCCTTGAAGTGGAACGGGGCGGTTTTCTTCGTCAGCTTGGGGATCGTCTGCACGCCCATGTAGACGGCCAGGACCGCCAGTTCGGTCGTGATCGTGCCCGCCTGCTTGAAGAAGCCGCGGTACTGGGCATATTCGCGCGGAACGTGGCCGGTGCCGTTGAGGCTGACGCCGGGGGGCAGCGATGCGGCCGGGCCGGAAACCACCTGGTTCGTGGGGCCATAGACATCGGCCGGCGCGGCCGGCTCGGGCTCCAGGGCGGCAGGCGGCAGGGTCGTCAGGTCCGGCACCGCGCGGGGTGAGGAGATGTCGGCCAGGTTCCACCGCGAGACGGCGACGAGCTGCGGATCATTTCCGTCGCAAGGCGCGGCACTGCCGATGCAGCCGGACGCCGTGATCACCCCAGCGGCAAGCGCCTGATCCTCGATCCGACCCGTCGGAGCCGAAAAACCGGCCTCCGGAAGGGCTGCCGTGCCGCCGAACGCATCTGCCCAGGCGGGAGTGGCCGGCAGGCAGGCGGCCAGCGCCAGAACCGCCCGGCCGCGGGAACCCATCCTCATGTATCGTCTTACCCTGAAAAGTTATGCCATTTACCAGCCAAGGACATTCGACGATCCGAGGACCACGAAATCAGTTGCCAGCGACCTGTCAAAGGGGCCATTGCGAAGCCCCCCGAAATCGGTAGCCCTCTTCATATGATTGTTCTCAAGCCGGTCAAGTCGTTACTCATGCTACCCGTCTGGATCTTCCAGCTCGGCACCACTGCAAAGAGTTTTCTCGACAATCCGCTTCTGGGTTCGCGGCGATTGAACGGTTGGGGCCTGCACCGGGCGCGGGTGAAAGTGGCCGGGGCGCTGTGCAGCTGGCGACGGGCGCGCCTTGCAGGAAAAGTGCGGAAGGACTGGCGCGAGGCTTTCGACCGCGACGGTTTCGTCGCCATCGAGAATGTCATTCCGGCCGAAGAGTTTGCGGCGCTGCGCCAGGCGATCCTGACATACGAGGGTGAAGCGCGCGAAATGCGGCAGGGCGATGCGATCACTCGCCGCCTCGCCGTCGATCCCGCGATGCTCCGGGTCATTCCCGCGCTGCGCCGCCTGCTCGGCCGCGACGACCTCAAGGCGCTGTTCCACTATGTCGCCGGTTTCCGGATCGCACCGCTGCATTATATCCAGACCATCGTGACGCACGACGCCAGCAACGAGGCGGACCCGCAGGAATCGCTTCATGCCGATGCCTTTCACTCATCGCTGAAATCCTGGCTGTTCCTGAATGCGGTCACGGCCGACGAGGCGCCTTTCACCTTCGTTCCGGGATCGCACCGGTTGACCGCGGCGCGGCTGGACTGGGAATATCGCCGCAGCCTGGCCGACCCGCGGACGATCGACCGGCTGTCCGCGCGTGGTTCGCCGCGGGTGAGGCCGGGGGACCTTGCCGAGATGGGCCTGCCCGCGCCGCGGCCGCTGGCCGTTCCCGCCAATACCTTGGTGGTGGCCGATACCCTGGGCTTCCACGCGCGCGGCGATTCGGTTCGGGCGATCGAGCGCGTCGAGATCTGGTCCTATTGCCGCCGCAATCCTTTTGTGCCCTGGTTGGGAGGCGACCTTCTCAGCCTTCCGGGCCTTGCCGAGCGCCGCGTCGGGTGGCTTTGGTCCTTGCGCGATCGGTTCGAGAAAGTTGCTGGGCAGCCCTGGCGCAGTGTCGGAATAAGGCGCGCGGTAGATTCGTTAGACTGATCCGCCTGCACTTCCTTGCCTCGGAACTGTCACGATTAAATTTCGTCAACTATATGTGACTTCTACCTGTCGGCGCTTGTGCGGAATTTGCGGCAGATCGAGCAATTCAGGGATTATGTGGGGTTTACATAGGGTGGTGTGCTGCGTAGCACAAATTCGCGGACTATGCCGGCGTCTAACAGTACATGTCAGGACTGTGGCGTTGTGCAGTGCGGCCAGCAAGGTGTAGGCGATGCGCAGCAATCGAAAGCACGCGAGCAGGGGGGTAAAGTTGTCGAATTCGGTCGTCCCGATAACAGTCGGGGCAAGCAATCTCATTATATCCAGAGCACGCGAAGTCATCGACATCGAAGCACGCACTCTGGATAGCCTGGCCGCATCGCTGGGCGCGAGTTTCACCAAAGCCTGCCAGCTTCTCGCCAGCGCCACTGGACGGATCGTCGTGGCCGGCGTCGGCAAGTCCGGGCATATCGGCCGCAAGATCGCCGCCACCCTCTCGGCAACCGGCTCGCCCGCCATGTACCTTCACCCCGGTGAGGCCGCCCACGGCGATCTCGGCATGGTGGTGGAGGGTGACGTGATCCTCGCCATTTCCAATTCCGGCAACACTGCCGAGCTGCAGGTCCTGTTCGACCATGCGGAGCGCTGCGAAATTCCGGTGGTCGGCATGACGTCTCATGCCGATTCGCTGGTGGAACGCCGCTCGGACATCTGCGTGTTGCTGCCGGTCGCGACCGAGGCCTGTCCTTCGAATATCGCGCCCACCAGCTCGACCACGCAGCAGCTGGCACTGGGCGACGCCATCGCCATGGTGCTGATGGACATGCAGGGCGTCTCGAAGGAGAGCCTCAAGGCGCTTCATCCGGGTGGTTCGATCGGCCTGCGTCTCGCTTCGGTCAGCCAGCTCATGCACGGCACCGACAAGCTTCCGCTCGTCGACCTCGACCTGCCGATGGACGGCGTCATCACGTGCATGACGTCCATGGGCTTCGGCATCGCCGGCGTCGTCGATCCGGCCGGACGCCTTGCCGGGATCATCACCGACGGCGACTTGCGCCGCCACTTCAAGGTACTCGACCAGGTCTGCGCGCGCGACGTCATGACGCCGCGCCCCAAGATGCTGCGGGCGGACATGGCGGCGGAGGATGCCCTTCGTTTCCTCAACGATGCGCAGATCACATGCGCTTTCGTGGTCGGCGAAGACGGCCCGCGCTGCGCGGTGGTAGAGGACGAGATGGTAGCCACGATCAACCAGATCCCGGTCGGCATCATCCACCTTCACGATTTCCTTCGCACCGGGCTCAGCTGAACCTCCGTGACATCCCCGAATAGCGGCAACAGTTTTGCCATCATCATCCCTGCGCGCTTCGCGTCGAGCCGGTACCCCGGCAAGCCGCTGGTTCGCCTAGCCGGCGCCACCGGCGAGGAACGCAGCCTGATCCGCCGCAGCTGGGATTGCGCCATGGGCGTTCCCGGCGCGGCCGGCGTCTGGGTCGCCACTGACGACGACCGGATCGCCGCCGAAGTGGAGAGCTTCGGCGGGCAGGTCGTCATGACGTCGCCCGATTGCGCCAACGGCACCGAACGCTGCGCGGAAGCCATTGCCACGCTTGGGCCGGTCGCCGATGTCGTCGTGAACCTTCAGGGCGATGCGCCGCTTTCTCCCGCAGGCGTGGTCCCGGCGCTGGTCGAGCGCCTTTCGGCAGATCCGGAGGCCATCATGGCCACCCCCGCCGTGCGCGCCTCACGTACCGTTTACGAACATCTGGTCCAAGACCAGGCCGAGGGCCGGGTGGGCGGCACCACCGCCGTGATCGACGGCCGCGGCCGGGCGCTTTACTTCTCCAAGCGCGTGCTGCCCTATCTTCCGGCAGAGGCCGCCGCGCGGGAATTCCCGCCGGTCCACCTGCACCTCGGTCTCTATGCCTACCGCCGCGCCGCGCTGGAGCGCTACGTCGCCGCGCCGCCTTGCGAGCTGGAACTGCTGGAAGGCCTGGAACAACTGCGCTTCCTCGACCTTGGCCTGCCGGTCTCGGTCGTCACGCTCGATCCGCTGTCCTGGGATGCGATCGAGCTGAACAACCCGGGCGACAAGCCGGTGATCGAACGCATCCTCAAGGAACGCGGCATCGCCTGAAGGCAATTGCCGAAGGGGGCGGCGCCGCGAAGCCACCGCCCGGTTTTCCTCAATCCGGGTTTCGCTCAATCAATGTCGAGGGGCGGGAAGGCCTTGACCAGGCGGTCGATGGCCTGGACCTGTTCGAGGTAGGCGCGCAGCCGGCCGAGCGGCAAGGCGCAGGGGCCATCGCAGAGCGCCTTGTCCGGATCGGGGTGCGCTTCCAGAAACAGCCCGGCGATACCGAGGGCCATGCCCGAACGGGTGAGGGCGGCAGCCTGCGTACGGCGACCATCGGCGCTGTCGACCCGGCCGCCCGGGCGTTGCAGCGCATGAGTCGCATCGAACACCACCGGGGCCATGGCCTTCATCTCGTCCATTCCCAGCATGTCGACGACGAGGTTGTTGTAGCCGAAGGAGGAACCGCGCTCGCACAGCAGCACGCGGCCATTGCCGGCCTCTTCGCATTTGCGGATGATGTGGCGCATCTCCTGCGGGGCGAGGAACTGCGGCTTCTTCACGTTGATGACCTTGCCGGTGCGCGCCAGGGCGACGACGAGGTCGGTCTGGCGCGCGAGGAAGGCCGGGAGCTGGAGAATATCGGCGACTTCCGCCACGGCCTCCGCCTGGAACGGTTCGTGCACGTCTGTCAGCACGGGCACGCCGAAGCGGTCCTTCACGTCGGCGAGGATCTTCATTCCTTCGTCCAGGCCCGGACCCCGGAAGGACGAGATGGACGAGCGGTTCGCCTTGTCGAAGCTGGCCTTGAACACATAAGGAATGCCAAGCTCGCCGGTAACCCGCACGAATTCGGCGGCAACGTCCATTACCGCCTCGCGGCTTTCCATGACGTTCATGCCCCCGATCAGCACGAATGGCCGGTCGTTGGCGAAAGTCAGGTCGGGAAGCAGGGTAACGGAGGGAATCATGGCGTGGCTCGGTCCTCGTCGATCGGGAGAGAGGCCGTCGCCGGGCAGGCCGCCGCAGTCAAGGCGTTTCCGGCTTTCAGGCCCCAGAACCGGCGCGATACGCCATCGCCGCACTCTCCGGCGCGCCTGTCGTGACGGCCGTTTGGGCGCGCCGCCGTGTCATCTGGGGCTATCGCGTGATGAAGGCTTCGCGGCGGCTGAAATGACGGCTATTCAGGGCGGCGTAACAGTCGCACCCGCCGTCACGAGGATAATACCATGCCCCACCCCTTAGGCATCGACAGCCGCACGGTCGCGGGGATGGGACCGCTCGAACATGTCCGCCTGGCGGGCGAAATGGGCTGCAAGGCGGTGTCGATGGGCCTGGAGCAGGAGGCCGGGCGGAGCGAGGGCTACGCAGCCTGGTCGCTGCGCGAGGATGCGGCCCTGCGGCGCGAAGCCCAGGCCGCGCTGGCGGATGCTGGCCTGCGCATCGGCCTGGGCGAGGGCATCAATGGTTCGGCAACGCGCCCGCCCGAGGACCATGCTGCGGACATGGACATCTTCGCCCGGCTCGGCACCCGCCGCATCGGCGCCCGCGACAACGGGCTCGAGCGGGAACATGCCTTCGACTACATGGCCCGCCTGGCCGAAATGGCGCGTGAGCGCGACATGGACTTCGGCTTCGAATTCTCTCCTGTCATGACTGTTCGCACGCTTCGCGAAGCCCTGGCTCTCGTGGCGCATATCGGCGAGGATCGGGTGAGCGTGACGGTCGACGCGTTGCATTTCTTCCGCGCGGGCGGGGTGGTGCGCGAACTGGCGGAACTCGACGCCGCGCTGATCGGCCATGTCCGCCTTTGCGACGCCGGGCTCAAGGCCCTGGGCGATCATGCCGAGGAAGCCGAGCGCGGCCGCCTGATTCCGGGCGAGGGCGAACTGCCCCTTCGCGAATTCGTGGATGCCCTCCCGCGCGGCAAGACGCTGGGCCTGGACCTTTCGCTTCCGCAGGCGGCGCTGGGGGTGGAAGCCGCGCGGGACTATCTCGTGGAAGTGGTCGCCCGCACGAGGGCGCTGCTCGCCTGAACGGCGCGCAGGGCTGGTTCTCGACGGATCACCGGCTGTCGGCAAGGATCATTTCCGCGCCTTTTTCCGCGATCATCATGGTCGGCGCATTGGTGTTGCCGGACGTGATGGTGGGCATCACCGAGGCATCGATCACGCGCAGGCCCTCCACCTCGAGAACGCGCAAGCGGGCATCGACCACGCTGCCCATCGCCGCGGTGCCGACCGGGTGGAAAATGGTGGTGCCGATCGCACCGGCTGCGCTGCGCAAGTCTTCCTCGCTCGCGCGTTCGGGGCCGGGCCGCAGTTCTTCCGGGGCATAGCGGGCGAGGGCGGGCCGGGCGACGATCTCGCGCGTGAGGCGGATCGACTGGGCCGCGACGGCACGGTCCTCCTCGGCAGAGAGATAGTTCGGGCGTATGCTCGGCGCGGCGGCGGGATCGCGGCCGGTCACATGCGTGCTGCCGCGACTTTCCGGCCGCAAGTTGCAGACGCTGGCGGTGAAGGCCGGGAAGGGATCGAGCGCGCCGCCGAAGGCTTCAAGGCTGAGCGGCTGTACGTGGTATTCCAGGTTCGGCGTGGCATAGCGCGCGTGGCTGCGGGTGAAGACGCCAAGCTGGCTCGGCGCCATGGCCATCGGACCGCTGCGGCTGAGCGCATATTCCAGGCCGATCAGCGCCTTGCCCATCAGATTGGCAGCGCGCTGGTTGAGCGTGGACACCCCCGTCACCCGCCAGGCGCAGCGCAGTTGCAGGTGATCCTGCAGGTTCTCCCCCACTTGCGGCAAGTGGCGCAGGGCGGGGATGCCATGGCCGGAAAGCCGGTCTCCATCGCCGATGCCGCTGCGTTCGAGGATCGCCGGCGAACCGATGGCGCCCGCCGAAAGCACGACTTCGCCGCGCGCGCGAGCGGTTCTGGGCTGGCCGCCCACCGTATAGGCGACGCCGACGGCGCGGCCGTCCTCGATCAATACGCGCTCGACGCTGGCACCGGTCTCTACCTTGAGGTTGGCGCGGCTTCTTACCGGCTTGAGAAAGGCATCCGATGCGCTCCAGCGCCAACCCCGGCGCTGCGTGACCTGGAAGAAGCTGGATCCTTCGTTGTCGCCCCGGTTGAAATCGGTGACCGCGGGGATGCCCTGCTGGCTGCAGGCCTCGCGAAAGGCTTCGAGGATGTCCCAGCGCAGCCGCTGCTTCTCCACGCGGATTTCGCCGCCGCTGCCGTGAAACGCGCTGGGGCCTTCGTAATGATCTTCGGCGCGGGTGAAGTAGGGAAGGACCTCGTCCCAGCTCCAGCCTTCGTGACCCGCCTGCCGCCACTGGTCGTAGTCGGCGGCCTGGCCGCGCATATAGATCATGCCGTTGATCGAGGAACTGCCGCCCAGCACCCGGCCGCGCGGATACTTCAGACTGCGGCCGCCCAGCCCGACCTCGGCCTCGGTGGACAGGCACCAGTCGGTGCGGGGATTGCCGATGCAGTAGAGATAGCCGACGGGGACGCGAATCCAGAGGTAGTCGTCCTTGCCGCCCGCTTCCAGCAGCAGCACCCGGCGGCGCGGGTCCGCGCTCAGCCGATTGGCAAGGACACAGCCCGCGCTTCCACCGCCGACGACGATGTAATCGAATTCTCCCATCACCAAGGGCTAGGCCGCGATTTCCCCGCGATCAAGCATTCCGCGAATCGCGCCGTAAACCCGCTCCGGCGATGCTGGAAAGGATGCGCCCGGCAGGGTTTCCGAAGCGTGTCGTTAAATTTCTGCAACGGACTGTCTTCCGTTCGGGACATGGCGAATACACCCGCCACCGAGACGGAGTATTCGGACGAGTAGAGGATGACGCGAAGGCGCCGTCCATACGAGGGCCGTCGGTGCAAGGGATCGATTGTTCGTCGGGGGGCGAGAGATCGATCCGGGGCGGGAGCGCAGCATGAACCCATGCCGCGCTCGGGACACGCTTCCATCGGCGGCTCATTTTTTCACGCACATCTTCGGCGATGTCCGGTTTCGGGTCGATTTTCGGGCGAGTTTCTGGCCGCATTCCACAGCCCGCAGCGGGGTTCAGGGCGCCTCCAGATGGAAGCGCCCCACGTCACGCTTCAGGGTGAAGATTGCGCCGGGGCTTGCTGCTGGGCGCCCGCGGGCGCGAGATGATCGGGATTGGGGCGGCTCCAGACGCCGATCGACAGCCAGAGAATGACGATGGCGATGGCGAACACGCCGAAGATTGCTGCCAGGATATGCGGAAGGATCGGCAAGGCGGCATCGCCGCCGCGCCGCAGGTCACCTTCCTGAGCATGTATCGTTGTGGAATGCGTCGTAGTGGAAAGGCCCGTCCGCGCGGGATGGGATTCGGCCTTGTCGGCCCCTGCCGCAAAAGCTGTGTCCTGCATTCCTGTCTTCCTCTCCATGAGGATCCTGCGCCGCCACAAGGCAACGTCGGTCCTTCTCGTTTCTCCCGAGCACAGATCAGGACAAGTCGGCCCGTCAGGCAAGCAAATTCGGCAGGGTCAGTTGCCGAGTGCGTGCTCCTCGGCGGTCACGGGATGTCCCTGGGACGGCGGCTGGTCCCACCAGGCGCGCGAAATCCAGATCGCGGACATCGCCAGAATCGCCAGAATGAGGCTGGCCAGCAGTACATAGCGGACGATATGCGGCGTGCTGCCCGAACGGGCTTCGTCTTCATCCAGATGAACTTCATCACCGACGCGTTGCATCTCGGCTCTCCCGTGGCCCGACAGCTTTGGGAGCGGCTCTGCGGCCGCCGTGCAATAAGGGCCAACAGGGGAAACGCGCTGGCGGTGAATCGGGTTCCCGAACGAGCGAAGCGCTAGGGATCCGGCGCGGTGCCGAGGAACTGGAGTGTCCGTTCGTCCCGCTCGCCCTGGAAGAACCCATCGAGCGCGCGGCCGAAACGCGCTTCGCCGCCGGCCGCTTCGAACAGCGTCATGGCGCTGCGAAACTTCATGGCATCGAGAGCGCCCAGGATCTCGGCCGCGCTGCGTTTGCCGAGCCATTCCAGCATGATCTCGGTGCATTCATCGAGACGGGCACCGAGAATCGGATGGGCCAGATAGGCGCGGGCCTCGCTCAGGTCTGAAATGGCGTAGAACTGCGAGGTTTCGCTTTGTCCCAGGCCGGCCACTTGCGGGAAGATGTACCAGATCCAGTGGCTGCGCTTGCTGCCGTGTTCCAGCTCCGCGACCACGCGGGCATAGTCGCGGGACTGGGCCTCGACGAAGCGCGCCAGCCCCGCCACGGGTCAGCTTCCGGTCTTGCCTGCGGCCGGCTCGGGGCTCTGGACGCCGGGTTGGGACTGGGGATCGACATCGCCCCGCTGCACGGCCTCGCGGGTGTCGGCGGCGCCGCCGGTATCGTCCGGGGCCTTGACCGCGCCGAAGATCCAGATCGCGGACATGGCGGCAATGGCCAGGACCAGGCTGACAAGCAGGACGTAGCGGACGACATTGGGCGTCGCGCCGGCACGGGCTTCGGTCTTTTCGACGTGAACTTCCTCGCCGCGGGTATCCATGGGCATCTCCCGGTTTCCGGCCCGATCTTCGATCGCTTCAGGCCGATGTTCCAGGGATCAACGCCCCATCGCCCCTGCCGTTCCGAGGGAGCTAGATACAGAAAGGGGCCGGACGCGCTGGCATCCGGCCCCTTCCAGACAGGATCGGTGCGGCGATCAGTCGCGCAGCAGCTCGTTGATGCCGGTCTTCGAGCGAGTCTGCGCGTCCACGGTCTTGACGATCACGGCGCAGTAGAGCGACGGGCCGGGGGTGCCGTCGGGCAGCGGCTTGCCGGGCAGCGAGCCGGGGACCACCACCGAGTAGGGCGGAACCTTGCCGATGTGGACTTCGCCGGTTGCGCGGTCGACGATCTTGGTCGACGCGCCCAGGAACACGCCCATCGAGATCACCGCGCCTTCGCCGACGACGACGCCTTCGGCCACTTCCGAACGGGCGCCGATGAAGCAGTTGTCCTCGATGATGACCGGGCCGGCCTGCAGTGGCTCAAGCACGCCGCCGATGCCGACGCCGCCCGAGATGTGGACGTTCTTGCCGATCTGCGCGCAGGAGCCGACGGTGGCCCAGGTGTCGACCATGGTGCCTTCGCCCACATAGGCGCCGATGTTCACGAAGCTGGGCATCAGCACCACGTTCTTCGAGATGAAGGTGCCGCGACGGGCGACGGCGCCCGGGACGACGCGGAAGCCGGCCTTGCGGAAGTCTTCGTCGGCCCAGCCTTCGAACTTCACGGGCACCTTGTCGAAGGCGGGCGCGCCGCCGGCGCCGTGAGCGACGGGGGCGTTGTCGTTCAGGCGGAACGAGAGGAGCACGGCCTTCTTCAGCCACTGGTTGACCTTCCAGCCACCCTGGCCGTCCGGTTCGGCGACGCGGGCCGTGCCCGATTCGATCAGGCCGAGGGCTTCGTCCACCAGCTTGCGCACGTCGGCGCTGGCGGGGGTGACGGTGTCGCGCGCATCCCAGGCGGCTTCGATCGCGGTTTCGAGTTCGGACATGTTCGCGTCTCCGGAAAGGTCGTTCAGATTTTCTGTTCCGGGCGCGCGTAGAGCCTGCGGTGGGCGAGGACAAGTAAGAAGGGAGCGCGGGACATAAGGCCGGCGCTCTCCGGCCGGGCGGGCGGCGGGGTCGGGCTCCGCCTCAGCGGACCGGCGAAAGCTGGGCGGAATCGATGTGCCAGCGCAGTTGTCCGGGCGTGGCCCCGTCCACACCGTTGACGCGGCGCAGGACGTACTTGCCGCGGAACCGCTGGCTCGATCCGTCGTCCAGAGTCGCGTCCACCGTGACGGGCACCGTCTGGTAGACCGAGCCGGCCCCGGCGTCGCCAGGCTCCATCGCGCCGATGGCGACATGGGTGGCGCGGGTATGGGCGAAGCCGGCCGTGAACTGCGCCATCGTCTGGCGCGGCGGGCCGTCGTCGCCCCACTGCTGCCAGGCCGTCCCGAAGTCGCGGGCATTGAGCGCGGAGTAATAGCGTTCCACCACCGCGGCGGCGGCTTCCTTGCTCTTGGGCGCGGGGCGGCATCCCGGCATGGGATCTCCCTTCGAATCGAACAAGGCGCAGCTGCGGGCGATCTCGTCCTCGATCATCGCGCAGCTGTTGGCGACATTGCAGGGGGGGCGTGTGGCCGGGGAGACGTTGCGGCACAGATCCGCGCGGCGCTGGGCGGCAGTGGCGCCCAGTTCCTCCGCGCAGGAGAGCGGGCCGGAGCGCTGGGCCGCGCCGTTTTCCGCCGGCGCGGTGGGCGATCCAGCAGGCGAGGCCGATGGGGATGCCGAGGTCGGGGCCGAGCTGCTTGCGGGGCCTTGCGGGTCCGAAGCGACCGCTTGCGAGCGTGTCTCCGAAGCCGGCTGCCGATCGGGCGCGGCGTTGCAGGCACCCAGCATGAGCAGGCCCGCCAGGGGCAGGCCCGACAGGCTGAGCGACCGGATCGCGGACTTTCGTGGCGGCATCATCGCTCTCTCCCGTGGCGCGCCCGAGCAGGGCCAGTCCCACATCTACGCGCCAGACGCCCGCAGGTGCCCGAACGAACGGGAAAAAATGCCGGACCGCCTGCTGGGCAGGGCGCGGAGAGGCAGCAGCGCGACGCGCGGCTGCCCGTCACCCTCGCTGCTTTCCCGATACCGCGATCAGGGCGTCATCAGCTCGCGGACGAAGCCGATCAGGCCGGTCTGGCGCGCGCGGCGCATGCGTTCCGCGGCGAGGATCTTCTTCACTTTCTCGAAGCAGGCTTCGATATCGTCGTTGACGACGACATAGTCGTAGCCATCCCAGTGGCTGATTTCCGAGCGTGCGCGTTCCATGCGGGCGGCGATCACGTCCATCGAATCGGTGCCCCTGCCGGTAAGGCGGCGGCGCAGTTCGTCGATGCTCGGTGGCAGCAGGAACACGCGCACGACGTCGCGCTCCAGCTTCTGGTAGAGCTGCTGCGTGCCCTGCCAGTCGATGTCGAACAGATAGTCCTGCCCGTCCTTCAGCCCGGCTTTCACCTGGGCCTTGGGCGTGCCGTAGCTGTGGCCGAAGACATGCGCCCATTCGAGGAACTCGCCTTCGTCCACCATGCGGTCGAACTCGGCCTGGCTGACGAAGAAGTAGTCCTTGCCGTCCACCTCACCCGGGCGGGGCTTGCGGGTGGTGCAGGACACCGAGTTGCAGATGTGCGAATCGTGCTCAAGCAGCATGCGCGAGATCGTCGTCTTGCCGGCGCCGGAAGGCGAGGACATGATGAGCATGAGGCCGCGCCGGGCGAGCGTGTCGGCGGGATTGTCCGGAGAATTGACCATGTGCCCCGATGCCGCCGCCGGGCGCGCAAATCAAGGGGTGAGGTGAAGGCAGAGGATCGCGGAGCGAGCGGAGAGCCCTTCGCCCCGGATCGGGTCACTTCAGAATGTCGGGCACCAGGCCGGTTTCGTCTTCGCCGTCCTCGGCCATGTCCTGGATCTCGGCTTCGCCCTTGACGCTGGCCTTGCGGGCGCGGCTGCGGTCGTAGAGCGTCTTGGCCGCCAGTCCGCCGATCACCAGCGCCGCGCCGGGCGCGGAGCCCAGGGCCACGCGGGCAATGGCGGTATGGAGCATGGACTGAGTGAAGGAACGGCCGCGCAGGATCTGCTTGGCCTTTTCCGGGGTGTAGCGCTTGCCCAGCAGTGCGTGCTCGACCGCCCGGCGCGCGAAGAAAGTGCCGCTGCGCAGGGCGATGTCGGCAATGGCCAGGTTGGTGGCCGTGCTGGGGCTGGGCCCCCGCAAGGTGTTGGCGCGGGCGCGGGCCTTGGCGGCCGTGTTCTTGACCGCCGCTCCGGCCTTGCTCACGCCGCTGCCGACGCTTTTGCCGACTTTCTTCGGAACCGAGGTGACGCCCATGGACCTTGCTTTCCCGGGCCTTCTCCTGCCCGCCTTACTTCTTCTTGCCGAAATCGACCGAAACGACGTTCGATCCATCCTCGCTGGGAGTAATGCGCGAAGCAACGTCGCGTTCCGAATCGTTCTCGGGCGCGGAAAGCTCGTCTTCCTCGTCGTCGTCGGACATGGCCTGGAACTGCAGGCCGAAATCGACGGCCGGATCCACGAAAGCGGTGATCGCGGCGAAAGGGATCACCAGCTTGGACGGGAGCTGGTTGAAGCTAAGGCTGACGGTGAAGCCGTCTTCGCGCACCGCCAGGTCCCAGAACTTGTTCTGGAGGACGATGGTCATTTCGTCCGGGAACCGCGCCCGCAGCTCGGCAGGGATCGAGACCCCCGGCGCTCCGGTCTTGAAGGTGATATAGAAGTGGTGCGTACCCGGCAGCATGCCATTGCTGGCTTCCACCTGGCCTAGCACCCGGCCCACAACGGCGCGCAGGGCCTCCTGCACGATCTCGTCGTAGGGGATCAGGCTGTCTTGTGGCGTATCGTTCATCGCGCCCTTGGTGCTCATGCTTCCGGTGCCGGTCAAGCGTGTTCAAGCGTAAAATAACACGTTCCGACGGGTTTTCCCTAGGTCGTTTGTGCCGGGCGTGAAAATTCGCCGCGACCAAAGATTACCTGAGAAACGCTTTTCGCGCACACTTGGTGCCGGGCGGAATTGATTCCCTGACATAGCGGGCTATAGGCCCTTGGCATGCGCACTGCCTCGATCACCCGCAAGACTCACGAGACCGACATCGCCGTGGAGGTCAACCTCGACGGCACCGGGGCCTATCAGGTTTCCACCGGAATCGGCTTCCTCGACCATATGATCGAGCAGTTCAGCCGCCATTCGCTGATCGACATCGCCTGCCGCATCAAGGGCGATCTCCATGTGGACCAGCACCACACCACCGAAGACAGCGCCATCGCCATCGGCCAGGCCATCAGCCAGGCCCTGGGCGACCGCGCGGGCATCGGCCGCTACGGTGACGTTCATTCGCCCATGGACGAGGCCCTGAGCCGCGTTTCTCTGGATATTTCGGGCCGCCCCTACCTGGTCTGGAAGGCCGGCTTCACGCAGGACAAGCTGGGCGAGTTCGATACCGAGATGGTCGAGCACTGGTTCCACTCGATCGCGCAGGCCGTGGGCATCACCCTGCACATCGAACTCCTCTACGGTTCCAACAACCACCACATCTGCGAAGGCATCTTCAAGGGCTTCGCGCGCGCGATGCGCACCGCGGTGGAACTCGACCCGCGCAAGGGCGGGGCGATTCCTTCCACCAAGGGCATTCTCGGACAGGACACGCTCTGATGGCCAGCTTCATCATCTCGCTTCGCTACACCGCCCCCGTCGAGGAAGTGGACGGCCTGCTGGCCGATCATGTCGCCTGGCTGCGCGCGAATCATGCGGCGGGCCATTTCCTCGGCTGGGGCCGCAAGGTCCCGCGTGACGGCGGGCTCATCCTGGCGAAGGGCAGCAATCGCAACGAGGTGGAAATCCTCGCCGCCGCCGATCCGTTCGTGGCGGGCGGCGTGGCCGAGTTCGAAGTGATCGAATGGGCGCACGGCTTCCTTGACGACAGCGTCGCCGGGCTCGCCGGATGACGGCAGGCCGCCCGATCCTGGCGCTGATCGACTACGGCGCGGGCAATCTGCACTCGGTGGCCAATGCCCTGCGCGCGGCCGGGGCCGAAGACGTCGCGATCACGGCCAATCCGGACGTGGTGCGCGCGGCGGACCGTATCGTCCTGCCCGGTGTCGGCTCCTTCCGCGCCTGTGCCGAGGGTCTCTGGGGCATTCGCGGCATGGTGGAGGCGATGACCGAGCGCGTCCATGTCGGCGGGGCGCCGTTCCTTGGCATATGCGTGGGCATGCAGCTGCTGGCCACGCGCGGGCTGGAACACGGGGTGACGCGCGGGCTCGACTGGATCGGCGGCCAGGTCCAGCGCATCGAGCGTACCGACCCTGCGATCAAGATCCCGCACATGGGCTGGAACGACGTTTCGCTCGGCCGCAAGGACCCGGCACAGGGCCTGATCGAGCCGGGCGAGGCCTATTTCCTGCATTCCTACCACTTCCAGCCCGACGACGGCGCGCATGTGGCGGCCATGACCGACCATGGCGGCGGCCTGGTCGCGGCCGTGGCGAAGGACAATATCGTGGGCGTGCAGTTCCACCCCGAAAAGAGCCAGGCCTACGGCCTCGCGCTGCTTTCCCGTTTCCTCGAATGGAAGCCCTGAGATGATCGTTTTCCCCGCCATCGACCTCAAGCAGGGCCAGGTCGTGCGCCTTGCCGAAGGCGACATGGACCGCGCCACCGTCTATGGCGACAATCCCGCCGCGCAGGCCATGCTGTTTGCCGAAGCGGGCTCGCAATATCTCCACGTCGTCGATCTCGACGGCTCTTTCGCGGGCCGGGCGGAGAACCGCGAGGCGGTGGAAGCGATCCTCGAAGCGTTCCCCGGCCATGTCCAGCTCGGCGGCGGCATTCGCACGCGCGAGGCGGTGGCCGGCTGGTTCGACCTGGGCGTTTCGCGCATCGTCATGGGCACGGCCGCGCTGAAGGACCCGCAGTTCGTCAAGGACATGGCGCGCGAATATCCCGGCGGCATCGTCGTGGCCGTGGACGCGCGCGACGGCATGGTCGCGACCGAGGGCTGGGCGGAAGTCTCCGACGTCTCGATCGTGGACATGGCCCGACGCTTCGAGGATGCGGGCGTCGCCAGCCTGCTCTTCACTGACATTGGCCGCGATGGCCTGCTCAAGGGCTGCAACATCGACGCCACCGTCGATCTCGCCCGCCGCACCGACATGCCGGTGATCGCCAGCGGCGGCGTGAAGGGCCTCGACGACATTCGCCTGCTGGCGCTCCATGCCGGTGACGGCATCGAAGGCGTGATAACCGGCCGCGCGCTTTACGACGGGCGCCTGGACCTGGCCGCCGCGATCGCCATGGCGGAGAAGGCGTGAACGAGAACCGCCTCGTCGCGGTCCTGGCGCTGGCCATCTTCGTGCCCGGCGCGCTCTATGCCCTGCGCGATTATCGCGAAGGCCGCGCGCGCCTGATGCTGTTCAGCCGGGCGCGGTCGAAAGTGGAAACCTCGCTTCAGGAGAATCCGCGCAAGTTCTGGGGCTACACCGCGTTCAACCTCGCCGTGTGCCTGACCGTGGGCGTGTTCTGCGTGCTGCTGTTCTTCAAGCCGGTGGAGTGATCCCATGACCGTCCGCATCCGCGTCATTCCCTGCCTCGACGTTGCCAACGGGCGCGTGGTCAAGGGCGTGAACTTCGTCGATCTCGTCGATGCCGGCGATCCCGTGGAACAGGCGCGCGCCTACGACGCCGCCGGGGCCGACGAATTGTGCTTCCTCGATATTTCCGCCAGCCACGAAGGGCGCGGCACCCTGCTCGACGTGGTGCAGCGCACGGCCGAAGTCTGCTTCATGCCGCTCACCGTCGGCGGCGGCGTGCGCACGGCCGAAGATGCCCGCGCCCTGTTGCTGGCCGGCGCGGACAAGGTGGCGGTCAACTCCGCCGCCGTTTCGCGGCCGGAAGTGGTGGCGGACATTGCCGAGAAGTTCGGATCGCAGTGCATCGTCGCCTCGGTGGATGCGCGCAGGGTTGCGCCCGGAAAGTGGGAGATATTCACTCACGGCGGCCGCAAGGCCACCGGGATCGACGCGCTCGAACACGCGGTGAAGCTTGCGGACTACGGTGCGGGCGAGCTGCTCGTCACCTCGATGGACGGCGATGGCACGCAGAGCGGCTACGACCTCGACCTCACCCGGCTGATCGCGGACAGCGTCTCGGTGCCGGTGATCGCCAGCGGCGGGGTGGGCAATCTCGACCATCTCGTGGCGGGCGTGACCGAGGGCAAGGCCAGTGCCGTGCTGGCGGCCTCGATCTTCCATTTCGGCAAGCACTCGATCGCGGAGGCCCATGCGGCGCTGCGCGCGGCGGGATTGCCCGCGCGCGGGTGAGGGCGGATGCCTGGGCGTCTTCCGGGACGACGGGCCGGAAATGACCCATCCGATCATGCCCCGGATCGGGACAGGCTCCGATCATCCCTTGCCGTTCCCGGCAGGCCTGCCATGGGTCCTGTCAACAGTCCCCCGCAGGAGCCCCCCGTGCCTCGCTACCGCTGCCTGCCCGCTTTTGCGGCGATGGTCCTCGTTCCCCTGCCGGCTTTCGCCGCCGACGCCACGCGCCTGCCGGAGCCGAGCGGACTGTTCCTCCTGGCCCTGGGCGTCACCGGCGTGGCGATCGGCCGCCGCTTTTCCTCCAAGCGCCCGGACTGATCGCCGCCCCGCGCATGTCGGGCCGGCCTTGACCCTGCCGCCCGCGCGTCGCATGGGCATGGCATGAGCAGCCCCGACACTCTCGCCCGCCTCGAAGCAACGATCGCCGCGCGCCGCGCCGCCGATCCCGACAGCAGCTATGTCGCCAAACTGCATGCCAAGGGGCTGGGCAAGATCGCGCAGAAGCTGGGCGAAGAGGCCACCGAAACGGTGATCGCCGCCCTGACCGAGGACGACAAGGCGCTGGTGGGCGAAGCCTCGGACCTGATTTTCCACCTCATGGTCCTGCTGGGCGCGCGCGACGTGCCTTTCGCGGCCGTGCTGGCAGAACTTGACCGCCGCAACGGCATCTCCGGCATTGCCGAGAAAGCTGCTCGCGCCGCGGACTGAATGCTCGCCCGTATTCGCATCTCCGGGAGAACCCCATGCCGATCGACCCCAAGCTGCCCTACGACGATAACAATATCTTCGCGAAGATCCTGCGCGGCGAGCTGCCTTGCGACAAAGTCTACGAAGACGAATTCGCGCTTGCTTTCAACGACATCCGCCCGCAGGCGCCGGTCCATGTGCTGGTGATCCCCAAGGCCGCTCATGTGTCCTGGGACGATTTCACCGCCAATGCCGACGATGCGGAAATCGCCGGCTTCATGCGCGCGGTCGGCCATGTGACGCGCCAGCTCGAACTCGACGAGCCGGGCTACCGCCTGATGGTGAACATGGGCACCAACGGCCACCAGGAAGTGCCGCATCTTCACGTCCACATCTTCGGCGGCCGCCAGTTCTTCCAGATGATCGCGGAGTAAGGCGCGGATCTGGAAGTCTGCACATGGTCCCGGACCCGATCCGGGGCCATGCCGACGCCAGGCAACGACAAATCCGACAATTACGACGCAATTAACCGTCCATCCGCCCGCACGCGCGGGATAAGTGCGACGAACGGATTGCGCTGCCGGTCTCGCCCGCTACACATTCCGGTGGCATGAGCAGCGACCCTCTTCCCCCCAGCGGCGTCCTCGATGGACCGACCCACCGCTATGCGCTCCGTGTGTTCTACGAGGACACCGACGCCGGCGGCGTGGTCTATCACGCCAACTATATCCGCTGGATGGAACGGGCCCGCTCCGATCTGCTCGACCTGCTCGGCATAGACCAGCGCGCCGCGCTGGAGGCCGGGGAGGGGCTCTACACCGTGGCGGAAGTGAATATCCGCTACCTCTCGCCCGCGCGCCTCGGCGACGCGGTCGTGATCGACACTCACGCGCTTCAGGTCGGAAGGGTGAGCTGCACCCTTCGGCAAGTCGTGCGGCGCGGAGAAATTCGCCTTGCCGAAGCCACGGTAAAGGTCGGGTTCATCAGTCCTGAAGGACGACCGCGCAAACAGCCCGCCGCCTGGCAACATGCTTTCGCCTCGCTCATGCAAGAGCATCCGAGAGGACTAGAATGACGTTCGAACTGCTCGCCTCTGCCGTGACCATCGGCAGTGATTCCGATCACCTCAATCCGGTAAAACTGTTCCTCCACGCCGATATCGTCGTGCAGGCGATCATGGCCGGGCTGATCCTGGCGAGCGTCTGGGTCTGGGCCATCATCATCAGCTTCATGCTGCGCATCGGCAGCCTCAACCGCAAATGCGCGGATTACGAGGAAGGCTTCTGGGAAGCCCAGAACTTCGAGGCCTACCAGAAGGAACGCCGCCGCGGCGACGTGCCGATGGGCAAAGTCGCCGGCGCGGGCCTGGCCGAATGGCGCCGCAATGCCGCCATGCCCAAGTTCGACCCCGAAGGCGCGCGCGAGCGCATCGGCCTGGCCATGACCTCCTCGGTCGGCGAGGAGAGCGACCGCATCTCCAATCGCCTGAACTTCCTGGCGACCGTGGGTTCGGTGGCGCCTTTCGTGGGCCTGTTCGGGACCGTCTGGGGCATCATGAACAGCTTCTTCCAGATCGGCCAGCAGCAGAACTCCTCGCTCGCCGTGGTTGCCCCCGGCATTTCCGAAGCGCTGTTCGCCACCGCCATCGGCCTGTTCGCGGCCATCCCGGCGGTCATCGCCTACAACCGCTTCTCGCACCGCGTGAACCTGTTCGAATCGCGCCTGCAGCGCTTCGCCGATCGCCTGCACTCCGCGCTCACGCGTGAGCTGGAGCAGCGCTGATGGGGATGGGCCTATCCGGCGGCGGCAGGCGCGGGCGCCGTAGCGGCGGCGGACGCACGCCGATGGCCGAAATCAACGTGACGCCGCTGGTCGACGTCATGCTGGTGCTGCTGATCATCTTCATGGTCACTGCGCCGCTGCTCAAGGCCGCGGTGCCGATCGAGCTGCCCGACAGCCGCGCCAAGGCCATGAACGAGGAGCAGGACCAGATCACGATCTCGGTCCAGCGCGACGGCACGATCTATTACGAGACCGAGGCACTGGCGCCCGGCGAACTGGCGGAGCGTCTCGCTTCGGTTCCGGACGGTGCCGATGGCCGCAAGCCGCAAGTCACCCTGCGCGCCGACAAGGCGCTCGACTATGGCCGGGTGATCGACGTGATGGGGGAACTCAACCACGCCGGATTCACGTCGATCTCGCTGGTGACGGGTGTCAGCAGCGGTTCAGGCGGCTGAGTTAGGCTGGCACGATGGCAATGCTGGGATTGCGCAAGGACGAAGGGCTGGGCCTTACGCTGGCTGTCGCACTGCATGTGGCGGTGCTGGCGGTGATGGTGCTGCGCCCGGCGCAGAACGAGGTGGTGAAGCCGCCTCAGCGCATCGAAGTGACACTGAGCGACCAGGTGGGCATGACGTCCACCTCGCCCGACCCCTATAGCCAGGCCGCGCCGGACATGGCGCCGGAACTGGGCGAAGCGGCCCCGCCGCCGGCTCCCGCTCCAGCCCCCGAGCCTCAGCCTCAGCCCCGTCCGGAGCCGCAGCCCGCGCCGGTGCCGCCGGCGCCCGCGCCGCGCCCGCAGCCGCCCCAACCCCGGCCTGCGCCGCGTCCCGCTCCGAAGCCTGCTCCGAAGCCCGCGCCCCCCAAGCCGGCGCCGCCGAAGCCCGCCGAAAAGCCCGCGCCGCCGAAGAAGGCTCCGGCCAAGCCCGCACCCAAGGCGCCCGCCAGCCGTGACAGCGCGATCGACCGGATCGTGGGCAAGCCCGGTTCGTCCGCGAGCAAGGCCACCACGCCGCCCAAGAAGGCAGGCGGCAGCCGCGTTGGCGCCGACTTCCTGTCGGGCGTTTCGGGTGCCACCTCGACGCAGGGCAAGGGCCAGCCGGCCGCGGCGCTCGGCCCGGCAGCGGTTTCCGCGCTCAACGGCGCGATCAGCCGCCAGCTCAAGCCCCACTGGGCGGCCCCGCAAGGCGCCGATGCGGAACTTCTGGTGACGACCGTGCGCTTCCGCCTCAACAAGGATGGCAGCCTCGACGGGGAGCCGCAGGTCCTGCGCACGACCGGCCAGAACGCGGCCAATTCGGCGCAAGTCCAGCGGCACCAGGAACAGGCGATCCGCGCCGTGAAACTTGCCGCCCCGTTCAATCTGCCGGAAGACCTCTACAACGGTTGGAAGGTCATCACGACCAACTTCGACAGAAGGCTATCGCAATGAAAAAGATCATCCACCTTGCTGCATTTGGCCTGCTGCTTTCCGGTTCCGTGGCAGCTCTCGCGCAGAGCGCCCCGCCGGCAACGCCCGTCCAGCCCGCTCCCGCGGCGCCCGGCGCGCCTGCCGCGCCTGCCGACGAGGATGGCGGCCTTCAGGTGACCGTCTCGGACGATAGCGACTGGCAGGACCTCGGCATCGCCATCACCACCTTCGCGACCGATGCCGACGTGCCCACCGGCACCAATGCCGGCTCCACCGCCGCACTCGGCCGGGCGCTGTCGCAAGTGGTCGCCGCGGATCTCAAGAACAACGGCCTGTTCAAGCCCTCGGGCCCGGACGGTCTGCCGCAGCCGGTCTATGCCCAGATCCAGACCCCGGACTTTCCGGTATGGTCGGCCCGCAGCGCCGACATGCTGGTGCAGGGCTATGTCCGCGCCGGCGCCGGTGGCCAGCTCACGGTGGGCTGCTATCTCTACGACGTGGCGCTGAAGCAGCAGCTCGTAAAGGGCGGCTGGCAGGTTCCGCCTGCGGACTGGCGCCGCGCCGCGCACAAGTGCGCCGACATGGTCTACTCGCGCCTGTCGGGCGAGAGCCCGTTCTTCGATTCCAAGATCGCCTATATCGCCGAGACCGGTCCCAAGGACCACCGCATGAAGCGCCTGGCGATCATGGATTCGGACGGCGCGAACCACCGCTACCTGACCAGCGGCCAGTCCACCGCGCTGACCCCTCGCTATTCGCCGGACTATTCGAAGATTCTCTATCTGTCCTACCTCAACGGGCAGCCGAGCATCTATGTCTACGACCTGGGCAGCAACACCCAGAAGCTGATCGCCCGCACCGGCAACCCCACGATGGCGCCGCGCTGGTCGCCTGACGGCAAGTGGGTGCTCTATTCGATGGCTTCGGGCGGCAATACCGACATCTATCGTATCTCGTCGGCCGGGGGCGGCACGCCGCAGCGCCTGACCAACACGCCGGGCATCTCGATCGGCGGGTCCTATTCGCCCGACGGCAGCCAGATCGTGTTCGAGAGCGACCGCTCGGGCAACCAGCAGATCTATGTGATGGGCGCGGATGGTTCCAACCAGCGCCGCATCAGCTTCTTCGGCGGCCGCTCGGCCACGCCCGAATGGAGCCCGCGCGGCGACCAGATCGCTTTCACCCATGTTGCCGGCAACTTGCGCATCGCCGTCATGAACCCGAACGGCGGCGGCATGCGCCACCTCACGGATTCGTGGCAGGACGAAGCGCCGACCTGGTCGCCCAACGGCCGCATCATCCAGTTCTTCCGTACCGCGAAGACGGCGGGCACGACCTCCATCTGGCAGGTCGATCTCACCGGCCGCAACGAGCGCAGGCTGCCGACCCCGGTGGGTGCCTCGGACCCGGCATGGGGCCCCGTTCGCCCCTGATTACCCTCTGAGACCAGCGCCCTGTCAGATCTGCCTGGACGACGTGCCCAAGACGGGGCGTTCGTTCAGGTTGACAGGGTAATAAATTAATCGGAACTTCAAACTACGCAGGCCATTCATAATTGGCTGCGCACGATAGGAGATTGCCTCATGCCTGCCCTCATGTACCCCCGTCATGTGAAGACCGGATCGACAATGCTCCTCCTCGCCGGGGCCCTTGCCATGTCGGCTTGCGCGTCCAAGGCGCCCAAGGAACTGCCGCCCGAGCCGGGCCCGGCCACCACCACCCAGACCACGCCGCCGCCCAGCGGCCCGCAGCCGGGCAGCCAGGCCGATTTCGTGGCCCGCATGATGGGTTCGGACACCATCTACTTCCAGCTGAACGAAGATACCGTCGATTCGGCTGACCAGGCGGCGCTGTCGAAGCAGGCCCAGTGGCTGCAGCAGTACCCGAACAAGCGCGCCACGATCGAAGGCCATGCCGACGAACGCGGCACCCGCGAATACAACCTCGCCCTGGGCGAGCGCCGCGCCAATGCGGCCAAGAACTACCTCATCAGCCTGGGCATCGACGCCTCGCGCCTGAACACCGTGAGCTACGGCAAGGAACGCCCGATCGCTCTGGGTTCGGACGAAGCCTCCTGGGCCCAGAACCGCCGCGCGGTTACCGTCACGGTAGACTGATCGCTCGGTCGCAAGATGTGAAGAAGGCCCGGTTCGCGATGGCGAGCCGGGCCTTTTGCATGAGGGATCCCCGCGATTCCCGGCTGCCGGGCCGGCTGGAACCGGAATTCCCGCATGGACCTTGAGCCTTACGCACTTGCATTGGCTTCGGGTCGGCAGGTATCGCCCTTCGAATGAGTCGCGCAGGTCGATCGATGGATTGGGGTTTCCCGCGCTGGCGCAGCTACGGCAGCTCGCGCGAGGCTGCGCAAGTGCGCCTGTGCGATCGGCATGGTTGCACCGAGCCGGGCAATTGCCCCGCTCCTAAGAGCCCGAACAGCCCGGATCGCTGGTACTTCTGTCAGAAGCATGCCGCGGAATACAACGCGGGGTGGGACTATTTCGCCGGGCTCGACGCCGAAGAGGCAGCGCGCCGGGAATCGGACGAGCGCACCGAGAGCGCGGGATTCAAGGAATCGGCGCACTATGGCTGGGGAGGCTCCGGCGACGGTTCGCGCAGCCGCGACGAATTGCGCGCGCTGGAAGCGCTGGGTCTCGACCCCGATGCGGAGTTCGATGCGGTGCGCAGGGCCTGGCGGACGAAGGCCAAGGAAGTGCACCCCGATGTGAAGCCCAACGATCCCGAGGCGGCCAAGGCGTTCCAGACCTACCAGCTGGCCTATGAAGTCCTGCGCGCGGCGGAAGAGCGCCGGGAGTGGAAGGGCTGAGCGCCGGGAAGCCGGGCGCGGCTCACGGCTGATCCCGGTCATTCGTCATTAGGACGGCCATGACCATGCGGCCCGTAAATAACATGCGGCCCATAGACAAAGAGCGCGCCTTGCGGCGCGCTCTTCGTGTTTTTGCCGTGAATGACGGGCCGAATGCTTACTTGGGCGAAAGCACCATCAGCATCTGGCGGCCTTCCATGCGCGGATAGGCTTCAACCTTGGCAATATCCGCGACGTCTTCCTGCACCTTGCGCAGCAGGTTCATGCCCAGCTGCTGGTGCGAAAGCTCACGACCGCGGAAGCGCAGGGTGACCTTCACCTTGTCGCCATCGAGAATGAACCGATGGACGTTGCGCATCTTCGTGTCGTAGTCGTGATCGTCGATGTTCGGACGCATCTTGATCTCTTTGATCTCCTGCGTCTTCTGGGTCTTGCGCGCGGCATTGGCCTTTTTCTGGGCCTCGTACCGGAACTTGCCGACATCCAGGAACTTGCACACCGGCGGATCCGCGTTGGGCGAGACCTCAACCAGGTCGAGGCCGACTTCGGCCGCCTGTTCGATCGCCTGGCGCGTATACATGACGCCGATGTTCTCGCCGTCCTGGTCGATAACCCGGACCTTGTCCGACTGGATCATGTTATTGTAGCGCGGGCCACTCTTGACCGGTGGCGTCATCATGCGCCGGGGTGGGGGTGCTATAAGCGTTCTCCTGAATCGTTTCTGTCGCTAGGCGAGTGGAGGCGTCATTAATGCGAATCGCGTCGACACGCAAAGCACGATTTCAAGGAAATCTATAGGACGCCTAAAGTGTCTTGTCCGGGCTCACGCCCGATAGTGGGCCGGTGCCGCAAACAACGACCGGATAGCCGTTTCTGTTCGGCCCTCGGATAGACCGAAAGTGCATATAGGTACTCAGGCGGCCGCGCGCCAGAGGGGGTAGCGCAGCAGCTGGTCCTTTGCCGAGAGAATCGCGTCGATCTCGCGCGCGGGTTGCAGGGCCTTGAGAATCGCCGGATCGGCGGCGTCCATGCCGCCCGTCAGGGCGCCGAAAGCAGGCAGGATCAATCGATTGCCGCTGTGGACCACGCAAGGCCGCGCGATTCGTCGGCCGCGGGCGTTGATGATGAGGCGCGGGTGGAAATGGCCCGAAAGTTCGGGGCCGGTGGTGCCCGGCCGCGCCTCGTGTCGCAGGGCGATACCCGCGACCTCGATTTCCTCTACCCGCGTGCCGCCAGCCTCGCTGCCGAGATGGGGGTCGTGGTTGCCGGTGATCCACACCCAGTCGAGCGCGCGGGTGAGAGCGCCCAGCATTCCGGCGGCATGGGGATCGAGCCGCTCGGTCCCCTTGCTGTCGTGGAAGTTGTCCCCCAGCGCGAAAACCCGGCGCGCGCCGGTCTGCCGTACCGCCAGTGCGATACGTTCCAGCGTCTCGCGGCTGTCGTAGGGAGGGAGCATCTGCCCGCCCCGGGCAAAATAGCTGGCCTTTTCCAGGTGCAGGTCCGCCACCAGCAGCGCCTGTTCGCGCGGCCAGTAGAGCGCGGCGCCCCGCGCGGCCCCGGAACCGGTCGGAGACCCGGCGGGCGGCGGGACCAGTTGCAACTCCTGTGAAAGGAACGAAAAGGGAACCATGGCTTTCCCTTGCCGCAGGCCGTGCGATTTGGCAAGCGCCCGGCGGAAGAGGAAATGCGATGACCGACAGGATTGCCCAAGACTGGAATGACCAAACCGGCCGAGCCCGCGCGTGGTTCGAAACCCTGCGCGACCGTATTTGCGCCGAGTTCGAGGCGATCGAGCGGGAGGCGGGGTCTTCGGCGGTTTTCGAATATACCCCCTGGCAGCGCGCTGCAGTGGAGGGCCGCGGGGAAGGCGAGGCCGGTGCCGAGACCGGCGGTGGCACGCGCGGGCTGATGAAGGGCAAGGTCTTCGAGAAAGTCGGCGTGAACGTCTCCACCGTCGTGGGGGCACTGTCGAAGGACTTTGCCGGCACGATCAACGGCGCCTCGGCCGAGCAGAACGCCTTTTCGGCCACGGGCATCAGTCTGGTCGCGCATATGGCCAATCCTCACGTCCCGGCCGTGCACATGAACACGCGCTTCCTCACGACGACCAAGGCCTGGTTCGGCGGCGGCGCCGATCTCAACCCGCCGATCCCCTATGCGCAGGATACGGAAGAGTTCCACGCCGAGCTAAAGGCGGCCTGCGATGCGCACGGGGCGGGCTACTATGACCGCTACAAGGCCTGGGCGGACGACTATTTCTACATCCCGCACCGCAAGGTTCATCGCGGTGTCGGCGGCATCTTCTACGACCACCTCGAATGCGCCGACGCGGCGGAATGGGAGGCGAACTTCGCCTTCACCCGCGCCGTGGGAGAGGCTTTCCTCGCGGTGTTCCCGCGCCTGGTGCGCAGGCGCATGGGGCTGGACTTCACCGCCGGTGACAAGGCCGTGCAGCTGGAATGGCGCGGTCGCTATGCCGAATTCAATCTGGTATACGACAGGGGCACGCTGTTCGGCCTGAAGACCGGGGGCAATATCGACGCGATCCTCATGAGCCTGCCGCCCGAAGCCACCTGGTCCTGACCGCATCTGTGCGCCGGAAGCAAAACTGACCGGCTTGAAGCGGTCCTAATCGGCTTTCATTCTTTCCCTTATCTAGCGCTCCGACACCGCAAGTTTGCAAGAAGGATAGCTTCATGGATCTCAAGATCGCCGGAAAGACTGCGCTCGTAACCGGATCGACCGCCGGCATCGGCCTTGCCATCGCCGCGAAGCTGGCGGCGGAAGGCGCCGAAGTCATCGTCACCGGCCGCAACCAGGCCAAGCTCGATGCCGCTGCCCATACCGTGGGCCAGCTGGGCAAAGTGCGTGCCGTGCTGGCCGACCCGGCAACGGCCGAAGGGGCCAGGGCGCTGACGGAGGCGGTCCCCCAGGTGGACATCCTGGTCAACAACCTGGGCATCTACGAGGCGCGCCCCTTCGTGGAAATCACCGACGAGGAATGGCGCGAGATCTTCGACGTCAACGTCCTCAGCGGGATCCGGCTTTCGCGCCACTATTTCCCGGGCATGCTGGAGCGCGATTGGGGGCGGGTGATCTTCATCTCCAGCGAGAGCGGCCTGATGACGCCGGGTGAGATGGTCCACTACGGCATGACCAAGACGGCGCAACTGGCCGTGGCGCGCGGCATGGCGGACGCCACGCGCGGCACGCAGGTTACCGTGAACTCGGTGCTGCCGGGGCCCACGCGGTCGGAAGGGATCGTCGAGTTCATCCGCTCGGTGGTGGAGAACAAGGACGCCTCGGAAGCGGAGCGCGAAGAGGAATTCTTCACCAAGCTGCGCCCGCTCTCGCTGATTCGCCGCCTGATCGAGGCGGACGAGGTTGCCGCCATGGTCGCCTTCCTGGCCAGCCCGCTGGCGGCCGTCACCAACGGTGCGGCGATCCGGGCCGAGGGCGGCATCCTGCCGACCATTGCCTGATCGGCCTGGGCGCCTGACCGGCCCGAGTGCTTGACCGGCTCAGGCGCCTGATTCGTTCGGGCGCCTGGTCCACCCCGGCCGATAGGGGGCTCGGCCGGTGGCCGGCGATAAGGGAAGGCATCAGGCCGTCTCGGTATTTGCCCCGATAGGGTAGCTGCCATCCTGCGCGCATGATCCTCCCTCGTTGCCGCTGTGGCAGCGAGAGGGAGAGGCTCATGCAGGATCAGTCTTGGAAAGTCTTCAGCGGCGCCAGCTTCCTCCTGCTGGCCTGTGCCATCGTGCCGCGCGCCTGGAGCCAGGATCCGACGCCGCCCGCGGCGCCGGCAGCCCCTGCAGTCCCCTCCGAAGCCGATGCGCGCGACCGGGCCGTGGCCGCCTGCATGACCGAGGCCAAGGCCCGGGGCGCAAAGCTGGGCGCGGTGGACGTGGAAATGCGCCAGGTGGAAGACACCGACAAGAAGAGCGACGACCGCGCCTCGGTGCGGGCGCTCGTCGATGTCGTGCTGCGCAAGAAGGACGGAACCACCAAGACGGTGAAGAAGACCTTCAAGTGCGACACCCGCGGCGGCGTGATCACCGCCTTCAAGTACTACTGATCCCGGACGGCCCCATCGCCCATCGCGGTCGCGGCACCGTCCGGCTCCAGCATATGCAGGAAGTGGACATTGCGCCGCCGATTGGCAGCGCCAAGCGCTTCGACATCCAGCGTACAGAACAGCTCGACCCCGAAGGCATGGCCTTCCACCCAGCGGACCTGGGCAAGATGCTCGACATTCTCGGGCAGGCGGATGCAGACGATCTCGTCGCCGAGCGGCAGGGCCTTGTAGCCGCCGTTCCCGGAGGCGCCCTTGCAGGCAAGGCACATGCCGCGTTCGGAGACGTTGCGGACGATGATGGTCTGCGCGGGCAGCATGTCGCGCAGCAGCGTGGCACTGATCAGGGTGCGCAGGCGCGGCGCGCGCGGCAGGTGATCGGGGGCGAAAGGGCGCGGCGGCAGCAGAGCGGCCTCTACCAGCTCCGAATCGGTCATGCCCAGCAGGGCCGCATAGATCGCCGTTTCCATTTCGCTCGCCATGGCTGCCTCTCGTGCTTTCGAATCGGAGGGACGGCGGCTCCGGCGCTTCCAGACGACGGAAAATCTCTTTCCAGGGTTCGGCGCAGTCCCGGCGCGATGGTGCCGCAGGTCATGTTCCCCGCGGCTTAACCGCAGACACCGGGGAATTCCGATGGAATCGATTGCTCGCCCGCCGGCGTCATACTCGCGGTCGTGCGCTCGAAAACGAGGTGGTGCCAATGTCACAGTTTCGTTGCATAATCTGCATGTGAAGACTCGGCCTCTTGCCGCGCCGCGAAAAATCCTGACATGAAGTCCGGGAATGCTGCGCCAGTACGAACTTGTCGAACGCGTGAAGGAATACGCGCCCCAGGCCGATGAGGCCCTGCTCAACCGTGCCTACGTCTATACCGTACAGAAGCACGGCACCCAGAAGCGCGCCTCGGGCGACCCCTACTTCAGCCATCCGGTGGAAGTGGCGGGCCTGATGACCGAGCTGAAGCTCGATCAGCAGACGATCATCACCGCGTTGCTCCACGATACCGTGGAAGACACGCTGGCGACGATCGAGGAGATCGAGAAGCTGTTCGGCCCGGACGTGGCCCGGCTGGTGGACGGCGTCACCAAGCTCTCCAAGATCGACGTGATGACCGAGAACGAGCGCGCGGCCGAGAACCTGCGCAAGTTCCTGCTCGCGATGAGCGAGGACTTGCGCGTCCTCCTCGTCAAGCTGGCAGACCGGCTGCACAACATGCGGACCCTCCACTACATCAAGAAGGAGGACAAGCGCCGCCGCATCGCCCGCGAGACCATGGATATCTACGCCCCGCTGGCCGAGCGCGTGGGCATGTACGAATATATGCGCGAGATGCAGATGCTCGCTTTCGAGCAGCTGGAGCCGGAGGGCTATGCCACGATCACCGGCCGCCTCGCGCAGATCCGCAGCGAGGAAGGCGGGCAGGTCGACGCCATCGCGCTGTCCATCAAGCAGGCGCTGGCGGAAGCAGGCCTGAATGTCGAGGTTTCGGGACGCGAGAAGCATCCCTACTCGATCTGGCGCAAGATGGCCGAGCGGCATGTGACCTTCGAGCAGATCACCGACATCATGGCCTTCCGCGTCCTGACGGACAATGTGGACGAATGCTACAAGGCGCTCGGTGTGCTGCACCAGACCTGGCAGATGATCCCCGGACGGTTCAAGGACTACATCTCCACGCCGAAGTCGAACGGCTACCAGTCGCTGCACACGGCGCTGATCTTCGAGCGTTCGATGCGGATGGAAGTGCAGATCCGCACGCGCGACATGCACCGCCTCAACGAGTTCGGCCTGGCGGCGCACTGGGCCTACAAGCAGGGGGGTTCCCGTCCCGACGGGCAGGTCGGCTGGCTGCGCGACCTCATCGAGATTGTCGATGCCAGCCACGATGCCGAGGAACTGCTCGAAAATACCAAGATGGCGATCTACCAGGATCGCATCTTCGCCTTCACGCCCAAGGGCGCGCTGTTCCAGTTGCCCAAGGGTTCGACGGCGGTGGACTTCGCCTATGCCGTCCACACCAATCTCGGCAATGCCACGGTGGGTGCCAAGATCAACGGGCGCCACATGCCGCTGCGCACCCAGCTCGCCAATGGCGACGTGGTGGAGATCATCAAGAGCCCCACGTCCGAGCCGCAGCTCTCGTGGCTGGGCTTCGTCGTCACCGGCAAGGCGCGCGCCTCGATCCGCCGCGCGGTTCGCGCGAAGGAGCGGCAGGAAGTCTCGGAGATCGGCGCCAAGCTGCTGGACGAGATCGTCGGTCGCCTGCCGGGCCGCATCGGCAAGAAGGCCATCGACGGCGCCATCCAGCGCCTGGAAATGCGCGATGAGGAAGACCTGATGTTTGCCATCGGCTCCGCCCGCCTGACCGACCGACAAGTGATGGAGGCGCTGGTGCCGGGCAGTACCGCCGAACTCCCCGACGATGGCGAATGGGCTCATACCGAGCGTGCGATCTCCATCCGCGGCCTCACGCCCGGCGTCGGTTTCGAGCTGGGCGAATGCTGCCATCCCGTTCCCGGAGATCGCATCGTCGGCATCCGCCGTCCCGATCACAAGGTGGAAGTCCATGCGATCGACTGCCTCACCCTGGCCAATGGCGCCGATGTGGACTGGCTGGACCTCTCCTGGGGGGAACGCACCACGGGCGCCGTCGGCCGCCTGAGCCTGGTGCTTTACAACCGTCCGGGCACGCTGGCGGAAGTGACGCAGATCCTGGCGACCAACCGCGCCAACGTCACCAACCTGCAGATGGTCCACCGCGACGAGCCTTTCGGCACGTACGAGGTGGACCTGGAAGTCAGCGACCTGGCCCACCTTACCCGCATCGTCAGCGCCTTGCGCGCCAGCGAGGCGGTCGCGGAAGCCTCCCGCATCTGACGGCTGCGAGGGAGGTCAGTATTCCAGGCTGACCGCCACCTCGTCGCCTTCCGCCAGCCCTTCGGCGCGGCGCACGCTGGCTTTCACCGGCAGCAGCCAGCCTCCGTCCGACTTGCTGGGAAAAACGGAGGTGGCGAAATGCGTCTCGCCGATCCGTGCCCTGACCTTCAGCGAGCCGAAGCCGCGGGCCGTGCCTTCCAGCTTGCGCATCACCGCCGTGCCCGAAAGGGCCTCGCCTGCCGCCCCGTCGATGGTGAGGAAGTGCCAGGTGCCGCTGTTGGCGCCGCCTGTCCAGCGCCAGAGCAGGCCGGTGTGGTCGAGTTGCTCGGCCGGGATCACTGTGCTGCCTCGCGGATCGGCACCGGCACGTTGCAGGCGTCTACCCCGCCGGCGGGATGAACGTAGAAATCGTCCTGCCGATTCGCGCGCTTGTCCACATAGGCGGCGAAGCTGCGGCTGTCGGTGGAGAGATATTCGTAAGCGGGCAGGCCGGGCACCTCGCTGCCCAGGCGAACCGAGCGGATCGCCGCGCGCTCGGCAGGCGTCTTGTAGAAGCCGATCTCGCCGGTGCCGCGCGGCAGGGCGGAGAGGTTCTCGATGCCCGAGATGACGCGGCCGACAATGGCCACGTTCCGGTCGAGCTGTCGCGGCGCGTGGCCGATCACGGCGTAAAGCTCGGCGCCGGTGCCGGTGTCGGGCGCGTTGTTCCGGCCCACGCCGACATAGCCGTAGCAGTGGATCGGCCAGAGCGAGGCCTCTCGCTGCGAAAAGACGTCCGGGTTCTCGGCGGGGCTTGCGCTATCTGCAGGCCCGCGCTCTCCCATGGCCGCCGGCCAGCCATCGACGAACAAGGTGCGCTGGGCATAAGCGTCCCGGTCGCCGAGCATGGGCCGGGCGGTCTTCCTGCCGCCGTCCTCCAGAACAAGGTCGAGCCGGGCGCTGTCCCGGCTTCCGGCCTTGTCGAGGTGAAGGACGGAGGTCTTGACCTTCGCCGCATAATCCTCGCGCACAACCGCGAGCCCCTTGGGCAGTGGCTTGGCCTTCGCCGGGTTCTCCCCTTCGGGATCGCCCCATTGCGCCACGTAGTTGTCCTGGACCCGCACGACCGCAATCCCGTCGTACCAGCGCGCCGCCACGAGCCTGCGGATATTCCCGACCCAGCCTTGCGAGAAGGGTGCCGGGATTAGCTGGATCACCACCCGCCGCGCCTTGCCGGAAGGATCCGGGGCGAGGTCCATGACCAGGAGGTCGGACGGCGCGATCCTCACCCAGTCCCCGGCCGGTGCGCCCGCGACGATATCGTTCGGCGTCCGCGCTGCGGGGGCGTCCTGGGCCATGCCCGGAGTGGACAAAAGGGCGGAAACCACGAGGGCTGAAAAGAATTTTCGCATCGAGAGCGTGATGGCATGCCGAGACGGCTTGCGAAACCCTGCAACGCAGGCTAGGGCGCCCGCCTTACCAGTGCATGCGGAGCGGTGGCCGAGTGGTCGAAGGCGCTCGCCTGGAAAGTGAGTATACGCCAAAAGCGTATCGAGGGTTCGAATCCCTCCCGCTCCGCCATCTGTTCTCGATCCCACCTGCGAATGTGAAACGGACCTTCGGGTCAAGCAGGCGGATCGCCGGGACATGTCCCGGCTCCTGGCGCTGCTTTCCGACCAGGTGCTGCTGGGCGTGCTCAATCTGGCGCTCCTGGCGATTCCCGTCGAGCAGGTCCAGCGGGCCCTGCGCGCCGCTGCGCTGCGCGATCCGCTGACGGGTTGCTGGAACCGGGCGGGGCTGGAGCAAGTGGCGCTGCGCTTCCTGCGCCCCGGCGCGGCGGTCATCGCCATCGACGTCGACCATTTCAAGGCCATCAACGACCGTCACGGCCACGGCGCGGGGGATCAGGTGCTCATAAGCCTGGGCCGGGAGGCCGCTGCGCTGGCCCGTGAACACGCGGGCCAGGCCGCGCGACTGGGCGGCGACGAGTTCCTGGTGCTGCTGCCGGTGGAGTGCCGCGATCCCGAGGGCTTCATGACGCGCCTGCGCCGCCGTCTCGAAATGAGCGGGGCGCTCACCGACCGCTGGAGCGTGAGCATGGGGCTTGCCGCCGTGGAAGCGGACGACCGGCGGATCGACGACGTGATCGTCCGCGCGGATCGCTCGCTCTATCGGGCCAAGGCGTGCCGCGACCTCGAGGTCAGGGAACTCTGCTGATCGCCGCGTTCAGGGGCGCAGCACCCAGCCGCCGTCGACATGGATGGTCTGGCCGGAAATCCACGCGCCTGCGTCCGAACACAGCAGCAAGGCCGTGCCGACCAGTTCGTCCGGCGCGCCGCGAGCCCTGAGCGCGCAAGTCATGTTGAGGAACTGGATGAACGGCGAATCGTCCGGCACCAGCATCTTGCCCGCGTCCGAGGTGACATTGCCCGGCGCGATGGCATTGCAGGTGATGCCGTCCTTGCCGAACTGCTTGGCCAGCGAAGTGGTCAGGCCGACCAGCGCCAGCTTGGTGATGCCGTAAAGCCCGGTTGCCGGGAAGGCGCCGCCAGAAGTCTGGTTGACGATCCGTCCACCACCACGCGCGCGCATCGAGGGGATCACCGCGCGGGCGCAAAGCAGCGCGCCGTTGAGGTTCACCGCGAAAGCCTTGTTCCAGGCATCGAGCCCGATGGTCTCGCAATTGTCGTAGCTGACGTCGACCATCAGCGCGGCGTTGTTGATGAGGATATCGACGCCGCCGAAGGCTTCCTTGGCAGCGGCGCCCATGGCGAGGGTGGAGGCTTCGTCGGCAACGTCCACCTGCACGCCCACGGCTTTGCCGCCGGCCGCGATGATTTCGTCCGCCACGGCCTTGGCACCATCGCCGTTAAGGTCGGCCACGACGATCGAAGCGCCTGCGTTGGCAAGGCCAAGCGCATAGGCACGGCCGATGGAATTGCCGCGTCCGCCCGCGCCGGTGACGACCGCCACTTTGCCGTCAAGGCGGAACTGGTCGAGTGAGAATGTCATTGCAATCGTCTCCTGTCAGCCTGCCGTGATGCCCGCGTCGAGCGAGAGGCAGGCGCCGTGAAAGCCGCGACCGGCGGGCGAGGCGAGCAGCACGACAAGGTCGGCCACGTCCTCCACCTCCACTTGGCCGCGCAGGCCCGAAAAGCGTTTGAGCAGTTCGAAGTCGCAGCCTTCCGGCGGGGTGAAGTTGGTCGCGATATTGGTGATCATGCCGCCGGGCGCGACGGCGTTGATGCGGATGGGTTTCTTCTGGAATTCCATCGCCATGGCCTTGGTCATGCCGACGAGGCCCCACTTGCTGGCGCAATAGGCGGCGGCATAGGCCTCCCCGATGTAGGACGCGCAGGAGGCAACGTTGACCACCGCGCCGTTCGCTTCCAGCAAGTGCGGGATCGCCGCTTGCGACAGGAAGAACGGGGCGTTGAGATTGACGTCGATGGTGAGTTCGTACTGCGCCTGTGGCATCTGCGGTGTGTTGGCGAGGTAGATCAGCCCGGCAACGTTGCAGAGCGCGTCGAGCCGGCCGAACTTTTCCACCGCATGGGCGATCACGGCGTGGCAGGCGGCGGGATCGGACAAATCCGCCACTTCGCTGCCGACCTTGCGGCCATGCGGGACGAGCAATTCGGTGGTTTCGGCGAGGCCCGGTTCGTTCACGTCCACCAGCCAGAGGTCGCAGCCGGCCTCCGCCAGTTTCAGCGCGGTCATGCGGCCAAGGCCCGATGCGGCGCCGGTAACGACGGCGGCCTTGCCGGTCATGTCCAGGGTCTTGAAGATCACACTCATGGGGTGATTTGCTCCATTGCGGCCAGCGCCGCGTCGAGGAAGGGATCGGCGGCGTGGGCCAGCGCATTGTCGGGCGTGGTGATCGTGCCGAGCAGATCCACGTCCTTGCGCAGCAGCTTGCCGCCATGCGCAAAGGCGCTGGGTGAGGGCAGGCGGGCGTAGACCTCGAAACCGAAGCTGCGACCGCTGGAGTGCTTGACCAGATCGGCCAGCGCCGCCCGGTCGATGTCCAGTTCTTCGCCCAAGGAGAGCGCGGCATGGGCAAGGCCCATGTTGGCCGCCATCAGCGCGTTGTTGACGATCTTGGCGCGCTGGCCGGATCCGACCGGGCCGAGCAGCACGGTCTTGCCCGCAAAGCTCTCGATCACGGGAAGGGCCTTGGCGAAGGCCGCTTCGCTGCCGCCGCACATGACGGTGAGCGTTCCCGCCGCCGCGCCCGCGCCGCCGCCGCTGACCGGGGCATCGAGCACGGCGATGCCGCGTGCTTCGGCTTCCGCTGCCAGTCGCTCGCAAGTCTGCGGCAGGATCGTGGAGTGGATGACGAGGACGCTGCCCGGCTTCATGACCGGGAGAAGTTCAGCGCAGATTTGCTCAACCCCGGCATCGTCCACCACGCAGACGCCTACGTGTTGGCAACGCTCGCCAAGTTCGGCGACCGAGGCCGCACGATGCGCGCCCTTGGCGACGAGGTCATCGGTCGCCTCCGGCCGCCGTGCCCAGACGATCAGTTCGTATCCGGCCGCCAGCATCCGCTCGGCCATCGGGCCGCCTTGCGAGCCGAGGCCGATGAAGCCGGTCTTGATCTTGTCATTTGGCATGCCAGGGGAGCCCCTTTGCTACCTTGTCGATCATCTCCAGCACCACGCTCTGAATGCGCGAGGCCTTGGGCCAGCCGGCGTGCGTGCCATATTGCAGGCAGAATTCGAGCATCTCGGCAGGCTGGCAGTTGCCGCTTGATATGGCGGCATGGATATGGCTGCGGATCGGGATTTCCGCGCCGGATTCGCAAACGCCGACCAGTGTGATCCAGCGGCGCGAAGGCTCGTCCAAGCCGCGACGGCACCACATCTCTCCGAACACGAAGTTGTTGATGCCTTCCAGATAGGGTGTTGCCGGAGGGCCGGGGGCGAAGGTCATGACCTTGGCGAATTCGTCATGCCCGCGCTGGCTGCGGACATCCGGGTCCCAGGGGTCGGGGCAGATCGCGGGGACTTCGGCGGGCGGCAGTCCGAGTTCCTCGGCCACGCGCGTGACCGCGCGGTCCAGCTTGCCGCCATTGCCCCAGCCGGCGTAGACGGCGAGGTGTAGTGCGGCCTCGCGCAGTTCGGCCAAGGTCAGTGCCTCGGTGTTCAATGCGCCGCGCACGAAGTCGACGACTTGGCTGTCCTGCAATCCGCAGGTCACCGCGCTGGCGATCGCCACCAGGAAGCGCGGGCGGCGCGGCAGTCCGGGGCGGGTCCATACTTCGGCGAAGACGAAATCCCGCCACGATTGTTCGAGCAGCGTCGCCGGTTCGTGGGCGGTGCGGCCGGTGACTTCGGCCTCGGTCTCAAGGCCGCGCTGGCCGCGTTCGATGGGGTCTAGCAGTGCCATGACCGTCTCCTCAGTCCTGAAGGTTGACCCAGACGTTGCGGACCTGCTGGAATTCGCGCAGGCCCTCGATCCCGCCGAGGCGGCCGTGTCCGGAATGCTTCATGCCGCCGAAGGGCACGCAGGGCGTCATCGCCTCGCCCGATCCGTTGACCTGCACTTGCCCTGCCATCATCCGCCCGGCGACGCGGTGCGCGCGGGTGAGATTGGTGGTGTGGACATAGGCGCCAAGGCCGTAATCGCTGTCGTTCGCCAGCGCGATCGCCTCTTCCTCGCTGTCGAACGGGGTGACGACGAGGACCGGGCCGAACACTTCGTTGCGGGCGATCTCGCTGGCAGGGGCGACACCGGCAAGCACGGTGATCGGGTAGAAGTAGCCTTCGCCGTGATCGCCCTCCATCCGGGCACCGCCGCAAAGCACTTCGCCGCCTTGCTCGACCCCGCGCTGGACCATGCCGTCGATGCGATCGAGCGCGGTTTCGGAGATCACCGGGCCCATGAAGGTGTCCATGGCGAAGGGATCACCCACCTTCACATGCGCGGCCATGGCCTTCAGCATCTGGAGGTAAGGTTCGTAGACGGAGCGCTCCACCAAGAGGCGCGTGCCGTTGACGCAGCCTTGTCCATTGGCGCTGACGGCCCCGGAAAGCCCCCGCTTGGCCGCTGCCTGAAGGTTGGCATCGCCGAACACGATTACTGCCGACTTGCCGCCGAGTTCGAGGCCGACAGGCTTCAACGTCTGCGCGGCGCTGGCGAGGATCTTCTTCGCCGTCGCCCCGCTGCCGATGAATTCGATCTTGTCGATGCCGGGGTGATCGACCATCGCCGCGCCTACGTCCGGCCCGCCGGTGACGAGGTTGACGACGCCCGCCGGGAAGCCCGCTTCGTGGGTCGCCTCCATCAGTTTCATCAGCGACCACGGCGCCAGTTCGGGCGCCTTCAGCACCACGCAGTTGCCGGCGGCAAGGGCGGGGGCCATCACCATCGTGGCGGCGAACAGCGGGCCGTTCCAGGGGACAATGATGCCTAGTGTGCCGTAAGGCTCGTACATCACGTAATCGTGAGCCGGGCCGCCCCAGGTGGAGACGGTGCGCCCGTCGATCTTGTCCGCCCAGCCGCCGTAATAGCGGAACTTCTGCGCAGCATCGAGGCTCATGTGCCCGCCGGCGATCAGGATCGAGCCGTTCTCGGCCGTAAGCAGAGGGCTCATTTCCGCCGCCTTGCTCTCGATCACCGAGGCCAGGCGGAACATCAGGTCGCGCCGCTTGTCGCCGGGCAGGGCGCGCCATGCCGGCTGCGCGGCCTTGGCCGCGGCGACAGCGCGGTCGACATCGGCCGGACTGGCCAGACGGACCTCACGCGTAACGCGGCCGGTGCCGGGGTAGACATGGCCCCAGTCCGCGCCGCTGCCGGAACGTGCGCGTTCGTCGCCAATGACCAGCGAAATCTCGGGGAATGCCGAGATGTCGGGATGTTGGAAGCCCATCCTCTTTCGATCCTCTCCAGTGGCGGCGCTTGATGCCGCTCGGTTTCAGGTGAAAGGTATGAAGGCAAATATACGCGGTCAATTGACTTGAATTTGCCAAAATTGAACCGAGAATGGCCATGAATGCCAAATAATAGGCACATTATGGAGAGTGTATGGATCTGTCGCCGGGACGCCGCAGGGGAACCAACCTGGTGGCACGCACGACCGAAACCTTGCGGGAACGCATTTTCGCCTGCGAAGACGGCGCCTTGCTCGGCTCGCTTCACCAGCTGGCCCGCGCGTTGGGAGTGGGCATCGTCACGCTGCAGCAGGCTGCGCGGGTGCTGGAACATGAGGGCCTGCTGGAAGTGCGGCGCGGCCCGGGCGGGGGCTATTACGGCACGCGGCCCGACGACGCGGCGCTGGAGCGCGCCATGGTTTCCTACATGCGGATGAACCCGGCGGGTTACGAGGAGGCGCTCGACATGACCTCCCTGCTGTTCACCGAACTGGCGACGGCGGCCGCGCGATGCACCGACCAGGCCCTGCGGGACCGGCTGGCGGGGCTGGGGGAACGCGCGGCCGCCTTCCGCTCGATGGCGGAATTCGGGGCATTCGAGCTGGAGTTCCAGGAGCTGCTGTTCCAGATGGTCCGCAGGCCCTTGTTCGAAATGCTGACGCGCGTGACCCTGCACTATGCCTCGACCCGGGCCTCCCCGGTGGTCGAATCGTTCGGCGCGGGTGTCGGGCTCTGGCGGGCGGGGCGGCTGCGGATCATCGCGGCTATCCTGGACAACGACCCCGATCTCACCCGCTTCGAGGCAAACCGCCAGAACCGGGAAGTGGTGATGGCCAGTCTGCGCATCTGAGCGGGCCGGGGCCGAAGCAGGAAGGACACGCTATCGGATTTACGGTCACGGCTATTGAGAATGCGATTGACTCGCAATATCGAGGAAATCTATGTCGCCGCCTGAGGAAACAGGGGGTTTCATGTTCAGATTTTCCGTATTGCTTACGGGCGTTGCCGCTGCCGCGCTCGCCGTTCCCGTCCAGGCGCAGCAGGGCGTGCCCGGCGATCCCGCGGCGGGGACTACCACCAGCCCGGACGATATCATCGTCACCGGCGAGAAAAGCGCACGCACGCTTCAGGAAACGCCGACCAGCATCGCGGTCATCACGCCCGAGCGGATCGAGCGGGAAAACCTGATCACCATCCAGGACGTCTACAACCGCACCGCCAATCTGGCCGAGACTTACGGTTCGTCCGGCTTCACCATTCGCGGCATCAGCAATACCGGCGTGGGCGCGGGCGGGCAGGCGGATACGGCCAGTGTCTACGTCGACGGCGCGCCGATTCCCAAGTGGGCGCTCTATGGCGGCCCGACCGACATGTGGGACGTGCAGCAAGTGGAAGTGCTGCGCGGGCCGCAATCGACCATCCAGGGCCTCAATGCCCTGGCCGGCGGCATCGTCATCACCAGCAAGGACCCGTCGCTGGACCGCTGGACCGGCGACGCGCGCGTGCTCTGGAGCGAGCATGACGACCGCACCTTCTCGGCGGCCGTGGGCGGGCCGATCGTCCGCGACGAACTGGGCCTGCGCCTCTCGGCCGAGCGCCGCGCCGATCGCGGACTGATCCGCAACGTCACCCGCGGCGGTTATGACGATGAACTCAAGTCGCTGAACCTGCGCGGCAAGCTCAAGTGGATGCCGAGCGCCATTCCCGGTCTCGAAGCGGTGGCCAGCTACAACCGCGTGCGGCGCGACGGCGGCTACCTCTACGAATATGCCCGGACCGACGTGCCGGACTATTACGACCACCGCATCTCCACGGGCGACCAGCCCAGCCGCGGCAAGATCGACAGCGATCTGGCGGTCTTCAACATCAGCTATCCGCTGACCGACAGTCTCAAGCTGTCGAGCGTGACCTCCTGGAATCGTTCGAAGGTCCATTCGGTGATCGATACCGACGGCACGCCCGAGGACATCCAGGCGATCGACAATCGCTATCTCTACAAGACGCTGACGCAGGAGTTGCGCCTCAATTACGAGAGCGACTGGCTGAGCGGCCTGCTCGGCGCCTGGTATTATCGCCGCACCGGCGCAATCGACCAGAACAGCCGCGTCAACATCGCCACTCCCACGGCAACGATCGCGGGTCTGCTGCAATCGCGCGGCTTCAACGCCGCGACCTCGCAGTTCATCGCCAATGCCTACAGCGCCCAGCTTCCCGTGATCCCGGTGGCCTACAGCGCCGAGCAGCCCGAGAAGGTCGAGACCATGGCCCTGTTCGGCGATGCCCGCTTCAAGCTGGCGGACCGGCTGACGCTGATCGGCGGTTTCCGTTTCGATCACGAGCGCAACCGCTATGCGGCCGAGACCGTCGCCGCCTTCAACGGCACGCTGCCGGACGTGAACTTCATGGGCACGGCCTACGCGCCGGTCATCTCGGTCATCAACCAGGGCGTGCTCGGCCTCGTGTCCGACGCGTCTTCGCCGCTTGCGTCGAACAGCCGCACGTTCAATGCCTTCCTGCCCAAGGCGGGGATCAGCATGGACTGGACGCCGGACCTCACCACCGCCTTCACCGTGCAGCGGGCCTATCGCTCGGGCGGGTCGAGCCAGAACCCGGCCCGCGCCGAACTGATCCCCTACGATCCCGAATATAGCTGGAACTACGAGGCCTCGCTGCGCTCCAAGTGGCTGGACGGGCGGCTGACCTTCAACGCCAATCTGTTCTACATGGAGTGGAAGGACCAGCAGGTCACCGCCTACTTCGGGCTCAACGCCTACGACTACAACACGGTCAACGCCGCCGGATCGCACCTCTACGGCTTCGAGGTGGAGGCGAATGCAAACGTGGCGAAGGGCGTCGACCTCTATGCCTCGATCGGCCACGTTCGCACCAAGTTCGACGATTTCACCCTGCCTACGGGCGCGACGAGCACGGTGGACCTTCAGGGCACGCAGTTCCCCTATGCGCCGCGCTGGACGCTCTCGGGCGGCGCCAATGCGCAGTTCGGCGGCGGGTTCACGGCCAACGTCAATGCCAATTACCGCACTTCGGTCTATACCGGCGTCGGCCAGGACCAGTCGCAATACAAGGTCTCGGCCCGCACCCTGGTGAACGGCAAGCTCGGCTACGAGACGGAGAACTGGTCGCTGTTCCTCTTCGCGCGCAACATCTTCGACGAGAAGTACAAGCAGTACGAATATGCGGCGATCCATCAGGCGATCCTGGGCGAGCCGCAGACCTTCGGGCTGGGCGCGGGAGTGCATTGGTGATCTGGCCGGCCAGCCTCCTGCTGCTTGCGGGAGGTGCGCTCGGCGCCTTCCTGCTGCGGCGCTCGTGGCTGCGGCGTGACGGTTCGGCCCTGGGCATGATTGCCGGGGGCTGGGTCGTTCTGCTGGGGCTGCTGCTGGCCGCGGCGTTCCTGGTCGGGCCGGTGAAGGGCCTCGCGCTCGGGCTGGTCATGGAGGGGATCGGCGCGCTGGCGGTGGTCTGGCTGGGCCGCGTGCGGCGCAAGGCCGCGCGCCTGCGCGAGATGGAAGCGGCGCCCGAGCCGCTGGACGAGCCCGGGCGCTTGTGGCGCGGCGTGCTGCGGACCCTGCTGGCCGGCCCTCTGGGGATGACCGCCGCGATGGCGGTCGCCTTCTGCGTCACCGTCTACCTGCCGGGCGACCCGCGCACCCGCATCGTGATCGGCGGATTGCTGATGCCGGTGCTCTGGGGCCTCGCCATGACCTGGACCCTGGCCGACCGCCGCATCCTGCGCGCGACCGCCGTGCTGGTCGCCACCAGCGTAGTCGGCTTCGGCCTGGCCCATCTGGGAGCGTCGGCATGAGCAATACCCGCAAGAAACAATGGCGCTGGCCGCTTTCGCCCGAAACGGTGCGTTCGGTGCTCAGCAGCCATTCGATCCTGGGCCTCGCCTTCGCGGCGGTGATCTACCTCGTCTGCGTGACCGGCACGGTGGCTGTCTTCGCGCCCGATCTCGAACGCTGGGAAGTGCCCGCCACCCCGGTCGCGCGCAGCCTGAGCGATGCCGCCGCTGCCCGCGCCATTGCCGAAGGCGCGCAGCACGCGCCTGCCGATACCGCCCTTTACCTCGCCCTGCCCACGACTGCGAAGGAGGGCGCGTCGCTGGTTGCTTTCAGCCCGACTTTCGAGCGCAAGTGGGCCGTGGCCGAGGACGGCTCGCTGTCGGACCTCGAAGCCGGCTGGACCGATTTCCTGATCCACCTCCACGTCAACCTGCACTTGCCGCGTAGCTGGGGCGAATTCATCGTCGGGCTGACCGGGGTGGCGCTGCTGTCCTCGCTGGTTTCCGGGATCCTCGCCCATCCGCGCGTGCTGCGCGATGCCTTCCACTTGCGGCTCGGCGGTTCGCGCCGGTTGCAGGAGGCGGACTTGCACAACCGCCTGGGGATCTGGGCGCTGCCGTTCCACTTCACGCTGGCGCTGACCGGGGCGCTGCTCGGCCTCAGCACCATCATCGTCGCGGTGCTCGCCCTGCTGCTCTATCCGGAGGGCGGGATGAAGAAGGTCTACGAACTCTTCCTGGATGCGCCGCCGCCGGTCGATACGCGGGCGGTGCCGATGCCCGATATCGCGGCTCTCATCGCGCAGGCCCGCGCCCGGGCGCCGGATGCCGCGCCGCAGAACGTCATGGTCGAGCGCGCGGGCCGCGCCGACATGCGCGTCACCGTGCTCAGCGGCCGCGCGAAGCTGCTGGTCCAGCAGGACGAGACCCGGTTCGACGCGGCGGGCAAGGTGGTGGCCGACGAACACCCCGAAGACTTCGTGACCGGCACCCGCGTGCTCGGCGGCATCGGCCAGGTCCATTTCGGCTGGTATGGCGGACTGGCCGTGCGGCTTGCCTATGGATTGCTGGGCATCGCGCTGTGCGTGGTGACTTCCAGCGGCGTGACCATCTGGCTCGCCCGTCGCCGCGACCGGGGCCGCCCCGCACCGCAGTGGGAGCGGATCTGGGCGGCGGTGTGCTGGGGGCAGCCGGTCGTGCTCTGCCTCACCGCGCTGCTGGCACGGTTTGCGCCCGAAGCGTCCCTGCCTGCCGCCTGGCTCGCCTTCACCGTGCTTTCGATCCTGGCTTCGGCGCTGGCGAAGACGGTTCCCGGCCCCCGGCTGGCGCGTGCCTGGCGCTGGGCCCTGACGGCGTTGCTGGCGATCCTGGCCTTCATCCACGGAGCGGCGGCGCTGCCGCAAGGCGGCGCGGTCCTGATCGACGCCATCTTGCTGGCCGGCAGCGCGGGCCTGCTCGCCTCGCTCCTGCGCGGAAGGACCAGGACCGCCGCCTGAGAAATCCATCGTCCCGGCCCTGATCCGGGAACGCTCTTTGATGAGCCTCGTTCATGACGGCATGTGATTTCACACAGTGCCGGAATCCGTCGCCGTGCGTTATCGTACCCGATGGACGGAAACTGCCGTCCTGGTGCGACAAGGACGGGCAATGAGCGAAACGGCGGATTTCGAGGTATCGCGGCGCGCGGTCCTGGCAGGCAGCGCGGCGAGCGTGGGGCTGACCGTGGTGCCCACGATGGCGGAAGGACAGGCTCCCATGGCGCGCAAGCCCCCGACGATGGCCGTTTCGTTCAAGGTCAACGAAAAGGCGCAGGCCTTGATGGTCGATACGCGCACCACGCTGCTGGACGCCTTGCGCGATCACCTGGGCCTGATGGGCACCAAGAAGGGCTGCGATCACGGTCAGTGCGGGGCCTGCACGGTGCTCGTGAACGGTACGCGGATCAATTCCTGCCTCAGCCTTGCGGTCATGCACGAAGGCGATGCCGTCACCACAATCGAGGGTCTCGGTACTCCGGAAGACCTGCATCCGATGCAGGCGGCCTTCGTGAAGCATGACGGCTTCCAGTGCGGCTATTGCACGCCGGGCCAGATCTGCTCGGCCGTCGCGGTGCTGGAAGAGATCAGGGCGGGTATTCCCAGCCATGTTCAGGAGGACGTCGGCGGCGCTCCCGAGATGACGGTTCTGGAAATGCGCGAGCGGATGAGCGGCAATATCTGCCGCTGCGGCGCCTATTCGAACATTGCCGAAGCGATGGCGGAAGTGGCGGGCGTCAAGCTTGCCGAGACTCACGGCGCGGAGATCGAGGCATGAAGGCTTTCACATACGAGCGCGCCAGGACGCCGGCCGCTGCCGCCGCCGCAGTCGCGGGGCACAAGGGCGCCAAGTTCATCGCCGGGGGCACCAACCTGCTCGACCTGATGAAGCTGGAGATCGAGACGCCGACGCATCTTGTGGACGTGCAGGATCTCGGCCTCGACCGCATCGAGGAGACGCCGGAAGGCGGGCTGCGCATCGGTACGCTGGTCAGCAACACCGCGCTGGCCGCGGACAAGCGCGTGCGGCGCGATTACGGCGTGCTCACGCGCGCCATCGTCGCAGGCGCCTCGGGCCAGCTGCGCAACAAGGCGACGACCGGCGGCAACCTGCTGCAGCGCACCCGCTGTCCTTATTTCTACGACACCAACCAGGCCTGCAACAAGCGCAAGCCCGGCTCCGGCTGTGCGGCGATCGGTGGTTTCAGCCGCCAGCTCGGCGTGGTCGGCACGAGCGAGGCCTGCATCGCCACGCACCCCAGCGACATGGCGGTCGCCCTGCGCGTGCTGGATGCCGCGGTGGAGACGGTCGATGCCCAGGGCAAGACGCGCAGCGTGCCGGTGGGCGAATTCCACCGCCTGCCGGGCGATACGCCGCACCTGGAGAACGTGCTCCGGCCGGGCGAGCTGATCACGGCCATCACTCTGCCCAAGCCGCCGGGCGGACGGCATGTCTATCACAAGGTGCGCGACCGGGCCTCCTACGCCTTCGCGCTCGTTTCCGTGGCGGCGGTGCTGAACGAGGATGGCAGCGGACGAGTGGCCTTCGGCGGCGTCGCGCCGCGGCCCTGGCGGGTCGAAGCCGCCGACGCGCAGCTGCGCAATGGCGCGGGCGCCGTGACGCGCACGGCTTTCGCAGACGCGCGGCCGACCCATGAGAATGCCTTCAAGGTCACTCTGGCGGAGCGCACGCTGGCGGCGATCATCCAGGAGAACCGGGCATGAAGTTCGATACGCCTGCGGGCTCCAATCCCATCGACGCCATGAAAGTGATCGGCCAGGCGGTCGACCGCGTGGACGGCAAGCTCAAGACCACGGGGCAGGCCCCCTATGCTTACGAGCACAAGGACGTGCCGGCCAGGCCGGCCTACGGGTATGTGATCGGTGCCGGGATCGCCAAGGGGCGGGTCACGGCGATGAACACGGCCGAAGCCAAGCGCATGCCCGGCGTGCTCGCGGTGGTCAGCGCCGAAAATGCACAGCCGCTCGGCAAGGGCAGCATGAACACGGCCAAGCTGCTGGGCGGTCCCGCTGTCGACCATTACCATCAGGCGCTGGCGGTGGTCGTGGCCGAGAGCTTCGAGCAGGCGCGCAATGCCGCCAACGCGGTGCGGATCGAATACGAGCGCGGTAACGGCCGTTTCGATCTCGCCAAGGCGAAGCCCGGCGCGCAGCCGCTGACGGGCAGCGATGCCGACACCCATACCGGGGATTTCGAGGGCGCCTTCGCCTCGGCCGCGGTGCAGCTCGACCAGACTTACACCACGCCCGACCAGAACCACGCGATGATGGAGCCTTTCGCCACCATCGCCTGGTGGGAAGAGGATGCGCTCTCGGTCTGGACGTCCAACCAGATGATCGCCTGGAACAAGAAGGAGCTGGCCGCCACCTTCAAGCTGCCGCCCGAGAAAGTCCATGTCCGCTCGCCCTTCATCGGCGGCGGTTTCGGGGGCAAGCTGTTCCTGCGCGCCGATGCGGTGATGGCGGCGCTGGGCGCGAAGGCCTGCGGCAGGCCGGTGAAGATCGCGATGCCGCGGCCGCTGATGCTCAACAACGCCACGCACCGCCCGGCCACGATCCAGCGCATCCGCATCGGCACCGGCAAGGACGGGCGCATCACCGCGATCGGCCATGAAAGCTGGTCCGGCGACCTTCCCGGCGGCGGCCCGGAATCGGCGACGCAGCAGACCAAGTTGCTCTATGCCGGCGCCAATCGCCTCACTGCCCTGCGGCTGGCCGAACTGGACCTGCCCGAAGCCAATGCCATGCGCGCACCCGGCGAAGCGCCCGGCCTCATGGCGCTGGAGATCGCCATCGACGAAGTGGCCGAGAAGCTGGGCATGGACCCGGTGCGGTTCCGCGTGCTCAACGATACGCAAGTCGATCCCGAGCATCCCGAGCGGCCCTTCTCGCAGCGCAACCTCGTGCGATGCCTGGAGGACGGTGCAAAGCGCTTCGGCTGGGAACGCCGCCAGACGCGTCCGGGCAAGATGCGCGACGGGCGCTGGCTGATCGGCATGGGCGTGGCGGCGGCGTTCCGCAACAACATCAACATGACATCGGCCGCCCGCGTGCGGCTGTCGAGCGACGGCGTGGTCACGGTGGAGACCGACATGACCGACATCGGCACCGGCTCCTACACCATCATCGCCCAGACCGCGGCGGAGATGATGGGCCTGCCGGTGGAGAACGTGCGCGTGAAGCTGGGCGATTCCTCGTTCCCGGCCTCGGCAGGCTCCGGCGGGCAATGGGGCGCCAACAGCTCCACGTCGGGCGTCTATGCGGCTTGCGTGAAGCTGCGCGAAGCCGCGGCGCAGCGGCTCGGCATGGATCCGGCCACCGCGGAATTCGCCGATGGCGAAGTGCGCGCGGGTAACCGCTCCGCCGCCCTGGCCGAGGCGGCGAAGTCTGGCGAGATCGTTGCCGAAGAGACGATGCAGTGGGGCGATCTGGGCAAGAAGTTCCAGCAGTCGACCTTCGGTGCGCACTTTGTGGAAGCGGCCGTGGACGCCTATACCGGCGAGACGCGGGTGCGACGCATGCTGGCGGTCTGCGCGGCCGGACGTATCCTCAATCCCAAGACGGCGCGCAGCCAGGTCATCGGCGCCATGACCATGGGCGTGGGCGGCGCGCTGATGGAGGAACTGGCGGTCGACAAGCGCTTCGGGTTCTTCGTCAATCACGACCTTGCCGGGTACGAAGTGCCGGTCCACGCCGACATTCCGCACCAGGACGTGGTTTTCCTCGACGAGGCGGACGACAAGGTCTCGCCGATGAAGGCCAAGGGCGTGGGCGAACTCGGGCTCTGCGGCGTCGGCGCGGCCGTGGCCAACGCGGTCTACAACGCCACGGGGGTGCGCGTGCGGGACTATCCGCTCACGCTGGACAAGCACCTTGCGAAACTGCCGGCTATCGCCTGAATCCCAGGTCGGCGGTTTGGCAGGTCAGCAGGTCGGCGATCAATTCCGGCGCCGAGGGGAAGTAGAAGTGCATGTAGCTGGCCGTGAGCGGTCCGTGGCGGAACAGGCGTTCGCCCGGCCGCCCGTCCGGCGTGACGGCGCTGACGGTGGGCAAAAGGGACGTTTCCAGCCGCGAATAGTGGAACGTGTGGCCCCGCGCGACATGACCGCCCAGTTCCATCTCCTGCATGCCCAGCGCTGCCAGCCGCCCTTGCATCACGGCCCGCGCAGGCAGCAGGCCGAGCAGGGCGGCACTGGCGCCGTCGGTGCTTTCGAGCCTCTCGGAGGCGTAAAGCATGCCGCCGCATTCGGCCAGGATCGGCCGCCCCGCCTGGAAGTGGGCGCGGATCGCCGCGATCATCGGGCGATTGGCGGAAAGAGCGTCCAGATGCAGCTCGGGATAGCCCCCGGGTAGCCACAAGCCGTCGCAAGGGGGCAGCACGGCATCGCGCAGCGGCGAGAAGAAGGCGAGCCGCGCCCCGGCCCGTTCCAGAAATGCGAGGTTGGCGGGATAGATGAAGCCGAAGGCCTCGTCGCGGGCAATGGCGATGCGGCGGCCTGACAGCGCGGAGGGCGGCGCTTCGGCGGCTTCCGGGGCGGGGAAGGGCACCGGCTCGGGCAGCCAGAGCGCGGTTTCCGGCAGACTGTCGGCGGCGCGGTCTATGCGCGCCTCGATATCCGCCACCTCCCCGGCCTGCACCAGTCCGAGGTGCCGTTCGGGCAGGCCGAGCCCGGCATCGCGCCGCAGGGTGCCAAGCCATTCCACCCCGCCCGGCATGCCGCGCTCCAGCAGTTCGGCATGGCGCGCGCTGCCGACGCGGTTGGCCAGCACGGCGGCCAGGGTCACGTCCGCGCGGTAGGTGGAAAGGCCGTGGACCAGCGCACCGAACGTCTGCGCCATCGAGGCGCCGTCGATCACCGCCATGACCGGCAGACCGAACAGGCGGGCGATGTCGGCGGAGGAGGGGGTGCCGTCGAACAGGCCCATTGCCCCTTCGACAAGGATCAGGTCGGCGTCCCGCGCGGCCTCGTGCAGCAAGGCGCGGCATTCCCGCTCTCCGCACATGAACAGGTCGAGCTGGTGGACGGGCGCGCCGCTGGCCCTTTCCAGCACCATCGGGTCCAGGAAGTCCGGCCCGCACTTGAACACCCGCACTTTGCGCCCGGCGCGGCGGTGGCGGCGGGCCAGCGCGGCGGTGACGAGGGTCTTGCCCTGTCCCGACGAGGGCGCGGTGACCAGCAGGGCGGGGCAGGCCGTCATGCGGGCAGGCACGAATATCGTCCGGACGGAGCGGTATCCGAAAGGCGGAAGGGGCAGGGCGGCATGGCGGTTCGATCCTCCTGGGCGCAAGTACGGCTTGTCGTCTCGCGAAAGACCGGGTCCGCGGGGAGCAGCGCTCCGCATCGGGCATGGCCCCCGTCCGCCCGGTACATCCCGCCCGCGCGAAGGATCGACGGCTGGGGGCCGGTTTCCTGACTTCCTGGGCCCGATTTCTCGGAATCGGCGCGCCTTCCGCCGCCTTCTCGGCACCGCGCGGTGCCAATGGCGTGCTGGCGGGGCGCATCCCCGGTTACAGTTGCGGGAGCAGTGCCGGATTCCAGCGGGATTACCCCTCTGGCCCGGACTTCCCGATTAAGCCCTTGCGGGCCCCCCTGGCCCGGCGGGCCTATGGCACTTCGCCAGAGAGCGCAAGCGCGGGCAGGACACGCGCAAGCGCCGGGCTCTTGCACGCGGCACCCCACCGGGATAGGGGCGCTCCAGCGACAGGTTCCCCGCAAGGGGATCAAAAGGGAACGCGGGTGAATGCCCGGGCTGCCCCTGCAACTGTAAGCGGCGAGCCGTGCGGCCAATTCGCCATTGGGGGTGCAAGTCCCTGAGAAGGCGGCCGAAACGGCACTGACCCGTGAGCCAGGAGACCTGCCTGACGCCGTCGTTCTTCGACCGGACAGGGTGAGCCGGGCGAACGGGGCCATTCCTCGCGCAACGACAGCCATTGCCGTGCCGGCACGCGCCGCGCGGGAGGGGGCGTCGTCCGCTGCATGGGCGGCAGAGGCCCTGCCTTTCGCATGCGTGCCGACCCGGCCGGGTCGATGCTCGTGCGAAGGACATGCCGTGAACTGCCGAATTCCCGCCGCCAGCCCCCTGGCTCTCGCGCTAGCCCTTGCAGGGGCGCTGCACCCGCTCGCGGCCCTGGCCGAGGAGGCCGATGCAGTGCCTCTGGACGAACGCATCGTGGTCACCGTCCTGCGCACGCCCGTTGCGGCCGACCGGGTGGCCGATACCGTCACCGTGCTCGACGAGGCGCAGATCGTTGCGGCCCAGCCGATCGCGCTGACCGATGTGCTGCTGCGCACGCCCGGCATCAGCATGTCGCGCAACGGCGGTTATGGCACCACCACGTCGCTGCGCATTCGCGGTGCCGATGCCGGGCAGACGGTGATGGTGATCGACGGGATGCGCCTGTCGGACGCCTCATCGACGGCGGGAGGCTATGGCTTTGCCAATTTCCTGGTCGACGATGCCGATCGCGTCGAGATCCTGCGCGGTCCGCAATCGATCCTCTGGGGCAGCGATGCCATCGGCGGTGTCGTCAACGTCCGCACCCGCCGCGCGGCCGCGCCGCTGGAAGGCAGCTTCGCGGTGGAAGCAGGAACCCATGACACCGTCTCGGCCCGCGTGGGTCTTGGCGGCACCTCCGAGGCCGTCGACTGGCGCATTGCCGCCTCGCGCTTCGCCACGGACGGCATCTCCGCGCGCGCGAATGGCACGGAGGACGACGGCTACCGGCGCAGCGCGGCCAGCGGCACGATGACTTACCGCGTCGCGCCTGGCATCTCGCTGGATCTGCGCGGCTACTGGTCGGATTCCCGGAACGCGTTCGACGGTACCTCCGGCGACTCCCTGGCCTATGGGTGGACGCGCGAATGGTCGGGCTATGCCGGGGTGAACTTCGCGCTGCTGGACGGCCGGCTGGCGAACCGCGTGGCCGTGCTCCAGACCGAGACCGACCGCGAGAACTTCGACCCCGCACGGCAAGTCCGCCAACTGACGTTCGACGCCCATGGCCGCGTGCGCCGTTTCGAGTACCAGGGCACCTACACGTTCAGCGAGGCCATCCAGGCCGTGTTCGGCGCCGAGCGCGAGGAACAGCGGATGACCACCGCCTCGCCCGCGAACAGCACCGCGGCTTATGCCCTCGTGCCCAGCCGGGCGAATACCGAGAGCGTCTACGGCGAACTGCGCGTGACCCCGCTCACCGGGCTGACGCTCAATGGCGGCGCGCGCTACGATCACCAGTCGCGCTTCGGCGGCAACACGGTGTTCAGCGCGGGCGCGGTCTACACCCCCAATGGCGGCGCCACGATACTGCGTGCCAGTTATGACGAGGGTTTCAAGGCGCCCTCGCTCTATCAGCTGTTCAGCATGTACGGCGTGGCCGATCTCAAGCCGGAGAAGGCGAAAGGCTGGGAACTGGGCGCCGAGCAGGGCTTCGGCGAAGCCTTACGCCTGTCGGCGACCTGGTTCGAGCGCGATACCGACAACCTGATCGACTTTGCCTACTGCCCCACCAGCGGCACCCTGCCGGACATCTGCTACGTTCCCGGCACGGGCACCTCGCGCTTCGGCTACTATGCCAACGTCAAGGCCAGCCATGCCCGCGGGCTGGAACTCGCCGCGTCGGCCACATGGGGCGTCCTCTTCGCCCAGGGCAACTACAGCTGGATCGCGGCAGAGGATCGCACGCAAGGCAGCGGCACTTACGGCCGCCAGCTCCAGCGCGTGCCGCGTCATCTCGCCAATGCCGAGCTGGGCGTGGCGCTGCCGCAGGGCCTGCGCGCCAGCCTGGCCGCGCGCTATTCGGGTGAAAGCTTCAATGCGGCGACCGGCACCGCCACGCTGGACGACTACTGGCTGGTGGATGTGCGCGCGCAGTGGCAGGTCATGGAAGGCCTGATTCTTCAAGGACGTATCGAAAACGTGGGCGATCAGAAGTACGAAACCGTGAGCGGCTACGGCACGCTTGGCCGCACCGTCTATTTCGGACTGAGGAGCCGGTTCTGATGCTGCTTCCAGTCGAACCCGGCCCGTCCGTGGTCGTGTGCAACACCTGCCGCCATTCCGCCGAAGTCCGCGAGGACGAGGACGGTCGGCGCGGCGGTGCGGTCCTGGCAGAGGCCATGCGCGCGGCGCAGGCTGCCGATCCCGCGCTCCAGGGCGTGGCGGTGCAGGAAATGCCCTGCCTCTTCGCCTGCCAGCGCCATTGCACCGTGGCGATCCGGGCGCCGGGCAAGCTGGGCTATGTGCTCGGCGATTTCGCACCCGATGCGGAGGCGGCCCGCGCGATCCTCGAATATGCGGTGCGCCATGCCGCCAGCGAGGAGGGGCAGGTGCCCTATCGCGAGTGGCCGCAGGGCGTGAAGGGCCACTTCATCACCCGCACCCCGCCGGAAGGGTACCTGGGCACATGATCCGCTTCGAGAACCGCGCCGCTTTCGCCGCCGCCCTGGCCGACCTGCCCGGACCGGACGCGCCCGCGCTGGCCGCCGCGCGTGCGCGCCAGGCGTCGCTCACCAAGCCTGCGGGCTCGCTCGGGCGGCTGGAGGACATCGCCGTGTTCATGGCCGGCTGGCAGGGGCGCACCCGGCCACGGGCCGAGCGGATCCGCGCCGTGGTCTTCGCGGGCAATCACGGGGTCGCGGCGCGCGGGGTGAGCGCCTATCCGAGCGAAGTCACGGCGCAGATGGTCGCCAATTTCGAGGCCGGCGGCGCGGCGATCAATGCGCTGACGACAGCCTGCGGGGCGGCGCTCTCGGTCGTCCCGCTCGATCTCGACCGCCCGACCGGAGACATTACGCGAGAGCCCGCTCTCAGCGAGGCCGAGTGCCTCGAAGCTCTCGATCGCGGTGCCGCCGCGGTGTCGGCGGACAGCGATCTGTTCTTCGTGGGCGAAATGGGGATCGGCAATACCACCCCGGCGGCCGCGCTGGCGGCGCAGGTCTTCGGCGGGGCTGCGGCCGACTGGGTAGGGCGCGGCACCGGGCTCGACGATGCCGGCGTGGCGCGCAAGGCCCAGGCGGTGACGGCGGCGCTCGCCCTGCACGGCGCGGCCTGCGAGGATGCTTTCGAGACCCTGCGCCGCCTTGGCGGGCGTGAGATCGCGGCCATGGCGGGCGCCGTGCTGGCAGCGCGGCACTTGCGGGTGCCGGTCCTGCTGGACGGGTTCATCACTTGCGCGGCCATGGCGCCGCTGTTCGCCGGCAATCGCGATGTCCTGGCCCACTGCCTTGCCGCGCACTGTTCGGCCGAAGCGGGCCATGCGCGCCTGCTCGATCGCTTCGGGCTGGACCCGCTGCTCCACCTTGGCATGCGGCTGGGCGAGGGATCCGGCGCGGCGGTGGCGGCACAGATCGTGCGTTCGGCCCTGGCCGCGCATGACGGCATGGCGACTTTTGCCGAGGCGGCAGTGGCATCCTCCGTGTCCGGGGCATCATGAGCGGCATCCTCGTCCACCTGATGCGCCACGGGGCGCCTTACGAGCCGGGCCTGCTGCTGGGCCACCGGGACGATGCGCCGACCCCGGTAGGCATCGCCCGCTGCGTGTCGCGCAGCGCGGCCCTGGCGTTCGAGCGGGTGATTTCCTCGGACTTGCGCCGCTCCAGCATTCCGGCCGCGCAGATCGCGGCCATGCGCCGCCTGTCGCACAGCCTTGACCCGCGGTGGCGGGAGATCGATTTCGGCGCCTGGGACGGCATGGCGCCGCATCAGCTCGATCCGGCCGTGCAGGCGCGGTTCTGGGACGATCCCGAGGCTTTCGCCCCGCCGGGAGGCGAGCGCTGGTCGCAGCTCTGCGCCCGCGTGGGAGAGGCCGTGGCGGGTATCGACAGGGCCAGTCTCATCCTCACGCACGGGGGGGCGATGCGCGCTGCGCTCTCGGTCCTGTTCGGGTTCGACCACCGCCAGGTCTGGGCTTTCGAACTCCCTTATGGCGCGCTGGTGAGCTTGCGCATCTGGCCGGGCGAGGGCCTGCCTGCCGCGCAGATCCTCTCGCTCGACAGTAGCAAGGCAGGATGAGGGGCAAGGTAGGATGAAGGGTAAGGCAGGATGAAGCAGCTCGTTCTCGCCCTCCAGTTCCTGACGCGGCTGCCGCTTCCGGCGGTTCGCGCCGATGCGGACGACTTCGCCGGGTCGATGCGCTGGTTCCCGGCGGCGGGGCTGGCCGTCGGCGGCTCGGTGGCGCTGGCCTGGTGGCTGGCCCGCTCCGTGGCTCCGTTCATGGCCCCGTCCATGGGCGGCTGCAGCGGCGACGGTTGGATCGCGGCGCTGTGCGGCCTCGGCGCCTGGGTGGCGGTGACGGGCGCGCTGCATCTCGACGGGCTTGGCGACGTGGCCGATGGCGCGGGCGCGGCGCACAAGGATCCGGCGCGGCTCTCGGCGGTCATGGCCGATCCTCATGTCGGCAGCTTTGCGGTGGTGGCGATCGGCATGCAATTGCTGGCGAAGCTGGTGTTGCTCCATGCACTGGCGCCCGGGCAGGTCTGGGCGCTGCTGCTCGTCGCTCCGCTGGCGCGCGCGGCGCCGCTGGCCTGGACGCTGGCGCTGCCGCCGCTGCACGAAGGGCTGGGCAGCCGCTTTCGCAGCGCGGTGACATGGCGGCACCTGGCCTTGTGGAGTGTCATCGGGGCTGTCGCGGCGCTGCTCGTGGCACCCGCCCTGTTGGCGGTGTTCCTGGCGGTTCCGGCCTGGGGCTGGTGGCTTCGGCGCCGTATCGGCGGTATTTCCGGCGACGGGCATGGCGCCGGGATCGAGGTCGTCGAAACCCTGCTGCTGCTGGCGCTGGCGGTCGTACGATGAGCGCGGCCTTCCTGTTTCATGGCGGCCGCGTAAGCGAGGCGGCGCGGGCTTTCGGCGGCGCGCCGGAAGACTGGCTGGACCTCTCGACCGGCCTCAATCCACTGGCATGGCCCGCTGCGGGCGTCGGGCCGATCGACTGGACGGCCTTGCCCGATCCCGATGCGCTGCTTCGCCTCGAAGCCGCGGCCGCGCGCCATTTCGGCGTGGCGCCGGAACTCTGCTGTGCGGTGCCGGGCAGCGAGACCGCGCTGCGCCTGCTGGCCAGGGCGCTGGACCTGCCCGGCCGCGCGCTGGTGCCCGCCTATCGCACTCATCGGGAGGCTTTCGCCCCCTCTCGCCCGGCGCTGTTCGGCGAGCAGCCGAAGGCCCGGGAAGTCTTCGTCTTCGCCAATCCCAACAATCCCGACGGCGTGCTGCGCGACCCCGAGGATGTGGTGGCCTGGGCGGAGCGCATCGATGCCACGGGCGGCTTTCTCATCGTCGACGAGGCTTTCGCGGACTGTCATCCCGGCGCCAGTGTCGCCCGCGCCGTAGCGCCGGGGTTCCGGTTGATCGTGCTGCGCTCGTTCGGGAAGTTCTTCGGACTGGCGGGTCTGCGCCTGGGTTTCGTGCTCGGCCCGCCGGCGCTCATGCTGCTGCTGCGGCAATTGCTGGGGAGCTGGCCGGTCCATGCCGGGGCGCTGGCCATCGGCGCGGCGGCCTATGCCGATGGCGACTGGATCGCGCGCACCCGCAGCGCGTTGCCCGTGCGCGCCGCCGCGCTCGATGCCGTGCTGCGCCGCCATGGGCTGGAGCCGCAGGGGGACTGTCCGCTGTTCCGCCTGGTGACCGGCTGCGCGGGCGGCGCGCTGTTCGATCGCCTGGCCCGCGCGCGCATTCTGGTGCGCCCTTTCGCGGATCGCCCCGACTGGCTGCGCTTCGGCGTGCCCGGCGATGCGGACGCGCTGGCGCGTCTGGACGCGGCATTGGCAGGCCGCGCGGCGTGATCGAGCCGATCGCTTTCGCCGCCATGGCGCTGGAGGGCGCGCTGGGCTGGCCGGGGCGGCTCCACGGGCTGATCGGTCATCCGGTCGGGTTCTTCGCCCGCGTGATCTCTGGCTGCGAGCGCAAGCTGAACCGTGCGGAGTGGTCGGACATGGCGCGGCGCATCGCCGGCCTGGGCGCCATGCTCGGCCTGATCGCGGCGGTGGTGCTGGCGACGATGCTGGTGGTCTGGCTGGTGCGCGGTGCGGCAGGGGACTGGGCCTGGCTCCTGCTGGCGGTGCTGGCATGGCCGGCCCTGGCGGCGCGCAGCCTGGACGACCACGTCCGGCCGGTGCTGGCCGCGCTGGAAGCGGACGACCTCGCGCAGGCGCGCCGCGCCGTCGGCATGATCGTCGGGCGGGACACGGCCGGGCTCGATGCCGCCGGGGTGGTCCGCGCGGCGATCGAGAGCCTTGCCGAAAGCTTCTGCGACGGGGTGGCGGCGCCGCTGTTCTGGCTCCTGCTGGGCGGCCTGCCGGGCGCCTGGGCCTACAAGGCGATCAACACGGCGGACAGCCTGATCGGCCATCCGGAAGAACCGCTGCGAGCCTATGGCTGGGCAGCCGCGCGCATCGACGATCTGGCCAATCTGCTCCCGGCCCGGCTGGCGGGCGCGGTGCTTTGCCTCGCCGCCGGAGCGGGCGGGCGGGCTGGCTGGCGGGTCATGCTTCGCGACCACGGCCGCCATGCCTCGCCCAATGCCGGCTGGCCCGAAGCGGCCATGGCGGGCGCGCTCGGCGTCAGGCTCGCCGGGCCGATCCTTTACGACGGCGTCCTTGCCCCGAAGCCCTGGATCGGGGAGGAGGGCCGGATTGCCGGCGCGGCGGACTTGCGACGGGCGCTGGCGATCTACCGCCGGGCCTGCGTCCTGCTGGCCCTTGGCGCATTCGCCGCGGCGTGGGGAGCAGTATGGCTGGCTTGATGTTGCAGGGGACGGGGTCGGATGTCGGCAAGTCCGTGCTCGTGGCGGGGCTATGCCGCGCGCTCACCCACCGCGGATTGAAGGTCCTGCCGTTCAAGCCGCAGAACATGTCGAACAATGCCGCCGTCACCCCGGAGGGCGGCGAGATCGGCCGCGCCCAGGCGCTCCAGGCCCTGGCGGCGCGGGCACCGCTTCATGTCGACATGAACCCGGTCCTGCTGAAACCCCAGGCCGACCGGACCTCGCAGCTCGTGGTCCACGGCGAAGTGCGCGGCACCCTGGGCAGCGCCAATTTCCGCGAGGCGCGCCGCACGCTCCTGCCGGAAGTCATGGCGAGCTACCGCCGGTTGGAGGCGCGCTGCGATCTGGTGGTGGTGGAAGGGGCGGGCTCCCCGGCCGAAATCAACTTGCGCGCCGGGGACATCGCCAACATGGGCTTCGCGCGCGAGGCCGGGGTTCCGGTCGTGCTGGTCGGGGATATCGACCGGGGCGGCGTGATCGCGGCCGTGGCGGGCACCCGCGCGGTGATCGACGCCGATGACGCGGCGATGATCCGGGGCTTCCTCATCAACAAGTTCCGCGGCGATCCGGCGCTGTTTGCCGATGGCTATGCCGCCATCGCGCAGCTTTCCGGTTGGCCCGGCTATGGCGTGATGCCGTGGTCCCGCGCCGTCTCGCGCCTGCCCAGCGAGGATGCCGTCGTGCTCGAAAGAGGGCTGGGCGGGGGCAACGGCAAGCTGCTCGTCGCTTGTCCGATCCTGCCCCGCATTGCCAATTTCGACGATCTCGATCCGCTGCGGCAGGAATCCGGCGTGGACGTGGCGATGATCCCGCCCGGCACGCCGATCCCGGCCGAAGCCGCGCTGGTCGTGCTGCCCGGCTCCAAGGCCACCCTGGCGGACATGGCTTTCCTCCGCACCGAGGGCTGGGACATCGATGTGCTGGCGCATCGGCGGCGCGGCGGGCTGATCCTGGGCATCTGCGGCGGGTACCAGATGCTCGGCCACACGATTGCCGATCCGCTCGGCATCGAGGGGCCGCCGGGCGAGATCGCCGGGCTGGGCCTGCTCGACGTGACCACCGTGCTGGGAGACCGCAAGGCCCTGCGCGAAGTTTCCGGCACGGCGCTCGGCGCACGGATGACCGGCTACGAGATGCACATGGGCGTCACCCGGCGCGGCGGCGCGGTGCCTTTCGCCTTGCTCGGCGATGACCAACCGGACGGCGCGGTCGATGCCTCGGGCCGGATCATGGGGACATATTGCCACGGGTTGCTCGCCTCGACCGGACTACGCGCCGCGCTGCTGGCGCGACTGGGGGCGCAGAGCGACGGGCTCGACCACGGCGCTGCCGTCGATGCCGCGCTCGACGAACTGGCGGCGGACATGGAACGACATCTCGACATCGACGGCCTGCTGGCCCTCACGGAGTATCGCGCATGACGAGCACGCTGGTTCTGGGCGGCGCGCGGTCGGGCAAGAGCCGCCATGCGCAGGCGCTCGTCGAGGCGGGGCCGGGACGGTTGATCTATATCGCCACCGCCCAGCCGCTCGATGACGAGATGGAGGCGCGGATCGCTCGCCACCGCGAAGATCGCGGGCCGCGCTGGTCCACTCTGGAAGCGCCGATGGACCTGAGCGAGGCCATCGCGCGGGCCGCGAACGAGGCGGACGGGGTCCTGGTCGATTGCCTCACCCTGTGGCTGTCGAACCTGATGCTGGCGGAGGCGGCGTTGCAACCGCAGTTCGATGGTCTGTGCCGGGCGATCTCGGCATGCCCGAAGCCGCTGGTGCTGGTGGCGAACGAAGTGGGGCTGGGAATCGTGCCGGACACACCTCTCGGGCGGCGGTTTCGCGATGAGGCCGGGCGGCTCAACCAGCGTGTTGCCGCCACGGTGGAGCGGGCGGTCTTCGTCGCCGCCGGTCTGCCGCTGGTGTTGAAATAGGGCAAAGAAAAAGCCGCCCGGGACAGGGCGGCTTTTCCGTTTTCAGCTTTCGGTGAACGCTTAGAAGTCCATCCAGTCGTCTGCCGTGGCGAGCGCTTTCATCGGCTTGCGGATCGCTGCCGGCTGCATCGGCTGAGCAGGGGCGAACGAGGCTGCTGCAACCGTGCGGACCGGCGCGCGCATGCCTTCGTGTCCGGTGCGGAACATGGAAGCGCGATCCGAAAGCGAGGTGACCTCGCTGTTGAGGTTGCGTGCCGCGGCCGAGGTTTCCTCGACCATCGCCGCGTTCTGCTGCGTGGCCTGGTCCATCGTGCCGATCGTCGCGCTGATCTCGGTGATCGTCGAGGACTGCGCCTGGTTGTCGCTGGCGATGTCGCTCAGCAGCGAGTGCACTTCGGTGACGTCGCCCGAGATGTTCTGCAGGGCGCCGTCGACGCGCTGCACCGCTTCCACGGCAGTGCCGATGTCGGTCTGGGTGGCCGTGAGCTGTTCGCGGGCACGCTTGGCTTCCTCTTCCGAGCGCATGGCGAGCGCCGAGACGAGATCGGCCACGACTGCGAAGCCGCGACCGGCATCGCCGGCACGCCCTGCTTCGACGGCGGCGTTCATGGCCAGCACGCGGGTCTGGAAGGCGATCTTGTCGAGACCTTCGATCACCGAGTCGATGCCCTTGGCGCTTTCGCTGACGCGGCCCATGGCCTGCACGGCCTCGTCGGCGATCTCACGGCCCGAGCCGACCACGTTCATCGCTCCATCGGCGCGCTGGACGGTGCGTCCGGCGGCGGCGGCGGTGGCGCGCAGGCGTTCGTCCATCTGGGTGATGGCGGCGGAGGTTTCCTCAAGGCTGGCGGCATTGCTCTCGGTGCGGCGGGCCAGGTCTTCCGAAGCCTGGGCGATTTCGCTGGAGCCGGTGCGGATGGCCACGGCGCTTTCGGCCACGGCGCCGATCAGGTCGCGCAGGGCGCCGACGGCGGAGTTGAAGTTGCTCTTCAGTTCGCCATAGGCGGGCGGGAAGTCGGCATTGATGGTCTGGGTCAGGTCGCCTTCGCTGATCGCCTGGAGACTGGAGCGCAAGGTGGACGTGACCAGTTCCTGTTCGCGGGCACCCTTGGCGTCCACTTCGGCGCGGCTTTCGGCGGCGGCGCGGAACTGTTCGACAGCCTCGGCGATCTCACCGATTTCATCGCCGCGCTCGCGGTAGGGGACTTCGGCCTTGCCGCCTTCGGCGAGCGTCGAGGTGACCTGGGCGATGCGGCTCATCGGTGCGGCGACCGAGCGGTTGATGAGCAGCCAGATGAAGACGATGAGCGCCATCGCGCCGAGCGCCAGCGTCACGCAGAGGATCATGGCGGTCTGGGCGGTCTGGGCGCCGTCTTCGGCCTTGGCGGCAACGCGTTCGCGGGTCAGTTCGATCAGCTTGTCGGTCTGCTCGATCATGTCGTGCGAGGCTTTCTTGCCGTCGCCCTTGATGAGCGCCATGGCGCCGTCGTTGTCGCCGGCGGTGCGCAGGGCGAAGATCCGGTCGTTGACCTGGGTGAGCGCCAGGGCGCGCGTGCGCAGGTCGGCGGTTTCGGCAGCGAAGGCTTCGTCGCCGATGACCTTGTAGGCTTCGACCGACTTCAGCAGGTCCTCATCCCCGGACTTCAGGCGGTCGCGCAGGTTCTGGGCGTCGGCGGCGGAAGCGGCGTTATAGTAGCTGTAGACGATGATCCGCAGCTCCTTGACGTTGCTGATCACGTCGGTGAGCCCCGACATGCCGGCCATCCCGCGCGAGACATGCGCCTCGGCCACGGACTTCAGTTCGCGGGTCGAAAGGAAGCCGTTGATGCCGACGATGGCGATCATGATGTTGATGATCGAAAAGGCAGCCCACAATTTCTTGGGCAAACGCCAATTGTTCAGAAATTCAAGCATTTGTAGTCCAGTTCCTGCTTGGGGGGTCGGTCCCGCCGTCGGCGCGCCATTTTTATTATAGATCGACGGGCAAATCGCGGGCGTGGGAGGCGTGGAATTCCTTGCGAAACCGCCGTGAAGACGGCCTGCGTGGCTGCGGCGCTCGATGAATTTTGGCCGCAATCTCAGGAAGGCTTCCGGTGCGTCTTCGGCCTCACCCGTTTCATGGTTCCCGAAACGACAGAAGGCCGGGATGGCGAACCATCCCGGCCTTCCAGACGACCTGTCTCCCGGCGAACCGGGAGACCATCGAACTTCCGATTAACGGAAGAGCGAGAGGATCGTCTGCGGCGCCTGGTTGGCGATCGACAGAGCCTGCGTGCCCAGCTGCTGCTGGACCTGAAGGGCCTGAAGGGTCGCCGATTCCTTGGCCAGGTCAGCGTCGACGAGGTTGCCCACGCCGGCAGTGACCACGTCGGTCAGCTTGCTGTTGAACGACAGCTGACCATCGATCTGACGCGAAGCCGCGCCCATCTCGCTCAGGCTGTCCTTGACCTCACCGAAGAAGGTGTCCAGCTTGGCGGTGAAGGCATCAGCCGCCGTCTTTGCCGCATCACCGTCAGCAGCACCGCTGATGGCATCGATGTCGGTGTCGGTGCCTGCTGCGCCCAGAGCGGTTGCAGCCTTGGTGGTGAAGCCCTGGTTGTCCACTGTCAGCGTCTCGGTACCCGAAATCGACTGAAGTGCACTGACCTTGCCGTCGGTGGCTACGGTGGGATTGCTATCCTTCAGCAGGTTCGTACCATTGAAGTCCGAACCGTCGATGATCGTGCCGATCTGCTTCTTCAGAGCGACCAGATCCTTGGCAATCGCCTTGCGGCTTTCTTCGTCCAGACCAGCGTCCGACGTTTCGAGAGTCTTCGACTTCATCTCGTTGACGAGGTCGGAGATCTGCTCGGCACCGGCAACAGCAACGTCCGTGACGCTCTTGGCGTTGTTGAGCGAGGTGGTGACCGCGCCCAGCTTGCCGAGGTCGCCGCGAAGCGTCTGGGCAACCGTGTACTTTGCCGAATCGTCCTTGGTCGAAGCGACATTGAAGCCGGTGTTGATGCGGCTCTGCACGGTGTTCATGCCCTTGTTGGTCGCGTTGAGGCTCTGGAGAGCGGCCATTGCGCCAGCATTGGTGTTAACCGAAAACGCCATTGTTTCTTCCTTCTAGAATACAGGCCAAGTTCTGCGGCCAGATGGCGGAAGCGCCGCCATGCGCGCAGCTGGTTCTTCCGGCTGCATGTTCATTCTAGGAAGACGGAAGAAGGCTTCGGATTTTATGGAAGAAAAAATTTGTCGCGGCGTTTCGGTGTACAGTTACCCCTCGTCATTGCGAGCGTAGCGAAGCAATCCAGAGTCGGTCTCACGCCGCTCTGGATTGCTTCGCTACGCTCGCAATGACGAAATGGGGGGGAATGGCGCGAGGGTTGATGTCGGCGCGGTGTCGGGATTTTGCAGACACGTGAATAGCGCCCCTCCGGCTGCTGCCGGAGAGGTGCAATTCACATCGCAATAGTACGCCTCGTCAGAACGGGAAGAGGGCGTCGTAGATCTGTTGTCCCCAGCGCGCCTGCTGCGCGTCGGTGAGCTGGCCGCGGCCGCCGTAGCTGATGCGGGCCTCCGCGATCTGGGAGTGCTTGATCGAATTGTCGCGGGCGATGTCCTCGGGCCGGATCACGCCGGTGACGACCAGCTCGCGCAGCTCGTAGTTGACGCGCACTTCCTGCTTGCCGCGGATCTGGAGGTTGCCGTTGGGCAGCACGCCGATGACGGTGGCGGCCACGGTCATGTTGATCTGCTCGCTGCGGGTCGTGTTGCCGACCCCGGTGGCGCTGGACTTCGAATCCGTGCTGACCAGTTTCGAGGGGTCCGGGTTGCCGGGCAGGATCTTGGGGATCACCGTTTCCAGACCGAGCAAGGCGGCGATGCCGCTGTTCTCGCTGCCGTTGCGGGTGCGCGTGGTCGAGTTCGCGACTTGCGCATTGTCGGCGATGTTGATGCGGATCGTCACGATGTCACCCACGCGCGAGGCGCGCTGATCGCGGAAGAAGGCGCCGCCGCCGGTACGGAACAGGGAAGCGCCGCGCGCCGCGTCGGCCTGCTGACCGCCCGCCGCCAGTGCCCGGTCGTCCACCGAGTGGTTGCCGATCGAGGGTTCGAGGCGCGGGGCGACCGGGTCCTCGGCTTCCGACATCTTCGGCGCCTTGCCGACGTTCTTGAGCCGGCCCACCGAGCCGCAGCCCGAAACCAGGCTGGCGGCGAGGATCACGGAAGCGACGGTTGCGAAGCGGTTGTTCACGGCCAGTCTCCCTACTGCGCGGTGATGCGCACGTCGCCCGAGCCTTCGGCCACGGCGTCGAGCGTGCGGTTGGTGGCAAGGTTGAGCACGCGCACCTGCTCGCCCTTGGTACCGTCGCTGAGCGCGCGCCCGGGCGAGGAAATCTTCAGGTTGCCGGACACGAGCGAGATGGTCACCGCTTCCCCGCGGCGCACGAGACGCGGCGGGGTGAGGTCGGTGGAGCGCACGGGCGCGCCCGCGTTGAGGCGGCGCACCGCCTCCTGTCCCGCCGCTTCGGCCGGGCTCAGCGCATTGCGCGCAATGGCCGGGAAGACCGGGGCGGTGACGAAGTCCGCCTTCGACAGCACTTCGCCGCGTTCGACGGTGCGGGCGAGGACGGGCGCCGCTTCCCCGGCGGGGATCGCCGGGGCGGCGGCCAGTGCCGGGGCGAGAAGGAGTGCGGTGAGCATGGCTTCAGCTGATCTGCGTGGAGGTCTGGAGCATCTCGTCCGCGGTCTTGAGCACGCGGCTGTTCATCTCGTAGGCGCGCTGCGCGGTGATGAGCGAGGTGATTTCCGAGACCGGATTGACGTTCGAGGCTTCGATGAAGCCCTGGCTCAGCGTGCCGAACGAAGGCTGGCCCGGCGTCGATACGGTGGGCTGGCCGGATGCGCCGGTTTCCAGGAACAGGTTCGAGCCGATCGCTTCCAGGCCGGCCTCGTTGACGAAAGTGGCCAGTTCGAGCTGGCCGACGGTCTGGAGTTCGGCCTGGCCGGCGATCTTCACCTGCACTTCGCCGGACTTCGAGACGGTCACGTCGAGCGCGCCCTGCGGGATCGTGATGTTCGGCTGAACGAGGTAGCCGTCGGTGGTGACGAGTTCGCCCTGGTCGGAAAGCTGGAACGAGCCGGCGCGGGTATAGCCGACGTCGCCCGAGGGCATGGTGATCTGGAAGTAGCCGGGGCCGTCGATCGCCATGTCATACGTGTTGCCGGTATTGGTCAACGCGCCCTGTTCGGTGATGCGGTAGACGCCGCCGGTGCGGACGCCCGCGCCGATCTGGATGCCGGTCGGCACTTTGGTGCCGCTGTCGCTGGTATTGGCGCCGGGGCGCGAGACCTGCTGGTAGAGCAGGTCCTGAAACTCCGCGCGCTGACGCTTGAACGCGGTGGTGTTCATGTTGGCGATGTTGTTCGAGATGACGTCGACGTTGGTCTGTTGGGCAAGCATGCCCGTCGAAGCGATGGAGAGCGAACGCATGATGGCTCCTCGTTAGAAAGGGATAGGCGTGAAAATGCTGTAAGGACGCAGGCCGTCAGCTGACCCGGCTCAGCCGGTCGATCGCCCGCTTGCGCATGTCGTTGAGATCGGCGGAGAGGCGCTGGCTGGTCTGGTAGGAGCGCAGGATCTCGACCATGTGCGTGGTCTCGGTGATCGGCTCGACGTTGGAGGCTTCCACCCCGCCGGTCTTGAGCTTGGTCTGCGCTGCCGTGAGCATGCGGCCGTTCGTGCCGGTCATCATGCCGTCGCCGCGCGGCTCCAGCATGTTCTCGTCGGCGAAGTTGGTCACGGCAAGGCGGCCGACCGGGCCGTCTCCCACCATGACCGAGCCGTCCTCGGTGATCGTCACCTGGTTGAGCTGGTCGGTGGGCACGGCAATCGGCTGGCCGTTTTCGTCCAGCAGCCGCTGGCCGCCCGACGTCGCCAGTTCGCCCGTGCTCAGGATCTTCACGAAGCCCGCGCGCGTATAAGCGACGCCGCCTTCGGGAGTCTCGACATTGAGGTAGCCGGGGCCGTCGATCATGACGTCCAGCGCATTGCCGGTCGACTGGAACGCGCCTTGCGACGTGTCGTGTACCGCGCCGAAATCCAGGACGAAGGAGGTCTTGCGCGCATCCTCCACCGGAGCGTCCTTCACCGTCTCGACATATTCGTGGAACAGCGCCTGCTCGCGCTTGTACCCCACGGTACTGGTGTTCGCCATGTTGTTGGCGGTGATGTCGAGCTGACGGCGCAGGGCCTGCTCGTGGCTCAGCAGAACGAAGGAAGAGACGTCCATTCAAGCACCTTGCGAAAAAGTTCCAGATATTCGGCGCTAGGCAGATTTTGCCGTGTAGCTTTCCTATAATAGAGGCGAAATCGCGAAAGCGGATGCGCCGACACCATTTCGGTGAAGCGCGCATCCCGACAGCCAAGGGGATGAAAGTTGTCCAGCGACGACGTGATCGACATTACGGCGGTCGATGTGCCGGAGCCCAAGAAGTCCGGCCGGAAAATGCTGGTGATCGGCGGGGCCGCGGTCCTGGCGCTGCTTGCGGGCGGCGGCGGGGCATGGTGGTTCATGCGCGGCGGCGACAGCGCCGAGGCAAGCGGCGAGCACGAGGCCGCGGCGGAAGCGCCGGAGGGGGAAGCCGGGTCTTCATCCTATATCGAAGTGCCGCCGATGATCGTAAACTTGCGCGGCAGTGACAGCCAGGCGCGCTTCCTGAAGCTGCGCTTCATCATCGTTGCGGCAGACGGCAAGACCGACAAGGTCAAGGACAAGCTGCCGGCAGTGCTCGATGCGCTGCAGCCCTTCCTGCGCGAGCTGCGCCCGGACGATCTCAACGGGTCGGCCGCGGTGTTCCGCATCAAGGAAGAGATGATGACGCGCGCCACCCAGGCGCTCGGCGCGGGCATGGTCAAGGACGTGCTGATCCAGGACCTCGTCCAGCAATGAGCGACGACTTCGACGACTTCGTCCTCCCCGATCCGCCCAAGATGGGCGCGATCAACGACGACATGTTCGACCAGGCCGGTATCGATGCCCTGTTCGGGTTCGACAGCGACATGCCCACCCAGCCCAAGAGCGGGTTGAAGGCCATGATCGAGTCCAACGTGATCAGCCACGAGCGCCTGCCCATGCTGGAAGTGGTGTGCGAGCGCATGGTGCGCTCTTTCGCCACGAGCATGCGCAACCTCACCTCGGACGCGATCGACGTCAGCCTGGAGGAAATCACCTCCACCCGCTTCGGCGAATTCATGAACCATGTGGCGCTCCCGGCGATGTTCGGCGTGTTCCAGGTGACCGAGTGGGAGAACTACGGCGTCGTCACGGTCGATTCCGGGCTGATCTACGCCGTCGTCGATGCGCTGCTCGGCGGCCGCAAGGGTTCGCGCCCGATGCGGGTCGAGGGGCGTGCCTTCACCACGATCGAGACGATGCTGGTCGCCAAGATGGTCCAGCTTGCTCTCGACGACCTGTCGCAGGCCTTCGAGGCGATCGAGCCGGTGACCATGGTGGTCGAGCGCATGGAATCTAGCCCGCGCTTCGCCGCCATCGCCGGACCCAGCAATATTGCTGCCGTCGCCACTTTCCGTGTCGACATGGAAGGGCGCGGGGGCAAGTTCTCGGTGCTGCTGCCCTATGCCACGATGGAGCCGGTGCGCGACAAGCTGCTGCAGCGCTTCATGGGCGAAAAGCTCGGCCGCGATCGCATGTGGGCGGCGCATATGGCCAGTGAACTCTACAATACCGAAGTCACCGTGGACGTCGTGCTCGGCGAAAAGCAGATGAGCCTGCGCGACGTCATGACTCTCAAGGTGGGGCAGACCATCGCCCTCAGCCACAGCCCGAACGATGCGCTTCAGGTCCAGTGCGGCGGTGTGCCGCTGGGCCGCGCGCATATCGGCCAGCGTTCGAGCAATATCGCCATTCGCATGGCCACCGACATTTCCAAGGGGTATCCGAAATGACTTTCGCCACCATGATCAATGTCGTGCTGATCCTGCTTTGCGTATCCGTGCTGGTGCAGAGCGCCCGCATGGGGCGCCGCATGAAGCAGCTGCGCGACACCCAGATTTCCGAAAGCGTGACCCAGATCGACCGCGCCACCAGCCAGGCCCGCGTCGTGCTGGGCGATCTCAAGCGCGTCCTTTCCACTGACGGCGCTGCCCAGGCCAGCGCCATTGCCGCGGCCGAGGAAATCCGCGACGAGCTGACCCTGATGGTGGGTATCGGCAATGCCGTGGCCGACCGCATCATGGATGCGGCCGCGCAGACCCCCAAGGTCGAGGAAGCGGCGCCGAAGAAGCGCGCCGTCCGCAAGCCCCGCGCTGCCAAGCCCAAGACGGCCGCCAAGACCGCTCCCAAGGCTGCTGCAGCCAAGTCCAGCGACGCGGAAAAGGTCGTTGCCGGCATTCTCGAAGCCGAGAAGGTCGTCGCTCCCACCCCGGCCCGCACCCGTTCGCGCCGCAAGGTTGCCGTTCCGGCCGCCATCAACGACGTGACCCGCGGCGACACCACCGGCGTCGTGCGCGACATCGCCGCCGCCCGCGCATCGCGTGAAAGCGCGGTTGCATGACACGCCCTGAGGCTTCGGGACTGATGGCCGGCGTGCTCGCTCCGCTGCGCGCGCTGGTGACGCCCTCCCGGTTGATCTTCGGCGTGGCCGGCGTGGCGGCGGTGGCCAATGCCATTGCCCTCGCCGCGCCTGCGGTGGACAGCGGCAAGGGAGATTCGGGGCGTCTCGGCGCCTCGCTCCAGGACGCTTCGGTCCAGCGCGACCGCGTGCTGGCCGCCGAGCGGCGCAAGCTGGAAATGCGCGAGCAGGCGGTCAAGGCCGGCGAATCGCGCCTTGCCGGTCAGGCCCAGCAGAACCAGGCCGCGGCGGCGGCGCCCACGGGCGGCAAGAACGGTGCGCTCGAGCCGGAAATGCCCTATGACAATCTGGCGCGCATCTACCAGACCATGAAGCCCCAGCGCGCCGCGCCGATTTTCGAGAAGCTCGACATCGAAGTGCAGGCGCAGGTCGCCCGCCGCATGCGCGAGCGTGCGACCGCGCAGATCATGGCTTACATGACGCCGAGTTCGGCCGTGGAACTGTCCATGGCGCTGGCTGGCCGCAAGGTCATCAAGGCGCCGCCGGCTCCTCTGCCGCAAGCGAAGCGCGGCAAGGCCCAGGCGCTGGCGGCCACGGCCAAGCCGGCTGCAGGCAAGCCGGCCCCAGGCAAGCCGGCCGCAGCGCCCGCCGCGACACCGGCGCAGTAAGGACGCCCCAGGCAGGAACGAAAAAGCCCCCGTCCAGTCCGGACGGGGGCTTTTTTGCTGGACGACCTGGTTTGCTGGACGCCTGGCAGGGAAAGCCGTCAGCCTTCGTCGGCGGAGACCTTCACGATCAGCACTTTCTCGATGCCCTTGTCGAGCCGCTTGATCGGCGGCGCCATCATGGCGGAGAGCCGGGCGACGTTGACGGGCGTATAGGGGGAGGCATGGAGGCGGGCGAACTCGATGGCGGCGGCCAGCGAGGCGGCCCGAAGTTCGGGCATGCGCTTCGCCAGTTCCGCGGCGTTCGCAGCGGATTTCGTCTTCACCGTGATCGAGACGTGGAGCACGCCGTCCAGACGGCCGCTGTCCACGATCGGGGCGTCGATCGGCTCCATCACCACGAAAGAGGGATCGGGCGGGGGCAGGGGGTCGGGCTTCTTGGCTTCGGCCAGGGCCGGCGTCGTCACCGCCGTGGCCGCGAGGCTCGCGGCCAGCAGCGCTGCAAGCCGGGCGGCAAGCTTAGCGGCTCTGGGGGAACGGGCGGAACGCGGCATCGAAGACTCCAGATCGGGCCGACCAGGACGGACCGCCCGGCGGCTTGTTCCTCTATAATAGAACGAAACCCCAGGAGTCAGGTTAAGATGAGTGACGATCGGCGCCCGGCGAAAGTCAGGGTCTTCTCTTCCGGAACGCCGGACGGGAACGCCTCCTCCTCGCCGCAGGCCGGTGGAGCAGCCGGTAATGGTGTGCCCAACCCGGGACGCCGCCGCACCGATGCACCGCAGATAAGTGCAGGTGAGGCGCTCCCCATGGCGACCGGCAAAAGCGGCGGTGCGCTCTGGGTGGCTCTGGCGGTCCTGTTGTTCCTGATCGGCAGCGCGCTGGGCGGCGTGCTCTTTGCGACCTCGGTCCTGTTTCCCGGAGCCCTGCTGTGATCCTTACCCGTCTGCTGGCCACGGCCGCACTCGTCCCCGGCGCGGCGCTGCTCGCTGCCCCGGCAGCGTCGCCGCCTGCCGCCCCGCTGGCCTCATTGCCTGCTTCTGCGGCCGCTTCTGCCCCCACTCCTGCTCCTGCCGCGCAGGCGTCGCTGACGCCGCCGGGCGCTGCTGCGCCGAAGGCGGCGTTGCTGCCGCCCGCGCCGCGCCTGCCCGGCTTCGCCGCCGATCTCGCGCAGCAGCCCGCGATCGTGGGACCGGCCGCCTGGACCCGGATTTCCGACGCCGACGCCTGGACCCGACTGGCGCGCGTACCGCGCCCCGAACGGCAGCAGGCGCGCTGGAACTACGCGCGCAGCCTGATCGGGCAGGAGCGCGGGGGCGAGGCCTTCGGCGTGCTCGAAGTGATGCGGCAGGACGATCCGGACCTGGTGATGGTCGATACCTTCCGCCTGGCGCAAGGCGCGACGTTGACGCTCCTGGGCCGCTATCCCGAGGCATTGTCCGCGCTGGGCGCGCCCGGGCTCGGTACCAATCCCGAGGCCTGTGCCTGGCGTCTGCGGGCGCTGGCCCAGAGCGCGCTGGGGGAACAGGCGCTGCAGCAGCTCGATTGCGCAAGGTCCGCGCTCAAGACGCCGCGGCCCAAGGCCTTCGTGCTCGCGGCGGCCCGCGCCGGCGTGGAAGGCGGGGCGCCGGACAAGGCGCTGCAATGGCTGGCGCCGCTGCCTGACCGCGATCCGGCGGCCAATCTCTATCGCGGCCGCGCCGAGCTGGCGCAGGGCCATGCCGACCAGGCCCGCCTGCGCTTCGCCCGCGTCGAGCGCTCGGGCACGATGGAGCAGCGCATGGACGCGCGCCTCAGCGAGATCGAATCCGAAGTCGCTCACAAGGCGGTCGGCCCCGAAGCGGCGCTCAAGCGACTCGACGCGATCCGCTATGCCTGGCGGGGCGATGCCATCGAGGAGCGCGCCCTGCGCCTCACTTACCGGCTCTACGATGCGCGGGGCGACTTGTCCGGCGCGCTGGCGGCGGGGGCGGCCCTGTTCCGCTACCACGATGCGACGCGGCAGGGGGCGGACTTCCTGCCCGGCCTCCGGACCAAGCTGACGACCGCGCTGGACCCGGCGCGCAAGCTGCCGCTGGACAAGGCGGCCGGGCTCTATTGGGATTACCGCGACATCGCACCGGGCGGCGCCGAGGGAGACCTCATGGCCAGCCATCTTGCCGAGCGGCTCCAGCAGGCCGGGCTCTACGAACGTGCAGGCGACTTGCTCACCTACCAGCTTTTCGTGCGGGCGGGCGATCTTGCCCGCGGGCCGCTATCGGCGCGGGTGGCGACGCTGTTCATCCTGGCGGGCCGCCCGGACCGCGCGCTGGAAACCTTGCGCAAGTCGGACGATCCCTCGTTCCCCGATGCCATGATCGCCGCGCGCAAGCGCGTGGAGGCCGCCGCGCTCAGCCAGATCGGCCGTATCGACGAGGCCATGGCCGTGCTTCAGGACGTGCCCGATGCGGATACCCTGCGCGCCGAGATCCTGTGGAAGCAGCGCGACTGGTCCCGCTATGCCGAGGCTTCGGCCGGTGGACTGCCCAAGGGCCGGGGGCTGGACGAAGTGGCGCAGGCCGTCGTGCTGCGCCATGCCATCTCCCTGGCCATGCTGGGCCGCGAGGAAGGCCTTGCCGGCCTCCATGCGCGCTATGCCGCGGCCTTCCAGGGCCTGCCTTCCGCACCCGTCTTCGAGATGCTGACCGGGCGTCCGGCAGAAAGCAACGGGCCGCAACTGGCGCGGGCCATGGCGGCCATGCCCTCGGCCAGCCCGGCGGGCGACTTTGCCGACCTGCTGGAGCGCGCACCCGGAAGCGCCGCGCCCAAGGGCTGACCGGCGCCGGGGGCGCGCTGCAAGCCGGCCCCGGCTTCGTCGAACCGAGCTTTGCCGAACGGAAAAGGGCGCCGGGATCGAGATCCCGGCGCCCTTTCTCATGCGCTGCGCTGCCGCCCGGTGCTTATTTGAGGAACTGGGCCAGCGACATCGAATTGAGCTGGGCGAAGACCGAATAGCTCGCTTCCAGGATGGTCTGTCGCTGCGTGATGTCGATCGCGACCTGGCCGAGATCGGCGTCTTCCACCGAACCGATCACTTCCTTGAACAAGTTGATCCGGTCGTCCGCGCGGTCGGTCAGATTGTCGATCTTGTTCTGGTTGCGGCCATTGGTGGCGTTGACGTTGCGCAAGTCGGTGACGCCGGTGTCCAGCTGCGCCAGCGCATCGGTGATGGCCTGCTTCTGCGTATCCGTCAGCTTCTCGCCGAAAGGACCGGCCTCGGCCAGGGTGCGGAACGCGGGGATCAGGTTGGTGGCGACGTCGCTGGCGCCGATGCCGTATTCAAGCTCGATGTTCTCGCCCACGCGGGTCGACTGGCGCACGTCGTCGTTGGCGAAGGCGTCCGCGGCGTCGAGGCCGACGGTGTCCTGCAGCGTCTTGGGCAGGAACGGGGAGCCCGAGGTCTGCGAGCCGGCGAAGAGGGGAATGCCGCCTTCGTTGGCGTTGAGCGCGGTGCGCAAGTCACCGAAGGCGCTTTCGATGGCGGCCTGAAGCCCCGGCGAATCCCCGGTGCCGATTGCGCTCAGAAGCTGGGTGCTGAGATCCGACAGCGAGGAATCGACCTGGTTGAGGTTGGCATCGTAGAGCGACAGCGTGGTCGAGACCCGGCCGGCATTGTCCTTGTACGATTCCTGCTGGGCCAGCATCGACCGGGCCGAGAGCGTACGCACGGCATCGAGGCCGAGGCCGGCATAGTCGGTGGCCTTCTTGCCCGACGTCAACTGCAGCTGGCTGGTGGCAAGGTTCTCCTGCGAGCGCGTGATGGCGCTGGCAAGCGTGCGCTGCAGGGGGATGGTGGCTACGCGGGTCATCTTCGTATCCTCTCTCTAACTCAGCGGAGCATGCCGATCAGGGTGTCGTACATGTCCGAGGCCGTGGTCATCACGCGTGCCGCGGCCGAATAGCTGTTCTGCAGGATCACCATCTGCGCGAGTTCCTCGTCGACATTGACGCCGGAGAAGGAATCGCGGCGGTCGAGCGCGTCGCTCAGCCGCGAGGAGGCGTCGTTGTAATTGGTCAGCGCCAGCGAGGCCTGCGAACCGGCGCTGCCGAGCAGGCGGTTGGCGAAAGTGCCGATGGTGAGGCTGCCGTCCTTGCCGAAATCGACCGCGCCGGAAAGCGCGTCGACGAAGCCGGAGACATTGCGGATGTCGCCCGAGCCGATGGCCTTTTCGCCCACCGCGGCCGTCAGCTGGAGCTGGGCCAGCGGCAGCCGCGTGGTGTCCGCCAGCAGACTGGCGGGCACTTCGGCCGAAGCGAGGCCGCTCGCCGCGCCGGTGAGACCCGAAAGCGAGGAGAAGGACAGGCCGGTGCCGTTCCGGTCGGTCGAATCCGAAGGGATCGAGATCGTCGATCCCGAGCTTGCCGCATTGGTGTTGAACTGGATGCGGCCGCGGTCGTCGAGTTCGAAGCTGCCATAGGCGGAAAGCGGGCTGGCGTTGAGTTCGCCCACCAGGTCGCCCCAGGTCGATCCGGTGGAACCGGTGAGGGTATATTGGGTCAGGACCTTGCCGGTGGGATCGCGCAGGACGATCTGCGCGGTCTCGCCGGTGCCGAAGCCGTGGGGATCGCTGGCGGTGAAGCCTGAAGGCGCCAATGCGCTCGTGTCCGAGCGGATCAGGTTGTTGAGGCCGAAGAACTGCGAGAAGCCCACGCCAGCGCGGTCGCTCGGGCTGTCGGGGTCCTGGGCGATGGCGATGCCGTTCGCGCTCGATGCGGCGCCGATCGACAGGACGCCGTTGGTGAAGCTCGCGGTGCCGTCGGGCGAGAGGCCGGCGTTGATCGCGGCAATGGCGTCATCGACGGTGGCCGTGGGGCCCAGCGCATCGAAGTCGACGGTCGTCTTGGAAACCAGCGTGCCGTCCTTGCCGACGACCGCGAACGTGGCCTTCCCGGTGAAGCCCAGGCGGTCCGTGCCGATCAGGCCGTTCGGCTCGCCGGTCATCGTGTTCGGCGGGGGCAGGGTGGTGCCCGCGTTGGAAACCTTGTTCAGCGTCTCGGCAAGCCCGCTGAACAGCTGGCCCAGCTGTTCCGAGAAATTGGGCAGCGCGCGGTCGCGGATGTCCAGCAGTCCGCCCAGCTTGCCGCCGACGGCGGTGGAATCGATCTTCTCGCCGGTGGAAGCGCCCATCACGCCGCTGTCGGACGCGAAGCGGATGTCGATCGCCGGATAGGTCGCCTGCGAGGACGCGGCGCCGGAAGGATAGCTGAGCTGGCGCAGGCGCTTGTCGAGCAGGACCTGGCCCGAGGCGGTGTCGATGGTCACGCGGCCGTCGCTCTGTTCGCGCACGGTCACGTCGACGAGGCCGCTGAGTTCCTCCAGCGCGGACATGCGCTCGTCGGCCGGGCCGGACACGCTCTTGCCCAGGCCCTGGAGCCGGGCGACTTCGCTGTTGAGGTCGTGGATCTTCTTGAGAAGCACGTTCGTGCGCTCGACCGTGTCGGAGACTTCGCTCTCGACATCGGCCTGAAGGTTGGAGACGTCGCCCCGGAGCTGGTTCAGGCTGTCGATGGTGTCGGACACGTTGCCGGTGAACAGCGCGATCGACTGCGCCGAGCCCTGGAGGCTGGCGATCTGCGATACCGACGTGGAAAGGGCGGTCAGCCTCGACGCGATGCCGGACTTGGAATCGGTGGCGCCGAGCAGCGACTGGAGACGGTCGAGGTAAGTGGCAGCCGCCTCGCTGCGCCCGGCGTTGCCCGCGCGCTGGTAGACGGCGTTCTCCAGGAACTTGTCCGCCACGCGCGAAGGTTCGCCGACCACGACCCCGTTGACCTTCCCTCCGGCCACTGCCGTGGAGAGCGTCGGCTTCTGGCGGGCGTAGCCCACCGTGCTGACGTTGGCGATATTGTTGGAGACCGTCTGCATTCCGGCTTGCGAGGCCGAAAGGCCGGACATGGCGGAATTGAGTATCTGGTTGAGGGACACGGTGCTGGTCTTCCTGAAAATATCGCCGGGAGAGGGAAGGTCTTGAGGGTAAGGGCCGAGATCAGCGCTTCAGGTTGCTGACTTCCTGAAGCATGTCGTCGACCGTGGTGATGATCTTCGACGAGGCGCTGTAGGCGCGCTGGAAGAGGATCATGTTCGAGAACTCGGCCGCCAGATCGACGTTCGAGGCTTCCAGCGTACCGGCCGAGATCGAGCCGCCGCCAAGGGCGCCGGGCTGGTTGATCGCGACGTTGCCCGAAGTGGCCGAGGCGACGTAGGCATTGCCGCTGATGCGGGTCAGGCCGTCCGGGTTCTGGAAGGTGGCGATCGGCAGCTGGTAGATCGCGCGGGTGGTGCCGTCGTCGAAGACGGCGCTGACGATGCCCGTGTCCGAGATTTCCACCGAGGACACGGTGCCCAGCACGCCGCCGTTGACGCTCGATGAAAGCAGGGCGGAATCGCTGCCGAACTGGGTCAGGCCGTCAAGGCCGCCGTTGGTGCCGAGGCCGAGGGTGATCGGCGTCGAACCGGCGCCATTGGCCCAGCCGATGTCCAGGTTGGCAAAGAGCGAGGGGTCCGAACCGGCCAGGTCGAGGCTGCCGTCGGGATTGAACTTCACCACGCCGCTGGCCAGGACGCCATCGGTGATGCCGGTGCCGTTCGAGCTGGTGATTTCGCCGGGCGTGCCGGAGATTTCTGCAACCCACTCGTTGGGGCCGGTCTTGACGAAGTTGAAGGTCAGGCTGTGCGAGGTGCCCTGCGCGTCATAGACTTCCATCGGGCGGGAGAACTGCTCCGCGACCGCGCCCGATGCCATCGAGCCGCGCACGTAGCCTGCACTGCCGCCCGCCAGTTCGGCGGCCGTCGAGTCCAGGTTGGTGCGCATGGAAATCTTGGTGGTGGGCTGGGCGGCGCCGGTCAGCGAATTCGGCTTGATCGGTTCCAGCGAGTTCATGCTGCCATTGTTGGTATAGCTGCCGTTGGCGTCGAGCGGCCAGCCGGTCAGGTAATAGCCGGCCGTGTTGCGCAGATAGCCGTCGGCGTCGGGCGTGAAGGAGCCGGCGCGGGTATAGGAAATCTGGCCGCTGGTATCCGAGCTGGAGCGCACGACGAAGAAGCCGGCGCCGTCGACGCCGATGTCGGTCAGGCTGCTCGAAGCCTGGAGCAGGCCCTGCTTCGAGATGAGCGCCTTGGGCGCGGCGGTGACGCCGCCGGCCGAATAGCTGCTCTTCATCTTGCCATCGGTGACGAGCGTCTGGAACTGGGCGGAAACGCCCTTGTAGCCGATGGTGTTGACGTTGGTAATGTTGTCCGCGACGGTGGCCATGGCGCTCGCCTGCGCGCCGAGGCCGGAAACGCCGGCGTAAAGAGCTGAATAAAGGCTCATTTCATTCTCCTGTGCGTGTCGGCCGGGAAAAGTGGCGTACCGGCCACCGAACAGAGGCATTGTAGGAAGAATGGCGCGGCCCGCGTTCGCAGGCGCACGAAAATTTATGGCGCTTCGCCACGGACCTGTCTCAGTCATCCTATAACTGATGCAGATGTCTTGGGGGCAATTGACATGACACTTCGTATTTCGCTTCGCAACGGAGAGCCGGTGATCGTGAACGGCGCGGTTCTGCGCGCTGTCGGCCGCACCGATCTCGTCGTGGAGAACGAGGCCACCATCCTGCGCGGACGCGACGTCATGAAGCCGGAGGAAGCGACTTCTCCGGCTCGGCAGCTCTATTTCGCCTGCATGATGGCCTATATCGACCCGGCCGACCTTTCGCGGCACCAGCAGGTGCTGCTGGCCCGGCTGGAAGCGCTGATGCTGGCGCTGGAGACCGCGGAGGCCAAGGCCGTCTGCATCCGCTTCGCCCAGAAGGTGGCGACCGGCCAGTTCTATAATGCCCTGGCCGACTGCCGCTGGCTGATCGGTTACGAATCCGACGCGCTTTCGCGCATCGTGGTGGCGCCGAAGCCGGCACCTGCCGAACCTGCACCGGCGGTGGAAGCCGCGCCCGTCGTGGAGGTGGCCTCGGCCATCGCGGCCACGCCGGCCGCCTGACGCGAAGAAGCGCTCCTCCGATGGCCAGTCTCGCCGCCGCCGCTGCAGGTCTTCGCCTGCTTACCCCCGACCAACGCTATGGCCGGGTCGTGGCCGTGCGCGGCGCCCTGATCGAGGTCGAGGGCCTTTCGGGCGCGGCGCAGATCGGCTCCCGCGTGACGCTGAATTCGCCGACCGGACAAGTCGAGGCGGAAGTCACCGGACTGGACCGGGGCATTGCACACTGCATGCCGTTCAGCGAGCCGCAGGGCATCGCCTCCGGATCGCGCGCAGACCTTTCCGCCAGCCAGTTCGCCTTGCGCCCATCGAGCGCCTGGCTCGGTCGCATGGTGGACGGCCTCGGCCGCCCGGTCGACGGCAAGGGGCCGCTCGAACAGGGCGCCCTGCTGCGCAAGATCAAGGCCTCGCCGCCGCCCGCTTCGGCGCGTGCGCGCGTGGGCTCGCGGCTTTCCACGGGCGTTCGCGCGCTCGATCTTTTCGCGCCGCTGTGCCGCGGCCAGCGGCTCGGCCTGTTTGCAGGCTCGGGCGTGGGCAAGTCGGTGTTGCTGTCGATGCTGGCGCGCTGGACCGAGTGCGATGTCGCCGTGATCGGTTTGATCGGCGAGCGCGGGCGCGAGGTTCAGGAATTCGTGCAGGACGACCTCGGCGAGGAAGGCCTGGCCCGCAGCGTCGTGGTGGTCGCCACTTCCGACGAGCCCGCCCTGATGCGCCGCCAGGCGGCATGGACCACCTTGACCGTGGCCGAACATTTTCGCGACCAGGGGCTCAATGTCCTGTGCCTGATGGACTCGGTCACCCGTTTCGCCATGGCGCAGCGCGAGATCGGCCTGGCCAGCGGTGAGCCGCCCGCGACCAAGGGCTACACGCCCACCGTCTTCGCCGAACTGCCGCGCCTGCTGGAGCGCGCCGGGCCCGGGCTTCCGGGGCAGGGCGCGATCACCGGCCTGTTCACCGTGCTTGTCGACGGCGACGATCATAACGAGCCGGTGGCGGACGCCGTCCGCGGCATTCTCGATGGTCACATCGTCATTACCCGCCAGATTGCGGAACGTGGGCGCTATCCCGCGATCGACGTGCTCAAGTCCGTCTCGCGAACCCTGCCGCACTGCCTGGGCGAGGAGGAAAACCATATCCGCCTGGCCGCCCGTCGCGAGATGGCGACGTACAAGGACATGGAAGAAATGGTCCGCCTCGGTGCCTATCGCGCCGGGTCGAGCGCGGAAGTGGATCGTGCCGTGGCGCTGGCCCCGCGCATCGAGGACCTGCTCAAGCAGGGCAAGCAGGATCGCGGTTTCGCGCAGGAGAGTTTCGACGCGCTGGCGGCGCTGATGGAGGTCCCGGATGAAGACACCCTATGACGCCGCGCTGCGCGTGCAGCAGCGTGAGATCGACGAAATGAGCGCGGCGATCAGCAACCAGTCCGGTGTGCTGGGCGAAGTGGAAAAGGCGCGGGACCGCGTGGCCGTGTCGATGAGCCGCGAGGCCGATCTGGCGGCCGGCGATCTGGCGGTCTGCTCGCACGCCTATCTGCAGCGGATGCGCGGCGAGCGCCGGCTGCTGACGGTCCGCCAGGTGCAGCTCAAGGCCCGGCTCGACGAGCTGCGCGATCAGGCGGTCGATGCTTATGGCACGTTCCGCGCCATCGAGACGGCCGCGGACGGCTACCGGCAGGACGCCGAGCGGGTGCTCGCCAATGCCGAGCAGGCCGGGATCGACGACTTCGCCGCCATGTCCTTCATCAAGGCCCGCCGCGCCGTTCGGCGCGAGACCTCGTGATGATCGAGGGCGCAACCGCCCATGGCGCTCAGGCCGGCAGCCTCCAGGGCATGACGCCGGCGCAGAAGGCGCAGCTGATCTACAGCCAGGCCCGCAGCGAACTGTCGGGCCGGCTCTGGCGTGCGGCGCTGGGCGGAGGAGACGACACGCAGTCGAGAGGACTGGCCGACAAGCGTTCCGACCCGCTGGGACTGGACGGTTTGCTCACCCTGTTGGACGAACGCACCAGAGCGGCGAGCGGACAGGCCTCCGTGGCCGATCCGGCCATGCCCAAGGCTCCGGTGGAGGATCCGTCCTGCGGATCGGCTGCCGGCGGCTGGGACCGCGAGGCGCGGCGCGACAGCGGCGAGGGCAGGGGCGGCCGCAACGATGACGCAAGCGGCGCCCTGGCCATGCAGGAAGGGCCCAATGCCCGCTACGCCGGTGCGCTCGGTACGGCGGCTTCGCGCACCGGCATTCCGGCGGCGGCACTCGCCACGATCGTGAATGCCGAGGCGGCGAAAGGCTCCGATGGCCGGTGGCTCCCTTATTCGCGCAACCCGCGATCCAGCGCTGCCGGGCTCGGCCAGTTTCTCAACCGGACCTGGGAAGGGCAGGCAGAGCGCCAGGGTACCTGGCTTCATGCCATGGCCCAGCAGAACGGCTGGCTCAACGAGCGCGGGCACGTTCGCGGCGAGAGCCGCGGTGCCTTGCTGGCGCTGCGCTACGATCCCCAGGCCGCGATCGAGACGATTGCGGACTATGCCCGCACCAACCTCGACGCCTTGCGCGGATCGGGCGTGCGGATCGGCGGAGACGTGGTCGAAGTCGCGCAGGCAGCTTATCTCGGCCACCATCTCGGCCTGGGCGATGCGGTGCGTTTCCTGAAGGGCGGGCTTTCTCCCGACCGCGCGCGCACCCTGCTCAATGCCCAGGTCGGCACCGCCAGTGCGAATCGCCGCATCGAAATGGCGGGCAGCGCAACGGCTGCGCACCGTTCTTGGCTGCTCGATTATGTCGGCCGCAACATCCGTCCGGACCGTTTCGCGGGCTGATATTACGGCAAAATGCACTTGGTTCCCGACGAAGTGAAAAAAATTATAGGAAATATAGGAAACACGTTTATAGGATTAACCTCGCGTTCAGAAATTCACGAGACAACAGGTCTTGTTGAAGTGGAGCAGCGGCGATGGGCGCCCGAGGCTCCTCTCTAACCGGGGGTTCAACATGTCGAAGATCACAATCGCTCTGGAAGCCGCGGTCGCCGCCGTCAGAGCGAACATGCCGGCCGATGGCCAGCCGCAGTCCGCACGTCAACGCGTGCTCGTGGACCGCGCCTTCGCGCAGATCATCAAGCTGATCGCGCCGCGCATCCGCCACTTCATCCGCCAGTACGGTCTGGTCGCCCATTGGGACGACGCCGAGCAGGTATGCGCCATCGCGGTGCACCGCGGCATCCAGGCCTACGATCCCGAAAAGGCGCAGTTCACCACTTTCGTGAACTGGCAGATCCGCGGCGAGCTGCAGAGCCTGCGCTTCCGCCTGATGACCGACCAGCGTCCTTCCGCCAAGAAGGTCGAGGCGGTCACTGTATCGCTCGACGCGATCGCCGGGGGCGAGGACGGCGAGGGTCAGTCGATCGTGGCCTCCATCGAGGACGAGGATGCCCTGGGCCGCACGGAATCGGGCGCTTCGGACTATCTTGCCCGTCAGGCCATGGCCTCGCTGACCGACAGCTATGTCGATCACTTGCGCAACATCGGCGTGGAGCGCATCCGCCGCAAGGCTCAGCCCAAGAAGGCGCCCCGTGCCGAGGCCGGCACGCGCCGCTCGGTCTGGCGCACCGGCAAGTCCATGCTCGATCCCACCGAACTGGCGGAACTGGAAGAGCGCCTGGAGCACAACCGCAAGGTCGTGGAAGGCCGTCTCTTCGAGATGACCGCGCTTGAGACGGCGGACGATGAAAACGGCGTGGCCAAGGAGCGCGTGCGCCAGATCGCCAAGCGCGCCGCCAAGACCATGAGCGACCTGGCCGTGGCCGATCCGCGCTTCACGATGATGGCGGAATACCGTCAGTCGATGCTGGCGCCGGCCGCCGCGCACTGAGCGCGCCGGCGCGACCTGGGGCGCCGCCGCCGGGAAATGCGCGTATCGCGCGTGTCCCGGCTTGATCCAGAGACTTCGCAGCGGCCTTGTAATGCGGGGCCGCTTCACCCCCCGCTCCACCCGGCGCAAGGGGCTTTTTCATCGTTGCCGGGTGTGCTTTGAAGCTGCCAGGAAAATTGGACAGGGCTGAGGGCGAAAACCGGGATCCGGTCGCCTACGGTTGCGGTCATTATCCTATAATGGACCGCTACTTCGGGAGATCGTGATGAGTGCCTGCCTGTTCGACCCGGTCCGCAAGGACTGGAATTTCGGTCCGCAATCCTGGCGCGCCCGCGCGCTGCTGGGCATGATGGGCGGCGGTCTGCTGCTCGTCCTACATACCGGCACTGCCCATGCCGACGGCCTGCTGGAAACCGCGGTCGGCGCGCCGGAAGGGCTGACCATCAAGGGCGAAGTCCGCGCCCGCGTCGAAGGGATCGACGGACAGTTCCGTCCCACCGCGGCCGAGGACGACGCCATGTTCTCCCTCAAGACCTCGCTCCTGGTCGAATACGATGGCGGGCCCTGGCGGGTCGGCGGCGAACTCTGGGACGCCCGCGCCTATGGCGAGAAGTCCAATTCCTCCGCGGGCACCGGCGAAGTCGATGCACTGGAAATGGTCCAGGCCTATGTCGGGCTGGACTTCGGCATGGGCGGCGGTTCCAAGGCGCAGCTCACGGCGGGTCGCTTCACGATGAACCTGGGATCGCGCCGCCTGGTGGCGCGCCAGTCATTCCGCAACAGCACCAACGCCTTCACGGGCGTCAATTTCCAGTGGAAGGGCCGCGGCGGAGACCAGCTGACCCTGCTCTGGACGATGCCGCAGTTGCGCCTGCCCGATGATTCCGAAGGCATCCACGACAATTCGGTGAAGCGTGACGAAGAGACCACGGACCTCCAGTTCTATGGCGGCTCGCTGACCAAGGCCGGCGTGTTCGGCGGCTCTCTGGAAGTCTACGGCTATGGCCTGGCGGAACGCGACAGCGCCGACCGGCCGACCCGCAACCGCCACATCTTCACGCCGGGCCTGCGTGCCTATCGCGCGCCGAAGGTTGGCCATCTGGACTACGATGTCGAGGGTGCCTACCAGTTCGGCCGCACCCGGGCGACGACCGCGCCCACCGACCGGGCCGACCTGGACGTCTCGGCCTACTTCATCCACGCCGAAGCGGGCAACACGTTCGCCGGCGGATGGAAGCCGCGCGTCTCGCTCGACTTCGACATCGCCAGCGGTGACCGTTCCAAGGCGGGGACCTACAACCGCTTCGACACGCTGTTCGGCGCCCGGCGGTTCGATTTCGGCCCGACCGGGCTCTACGGCGCGGTTGGCCGCTTCAACACGATTTCGGGCGGCGCGCGGCTTGAAGTGAAGCCGGACAAGAAGTCGGACGTGATGGTAATGTACCGCGCGCTCTGGCTGGATTCCAAGACCGATGCCTTTTCCAACACCGGCGTGAAGGACGTGTCCGGGCGGAGCGGCAGCTTTGCCGGCAACCAGGTGGAAGCCCGCTATCGGCGCACCCTGATCCCGGACGTGCTGCGGGTCGACACGGGCGTGGCCTATCTCGCCAAGGGCGGCTTCCTCAAGGACGCGCCCAATGCCCCGCAGACCGGCGACACCCGATACGGCTACGTGGATCTCTATTTCGACTTCTGAAGAATAACCGGCGTACCCTGTGGACCTGCCCCGTCCGGCCTCTCTCCTGAGCCGGGCGGGGCATCCCTGGTATCGCGAAAGCCGCCGCCCGAGCATCCGAGACGCGCGGCGGACTTTCGAAAGGCCCGGTCAATCCATCGGCACGAGGCCCGCCGCAAAGGCGATGCGCAGCACTTCGGAAAGGCTGCGCACCTGCAGCTTTTCCATCAGCTTGGCGCGGTAGATTTCCACCGTGCGCGGGCTGATGTCGAGCGCATGGGCAATGATCTTGTTCGATTGCCCGTCGATCAGGCCCTTGAGCACGTCCAGCTCCCGCGGCGAAAGCTGCTCCAGCAGCGAGATCGCCTTTTCCTTGCGCCGCTCTTCCGCGGTCGAGACGGCCTGCTGGGTGAAAGCGGATTCCACCGCGTTCATCAGCTTGAGATGGTCGCAGGGCTTTTCGATGAAGTCGATCGCACCGAGCTTCATCGCCTGTACCGCCACGGAGACGTCGCCTTCCCCCGTGAGCACGATCGGCACGAACCGGGTCGGCCGCCCGCCCACCGTGCTGAGCACTTGCAGCCCTGACGCCCCCGGCATCTGCAAATCCAGCAGCAGGCAGCCCGGCTCCAGCAAGGGCGCCGCTTCCAGGAAGCTGTCCCCGGAATCGAAGCAGCTGATCCGGCTCTCCCCGATCATCGACAGCAGATATTCGAGCGAAGTGCGTACGGCCAGGTCGTCATCGACGATATAGATGCGCCGCGACGTCATCCTGCCCTGAGCTCCAGCTCGCTGTAGCTGGGCAGCGTGAATTCGACCGCCGCGCCCCCATCGGGGACGTTCCGCAAGGAGAAGCGCCCGCCATGCGCTTCCACGATGCGGCGGCAGATCGACAGACCAAGCCCCATGCCCGTCGTCTTGGTAGACGAAAAGGCCTCGAAGGGGCGGTTTATGATGGCTTCGGGCAAGCCCGGGCCGTTGTCGATAACACTGATCATGATGTGGCCATCGTTCAGTTGGCGGGTTGAAAGAGTGATTTCCGGCAGCCTGTCGTTGAGGCCCGCGAGCGCGTCGAAGGCGTTGTTGAGGACGTTCACCAGCACCTGCTGCATTTGGATGCGATCGGCAAGGATGGATGGAGCCACGACACTGGGGCGATAGCTGAGACGGACCCCCGGTACCCGGCTGCGCGAGCGCGCAAGCTGCAGGGTTTCGGCGATCACCTCGTCCAGCGGCTCGGCGCGAATTTCCAGCTCGCCCTTGGAAACGAAGGCGCGCATGCGGCGGATGATGGAGCCGGCGCGCAGCACTTCCTGGCGCGCCAGTTCCAGCATGCAGCGGACCTGCTCGGGATCGCCGCCACGCGCCATCGCCAGGTCGATGGCGCCCAGCAGATTGGAAGTGGCGGTCAGCGGCTGGTTCAGCTCATGCGCCAGGCCGGCGCCCATCTCGCCCATGGCGCTGACCCGCGAGGCGTGGAGCACCTGCTCGCGCAGTTCGTTGAGGCGGGCCTGGGTGGCCATCTGCTCGCGCAAGTTGCGGATGAAGGCGATGGCGATCCGCTCGTTGCCCACATTGGCCGCGCCCACCGCGATTTCGATCGGCAGTTCGTTGCCGTTGCGGTCGAGGCCGGCGGTGATGCTGGTGATCGCGGGATTGCCCTGGCCGGGCAGCGCCGGGTCGGTGGAGGGCCGGACATAGCGCGGCAGCAGCAGGCGCACGTCCTTGCCCAGGACTTCGGCCGCGGCATAGCCGAACAGCGTTTCGGCCGTGGTCGAGAACGAGCGGATCTGCCCGCCCCCGTCGATGGTGATCATCGCCTCCGGCACGGTTTCCAGGATCGAGCGCAGTTCGGATTCGCGCGATTTCAGCATTTCGGCATGCTGTTCGCGCTGGGTGGCATCCATCACGATGCCGATCATCGAGACATCGTTTTCGCCCGGACCGCGGTGGATATGCGCGGTTCCCTCGACGACTTTGACGACGCCTGCCTCCACCGCGACCAGGCGGAAGCCGTAGCGGCCCGCGCTCCAGGCTTCGGGCGGGCCGGGCATGCGGAAGGAGGTTCCGAACGTCTGGCGCAGATGGCGTTTCCATGCGTCGATCCCGCCGTCGAACAGGCCGGGCTCCAGCCCGAACAGGCGCTCGGCATGGCCGTGAAAGACGAAGCGGTCAGTGGCAAGCGACCATTCGAAGATGCCGAGTTCGTGGAGGTCGACCGCCAGCGAGAGGCGCGCGTCACTGGCGAGCATGGCGTGTTCGGCGCGGGTGCGGGCGGTGATGTCGGTCATGGCATGGACCACCATGGGCGCGATGTCGGAGCGCGGTTGCACGGCCTGGCTGCTGTGCAGGACGCGCAGCATGGTGCCGTCCTTGCGGTAGGCGGTCACTTCGCGCTCCTGCCGGGCGCCGGCGAGCAGCGCCTCGATGTCGCTGGTGGCGATCGGCGGGGTGCCGGTGAGCTTCTGCTGGAAGCGGCCCAGTGCCTGCTCCGAGGTCCAGCCGTAAAGGCGCTCGCAGCCGGCCGACCAGCGCAGGATCCTGCCGTCGACATCGGTGATGGCGACGGGGGCGGAATCGAGCGCGAGGTTCACCGCCCAGCGGGCGCCGCTCTCGCGGGCGATGCGCATCCAGGCCCAGGCGATCAGGCCGCAGGACAGGGCCACCTGGGCCACGGCCTGGACGATCTCGATCATCTCGGCAGAGACCGCGCCTGAGCGCTCGACCCAGAAATGCGCCAGCGCGGAGACGACCGGCAGGGAGACGCAGAGCAGCAGGCAGGCCTGGAGAGTGGCGGAGCCGAACCCGCAATCGGGTTGCCGCGGCCAGGCGCTCTGGCGGCGCAGGGCGATGAGGCCCACCGCGAGCAGGCAGATCGTCACGGCCGTCGGCACGGACATGAGCGCGTGGCGGGTCTCCGGGCCCGGCGTGCTGATGCCCAGCGGCAGCAGCGTACCCGAAATCGCGGCGACGGCGATGGCGATGCAGGCGAAGACCACGGTGAGACGGCGCAGGGCGCGGCGCGAGGAACCGAGGGAAAGCGCGGAAAGAGCCAGCAGCACGAGGCCGAGCGCGGGCAGCACGCCGGGGCGGCCGGGGTAGGGCCGGGTCTGGTGAAGGACGCTGTCGGCAAACAGCAGGCGGTCCATGCCGAGCGAGACGCCTGCCCATTCCTGGATGAGCGAGGAACATCCTATGACGAGGGGTATGGCCATGGCCCATCGTGCGGCGCTGTGCCGGGAGGCGGCGCCGAGCAGGATACCGATGCCGATGGCGCTGCAGCCCACGGCCGTCAGCGGCTGCATGAGGAAGCCGTCCGTGCCGATTCCGGCAAGGCCCGGCATGCCGAAAGCCCAGCCGCAAAGGACGATGGCGCAGACAAGTTGGGCCGCGAGGACGAGGGCGGGAATGGCCGGTGCCATCCCGACAGGAAGCGACCCGCCCAAGCGCTGCGGCGGTGGATTCAATTCCTGCATTCCGACCCGCTTATTGCGCCTTGCACTTTGGCTTCAAGGCGAACGGGCAAATAGAGCTTTACGCATCTTTGTAAATAGACGGTCGAGATGGCAATCCGGTGCTTTCCGGTGGCAGACGAATAAGCGCTTGATTATCTTTTCTAAAAAAGATGAAGGAAATCGTTAAGTGATTTTCCTTAGTTGCCAGTACCGTTCTCGTTTGCAAGTCCTTCTATGATCGCGCGATTTACCACGATCAAATCGTCGATGGTGTCATGGCCTGTAATGACTTCCGACGTATACTTGTCCACCCACAGACCGATCGAGATGATCCGCGCGCGCAAGTCGTCCGGTAGTTGATTGCCCTGGCCCGCGCACATCGAAGAGAAGGTGGACCAGGCCTGGCGATTGCGGTGAAGCGCAGGCGCAAGCTGTGCGCCGCGCAGGCCGGCATCGCGTGCGGCGATCATTTCGCCGGTGATCTGGCTCATCAGCCGGTATTCGTTCCGGCGAGGCGTCGCGGCGATCTGTTGCACGCGTTGGTAGGCATTGAGTGACATGATGGCTCCAGCAAGGACGTCCGCCTCCCTCATATAGGACAAAGACGCACCGAGCGGTCGCAGGGCGGTCCGTTTTGCGATGCGCCGTCGCGGCGTTCCCGATCCGGGACCGCCGAGGAGCCTAAGTCCGTCTTCCTCGCGGCGCCTGGCGATGGCGAGCGGGGACGGGGCCACTGCCGGATACGCAAGGACGCCGCCGGGCATCGCTGCGCCTAATTTCCATCGCCCCGCACCGCCCCCGGCCCGAGCATCCTATAACTAACGCAGGGCTTCGGCCCCGTAACCTTTTGCGGCCATCAATCGCGGATCTTCTTCATGCTCAACGCCATCGGCCTCGTCGTCATCTTGCTGTGCGTCTTCGGCAGCTTCCTGATGTCGGGCGGTAACATAATGGTCATCGCTCACGCCCTGCCGCACGAAATGCTGGCCATTGCCGGCGCGGCGGTGGGTGCGTTCATCCTCGGCAACTCGATGACCACGGTCAAGAAGACCTGGGCGGGGATTCAGCGCGTCTTCAAGGGCGGACGCTGGACCGAGGTCGACTTCCGCGATCTCCTGGCGCTGCTCTTCACGCTGCTCGCCACTTTCCGCAAGGAAGGCGCGAACTCGATCGAGAAGCATCTCGACGCGCCCGAGGAAAGCAGCATCTTCATGCGCTATCCCCGCCTGCTGGGGGACGAGGGGCTGATCGAGTTCATCTGCGACTACTTGCGCATGATGACCGTCAACTTCGAGGACCCGCACCAGCTGGCCGAGGCGATGGAAGGTGACATCGAGCGCCACCATGCCGAGGAACTGGCCCCGCAGCACGCGCTGCAGATGATGGCCGACGGCCTGCCTGCCCTCGGCATCGTCGCCGCCGTTCTGGGCGTCATCAAGACCATGAGTTCGATCGACCAGCCCACCGAGATCCTCGGCGCGATGATCGGCGGCGCTCTGGTCGGTACGTTCCTGGGCGTGCTGCTGGCCTACTGCCTGGTCGGGCCGATCGCGCAGAAGCTGCAGCAGATCATCGATTCCGATTTCAAGCCCTACCTCATCGTCAAGACCGCGATCGTCGGACACGCGCAGGGCCAGCCGACCGAAGTGGCCATCGAGCTTGCGCGCCGCATGACGCCGTCTCCCTATGCCCCTTCGTTCACGCAGCTCGAGACCGCGCTCGACGAAGTGAAGGATCAGCTCAATGCCAAACCTGCCTGAACCCGTGCCGTTCGAAGAGTTCGGACTGGACGCCGCTGCCGCGGATTTCGCCGGAGAGGACCGCGCGCTGCAACTGCCGGTCCATGGCTCCACCGTGACGGCCGAGGACTTGCGCGTCCGCATGGTCCTGGCCTGCGACTTCGAAGGTGCGATGAACATCGACGCCAGCCGGGTCGAGACGGTGGGCCAGGCCGTGCTGCAACTCCTGGTCGCCGCGCGCACCGAGGCGCTGGACGCCGGCCACGAATTCGAAATCGTCAATCCCAGCACGGCCTTCGTCGAGCGCGTGCAGGCCTGCGGACTGGCAGAAGCCGTCGGCCTATCTGAAGAGGAATTCCCGTCGTGAGCAAACTCATCCTGACCGTCGACGATTCCGCCTCGATGCGGATGCTTCTGAAGGCCTCGCTGGCCGCGCAGGGCTTCCGCGTGGAAGCGGCCGATGACGGCGAGCACGGCCTCGAGCGCATGCACGAGGTGAAGCCCGACCTGCTCATCACCGATATCAACATGCCCAAGATGGACGGCTTCGAACTGATCGAGGCGGTCCGCTCGGTGCCCGAATTCCGCGGCACGCCGATCCTGGTGCTCTCCACCGAGTTCTCGGACGAGAAGAAGACCCGCGCCCGCGAAGCTGGGGCCACGGGCTGGATCACCAAGCCGTTCGAAGCCGCCAAGCTGGGAGCGGCTGTCCGCCGCGTCTGCCCGTGAGCGACGAACTCGACGAAATCCAGGGCATCTTCTTCGAGGAGTGCGCCGAAGGTCTTGCCGTGGCCGAACAGGGTCTTTCGGCGATGGCCGAAGGCGATGTCTCGTCCGAGACGATCGCCGGCGTGTTCCGCGCCGTCCACTCGATCAAGGGCGGTTCGGGCGCTTTCGGCCATGCCGCGCTGCTCGCCTTCTCGCACCGTTTCGAGAACGTGCTTGACGAAGTGCGCGCCGGCCGCATTCCCGCCAGCGGCGAAGTGACCCAGACCATGCTGGGCGCCTTCGACATCCTCTCGGATCATGTCACGGCGGCACAGGGCGGCACCGAGCCGCCGGCCGACGCGGTCATGCTGGAACAGCTCGACGCGATCCTGGAAAGCAAGGGCGCTGCCTCGCAGGCCTCGCCCGTCGTCGCTGCGCCTGAGCCGGTGGCCGAGTTGGACGATTTCGGCTTCACGCCGGTCGCGGCGGTGATCGACGACTTCGATCCCTTCGGCTTCGAGCCGGTGGCGGTCGAGCTGGACGATTTCGCCTCTCCGGGACCGGCGGAGCCTGCCGGATGGACCGTTCGCTTCGGCCCTTCGCGCGGCGCGCTGGCCAATGGCGGCGAACCGATGCTGGTCATCCGCGAACTGGAAGAGATGGGCGCGGCGGTCACCGCCGTCGATACCGGCGCGCTTCCGGGCCTGCGCGATCTCGATCCCGAGGACAGCTATTTCGTCTGGACCCTGACCCTGCCCGGCAGCGTGGCCGAACAGGACATCCGCGACTGCTTCGACTTCGTGGCCCCGGACTCGCTGATCGAGATCGAGCGTGCCGCCGCCGTGGTGATGGTGGTGGTCGAGGAACCGGCCGCAGAGGACTTCGACGGCTTCGGCGTATTCGAGCCACTGCCCGTTTCCCTGCCGGATCTTGACCTGGCACCGGCCGAGCCGATGCTGACGCTGGTGCCCGCGGCCGCTGCTCCGGCGGTATCGGCCCCTGTCGTGCAGGCGGCGTCTGCGAAAGCGGCACCGGCCCAGGCCGAAAAGCCCAAGGCGGAAGCCCGCCAGGGCAACGTCGAAGTGGCGCAGTCGATCCGCGTGGACTTGTCCAAGCTGGACCAGCTGCTCAACCTCGTGGGCGAACTGGTGATCCGCGGTTCGATCCTGTCGGACCGGCTCTCGCCTGCCGACCAGGAACGCGTCGAACTGCCGGAACTCTCGCGCCTGACGCGGCAGATCCAGGACAACGTGATGTCGCTGCGCGCACAGCCGATCAAGCAGGCGTTCTCGCGCGTGCCCCGCATGTTGCGCGATCTTTCGGCCGAGACCGGCAAGAAGGTCGTGCTCGAAACCATCGGTGAGATGACCGAAGTGGACAAGGGCGTGATCGAGAAGATCGGCGACCCGCTCACCCACATGATCCGCAACGCAGTGGACCATGGCATCGAAAGCGCCGAGGAACGCCTTGCCGCCGGCAAGCCCGCCGAAGGCACGATCCACTTGTCCGCCGAGCAGAAGGGCGCGCGCATCATCGTGCGCGTGCGCGATGACGGACGCGGCATCAACCGCGAGCGGGTGCGCGCCAAGGCGATCGAGCGCGGCATCATTTCCGCCGACGTACCGATTTCCGACGAGGAGATCGACGGCCTGATCTGCGCGCCGGGCTTCTCCACCGCGGAGACGATCTCGAACATTTCGGGTCGCGGCGTCGGCATGGACGTGGTCCGCTCCAACGTCGAGGCGCTGGGCGGCAGGCTGGAGATCAACTCGGTGCCGGGCGAAGGCACGACCTTCACCATGGCGCTGCCGCTGACTCTGGCGATCCTCGACGGCATGATCGTGCGCCTGGGCGACCAGCGCTTCGTGCTGCCGCTGGCCAATGTGATCGAGACCGTCCAGCCCGAGCCGGGCCAGGTCCAGGCGACTTCGCCCAGCTCCGAAGTGATCGAACTGCGCGGGCAGTACCTGCCGGTGCGCCGCGTAGGCGAGCTGTTCGGCATGCGGTCCCACCGCGTACCCGAGGACTCGCTCGTCATCATCGTCGAGAGCGAGACGGCCGGGAACGTCGGCCTCATGGTCGACACGATCGATAACCGCCGCGAAGTCGTGATCAAGAGCCTGGAGGACAACCTCCACCCGATCCGCGGTCTCGGCGGGGCGACAATCCTGGGCGACGGCTCGATCGCGCTGATCCTCGACATCGATGCCCTGGTCGCGCCGACCGGCGGCTCATCCAAGTATGCGCTGAAAGGAATGGCAGCATGAGCACCGAAGATAGCGAACTCGACGAACGCAAGATCGTCACTTTCACCCTGGGCAACCGCCTGTTCGGCATCGACATGCGCTCGCTGATCGAAATCCGCGAGTGGGAAGAACCCACCCCGCTGCCGAGCGTGCCGCCCTATGTGAAGGGCGTGACCAACTTGCGCGGCTCGGTCGTTCCCGTGGTCGGCCTGTCCGAGCGCCTGGGCTGGGCGCCCAGCGAGCTGCACTCGCGTTCGTGCATCCTGGTCGTCACCATCGGCGGGCGCCATGCCGGCTTCCTGGTGGACGAAGTGCAGGACATCGTCGTGATCCAGGGCAGCGAGATTCAGCCCGCGCCGGATGTCGAGATCAACGAGCAGGGCGCCATCGCCGGTCTCGTCAAGATCGAACGCCGCACCCATGATGCCGCGGCCAATGCCGAGGCCATGTGCCTGCTGCTCGACCTCGACGCGCTGAGCCTCACCCGCCAGGTGCCGGACTTCGCGTAATGACCGTGCTGGCTTCCCCTGAAGCGACGAGCGGCAGCGCGTTGGGCGGTACTGCCGAGCTGCGTCCCGCCCAGTTCCGCGACATTGCCGCGATCATGCAGCGAGAGGCGCGCATCCATCTGGTCGAGGCCAAGATGACGCTCGTCCACTCGCGGCTGAGCCGCCGCCTGCGCGAGCATGGGCTGACGAGCTTCGTGGACTACGTCGCGCTGGTCCAGCGCGATGCCGGGGAACGCCACGCCATGGTGGTGGCGCTGACCACCAACCACACGCATTTCTTCCGCGAGAACCACCACTTCGACCACTTGCGCCGCGATGTCCTGCCCAAGCTGCAGGACCGTGCGCGCAAGGGCGAGAAAGTGCGGATCTGGTCCGCCGGTTGCTCCAGCGGCGAGGAAGTCTATTCGATCGCCATGTGCCTGGCAGGAGACGGGCCGACCAGCGCGGCCTGGCTCCAGCAGGGCGACGTGCGCCTGCTCGCCACCGACATCGCCCCGCATGTCGTGCAGTCCGTGCAGGAAGCGCGCTATTCGGCGGCCACGGTCGAGCCGGTGCCCGAGACCTATCGTCGGCGCTGGATGCGGGCCGAAGCGAACGGCGACCATGTCGTGGCCGATCCGCTGCGCGAGCTGGTGGCGGCGCGGGTGCTCAACTTGTTCGAGCCCTGGCCGATGCGCCGCAAGTACGACGTGATCTTCTGCCGCAACGTGATGATCTACTTCGACGATACCGCCAAGGCCGAGCTGGAGGCGCGCTTCGTGGAGATGCTGGCGCCCGGCGGCTATCTCTACATCGGCCATTCGGAGCGCCTGATCGGCCCCGCCACCCGGCTGATGAAGCCGGCGGGGCAGACGATCTACGTCCGCAACGACGGAGGCGCGGCATGACCCTGGCGCCTGAAAAGACGCGCGTCCTGATCGTGGACGACAGCGCCGCCATGCGCGCGCTGCTGAACAAGTTGCTGAGCCACGACCCCGCCATCGAAGTGGTCGGCATGGCGCCAGAGCCCCATGCCGCGCGCGAGATGATCAAGTCGCTCAATCCCGACGTGGTCACGCTCGACATCGAGATGCCCGGGATGGACGGACTGTCTTTCCTCGAACGCATCATGCGCCTGCGGCCGATGCCGGTGGTCATGTGCTCCACCCTGACGGCGCGCGGCACCGAGGCGACCATCGAGGCCATGCGCCTGGGGGCCGTGGACTGCATCGCCAAGCCTTCCGGCAACCCGCTGGAGATCGCGCAGGACGGGGCGCTGCTGCGCAAGATCGTCAAGGCTGCGGCCCGTTCGTCGGTGCGCCGCACGGCCAGCCCGCCTACCCCGGTCAATGCCGCGCAGGGAAGCCTGCGCGACGTCGTTATCGCGGTGGGCGCCTCGACCGGCGGGGTGGAAGCCCTGTTCTCGATCATCGGCGCCCTGCCGCCCGATTGCCCGCCGGTCATGGTGGTGCAGCACATGCCCGCGATCTTCACCGGCAGCTTCGCCACGCGGCTCGACAAGACCGCGCGGGTGCAGGTGGTGGAGGCCCAGAACGGCATGAACTTGCGCCGGGGCACGGTCTATCTCGCGCCCGGCGGCGGCCAGCACATGGAGCTGCTGGGCGGCACCAGCGGGCAGGTCAAGCTGGTGGCCGGCGACACGGTCAGCGGACACCGGCCTTCGGTGGACGTGCTGTTCCGTTCGGTCGCACGGCTCGGCTCGCGCGCGGTGGGAGTGATCCTCACCGGCATGGGTTCGGACGGCGCCATGGGCCTCAAGGCCATGCGCGACGCCGGCGCCCGCACGCTCGGGCAGAACCGCGATACTTGCGTGGTCTACGGAATGCCCCGCGCTGCCTTCGAGGCGGGCGCGGTGGAGAAGGAATTGAGTTTGTCCGCCATGCCCGAGGGAATCCTCGGCGCGTGTCGGAGGTAAATGGAGCGGTTCATGCCGGCAGCGTCTGCAATAAAAGTAATGGTGGTCGACGATCAGACGTCCATGCGCGCGATGATCCGTCGCACGCTACAGGATCTGGGTTTCAAGGACATTCGCGACAAGGGCGGCGCGGTGGAAGCACTCGCTTCCATCAAGACCGACCGGGTCCATCTGGTCATCTCGGACTACAACATGCCCGAAATGGACGGCCTGGAATTCCTGGAAGCCGTCCGCAACGATCCGGTGATCGGCAAGACCGTGTTCATCATGCTCACGGGTTCCGCCGACAAGGAAGTGGTCCAGAAGGCCGCGGCCCTGGGCGTGAACAACTATGTCGTGAAGCCTTTCGCGCCGGCGGCGCTGAAGGAAAAGATCGAACGCGTCTTCGGCGAACTGGTCTGAACGCCATGCGCCGCGTTGCCATCGTCCAGGGTGAATATCATGTGGTCAACCAGTCCGGCGTCGTCATCTCGACGCTGCTGGGCTCGTGCGTCGCGGCCTGCCTGCAGGACCCCGTCGCGCGGGTGGGCGGCATGAACCATTTCCTGCTGGGAGAGCCGGGCGCCGATGCGCCGGTGAACCCGGCGGACATGCAGCGCTACGGCGTCCATGCGATGGAACTGCTCATCAATGCCCTGATGAAGCGCGGCGCGCAGCGTTCGCGTCTGCGCGGCCACCTTTACGGCGGGGCGAACATCGTCGCCGGGCTGGGCGGGATCGGCACCAAGAACGGCCAGTTCGCGCGCAACTTCATGCAGACCGAAGGCATTGCGCTCGATCACAGCGACCTTGGCGGCACGCAAGCCCGCAAGGTGGAATTCATGCCTTACGAGGGCAGGGTGCGCGCGACGCTGGTGATGGACCAGCCGCTGCCGCCCGTCGTCCGTCCCAAGCCCATGCCGGTCTTCCAGCCGACCGGCGAACTGGAGCTGTTCTGATCATGGAACGGGCGGACATTCAGGGGGAAGCAATGACAATCGAATCCGAGGGACTCGGGACGGCACTGGGCACGGAACCGGGCCAGGGTCCGGCGGCCCCGCTCTGGCAGGCCCTGGCCCGCGAGATGCGCGTGGCCCGCGAACTGCTGGAACAGCTGGCCGGCGTACTGGTGAACGACGAGCGCTTCGTGCTGGACTATATCGACCAGCTCCAGGCCTTCGACCTGATCGCCCAGCATGTGGATGAAAGCGCCGCGCTGCTCGACCGCGTGGCCGGCGGGCAGAGCCCCGGCGAGGCGATCGGCCAGGTGCGGCTGAGCGTGATGCAGGACCGGCTTCGCGCCGCCCTGGACTGAGGAATTCAAAGCGTGGCACGGGGCAACGAAGATCATCCCACGATCGTCATCCGCAAGGTCAAGAAGCATGCGCACGCCGGTCATCACGGCGGTGCGTGGAAGGTCGCCTATGCCGACTTCGTGACCGCGATGATGGCCTTCTTCATGCTGCTCTGGCTGCTGGCCAACCCGGACAAGGAGCAGCTCAAGGGCCTGGCGGAATACTTCTCGCCCAATGCCGACCGGTCTTCGCCGGCGACGACGCTGACCAACCAGCCCGGCTCGCAGCCGGGGCTCGGCGGGCACAGCCGCCGCAACCAGTCGGCCGACAACCGGGCCGTGGGCCAGCCTTCCGCCGAAGCCGGCACCAAGGGTGCGGCACGCGGCGGCACGGCCGATGTGCCCGAGGCGGCGCTGCGCGTCATGGCGCAAGAGATGCAGCTCTCGCTCGATCCGCCTGTCGATCCCAGCGAGGGCAAGCGCAGCGTCGACGTGGAGCCTTCGCGCGACGGCTTCCGCATCCACCTGATGGACAACGCCAACCGCTCGATGTTCAAGGGCCCGACCGCCCAGCTCAACGACTATGCCCGCAACCTGCTGGGCCGCATCGCTCACAAGCTGGCCGGTACCGGCGCCCAAGTCGCCATCGAAGGACATACGGACAGCACCGGCGGGCAGAGCGAGGCCAACTGGAACCTCTCCGCGCAGCGCGCCCTTTCGGCCCGCGCGGCCCTGGTCGCCTCGGGCCTGCCGGCGGATCGTTTCTCCGAAGTGGTGGCCAAGGCCGGGACCGAGCCGGTCTATCCCGACCGCCCGGACCGCCCGGAAAACCGCCGCATCACTATCGTCGTCATGGCCGAACCTTCTGCGTTGCCGCAGGATGCGAGCTTCAAGTTCTGAGAGTCAGCATAAAAAATGGCTCGCATTTTTAGAACGGCACCGATTGGGGCCTGGGCCGGTGCCGCAAAATGCGCCTTCGGCGTATTTTCAGATAAACGAGACTGGAGACTATCGTGATCAAGCGGATCGTGATCGGCCTTGTCGCGCTGATCGCCGGCACCGGTGTCGGCATTGGCGGCGCCTATGCGGCGCGGCATTTCCTGCCGCAGGTCATGCCCGACCTTGGCCCTGTCCGGGTCGAGACCGAATTCGTGCCCACGGGCACCATCCTTGCCCCGCTGACATTCCCGGATGGCCGCCTGTCGGGCTACGTCTCGTTCGAGTGCCAGATCGAAGTCGACAAGGGCAAGGCCGAGGATGTGACCGGCCAGCTGCCGCTGCTGCTCAATGCCGTGAACATGCGCACGTATCGCACGCCGCTGGCCAGCGGGCCGGACGGCATGATCCCCGGCGTGGAGGCCTTCCGCCGGGTGGTGATGGACGCCGCCGTGGAAGTCTACGGCAAGGATCTCGTCCACCGCGTGGTGGTCACGCAGGCCTCGCCGGTCTGAGCGGGGCGGGGGAGAAAGACGCGATGCCCTTGTCATCGTCCGCCATGCCGCAGCCTGCGGGGGCCGTCCCGTCATCGTCGCCGGTGTTGCCGCGCGTTGCGCGCGGGCCGCGGGTCACGACGATCCTGCTCATCGGCAAGCTCGCCAGCCATTCGGGCGAGACGATCTGCCGCATCCGCAACATCTCGGACAACGGTTTCATGGCCGAAGTCCACGGTGCTTTCGCCGTGGACCAGAAGGTCGAGGCGACGCTGAAGGCCGGAGACGTGCTGCGCGGCAGAGTCCGCTGGTCGCTCAATGGCCGGATCGGCGTGGAGTTCGATGCGCCGGTCGACGTTGCGGGACTGCTCGGTCATGTCGCCAATCGCATCGGTCCCGAGGGCATTGCGCGCGGGCCGCGCTTCGACGTCGATTGCGGCGCCGAGCTGCTGGCTGCGCACCAGCGCCACGACGTCCGCCTGATCGACCTTTCGCAGGGAGGCGCACGCCTGGTCGCGGAAGTGCAGATCGCGCGCGACAGCATCGTCAGGCTCACTCTTCCGGGCCTGGGCGAACGCGAAGCCGCGGTGCGCTGGGTGGGAGAGGGCGCCTATGGCCTCTCTTTCCTGGAACCCTTGCCCTTTGCGGACTTCGGCCCCTGGCTGATGAACCGCGTGCTGCGCTACGGCGCCTGATGACAAAAGGGGCGCGGCAGGCCTGATCCTGCCGCGCCCCCTTCAGGCGAACCGGATAGCGAAGGGGCGCTACCCGGGCACCCCGAAACTCTTCACCAGCGACCCGGCGATCAGCGCCCAGCCGTCCACCAGCACGAAGAAGATGATCTTCATCGGCAGCGAGATCGTCGCGGGGGGCAGCATCATCATGCCCATGGCCATGAGCACGGCGGCCACCGCCAGGTCGATCACCAGGAACGGCAGCAGCAGCAGGAAGCCGATCTCGAAAGCGCGGCGCAGTTCGGAGATCATGAAAGCGGGCATCAGCGTCGTCATCGGCAGTTCCGCGCGCGATGCGGGCACTTTGCCGGAGAGCTGGACGAACAGCTTCACGTCGTCGTCCCGGACCTGCTTGAGCATGAAAGTGTGGAACGGCTTGCTGGCACGTTCCAGCGCCTGGGTCTCGTTGATGCGGCCCTGGTTGTAGGGGACCATGCCCTCTTTCCAGGCTGCATCGAACGTCGGGGCCATGACGAAGAACGACAGGAACAGCGCCAGGCTGATGATGACCGGGTTAGGCGGCACGCCCTGGGCGCCAAGGCCCGAGCGCAGCAGCGAAAGGGCAACGATGATGCGCGTGAACGAGGTGACCGTCATCAGGATGCCGGGCGCCAGGCTCAGCACCGTCATCAGCAGGACGAGCTGGATCACCCTTCCGGACATCGCGCCTTCGCCAAGGGCGCCGGCGGCCTTCTGGGCCATGGCGGCTTCGGGCAACACGGCAAGAATTGCCGCCCCGCACAGCGCGGCGGCAATGGCATAGCGTTTATGCATCGACAGGGGCTTTCGGTGTACTTTTCGGGGAAACCGGGCCGATGCACGGCGCGGAATCGAGCATGACGACGCCTTCGGGCGAGATCAGCAGGCTGATCTCGCGGTAATCGCGGCGGATGAGGACGACCGAGCGGCGGGGATCGATGGCAAGGCGCTCGATCAGTTCCAGCCGGCGATCGGGACGAGCCTGGCCCATGCCGGCAAAAAGCTGGCCGTTCAGCCACTTCTGCGGCAGTTTCAGGTCATAGCGGCGCACCACCCAAAGCGCGCCGACCAGCATGCCGAGCACCACGCCCAATGCGCCGATGGTGCGCAGCAGAGAGAGAAAATCCATCCTCTCAGCGCTCGCGTTCGACAACCTTGGTGATCTCCAGCGACATCACCTCGCCGTTCACCAGGATCTTGCCTTCTGCCACCAGCTGGTCGTTCACATAGACGCGGGTGGGATCGTTGTGCCCGCAATCGAGCGGGATCATCGCGCCGCGGCTCATCTTGAGAACCTGCCGGATGGGGATGCTGGTCGATCCGAGTACGATCGACATGTCGATGGGAATGCCTTCGAGAACGGACATGACGCGTCTCCTTTCAAGCCTGCTTATAGGAATTATTTTATAGGAGCATGCCGCCGCTAGGCAAAAAATGCCTATAAGGATGCTGACTGCCGCAAGGGGCAGGGCAGGAGCTGTGTTGATGGAACTTCAGAACTCGATCGGCGTCTCGGCATCGGGCCTTCGCGCCCAGTCGCTGAGAATGCGCGTGATCGCGGAAAACCTGGCGAACTCGGATTCCGTGGCGAAGACGCCCGATGCCGATCCCTATCGCCGCCGGGTCGCCACCTTCACTGCCGAAGTCGACCGTGCCAGCGGTGCCACCCAGGTCGCCGTCAAGTCGATCGAAGGCGACAAGAGCCAGTTCGGGCGCGTCTACCAGCCGGGTAGCCCGGCCGCCGACGCGCAGGGCTATGTCAGCCAGCCCAACGTCAACCCGCTGATCGAGGCTGCCGACATGAAGGCGGCGCAGCGGTCCTACGAAGCCAACCTCAATGCGATCGAATCCGCGCGCGGCATGACCATGCGCACTATCGACCTGCTCAAGTAAGGAACATCTCCATGGCAATCGGAGCACTCGACGCCGCGGCCGCCTATGGCCGCGCGATGAAGACGGCTGGGCCGTCGGTCGGTGGTAGCGGGGGCGGCCTCGCCGGCCTCGGCGACATGGCCGGAGGCCTGTCCGGCGCGGCATCCGGCGCCGGCGGCAACTTCGGCACCATGGTGGAATCCATGGTGACCGACGCCTCGTCCTCGCTGCGCACCGCCGAGGCGGAAAGCGCCAAGCAAGTGGCCGGCAAGGGCGACCTGATCGACGTCGTCACCGCCATCGGCGCAGCGGAAAGCGCGCTCGACACCGTGGTGGCCGTGCGCGACCGCGTGGTCAGCGCCTATTCCGACATCATGCGGATGCAGATCTAGACGACCGCGCAGTGGCGGGGCCGGCCGGGACGGAATCCCGGCCTGCAACCGCCACATTCTGCAACCGCCACATCCTTCCACCGAAAGACAGACGGCAGTCATGACCTCACCCGAAGCCATCGAGATCGCGCGCGCGGCGCTGGTGCTGGTGCTGACCATCGCCGGCCCCATGCTGATCGCCGCGCTGATCGTCGGCGTCGCCATCGGCCTGCTTCAGGCCCTTACCCAGGTGCAGGAAATGACCCTGACATTCGTGCCCAAGATCCTGGTCCTGGGCGTGGTCATGCTGGTTTCGCTGCCCATGATCGGCCATGCCCTCGGCGCCTTCATGGACCGCATCGCCGACGCCATCGTCACCGGCTGACACCATGGCCGGCGCATCCCTCGACATGGTGACCCTGGCGGCGCTGCCGATCGATGCGGCGACGTTCCTGATCCTGTTCTGCCGGGTGGGTGCGGTGATCATGCTGCTGCCGGCCTTCTCCGAAGATTCGGTGCCGCCGCAGATCCGGCTGGTGATGTCGCTGGGCTTCACGGTCGGCCTTTACGGCATGCTCCAGGGCCAGGTCGCGCCGGCGGTGAAGTCGGACGTTTCGCTGCCGCTTCTGGTGATCGGCGAAGTGCTGGTGGGCATCGCGATGGGCATGATCGTGAAGATCCTGTTCAGCGCGGCCGCCGTCGCCGGATCGATTGCCAGCCTGCAGGTCGGCCTGGCCTCCGCGCTCGTGGCCGACCCCTCGATGGGCGGGCAGTCTCCGCTGCTCTCGCGCCTGTTCGGGATCGCGGCGGTGATCGTCTGCATGAGCCTGGGCGTCCACCACTTGTGGATCGCCTCGATCTTCCAGTCCTATTCGGTGTTCCCGGTAGGCGGACTGCCGCCCGCCGCGCAGTTCGCCGATCTTGCGGTGAAAGTCACCGGCCAGTCGCTGGCGCTGGGCGTCAGCCTGGCCGCGCCGCTGATCCTCTATGGCGCGCTGTTCAACGTCGGCCTCGGCCTGGCCGCCCGCGTGGCGCCGTCGATCCAGGTCTTCTTCATCACCCAGCCCCTCAACCTGCTGCTCGGCATCTCTTTGCTGGCGATGACTCTCGGCACGATGCTGACGGCCTTCGCGAACGCCATGGGTGCCTTCATGCAGAACGGATGGAGCCTCTAGAGCCATGGCCGAGAGCGACAAGGACCAGCGGACTCACGAGCCGACCCAGAAGAAGCTCGACGATGCCCGCAAGCGCGGCGAAGTGGCGATGGCGCCGGAAGTACGCCACGCCACGATGATGGCCGGCGCGCTGATCGTCACGGGCTGGGTCGGCATTTCCGCGATCCGCCATCTCGGCATGATGTTGACCCGCCTCTGGGGCAGCGCCGAGGACTATCCGCTCGATCCCGATGGCGCGCAGAACCTGATGACCGGCGTGGCGCGCCATTTCATGCTCTCGATGCTGCCGGTGTTCGGCGTGCTGTTCGCCTGCGCGGTGGCCACGATGTTCCTTCAGGGCCGCGCCACGCTGAGCTGGTCGCGCCTGAAGCCGAAGTGGTCCAAGCTCAACCCGGCCAGCGGGATGAAGCGCATCTTCGGCATGCGCGCGCTGGTGGAATTCGGCAAGACCCTGGCCAAGTTCAGCGCCATCGGCCTGGTGGTGTTCCTGGTGCTGAAGCCGCGCGTGACCGGGTTGGACCAGTTGGTCGGCTTCGCGCCGGGCGCGATCGGCGCCGCGGCGGGAACGCTGGCATACGATGCGATCCGCGCAGTGCTGATGCTGGTCATGGCCCTGGCCCTGTTCGACTTCATCTATCAGCGCCGCGCTTTCATGAAGCGCATGATGATGACGTTCCAGGAAGTGAAGGACGAGCACAAGCAGAGCGCCGGCGATCCCAAGATCAAGGCCAAGATCCGTCAGATCCAGATGCAGCGTTCGCGCAAACGCATGATGGCCGCGGTGCCCGAGGCCAGCGTCATCATCACCAACCCGACGCACTACGCCATCGCGCTGAAGTACGACCACGGCGCCATGGCCGCGCCGGTGGTGGTGGCCAAGGGCGTGGACGCCATTGCCCTGCGCATCCGCGAGATCGCCACCGAATCCAGGGTGCCGATCGTCGAGAGCCCGCCGCTCGCCCGCGCGCTCTACGCCGCCGTCGACATCGACCGGCCGATCCCGATCGAGCACTACGCCGCCGTGGCCGAGATCATCGGCTACGTCATGCGCCTGGCGCGCACGGGCAGCGGCGCCGGTGCGGCCCGGAAATACCCGTGAAAATCCCTGCCGCCGCCGCCGCCATCCGCCTCTTTCTTCCTATAAGGACAGTGATGCCCAAGCCTTTCAAATCGAGGATGCAAGGTCCGCGTCTCGCCATGATGGCAGGCCTGGTGGCACTTGCTTCGGCACTGGCGCCCACGGCGGCTTTCGCCGGGCCCCAGCCGCGCATCAAGGACATCGTCGATGTCGAGAACGTGCGGTCGAACCAGTTGGTCGGCTACGGTCTCGTCGTCGGCCTCCAGGGCACCGGCGACCGCATCCGCAACGTTCCCTTCACCGAAGAGACCTTGCAGGCCATGCTGGAGCGCATGGGCGTGAACATTCGCGGCACGCAGATGCTGACGCAGAACGTGGCCGCCGTGACGGTGACCGCGACCATGCCGGCCTTCGCCCGCGCGGGTTCCACCATCGACGTGCAGGTCTCCGCGCTCGGCGATTCCACCAGCCTGCAGGGCGGCATCCTGCTGGTTTCCTCGCTGCGCGCGCTCGATGGCGAGATCTACGCCGTGGCGCAGGGCCCCGTTGCGGTATCCGGCTTCAAGGCGCAGGGCGCGGCGGCCAAGCTCAGCCGCGGCGTGATGACCACCGCGCGCATCGCCGGCGGTGCCATCGTCGAGCGCGAGGTTCCCTATGACTTGCGCTCCGCCCAGACGCTGAAACTGGCGCTGAAGAATCCCGATTTCACCACCGCCCGCCAGATCGCCGCGACCATCAATCGCGAGGCGCCCGGCGCCGCCCAGGTGCTCGACCCCGGCACCGTGGAGATCAACCCGGCCGGCGGCTCGGTGATCGATCTCATCACCCGTGTCGAGAACCTGCCGGTACAAGTGGACCAGCCCGCGCGCATCGTCATCAACGAAGCCGCCGGCACCGTGGTCATGGGCGCGGACGTGCGCGTCAGCCCCGTCGCCATCGCGCAGGGCGGGCTGACCATCAGCGTCACCGAGACGCCGATCGTCTCGCAGCCCGCGCCGTTCTCCAGCGGCCAGACCACCGTGGTGCCGCGCACCAACGTCCAGGCGGACGACGGCAGCGGCGCCTCGCTGGCGGTGCTGAACGGCGGCACTTCGCTCCAGACCCTGGTTGCCGGGCTCAATGCCCTGGGCGTCAGCCCGCGCGACCTCATCACCATCCTGCAGGCGCTGCGCACGGCGGGCGCGCTGCAGGCCGAAATAGCGGTACAGTAAAGATGGCAGATCCGATTCTTGCTTCGCTTCCTTCCCGTCCCGCGGTCCAGACGCCGGATCGCAGCCCCGCCAAAGTGGCGCGCGATTTCGAAGGCGTCTTCGCAGGGCAGATCACCAAGATCATGCTGGAGACCGTCGAGCAGGGCGAGGATTTCAACGGCGGCCACGGCGAGGAAATGTTCCGCGGCGTCCTGGCCGAGCAGATCGGCACCCAGATCGCCAAGGGCAAGGGCCTGGGCATCGCCTCGGCCGTGGAAGCGCAGATCATCCGTTTGCAGGGAGGCAATGGCCATGCCCAATGAGCTGATCGAGATCATGACCTCGCTCTCGATGGTCATGCGCGAGGAGACCGAGCGTCTCGAAGGCCGCGAGCGCGCGCTCGAACTGGCCGAACTGGCGGCGGCGAAGACGCGGCTGGTGGGGTCGCTGGAAGAAGTCCTGGCCCGGCGCAACCGGCTCGACCCGGAATGGACCGAGCAGATGGACGACGAGACGCGCGAGCGCCTGGCCGAAGCCCTGGGCGAACTGCGCGCGGCCTCGCTGGTGAACTCGGCCCTGCTGGAGCGCCAGATCGAACTCTCGATGGAAATGATGGGCGCCATCGCCAACGAGGCCAAGCGTCTCTCTGGCAACCGCACGTATACCTATGGTTCCAAAGGCGACATCGCGCGCCTCGACCTGACCACGCCCATCTCGTTCAACAGCGAATACTGACCGGCAAGGCCCGGCGGGGGACCAGCGGTCTCTCGGCCGGCCTTTCCTGGTGTCGGGGCTGGACCTTGTGCCAACACCGGCGCGCAGGGCTGCCTTCCGGCCGCGCGGAAGCTGCGGCACGCGGCCTTCGCGGGATGGAAGTTCTGGGGCATGGCCCCGACGGTCCAGAAAGCGCACGACCCTTCACCCGCTTCCATTGCGTTCCAACGGGACGCCCCCTGGCAATCCCGGCCAAACACCTCTCATGCGGAATTCGGACCCGCCCCGTGCGACATCACGGGCGGCGAGGCGCGCCGATCAACAGGCCAGCGGAACCGTCAGGCCCCCCGCCAGGAGGGCGGCGGTCTCGTCGGCCGGCGCCGGGCGGCCGAACAGGTAGCCCTGGCCGAACGTGCAGCCCAGATCGGCGAGATAGCGTGCCTGCTGCTCGGTTTCGATCCCTTCGGCCGTCACGGGCATGGCAAGGCTCTGGCCGAGATCCACGACCACTTTCACCAGCTTGCGCCCGGCATCGCTGTCGAGCGACTGGACGAGCGTGCGGTCGATCTTGATCATGTCCAGCGGGATCTTGCACATGCGGCTGAGGCTGGCGTAGCCCGAGCCGAAGTCGTCGAGCGCCACCTTGATGCCCGCCTCGCGCAAGGCGGCAACGGTGGCCTGGGCAGCGGCGACGTCGTGCATCACTGCATTCTCGGTGATCTCCACCGTCAGCCTGTCGGGCCTGAGGCCGCTGGCGAAGACGATCCGCAGCAGCCGCGAGGCGATGTGCGGTTCGCAGACCTGCCATGGCGACATATTGAGCGCGAGGCCGGTGCCGCCGCCCCACTCGTGCGCATCGCGGCAGGACTGGCGGAACATCGCATAAAGCAGGTCATCGTTGAGGCCCACGTCCTCGGCGATCGGCAGGAAGCTGTCCGGGGCGAGCAGGCCGCGCTGCGGATGTCGCCATCGCACCAGGGCCTCGAAGCGGACCACCCGGCGCGAGGCGAGCGCGACGATGGGCTGGTAATAGGGCACGAGTTCGCCGCGCAGCAGGCCGCCGCGCAAGTCCTCTTCCAGCGAGGCCCGCTCGGCCAGGCTGGCGAACATCTCGGGTGAAAAGCGCCGGGCGCAATCGCCGCCTGCATCTTTGGCATGAGTGAGGGCGATCGAGGCGCCGCGCAGCAGTTCCTCCGCGGGGACTGTTCCCGCGTGGTCCGTGGCGATGCCGATGGAGGCGGTCAGGTGCACCATGTGGCGGCCGAGGCTGACCGGTTCGCCGATCGCTTCCAGCAACTGCGCGGCGAGGCGCTCGGCAGGGATATCGGATGCGGTGATGCCTGATGCCGCGCGGGGCCGATCTTCGGGCAGGAAGCAGGCGAATTCGTCGGCACCGAGATGGATGACATGCGAGCGGCGCAGGACGCGGCGGCAGCGCTCGTGAACGATGTCGATCAGGAAGTCGCCGGTAGCAGGGCCGCAGAGATCGTTGATGAGCTTGAAACGGTCGAGATTGACCATCAGCAGCGAGACGGCCCGCGGTGGCATGGCCCGTGTGAAAGGCGCGCTTTCAGAGAGAGCGCTGCCGTCGGGAGGACGGGCTCCATCGGGCGCCCGGAGGCGGGCGAGGGCGTGCGAGACCAGCGTCAGCGGCGGAACGCGCGCGGCGGAGAATCCCGCCGGGTCGGCCGTGGATCGCGGCGGGGGCCGCTTTCCATTCGGCTTGAACAGTTTAGGTATGCGCATCGTGCCTTCCGGGGGGTCTGACACATACCATTATATGGGGCCGGTCGGGACTATGGGCCCGGCCTCATGTCAATTGCTGTTACTATTCGAACACGGCCGCCAGGACCGTGGCCAGATTGGCCGGATCCAGCTCGTCTATGGCGACTTCGAGATCGGGGTTCTCGCTGTAGCCGAGCATCCGTCCATGACGGTCGAGCGTGACCGAGAGGACGCGCAGCCCTTCGGCTTCCGTCACCACGGCAAGGCCGCCGGCAGAGGGGAAGCGGTCGGGATCGACGATCAGGACCGAGCGTCCGGGAAGTCCGGCACCGAGCGTGGCCCGGCCCAGGCGCAGGCCATAGGCGCGCGGCCCGGAATTGCGCGGCGCTTCGACCTGGGCACCGGCCGGCGTGAGGGCGATCAGTCCATCGGCCAGGGGGCTGCCGAAGACGGGCACGAGGCGAACGGAGGGGTGCTCCGCCACCATGGTATCGCCGCCGGCATCTTCCGCCAGAGCTTCCGCAGCGCGGCGCCTGCCGGCACCGCGTTCCAGCATGGGGCGCTCGCTCATGGCGCGGCCCAGGGAAGGACGATCGAGCGGCGGACGATCCAGCAGCGGATGCGGCACGGCGCGTGCGATGCCTTGCGCGCGAGACGGGCCGTGCAGTTCGTCGCGCAGGGCGGCGATGCGACCGCGGGACTTGGCGATCCGCAGTTCCGGGTTCGCCACGAGCGGCAGCACCGGGTCCAGGTCTCCGCGCTGATGCGCCTCGGTGACGATGGCGATCAGTTCGCCGTCGTCCGCAGCCGCGAACAGCCTGCGCAGGGAAGCACGGACTTCCTCGTTCCAGCGATCGAAAGGCTTCAGGGCATTCTCGATACGCGACAGGATAACCGGGGCGATCCCATATTCGTGTTCGAGAGCGGCGATCGTCAGGGCATCGTCCGCCGCGCGGCGTGTGCGCAGGGCCGCCGCCAGCAGCACGGCGAAACGCTCGGCAGCGGGATCGACACGGTCGCTGCCATGGAGCGGATCCGCCCAGGCCGAGATGTCGAACTCCGGATCGTCGATGTCGATCAGGAGTTCGCCGGCATCGATGCCGAGGGCGGCCGCGATATCGCGCAGCTCTCCGGCACGCGCAAAGATCTCTCCCCTCTCGATCTTCGAAAGGCGAATATAGGTGATCGTCGGAAGCTTCTCCGACAACTCTAGCAGCGATCCAATATTCAGCTGCTTACGAAATTTCCGGATGCGGTTCGGAAAGACGAGTGTTCGATATGCATCGATCTCGATTGCGGTCGGCGCCGTGGCAAGCGCCTTCCCAGTCCGCTTCTGCGATCCAAGCGGTTTTTGGGTCATTGAAGCTCTTATCTGGCTATGAATGAGGAATTTGTTCCACGGAACGCCCACTTGGTCAATAATCCATTATGTATATCGTACCAAAGTGGGTCGGATTGTCGTGACCGGCAATAACTTCCACCAGTTGCCTTCCTATTTTGCACCATAATGGCTAGTCTTGTGGTGTTTCCCGGAAATTTCAGCTTCGTTGCAGGAAAAACTTTCCTATCAAGTGTCGCTTGTCCAGGAGGCGTCCTCGTCCCGCAAAGGCAGAGTTAAAAAGCTGAAATACAAATAGTTTCGCTTTTGAACGTGCTGCGGCTTATCCAGTTCCCTCCTATCAGAATCGCTTCGTCGATTTTTTAGGATAAGGCAGGGATAGATTGAAGGCAGGCTGAACGAACCCGCCTGATCTGCGATTCGCCTGCAGAGGGCGGCCTACCCCTTTCGAGGTATCGCACGCCGGATTTCTCGCTTGTCGGATCGTCCTTTTACGGGGCGCGGCCCTCTGTGAGGTACCGCGCCCCGGACACCCTCTCCCGAAGCGATTTAGCCGCGGCCGAGTGCCGTTTTCATGAGGCCCATCTGCTTGCGGTAGAGATTGGTCATGGCCGCGAAGTCGGCCTGGACCTGCCCCAGGGTAAGCAACTGGTCTTCCAGCGTGACATTGTTGCCGTCCGGCTTGGTTTCGGTTGTGTCGCCGTCCAGCACGACATGGCTGCCGGCCAGGGGCGGGCGGGCGCCGAGCGCGGTCATGCCGCTGGACAGCTCCACTTTCGGCCGGGAAACGCGGGGCGTACCCGCTACGCCATATTGCGAGACGAGCGAGGAGAAGTCCGGCGCGTCCACGGTCCGCGCCTTGAACCCGGGTGTCTCGTTGTTGGCGATGTTCTCGGCGATCACGCGCTGGTGCTCGGCCATGTATTTCATGGCCTGGCCCATGCCATCGAAAATAGGAGGAAGAGAAGACATGAAGGTTTACCTCAGGAACCGGTAAGCCGCGACAAGGCGGCCTGGTAGTTGGCGAGCTGTTTCTGCTGGTAGACCGTGCCGCCGCCGGTGATCGCGCCGTCCACCAGGGTCGCCTTCGACGAGTCCCAATAGAGCGAGCGATAGGCGGTCTGGGTCATGGAGAGGGCGGACTTGATCTGGGCCAGCGCGACCGCAGCCGTCTTGGCATCCTTCACCGACAGGGTCGTGGCGAGGCCCAGGCTGTAGGTGCCGCCGGGCGTGACCTTGGGCGCATCGGCATCGGGTGCCTTGGAAGCGACCAGGCGTACAGGGTCTATGCCCAGTTTGGACAGGGCGTCCTTGTTGTCCGGTCCGGAACCGAGTTCGACCTGGTAGCCGGACTTCACCTGGATCTTGAGCGTCGTCTGGCCGTTCACGCGCGGGGTGGTGATGGTGGCCTTGGTGCCGGTGATCTTCTGGATCTTCTGCGCCAGCGAGACCATCGTCTCGTCCTTGCCGATGGTGATGGTGCGCGTGGCCCCGCCATCGACGCGGATCGTGAACTTGTCGCCCGCCTGCAGGTTGGTCTGCGAGGAAAGGGTGGTCGATTCCTGCTCGTTCAGTGTGCCGCGGTTGAGGCCCAGCGCCCCCAGCACCGTGGAGCCGCCCGCCACGGCGGAGATCTTCACTGGCTCCGTGGTCGAGGTATACATGCCCCACTGCGAAATCTTCTCGATCGCGCCCGTGGAAGCATCGATCCGTGCGACGAAGCCGTCGACAGTGCCGGACTTCGTTCCCGAAAGGTCTCCCGCCGTGCGGCCGCCGACATAGAGCGTACCGTTCAGATACGTGACGCTGTCGGCCTGATCGGTGGCCGACGTGCCGATATACGTCGTGCTGGCCGAGGACAGGGCGGCATCGATGCGGGTGACGAACGCGTCCTGTCCGCCATTGATGCTGTTGACCTGCGTGCCGCTTACCGCCGAACTCGTGGTGCCGACCACGGCAATCTCGCCGCTGTCGGACACGGCGATGGCGCGTGCGGAAACCTTGCCAAGCGTGATCGAGCCGAGATCGGTGGAGAGCGAGGTGGAGTCGATCCGATGGATCGTGGCCACGCCGCTTTCGCTGGTCAGGGCAAGGAGGTTGCCGTCGTTGTCGATGGCGAGCGAGGTGACGGAATCGAGGCCGCCGCTGTCGATCGCGCGGCGTTCCTGAAGTTTGCCGGTCGCATCGAGCTTGGCGATGAACGCATCGCCGCCGCCCGTCGATGATTTGCCCGCGACATAGATGCTGCCATCGTCGCCCACGGTCACGGCGCTTGCGGTTTCGTTACCGACCTGCCGGATGACGGTGGCGGAAAGCTGGTCGCCCTTGATGTTGTAGCGCGCGACCAGCATGTCGGTCTGGCTGTCGTCGCCGCCGTTGTAGGCACCGTCTACCGTGCCGGCGACCACGATGTCGCCATTGGCGGCAATGCTGACGGCGGCGCCCTGCGCGCTGCCTGCGGCGCCAAGGCTGCGCTGCCATACGACATTGCCCTCGCTGTCTACCTTGGTGAGGAACAGATCGTCGGAGCCGTCCGAGATGCGCGTGCCGACATCGCCAGCCGTGGTGCCGACGACATAGCTGAAGCCCTCGGAATCCGTCGCGATCGCCTTGGCCTGGGTGGCCGCGGCGACCGTATAGTCCTTGTCCTCGTCGTCAGTGGAGGATGCGTTCGCCTTGGCGTCTGCCGTGGCGGTGCCGTCTACCGCGTTGAGCTTGCTCAGGCGCTGCCAGGACAGGGAATCGTCCAGGTCTTCCACCCGGTACACGCGCGCAGCGGTGGCGGCATCCTTCGCGGTCTCGCCGCTGGCCACCATCAGTGCGTCGCCGCCGCCGACCTGGTCGATGGCGACCTTCTCGCTGCCCGCCGGATTGAAGACGAGCCCCCATTTGCCGTCGTTCTTTTCGACGGTGAAGTTCGACTTCCACTTGCTGATCGGGTCGCCATTGGCATCGACCGCGGGATTGCCGCTGGTGTCCAGTGCCTGGCTGCTGCCGATGGCGGCATTGAGCGCGGCTGCGACAGAATCGAGCGTGGGCGGCTGTGTCGTTGCCGAAAGGTCGACGTTGACGGTCTCGGTGGTGCTGCCCTTGGTCAGCTTGATCTGCAGCACTTCGCTGCCGGTCATGCCGGAGATGGCCGCGTTGCGCGTGGCCGATACGCCTTCACCGATGACCGCGCCGCTGGAGTTCGTGGACTTGATTGCGACGGAAGTGGCGTTGCTGGTCTTCGATCCGAAATAGAGCGAGACGAGATCGGTGTCGGCCGAACCCAGGAAGGACTGAAGGTCCAGCAGCCCTTGCGCGAACGTCTTCTGGAGCGAGGCGCGTTCCGTGGACGAGGTCGTGGCCTTGGCGGCGCTTTCGGCCAGGATGCGGAGCCGGTCGAGCGCCTTGTAGGTGGTGAAGGCGGTCTGGACATCCGGCAGATCGCCCAGCGAGCTGTCCTTGGTGGTGTCCACCAGCGACAGCATCCGCTTGAGCGCGACGATCTGGGCGCTGACCGGGCGGGTATCGGCGGCCTCCTGCCAGGGCGGCGTCGTTTCCGGCGTGGCGAGGGTGAAGGCCTTCTTGGCCTTGAGAACGGCAGCGCTGTCCAGGGCGGCGAGGGAGGACGACAGGGCGGAATAGGCACTGGTGCCACCCAGAACCGACAGTCCGATCAACCCGTTGTTTATATTTATCGTCAATTCTGTCTCCATCGGGCGGTTGCGCAAGCCTTCCTCCTATAAATAGAAGGAACAGCGCCCAAACCGTGCGGAATTGAGCAATTTTTCGGGGGTATCGAAGTGACGATGATGGCCGCGGTGGCTGAGCCGCCGGAGCTCAAGAAATACTCGGGAATTCAGCGCGCTGCCGCGCTGATGCTGGCCCTTGGACGCGACCATGGCGGTCCGATCTGGGAACAGCTGACCACCGAGGAAATCAAGGAGCTGTCTTCCACGATCGCCCAGCTCGGCCGGGTGCCCGCAGTCGTCGTCGAGCACCTGCTCGTCCAGTTCTCGGGCGAAGTGGCGAGCATGGCGACGCTGCATGGCTCCTACGAGACCACCGAAAGGCTGCTGGAAGGCATTCTCTCGGCGGACCGCGTGAAGGAGATCATGGAGGACATCCGCGGTCCTTCCGGCCGCACGATGTGGGACAAGCTGTCCAACGTCAGCGAAGCCGTGCTCGCGGGTTACCTCAAGAACGAATATCCGCAGACCGTTGCGGTGATCCTGCACAAGCTGCGCCCGGACCATGCCGCGCGCGTGCTATCCGAACTGCCGCGCGATTTCGCGACCGACGTGGTCATGCGCATGCTGCGGATGGATACCGTGCAGAAGGACGTGATCGTTCAGGTGGAGCAGACGCTCAAGAGCGAGTTCATGACCAACCTGTCGCGCGCCCAGCGCCGCGATCCGCACGAGACCATGGCGGAACTGTTCAACGCGCTGGACCGCTCGACCGAAGAGGCCATGCTGGGCGCGCTCGACGAGAAGGCGCCGGAATCGGCCGAACGTATCCGCGCGCTCATGTTCACCTTCGAGGATCTCGGCAATCTGCTGCCGGGGGCGATCCAGACGATCGTGCGCAATTGCAACAAGCGCGAACTGGCGCTGGCGCTCAAGGGTGCGCCGGACGAGATGAAGAAGCTGTTCTTCGGCGCCATGACCGAACGTGCCGCCAAGCTGATGCGCGACGACATGTCGGCCATGGGTCCGGTGCGCGCGCGCGAATGCGAGGAAGCGCAGACGGCTCTGGTGCGTCTTGCCAAGTCGCTTGGGGATCGGGGCGAGATCATGCTCGTCGATCCCAAGAGCGACGACGCCATGATCTATTGATCGGTGCGATGACCTGTTTGATATCCTGCTCGTCCGGGTTAACGTACGGAACGAGCAGGGAAGATTCCGGTATCCGGTGCGCTCGCGGCTTGTGTCGCGAGCTTGCCATTTGGGGAAGCCAATGGCGTATCGGCCGAACGATTTCGAACTGTTTCATGCCTCGCGGGACCATGTCCGCGATGCGCGACCGGAAGGTCGTCCGAATTCCGAGGGTGCGGCGATGATGGAGGATCCCATGACCATTCAGCCATTCGGTTTCGACAGGATATTTCGTTTTCCGTCCAGTGAGCAGGTCGACGAACGACGACACGATGAACTGCGCGAGCACGTCGAGGAACTCCAGGCCCGTATAGAGCGCCTGCACGAGGACCACGTCGCCGAGCTGGCGCGGGCGCGGGTCGATGGCTTCGAGGCGGGCCTGGAGCAGGCGCGGGGCGAGCGGGCGGAAGCCATGCTGGCCGCCACCGATGCGCTTCATGCCTCGATCGACGATGTCGAGAGCCGTTTCGATGCAGTGATGGATCAGGTCATTGCCGAGGCCGGGGCGATTGCGCTCCAGGCCGCCGAACTGCTGGCCGGACATGCCATTGCCGCCGAGCCCGCGCGCGCCATCGACGAAGCGCTGACCCGCGCGCTCGACCAGGTCTCGCGCGATACCGCGCTGTCGATCCGCGCGAACCCGGCCATGCGTGAAGATATCGAGCGCCTTGTCGAGGAACGCCGCGCGCGCGAGCGGCGGGCGATCTCCATCGTCGTGGTCGACGACGACACGCTCCCTTCCGGCGATGCCCATATCGGCTGGGCCGAAGGCGGCCTGAACATCGACGCGGCCTCGCGCCGGGCCGCGGTCATGGCCGAACTCGCCGGTGTTCTGGGGCAGGAACCCGAAAGCGACGCCGTCTCGGCGTGAGCCGGTCCGGCGCTTGGCCGGCTTTCCGGCGCGCCGCAGACCGTCACGTTCCCGATCGGCCGGGAGCCGCTTCCACCGAAAAGAACGGGGCGCAGACAGCGTGGCAATGGCCAGCGGGACTGCGGCCTCGCTGACGGCGGCGCGCTGGTTGCGCCCCTGACATCCCCAGCCCGTCCGGCATCTGGACGGGGCCGTGTCCAAGTTCGACTACCGGCCCGGAAATTCCTGCATAAACTTTTCCTGTTCCCGGCAAGAGTTGCCTAGCGTTTATCCTATAATGTCAGGGGCGACACCAGGGGGTGACGCCGCTGACGTAAGAGGCGACTTTTGAACCCGTTGCGGAACTTTATCGAGCAGGTCGGTCCCCGCCGTGCCCTGCTGATGGGCGGCGTGGCCCTTGCCCTGCTGGCCGGGCTCGGATGGATGGCGTTTCGCAGTCCTGCGACTGAGATGGGCTATCTCTATACCGATCTCGATCCTTCGGCGGCCCAGTCGATCAGCGAGAAGCTCAAGGGCCAGAACGTGCCCTTCCAGCTCTCCGCCGACGGCTCTGCGGTCATGGCCCCGGTCGACAAGCTGGCGGAGCTTCGCATGTCGATGGCCTCCGAGCAGCTGGGCGGCAAGATCGGCTACGAAGTGCTCGATGCGGAGGAGCCTTTCGGCATCTCTTCCTCGCGCGCGAAGCTGAACGAGACCCGCGCCATCGAAGGCGAACTGGTCCGCTCGATCGAGAGCCTCGAAAAGGTCAGCAAGGCCCGCGTCCATGTCGTCATGCCGGACCATGCGATGTTCGAGACCGAACCGCGCAAGGCCAGCGCCGCGGTGACGGTGAAGACCAACGGGCGCCTTTCCAGCGAGCAGGTCCAGGCGATCCGCTACCTCGTCTCCTCGGCCGTTCCCGATCTCAATCCCGAGGCGGTTTCCATCGTCGACCAGACCGGCGCGCTGCTGGCGCGGGCGGGCGAGGGCGGTGACGCCGGTGCAGGCAATCTCGAAGACCGCCAGAACGCCGTCGAAGCGCGCCTGCGCACCGAGATCGAGGCGATGATCGAACCGATCGTGGGCCAGGGCAAAGTGCGCGCCGAAGTGGCCGCCGTGCTCGAACGCGACCAGGTGCGCGAGGAATCGGAAGTCTTCGATCCCGATACCCAGGTCGTGGCCCACACGGTCACCGTGGAATCGAACAACCAGAGCGACGAGAATTCCGCCGGCGCCGAGGGCGTGACGGTCGGCTCGCAGCTTCCCGACAACCAGGGCAACGTCAACGGCAATGGCGGCGACGCCCGCCGCTCGGCGCAGAACGAGACCTCGGAAGACACCACCTACCAGAACAGCCGCACCCAGAAGGTCGCGGTCCGCACCCCCGGCCAGGTCAAGCGCCTGACCGTGGCGGTCATGGTGGACGGCGGGCCGCAGGGCCTTCCCGCGCCGCAGGTCCAGCGCCTGCAGCGGCTGGTCGAGAATGCCGTCGGCTTCGATGCCGACCGCGGCGACAGCGTGGTGGTCGAGAACATGGCCTTCAACGCGCCGACCGATCTCGACGGCGCCGAAGGCGGCCTGCCTTTCGGCCTGACCATGGACCGCATCTTCGACGTGCTGAAGATCCTGATCGTGGGCGGCATCATCCTCTTCGCCATCCGCATGCTCAAGCCCAAGCTGGCCGAGCCGCCGCTGGTCGAAGGCGTGGTGGAGCGCCGCCTGACCGCCGAGGATGCCGAAATGATGGCCCTCAACGAGCGGGCCGCGGCCGGCGACGAGGAGGCCATCCGCCAGCTCGACGAAATGCGCGCCAACGAAGGCGAGATGCTCGACCAGGAAATTGCCCTGGCGCAAGTGGACGGGCGCATCAAGCTCTCCGCCCTGCGCCGCATCGGTGACGCCATCTCGGCCAGTCCCGGAGAATCCGCATCCGTAATCCGTCAGTGGATGAACAGTTGAAAGGTATGACCATGAGCGACGAGCTCGAGCCGCGCCAGCTGGCGCCTGCTCACCTGTCCGACGAAAACCCGAACGGCGAAGCGAGCGAGGATGCCGCAGCCGCCTGGTCTCCCCGCCCCACCACGCCGCCCACGCCCGACGACCTGCAGGCCGTGTTCGACGTGCCGGTCAAGGTCCAGGCCGTCCTGGGCCGGTCGCGGATGGACATCGGCGACCTGCTGCGCCTGAAGCCCGGCATGGTGGTGGAACTGGACCGCCGCGTCGGCGAGCCGGTGGACATCTTCGTCAACAACCGCCTGATCGCGCGCGGCGAAGTCGTGCTGATCGACAGCACGCTGGGCATCACGCTCACCGAAATCGTCCGGCAGGAGGCATGATGCCTTACTCCGAACACGATCCGACCCGGCTGATGCTGGTCGGCGACCTCGGCAACGCGATGGGCCTGGCGGTGGAGATGGTGCGCGGTTCGCCCGCCAGCATCGCCGTGGGCACCGCCAGCTCCACCGTGCTGGAGGACTGGCAGCGCGCCAAGGACGATCTCGTGGTCGTGGACATCGCGGTGAACCTGCAGGACGTGCTCTCGCGGCTGCGCGGCGAGCGGGCGAACCAGCCCGTGGCCATGGCCGTCTCCGAGCTGGTCGGGCAGAACATCGCCGATGTCGAGCGCGAGCTGATCCTCAAGACCCTGGAACATTGCCGGGGCAATCGCACTTCCGCCGCCTCGATGCTGGGCATTTCGGTCCGGACCATGCGCAACAAGCTCCGCACGTTCCTGTCCGACGGTGTCGCGGTGCCGCCCGGCCTGATCCGTCATTGACCTCCTGAAAGCCCGGTGAAGCGATGAACGCACTCGTCTCTGCAAGGCTGGACCAGTTCCTGGCCCGCCTCGGCCCCAGCCGCGATCTCGCGCTGGCGCTGGGGGTCAGCGCCATTATCGGCATGCTGATCCTGCCGATGCCCGGCTGGATGCTCGACATGGGCCTGGCCCTGTCGATCACCGCCTCGGTGCTGATCCTGATGACGGCGCTGTTCATCGAAAAGCCGCTGCAACTGTCGAGCTTCCCGACGATCCTGCTGATCGTGACGATGCTGCGCCTGGGCCTCAACCTGGCCTCGACGCGCCTGATCCTGGGCCACGGGCACGAGGGGCACCACGCGGCGGGCGGCGTGATTGCGGCCTTCGGCGAGTTCCTGATGGGCGGCGAGACCGTCATCGGCCTCACCATCTTCGCGATCCTGATCGTCATCAACTTCGTGGTCATCACCAAGGGCGCGGGCCGCATTGCCGAAGTGGCGGCGCGCTTCAGCCTCGATGCCATGCCCGGCAAGCAGATGGCGATCGACGCCGATCTCAACGCCGGCACCATCACCGAGAGCCAGGCGCGCGAGCGCCGCGCCGAGATCGAGGCCGAGAGCGGCTTCTACGGTGCGATGGACGGTGCCTCGAAGTTCGTGAAGGGCGATGCCGTTGCCGGCCTGCTGATCACGGCAATCAACATCGTCGTCGGCCTGATCATCGGCGTTGCCATCCACGGCGTGCCGTTCGGCGAGGCTTTCACCACATACACCATCCTCACGGTGGGCGACGGCCTCGTCAGCCAGATCCCGGCGCTGATCGTCTCCACGGCGGCGGGCCTGCTCGTTTCCAAGGGCGGCGTGGTCGGCAAGACCGGCGCCGCGCTGGGCGACCAGCTCGGCCGCTACCCCAAGGCCTTCGGCATCGTCGGCGTGCTGATGACGGTTCTGGCGCTGATGCCGGGCCTGCCGTTCATTCCCTTTGCCGCGATGGGCGGCATGTGCGGATGGATGGCCTGGTCGATGTCGCGCAAGGCGCAGGCCAGCGCCGCGCAGGAGCGCATGCAGGAGGCGATGGCGCAGCAGCAGCAGATGGAAGCGCAGGCCGAGGAACCGATCTCGCGCACGCTGGCCATCGACGCGCTGCGCATCGAACTCGGCTACGGGCTGCTGCCGCTGATCAACGATTCCCAGGCCGAGCCGCGCCTCGACGACCAGGTCCGCGCGCTGCGCCGGCAGATGGCGATCGACTACGGCTTCGTGCTGCCTTCGGTCCGCATTCTCGACAATATGGCGCTTCAGCCGAACGAATATATCGTCTTCGTCAAGGAAACCGAGATCGCACGCGGCGAACTGCGCATCGGCAAGTTGCTGGTGATCAACGCGGCCGGGCAGGACATCGGCATTCGCGGCGAGCCCACCAAGGAACCGGTGTTCCAGTTGCCGGCGCTCTGGATCGACCGCGACATGCGCCAGGAAGCCGGTTTCCGCGGGCTGACCGTGGTAGACTGCGGCACCGTGGTGACGACGCACCTGACCGAGATCGTCAAGGACAACATCGCCGACCTGCTCTCCTATACCGAGACGCAGAAGCTGCTGAACGAAGTCCACAAGGATACCGAGAAGCTGATCGCGGACCTGATCCCCAGCAAGATCTCCATCTCCGGCGTGCAGCGCGTGCTGCAGAACCTGCTGGCCGAAGGTATCTCGATCCGCGACGTGCCCACGATCCTCGAAGGCGTGGCCGAGGCGACGGCAATGACCGGCAACCTGACGCAAGTGACCGAACATGTCCGCGCGCGCCTGGCCCGCCAGATTTCGGCGCAGCAGACCTTCGACGGCGCGATCCCCATCGTCACGCTTGGCGGCGAATGGGACGAGGCGTTCGGCGAGGCCATCGTCGGTCTCGGCGACGACCGCCACCTGGCCATGGCGCCTTCGCAGCTCCAGGCGTTCATCGCCTCGGTCCGCGACACTTACGACCGGTTGGCCGGGCAGGGCGAAATCCCCTGCCTGCTGACCAGCCCGCCGCTGCGGCCCTTCGTGCGCTCGATCATCGAGCGCGTGCGCCCGGCGACCGTCGTGCTGTCGCAGAACGAGATCCATCCGCGCGCGCGGCTGCGCAGCCTCGGCACGGTCGGTTGAGCGGTCCCGCGCCAGGGGCCTGAATATAGGATCGCACGACCGGGCAGGCTGCAATCCCTCTATGATGAAGTGTTGGCCGCGGATCGTCGGCCGGGAGACGTCTTCTAATGCCGGTTTCCGTGAATTCCCTGTTCCCCATGGCCGCCGCGACGGGCGGCAGCACCTCGGCCGCCGCCGTCTCCGGAGTTGCGGCCGCTGACAGCCTTGCCGGCGCGCTTGCCGGCGGGGGGGCTTTCAAGAGCGCGGAACAGGCCACCGGTTCCTTCCAGTCGCTGCTCGGCGCAGCGCAGGCGGCGCCCGCGGGTGCCGCCTCCGGCACGGTCCAGGCAGGCGCGCCAGCAACGGCAGCCACGGTTGAGGCACCGGCTGCTGCCGAGCTGATCCCGGCACCTGTCATTTCCGCCGATACGCTTGCTCAGGACGCGGCAGCCGCTGCGGGCGCCTTGCCGGCCGAGAACCTGCTGGCGAAGCCGGCGACGTCCACGCCGGGGGCCAAGCCCGCCGATGTGAGCCATGCGGCGAAAGCCGACCATATCAAGCCGCCTGTCGCGAAAGCCGAGGCGCTTCTGCCGCAGCTCGTCGCCGAGGCGGCAGCTTCGGCAGATGCAGCCCCGACCGGCGAGACCGGCGAAGCCGCAGGCGATGCTGCTCCGGCGGCGGATGCCGATGCCGATGCCCCGGAGGCGAAGCACCTCGACGCCGACGCTTCCGCATTGATCCCGGCCGGTCAGGCGCAAGTCCCGCAGACGCCGACGACGGCGGTGCAGCCGCAACTCGCGGTCGCGCCGCAGGCCGTGCCGGCGCCGTCCGAGGATGTGCCCGGCGAGACCGCCAAGACCGCCACCGACGGCGAGGGCAAGGCTTCGGTGAAGCTGGCCAAAACGGGAAATGCCGGGACGTTCGCGGGGGCCGAGCGCGCAGCCGCGGAACCGGCAGGCGCTCGCGGCCAGGGCGCGGCGGCCAATGCCGCAAGCCCGGTCGATACCGCGCAGGCGCCCGACCAGGCCGCCGCCACGCCCGATGGCAATCTTTCCGCACCGCTGTTCAGCCAGACGCTGAACGCCGCCACCAGCCGCCCCGCCGCGCTGCCTTACGCGCCCACCGCGCAGTCCGCGCCGCAGAGCGCGACCGTTGCCGTGCAGCAGGGGCAGTTCGGCAACGACATCGGGGTCGAGATCGCCCGCGCGCTCGACAAGGGCAGCGATGACCTGCTGATCCGCCTCGACCCACGCCACCTGGGCCGGATCGACGTGCGGCTCTCATTCGACCACGACGGCGTCCTGCGCGCGGTGGTCTCGGCCGACAGCGCGTCCTCGCTGGACATGTTGCGCCGCGAAAGCACCGATCTCAACCGTGCCCTGGCCGATGCCGGCGTGCGGTCCGACGGGCAGTCCCTGCGCTTTGACAGCCGCTCTGGCGGGCAGGGCGGCGGGCAGCGCTGGCAGGGCGAACAGAACCAGCGTCAGGCCCAAAGCGGCCTGTCCGACGGCTTCGGCGGGAGCGACGACCCGATCTACCGGCCTCTGCGCAGCAGCGGCCATGTCGATCTCATGGCATAAGGCACAAGAGCAATGACCACCGTTTCAGGCACCTCGTCCACCGCGACGACCGATACGACCGCGGCCTCCACTTCGGGCCTGCTGACCGATTACAACCTCTTCCTCAAGCTGCTGACCACGCAGATGACGAACCAGGATCCGCTCGATCCGATGGACACTTCGGAATATACGCAGCAGCTCGTGCAGTATTCGCAGGTGGAGCAGTCGATCCAGCAGACCGGCTCGCTCAAGGACATCCTCAGCCAGCTTTCCTCGCAGCAGATGTCGCAGGCTTCCAGCTACATCGGCCGCGAAGCGCGCTTCGATTCCCCGGTGTCCGGTCTCGGCGATGCTCCGGCGCACTGGACCTATTACGTGGACGGCACGCCCGCCGCGATGACCGCCACGATCAAGGACTCCTCTGGCGCGGTCGTCAACACCGTCACGCTCGATCCCGAAACGCAGGGTTCCTACTCGTGGGACGGTACCAAGGCGGACGGCAGCAAGGCTGCGGACGGCGCCTATACCTTCTCGGTCACGGCCACGGACAGCGCCGGCAATGCACTGGACACCACGATCAACTCGGTGGCGATCGTCAACGACGTGGTGACGGACGGCACGAACATCATGCTCGGCGTGAACGGCATCCGCATGTCGGCATCGGGCCTCGTCGCGATTGCCGCGGCCGGGACCAACATCGACAACTGAGGCCTTCCACCGGGGCCTCACGGCGCCCCGGTCCGTAAAAGAAGAACACCCCTGAACCACGCGGTTCAGGGGTGTTCTTCGTTTGGCCGGCCAAAGCCTTTCCCATCAGGTGGAATGACCCGATGCCCCGGAAAACCGCGACAGACCGGAAACCTGAAGCATTCGATCCGACGCGGTGGGATCGAATGCTCTCGTTCAGGCCTGGCCCACCGTGGAGCGACAATCGCTGCTGCCGATCGTGGCCGCCAGGCTGGGGCTTTCCGCGGCCTGAAGGGCCACGTCCAGCCGCGTGCAGCCCGGAATACGGTCCGGCAGCGCCAGGATCATCAGGCAATCGGCGATCGAGGGATCCTCGATCGGACCGATCAGTTCGTCCACGTCCTCATAGGACATGTCCGCATGGCTCATGCAGCGAAGCGCGGCCGCCTGCCAAAGCTGAGAAGTTGAATCAACCCTCAGTTTCAGCGAGAACCAGAACTCTTCGTGCGAAACGACATTTGGACCGGCCTCGCCGGCGCAATTCCAAGGTAAATTTTCTACCATCGCACTCTCAATAGTACAGCGAACCGAATAGATGCAGTCCGTGCCCCCGGACCTGAGAGGGAATTCCACAACCCCCGCCAGAGCAATGGCTGTAGGGGTCGACAGGACCAACTAAGGGATTTCCCGTATTCGATCGGAATTAAAGTAAATCATCTCTTACCGCGGAAAACCGGCGAGATTCCGAGAGCGATAGCGGTGTGATGCGACGTTGAAATTACAAGATAATCGATTCGCCGAGGGGGCGTGCGAGGGCGGCGTTGCGCATAGCAGCTAACGCTCCGCGAGGCGGTGAATTCTTGGTAATCGGAGGATGGGAAGCCTTCACAAGGCTCCCGCAGCAGCATTTCCGGCCTTCAGGGGGCCGTCGGCGGACCTGCGAGGCGGCGGGCGCTGACGATTTTCACCATCGGCTCCAGCATCTGGCCCTTCATCACACCGTCACCCTTGGTGGCGGAGCGCGGCTCGTCCCAGATCTTGCGCACCACGTCCATGCCCGAGACGACGTGGCCGAAAGCCGCGAAGCCGGCGCGGGTGTCCGGGTTGTCGGAATCCGGCTTGGCGTCGAGGGAAGGTATGTCCCCCAGCATGATCGTGAAATCGGCGGTGGCGCTGCCCGGCGCAAAGCGGGCCATGGAGATCGTCCCGGCCTTGTGGCTGATGCCGGTTATGTTGGTCGGTTCATGGGCGACGGGCGGGAGGACATTGACGCCCTGAAGCCCGCCCTGCAGCAGCCCGTTGGGCTGGTCGCCCCAGTCGATGTGCATGGCGCGGTAGAAGTTCGCGCCGTCGAAGCGCTTGCTGTCTACGTATTTCAGGAAATTGGCGACGGTCAGCGGGGCGTGGGTCTTGTCGAGATCCAGCACGATGACGCCCGCGCTCGTGGTGAGTGCCACATAGACATGCTCGACAGGCGCTGCCGCCACCGGCGGTGCGGCAACCGGCGCTTCCTGGGCCAGGGCAGGGGGCACCATGGCACCCGCCGCGAAGGCCGCCACAAGAGCGAGCGATGCCCTTGCGGAAAGAGGCGCGGCCAGGAGCCGGAATGCCGGGTTCACGGGCCGCGCCTTCATCATCGGATCAGCGTACCCGCGGGCCGCCGAAGGGCAGGGGCGGAGGGGGACGGCGCGCGCCGCGCGGCAGCTGGGCCTGATAGGCCCGGCCGCAGTGCTCGACGCAATAAGGGAACCCGGGGTTCACCTTGTCTCCGCAGAAGTGGAAGTCGGGCTCGCCCGGGTGACCCATCGGCCAACGGCAGACGCGGTCGTTGAGGTCGAGCAGGCTGGTCTTGTCGGCGATTTCCGCGCTCGGCTTGGCCGGCACCAGGCGGCGCGGCGGCGCCGGCGGGATCGGCTGCTGCTGGTCGCCAGGGCCCTGACGCAGGAAGCCGCCAGGGCCGACCGAGACCACGCGCGGGCCCTTGGGGGCAGGCGCGGGAGCGGCATCGTCGGCGGCAACCGGCGGCGCGGCGGGTTCCGGCGCGCGCGGAGCAGGCGCGGCGGCCGGCTGCGGCGCGGCAGCGCGTACCGCCGGGGCTTCGGCCTGAGGCTCGGGCGCAGCGGGCGCTGCTTCCACCGGCTTCGGCTTCTTGGGGGCCGGCGCCGGGCGCGCGGGCTTCTCGTTGGCCTTCACCGGCGAAGGGCGTGCCTTGAGGCCGAGGCGGTGGGCCTTGCCGATCACTGCATTGCGGCTCACGCCGCCAAGCTCGTCCGCGATCTGGCTGGCGGTGGCACCACCTTCCCACATCTTGGTCAGCTTCTCGATCCGCTCGTCCGTCCAGCTCATTCGTGTTCCATCTCTTCATCGGGCGACCTGAGAATCGCCAAAATTCCGTGGCGCGGCTTGCCTTGGAAAGCCGCAGCCGATACTCGCCGGTCCATGCCCGATCAAACGAATTCGACCGAACTGCCGACGTCCGACGGGATCGCGCCCGCCGCAATTTCGGCGCGCCATTTCCCGGCGAAGGGAGAAGCCCTGATCCACCAGGTGAACTGGGAGGGGCTCAAGACGCTTTATATGAAGGAGGTGCGGCGCTTCTTCAAGGTCCAGACCCAGACGATCTGGGCACCGGCGATCACGACGATGCTGTTCCTCGTCATCTTCACGGTCGCGCTGGGCCGCGGCGGCCGGGAAGTGCTCGGCGTCAACTTCGCCACTTTCGTGGCACCGGGCCTCATCGTCATGGGGATGATGCAGAACGCCTTCGCCAATGCCAGCTTCTCTTTCCTGGCCGGGAAGATCCAGGGCACCATCATCGACTACCTGATGCCGCCGCTGACCGAAGGCGAACTGATGCTGGCCATGACCGGCGCCGCCGTGACCCGCGCCTTGCTCGTCGGCCTGGCGCTGACCGCGGCGATGATGCTGTGGCCCGGCGTCGACTTGTCCATGGCGCACCCTTGGGCTGCCGTATGGTTCGGCCTCACCGGCTCGATCTTCCTTTCGCTGCTGGGCCTGCTGTCCTCGATCTGGGCCGAGAAGTTCGACCACAACGCGGCCGTCACCAATTTCGTGATCGCCCCGCTCTCGCTGCTGTCCGGCACGTTCTACGTGATCGACAACCTGGCCCCCGCCTTCCAGGTGGTCAGCCGTCTCAACCCGTTCTTCTATGTGATCTCGGGCTTCCGCTTCGGCTTCCTGGGCGTCAGCGACATTGGCGATACCAACATGGCGGTGCTGCACAGCGCGCTGGGCATGGGCCTGCTCGACGCGGTGCTGGCAGCGATCGTCTACATGGTCCTGCGGTCGGGCTGGAAGATCAAGGGCTGACCGCCCGGCACTTCAAGGTCTTCGAAAAACCCCGGTCGGACCCTCCGGCCGGGGTTTTCTGCGTCTGGAGAGACGGCCCGTCAGGCCCTCAATGCGTCAGCCCGCGCCGCAAGTGATAGCGGCCATTGTCGAAGTCATCGAAGATCTGCGAGAGCGAGGGGTGGTCCACCGGGCCGCCATCGGAATCCGTGATCAGGTTCTGCTGGCTGACATAGGCGACGTAGCTGGAATCCTCGTTCTCGGCGAGCAGGTGGTAATACGGCTGATCGCGTCGCGGACGGACGTTCAGGGGAATGGACTCGTACCATTCATCGCTGTTGGCGAAGACGGGATCGATATCGAAAACCACACCCCTGAAGTCGTGGTTCCGGTGGCGAACGACATCCCCGATCGCGAATCGCGCACGCGTTTCACGCGGCGCGTCGATGACGCGGCCCGCTGTCGGAGAAAAAAATGACGCCTTGTTCATAGGAGAAATATAGGTTTCCTGCGGCCTGCCCACAAGCAAGCCTTGTGGACAATCCCCATTTTTTGAAAACAGGGGCTTGGCAAGTCCGATAAGCCGGGCTATCGGCGCGCTTCCTGACCCGGCGGCTCTGTCCGCTGCATCGCATCTCTAGCGGAGAGGTGGCAGAGTGGTCGAATGCGCTGCACTCGAAATGCAGTGTACGGGAAACCGTACCGTGGGTTCGAATCCCACCCTCTCCGCCAAGAGCCACTGCGACGCGCAGTTACCTACAACGACATCGGTATTCGCTGCAAGGCCGCTTCCGCGACATGGTCCCGGTGCGTTTGTTGGCGGAGATGCGGCAGCCAGATCCATCAGCATGACGATATGACCTGGCGCGTGCTTCGTGGAGGCAGGCGGGGTGCCGCCTTTCGATGTCGCTGGGCGCTTGCGGGAAATCGTGCTATCGGGGCGGCGCTGATGTCGCTCTAAACGGATATTGGACCGTTCAGTCGGCTTCCTCGTTCCATAGTCGCTGCAAGAGCCAGGGGCCGCGTCCTGTCGACGTTGGTCTTTCGACGCTACGAACAAGGATCGGTCCATGATCTCCGGCAACGCTGGGTTTTCAATGCAGAGCTTCATGGCCGCTGCGGTCGATCGGTCGCCGGCGTGATCTCGCAGCTGCAGGCATCAGCGGCACTTTCAACCGAGCGCGGCGCGTCTGCGCTTTCGCTAACCACTTTCAAATCGGGTAAGGCATAATGGCAGCATACAAGGAACCAGGGGTTGAGGCCCGCCGCAAGGCCGCGAACGAGGCGCGCGCGAAAGCGCTTGCAGCCTTGAAGGCGAAGCCGCCGATCGATCCGGCCGTCCAGGCGGAACGCATCGCCAAGGCAGAGGCCCGCGAACAGGCCCAGGCCGAGAAGCGCAAGGCGGACAAGGAAAAGCGTGAACGCGCCGCAGCGCTCAAGGCCGAGCAGGCCGCCGCAGCAGCGCCGCCGACCGAAGCAGAGCGCAAGGCCGCTCGCGATGCGCGATATGCAGCGCGCAAGGCACGCCGGAACTGACACGGTAAATGCATGATTTTCCCCCGTGCGGCACCGGAGCTTTCCGGTGACCGCCGTCAGTCTTGATCTTCTTCCCGGCGACGAACTGATCGACGTTGCCCATGTCCCGAACGGAGACCGCTTGCGGCTTGTCCGCAATGGCGAGGATTTCGTCATCCTGCTCGACCATCACGAGTTGATGAGCACGGACCTCTACGCATCGGAAGAAGCACTGGCGACGATGGCCTGCGAGCGCATGGGCGTGCGCCCGGCGCCGCAGTGGCTCATCGGGGGTTATGGCATGGGCTTCACCCTGCGGGCCGCACTGGCGGTGCTGGGCGGGGACGCGAGCGTGACGATCGCCGAAATCGTGCCGGAAATCATCGCCTGGGCCAGGGGACCGATGGGAGCCTGGACCGGGGGATGCCTGGACGATGATCGCGTGCGGCTCGTCCAGGACGATGTCGCCATCCTGATCGACGCGGCGGATTGCGCTTACGACGCGATCCTTCTCGACGTCGACAACGGCCCGGAAGGGCTGACGCGCCGGGTCAACGACTGGCTCTATTCGTGCAGGGGCCTCCAGTCGGCGATGACGGCGCTCACGCCCGGGGGTATCCTGGCCATATGGTCGGCCACGCCCGATGCCGAATTTGCGGCGCTACTGGTCCAGATGGGGTTCGCGGTGACGGTCGTGCCCGTGGAAGCGCGCACCGGCGACACGATCGGCGGTGACGATCTGGAGCACGTCATCCTGTTTGCCCAGAAGGCGGCCTGAACGCTCGTTTGAAAATGCCCATGCGGGCATTTCACGACCCGGCAGCCTTATGGCCGCATCGGCATTTATGCTGGACGAAAAGCGTGCAAGTCATGCACGCAAGTTCGACCTGTGCAGACGATGAGGATGAAGCAATGGCCATGAGCACTTCTCGCCGCTTTCTCTATTCGGGCCTTGCCCTTCTTGCCGGTGGAGGCCTGGCGCTGCCCGCCAGCGCCCAGGCAAGTCTCGAAGGGGCCGGACAGACTTCCACGCTCGATTGCGGCGGCGGTACCGCCGAGATCACCGGGTCGCAGAACCGCGTCACCGTTGAAGGGGCATGCACTCGCCTCGTGGTCGAAGGATCGGGCAATGTCGTCACGGCCGCACTGGCCGAGAAGGCCACGATCAGCGTGGTGGGCAGCAGCAACCGGATCAGCTGGCGCGCGCCGGGCAAGGCCGCGCCGAGGGTCAGCAACACCGGCGTGGGCAACAGCGTCAGTCGCGCCAACTAGGCCGGGCAGGCAGCGCGCGGGGTGAGCGCCGACAGCTCAGGCTCCGGGCAGGTGTTTCCGAACATTTCCCGCATGTTTCAACAGCATGCTGAGCGATAAATATTCCAGCCAATCCGCTATTGCGAGTGACTCGCGATAGCGGATTGGCTATCCGCCCCTGCGAATCAGGGAGCGACCCAGTGAAAACCAGTCTGTTGAATTCTGTCGGCGCCGTGGGCGCCGCCATCTTTTCCTTATGCCCGGCGCAGGCCTGGGCCGACGAGGCGGCCGATGCCGAAAACGAACGAGGGCCGGAAATCGTCGTCCTCGGCAAGAGCTATGGCGAGGAAGTCGGCAAGACGGTCACGCCGCTCAAGGACATTCCCAATACCGTCACGCTGGTCGACCGGGAGCAGATCCAGGCGCAGAACCTCTTCACGCTGGAAGATGCGCTCACCGCCACGCCAGGCATCACCGTCACCGGCGTCGGCAGCGAGGATCCCTCCTACATGTCGCGCGGCTTCGCGATCAGCAATTACCTGATCGACGGCACGCCGACCCTGTCTTTCGGCTTCCCTTCGGTCGTCCCCGACCTGTTCGCCTATGACCGGCTCGAAGTGCTGCGCGGTCCCGCGGGGCTGTTCAGCGGTTCCGGCAATCCGGCGGGCAGTATCAACCTGGTGCGCAAGCGTCCGCTGGACGAGCTGAAGCTGCAGGGATCGCTCGGCTATGGCAGCTACCAGAACTTCCGCGGCGAGATCGACGTCTCGGCGCCGCTGGCAAAGGGCGTGGCCGTGCGTGCAGGCGCCATGGTGCAGGACCAGGACCAGTTCTTCGACGTGGCGCATCGCAACCGCGTGACCGCGTTCGGCGTCGGCAAGATCGATATCGGCGAGCGTACGACTTTCACCTTCGGCGCGACTTACGACCGCTTCAAGCCGGCCATCCAGTCGGGCCTGCCGGGCCTGATCGGCGGGGCGGACGGCAGCGACGGCCAGTTGCTCGACATTCGGCGTTCCACTTACCTCGGTGCTGACTGGAACCGCTTCAAGTCCGACATCTGGTCGGCCTTCGCGGACATTACTCACGAAATCAGCGACCGCTGGACGATCCGCGCCAGCGCGCTCTACACCGACGTCGAGCGCGTCGACGTGTACAGCTATATCGGCAACCAGCCGATCACGGAAACCAACGGACTTACGAACCACATCGCCTATCGCGGCGACAGCTTCATGAAGTCGCATTCGTTCGATTTCAACGCGGTGGGCAGCTTCCCGGCTTTCGGGCGCGAGCAAACGCTGATCCTGGGCTTCGACTATCAGGACAGCTCCTATCAGTCCTACGGCACGCGCCTTTCGAACTATGCCCGGATCGACGTCTACAATCCGGTTTCCCCGCTGGAGCCGCCGCTGGATCCCTACAAGCCTTCGCCCCCTTACCCGGTGCAAGGCGGCACGGGACAGACGGTGCCGCAGAACCTGAGCGCAAGCGACACGCGGATCGCGCAGTTCGGCGCCTATGGCCAGATGCGCTTCAGCCCGGTCGAGGGCCTGACCGCGATTGGCGGCGGACGCCTGACCTGGTGGGATACCGATACCCAGACCCTGCTGCCGACGCTGGGCCGCAAGGGCGGCTATTCCATCGACGCGCGCTTTACGCCTTATGCCGGCCTGGTCTGGGATGCGACGCGCGAGTGGAACATCTATGCCTCCTATGCGGACAGCTTCACGCCGCAGGCGGCGCCTGCGGGCAGGATCCGTCCCGATGGCCAGCAAGTCGAGCCGCTGGTCGGTGCGCAGTACGAACTGGGCACCAAGCTCTCGCTGATGAACGACCGGCTTCTGCTTTCCGCGGCGGCGTACCAGATCGAGCAGACCAACCGCCTGTTCAACGATCCTGACGATGCCGGTGTCGTGCTGCAGATCGGCAAGGTCCGCGCGCGCGGGTTCGAGGCCGAGGCGGCCGGGGAAATCCTGCCGGGCTGGCGCATCAACGGCGGCTACAGCTATACCCGCACCAAGTATCTCGAGGACGCCAACGCCAGCTTCGAAGGCCTGCCGCTGGTGCCGATCATTCCGAAGCACTCGGTCAAGGTCTTCACCAATTACAAGGCGCCGGCAGGCGCGCTGGCCGGACTCAGCCTGGGCGGCGGCCTGACCTGGTTCAGTTCCACCTATGGCGGCAATCCGGCAACCTTCAACGCAGCCGGCGCGCTCGTCACCCGCTCTTCCATCGTGCGGCAGGGCGCCTATGCGGTGGTCGACCTGCGCGCGGGCTATGAGTTCGACGAGCGCATCTCCCTGTCGGTCAACGTGAACAATGTGCTCGACAAGACGTATTATGCGCGCATCTCCTCCACCGGACGCGGCAACTATTTCGGCACGCCGCGCACGGTCTTCGCCACGCTTCGCTTCGCCTATCCCTGAGCCCATCCTTCAGCAAGGAGTTCGACCATGAAAGCCAAGTACCTGGCCCCGCTCGCGCTGGCCATTCTCGCACCGTCCGTGCAGGCCCACGAGGTCTGGATCGAACGCGACGGCACCGGTCCCGCGCGGATCTACCTGGGTGAACCCGAGGAAGTCCTTCCCCCCGAAGGCGATCCCGAGTTCGATCATCTCAAGGCGCCCAAGCTTGTCCCCGCCAGCAAGGCGCCGATGACGCGCAAGGCCGGCTATCTCGAAGTGGCGGTGCCTGCGGGCGACGTGCGCGCGCAGGATGACAGCGTCTTCGATCCCTGGGGCGAAGACGGCAAAAAGGAAGCCGTGGCCTATTACGCCCGCGCCGGCCGCGCCGATGCCCGCGCGGTCATGCCCTTCGAAATCGCTCCTGCCAGTGCCGGAGCCGATCGCTTCGTGGTCGTGCGCGACGGCAAGCCCGTGGCCGGGGCCGAAGTCACCGTGATCTCGCCGGACAAGTGGAAGAAGTCGCTCAAGACCGATGCCCAGGGCGTGGTCGCCGTGCCGGTGCGCGGGAAGGGGCGCTATCTGCTGACGGCCTCGCAGAAGGATGAAGGCGCCTTCGAAACCTCGGTCGGCAAAGTGGCCGTGCTGCACCGCATCGCCACGACCAGCTTCCTGGTCGATTGACCGGAACGACAAAAACGCCGCGGGGAGGCTTGCTCCCCGCGGCGCTTTTCGTGGTCAGGCCTTTCCGCCGGAGCGGAAACGGCGCCGAAGGAAACCTAGATTTCGTGACCGATGCGCTGTTCGGTCATGATCTTCCACCCGGTCATGAACAGGGCGCCGGCGAGCGGGCCGATCACGATGCCGCTGAGGCCCACCAGTTCGATCCCGCCCAGCGTCGTCACCAGCACCAGCCAGTCCGGAATGCCGGTGTCCCGGCCCACCAGCATGGGCCGCAGGACATTGTCGGCCAGGCCGATGACCAGCACGCCCGAACCGACGACCACGGCGCCCTGCCAGATCGCGCCGGTGGCCAGGAGGTAGACCGCGACCGGGGCCCAGATGATGGCCGGGCCGATGGCGGGCAGCAGGGCGGCAATGGCCATGAGCAGGCCCCAGAGCAGGGCGGCGGGCAGGCCCACGATGGCGAAAGTGATGGCGCCCAGCGCGCCTTGCGCCAGGGCGACCAGGCCGCTGCCCTTGATCGTCGCCCGCACCACGATCACGAAACGCTCCGACAGGCGGCGCGCCACGTTGAGTTCGAGCGGGAGCGCGCGCACCACGGCAGGGCCGATCTTCTCGCCGTCGCGCAGCAGGAAGAACGTCACATAGAGGCCCACGCCGAAGGCGAGGATGAAGGACGCGGCATTGGCGCCGATGGCCAGCGCGCGGCTGGCGATCACGCTGACGCTGTTGCTCACCGCCTCGCTGATGCGGGCCTGGGCGCGCTCGAAGGAGTTGAAGCCGAAGCCGTCGATCTGTTCCTGGATCCGGAAAGGAAGGGCGTCGTGGATCTTCTGGAAATATTCCGCGAAGTTGATCTGTCCGTCGCGCATCTGGGCGTAGACGCCGGCGGCCTGTTCGACGACCAGGCTGGTGATGATCAGCGCCGGGATCACGACCGCCACGGAAATGACCAGCAGGGTGAGGGCCGCGGCAAGGTTGCGGCGCTCCGGCCAGCGGGCGAGCAGGCGCTGGAACAGCGGCTGGAACAACAGCGCGGCCAGCGCGGCCCAGAGCAGGGCGCCGATGAAGCTCGACACCACGAGGGTGAGGGCGATGGTGATCGCGGCCAGGAAGAGGATCAAGCCCCCGTTCTCGACGCGCGCCCGGTTCATGGTCATTTCTGGAATTGCCCCTGTCGAAATTCGTCACGCGTCGAAACGCGCCGTTCCGCGCTTTGCTCCGCCGCCTTGCCGCCTGTCAATTCAGGCAAGCGGCAACGGCGGGCGCGTCAGGCATATTTGTACGGACCGCCGCTGGCGAGCGCGGCCTGATAGGCGGGGCGGGCGTGGATCCTGTCGAGCCAGGCCATCGTCGCGGGCCGGGCATCGTCCAGCCCGGCACGGCTGCGCGCGGCTTCCAGCGGGAAGCTCATCATGACATCGGCCGCGGTGAATGCGCTGCCGGCGAACCATTCGCGGCGCGACAGTTCCTGCTCCACGAAGTCGAGATGAACGTCGATCATCGGTTGCAGCCGCTTCCGGGCATGGCGCCCGAGGATGGGGATCTGGCCGAGCACCAGCTTGACCAGTAGCGGCGGCATCAGCGAGCCTTCGGCATAGTGCAGGAAGTGGCGATAGTGCAGCGCACCCTCGCGATCCTGCGGCGGGCCAAGGCGGCCACCGGCCTTTTCCGTGAGATATTCGATGATCGCGCCGGTCTCGGCGACCGTACGCGGGGCCTGCCCTGCGCCTCCGTCCTCGACAGGCGCGTCATCGACGATCACGGGCGATTTGCCGAGCGGATGGACTTTGCGAAGGCTGGGGGGCGCCAGCATCGTCTTCTCGTCGCGCTTATATCGGCGGACCGCATAAGGCAGCCCCAGCTCTTCCAGCAGCCAGAGGACACGCTGGGAGCGCGAGTTTTCAAGGTGATGGACAGTAATCATGCCGGACTTAACGCGGAAACCGGCAACAAGGTCCCGACAGCGGGCCTTCGAAAGGGACAAGGCCCGCCTGGCGCCATCGAAATGGAGCGCAGGCGGCCTTGTAAGGGGTTAGGGCTTTTCAGTGCCCGGAGCGCCCGGCTTCGGCGCCTTGCCGTCTTCGATGCGGCCTTCGTTACGAAGATCGCGGCCTTCCTGGGCCTTTTCCTGGCTTTCGGGCGACTTGCCGTGCTCGAAGGCTTCTTCCTTCACGTAGCCGGCGGCTTCCTTTGCTTGGCCCTTGATGCTCATTTCTCTCTCCTGGCGTTTCTGGTCACGAAGGACCGTGACCATAGGAAAGCGCGCGAGAAGCCGATTGGCTCCTGTGGGCATAAGTGCTCAGACCAGGCCGAAACCGCGCGCCGCCCACACTGGGCCGGCATGCCCGCTGGCCGGGCCGATCCTCAGAGCTGCGCGGCGTAGAGCGCGGGCCGGCCTTCGACATTGGCGCGATAGACCAGCCAGCGCCCATCCGGCGTGAAGTGCTCGTTCGGCTCCAGGGTATAGTCCTGGCGGGAGAGATCGACGATCCTCTCGCTTTTCAGCGATCCGGTCGCGATCAGGCGGTCTCCGTCCAGCGTTTCGGCGGCTTCGGGGGAAGGGTCCGGCACGGGACGGAAGAGGCTGATGAACTTGCCCGCATCGTTGCCGTCCCCGGCGACGACCGTGCCGTCCGGGGATGTGAGGTAGTGGTAGGATCCCTGGTCGGCCGCGACCTTGTACCAGGTGCGGCGTGCAGGACCTTTCGCCGCATCCCGGCCTGCGCCGATCTCGTGGCGGGCGAGCCAGAGCATGCCGCCGCGGGGCATCTGCAGGTCGTACCAGATCGCCTTGCCGTCGCTCGACCAGTATTCGTGCCCGGCGATCTCGCCCTGCATCGTGCGGTGGTGGATCCGGGTGAGATCGCTGCCGTCGGTGCGGATCGTCCAGATGCGATCGACCTTGTGCCAGGGGCCCTCGTGGCAGAACATCATCAGCGCCGGATCGGTGGGGGAGAACTGGACGTGGTTGAGCCAGTCGGTGGCACGGTGAATGCTGCGGGCGGCGCCCGTGGCGATATCGAGCGTGAAGATCTCCATCGGCACTTTCGCGGCCAGCCGGGCATCCATCCAGCGCGCCTTGGCTTCGGCGAAAGGCAGCGGGCGGCCCTGCGCGTCGGTACCGGAATAAGTGGGTGAGCCGGTCTTCGGATCGCGCCGGCCCTGCGCGGCGATCGCCGGCGGCGGAGGCGCCAGTTCGCGATGGCCGGCGAGCAGCGTATCGTCGGCATTGATGGATTCGATGCGGCCGCCGGGCATGCTGGCGACCTGCCGCGACTTGCCGGTGTCCAGGTCCAGCATCCAGACGGTGAACGGTCCCTCGCCATCGTCGCTGCCGGCCGGGCGGGTGGTGTAATAGGCCGTCGCGCGGGTATGGCCGGTGAAGAGCAGGCGGTCCACCTTGCCCCGGAACACCAGCCTGGTGGACCAGTCGCGGGTGGAGGCCGTGCGAATGCCTTCCGCCGTCAGGTAGACCATGCGGTCCCCGCCGGGCGTGAAGGCGTTGTAATTGAAGTAGAGGCCATAGACGCCGGGCCGGTCGTCCACCCGGACGATGCGGTGCCCGGTGACCGGATCGACCCATTCGCGCGGGCCGGGTCCAGCCGATGCCGATTCCGATCCCGATGCTGACGCTGGCGCCGCGAATATCAGCGCTGCGCCCGCTGCGCCCGCCACGAGTGCCGACAGGGCTCTGTTCATCCTCATCTCCGTTCCATTTTGCGAAATGGAATACCGGATATCGGGATCATGGCAAGCGTCGCGCCGGTGAGAGGCGGGTCGAAAAGGGTCCGGCCCCGGTCGCATTTGGGGACGACCGGGGCCGGAGGCTGGGCGGAAGGAACGCCGTGCGCCTTGGGGGCGCGGGGTTGGGGTGGGGCGGCGTTCCTTGCGCGGCGGTCCGGACCGGCTGGGGCGCCGGTCCGGTGGCCGTTTCCAGCCTTGCTCAGGCGCGGACGATCACCAGCCGATGGTGACCGATCCGCGCAAGGCGAGGTCGACATGGCCGTGGCGATCCTCGGCCGAGAGTTCGCCGCCCATCGTCAGTCCCAGCGTGCCGCCCACTGCGCGCAGGCGGGCAAACCAGCCGCTGGTGGCCTCGTCGCCGTCGAGCGTGAAGTTCTGGCCACCGGCGAAGTGGGCGGTGGTCGATCCGATGCCGCCGCTGACGATTTCGCGCCAGCCGCCCTCGGTCTCGACGCGGAACCAGTTCTCGTCGCGGCTCTGCATGCCCATGAAGTCGATGCCGAGGGTCAGGCCGCCGTTGACGCCCAGCTCGTCACTGGTGCGCGAAGCCACCGTGAGGTCGAGCGCCTTGCCGCCGCCGTTCTCGGTATAGCCGTCTTCCTTCAGGCGCACGTAGTCGACCGAGACGGCGGGACGGTAGAAGAAGTGGCTGCCGCCGCCCTCCCACGAGGCGCCGCCCGCTGCGGTCACGAACGTGCCGTTCCACTTGCCCTTGATCGTGCGGTTGACGTTCTCGGTACCGATCGCGCCGATGAACTGGCGCTCGCTGTCGTAGTTCGAACGGCCCACGGAGGCGCGGCCGAAGCCCTGTACCGCGCCGAACTGGCCGCGCCAGTGACCGGCGAATTCGAACGAGTTCGACTTGATCTCGCTGGTGCCGCCGCTGGTGTGGCGGTTCCACAAGTACGAGAACGTGCCGCCGAACCGGCCGAGCCCGGTGAGGTACTCCGCGCCCAGCGACATGGCGTAGCCTTGCAGGTTGTAGGCCGCGGTGCTGCCCGCGTTCTTGTCGCTGCCCCAGAACGAGAGGTTCATCGTCGTGCTGAACCGGCCTTCGCCCCAGACCGGGTTGACCGGGTCCATGAGCTGGCGCGCGAGCGTGCGTGCGCCGAGGCTGATGCCTTCGAACGCACCGCCCGCATGGTCGGGCAGCATCTGGCCCACGCTCTGGCGGAACTGGTCGCCATTGGTGATGCCCAGGAACACGTCCTCGATCTTCTCGTCCTGGCTGAGAGCCGTGAAGATCGCATTGTAGGCCGTCGCCTGCGAGCGGTTGAGGCCTAGTTCGGCCACGGTGCGGCGGGCAATGTCCACCACCAGGGTATTGGCGGCGGCGGTATCGTTCAGCGTGGCCTTGAACATGTAGGGCACAAGATCGGTCGCGGCCTTCAGCGTGTCGCGGCCCTGGATCGTGCCGGCAGTGAGCACCTGGTAGCTGCCTTCGGCGGTCGAGACGTCGGCCAGCTTGATCGAGAGCTTGGCCCCGTCCGCGAAGGAGGCGGTACCGGCGACGTTATAGGCCGAGCCCTGGCCCGGTGCCTTGTTCAGCGTCACCGCGAGGACGCCGTCCTTGCCGACTTCGAGGGACCCGATCGAGGCCGGCGTTTTCACGTCGAGCGTGCCGCCGGTGATCTTGACCGCGAGATTGCCGGCATTCGCCAGCGCGCCCGAGAACACCGAAGTGCCGGCAAGGGCAAGCGTATCGGTGCCGCCGCCGAAGTCCGCCGTGCCGACGAAGCGCGACGATCCCGCCAGGGTCATGCTGTCCGACCCGGCGCCGAAAGTGACATTGCCGGTCTGCACGGCGTCCCCCGAAAGCGAGAGGGTATTGTTGCCGCTGCCGAACGCGACGTTGCCGGTCACCGTGCCGTCGGCGATGTCGACCACGTCGTTGCCGCCGCCCAGCAGGATGTCGCCGACGATCGAGGGGGCGGTGAAGCCCGCGCCCACCTGGGTCTGCTTCACCGTCACGCTGCCGGCCGCCCTGGAGAGGTCGATGGCGATGTTCCTGCCCGATCCCGCCTTGGCGCCGGTGGCCGAGATGGCGCCGCTGTTCTCGACGAGGGCCAGCGTGCCGCTGGCATCGCTGATGGCGGTGGCCGAACCGTTCTCGTTGACCGCGGCTGCCTTGATCGTGCCGGAGTTGCGCAAGATGGGGAGGCTGGCGCCGGCGTCGATGCGGACGGCGACGGCCTGGGCGCCCGAGGCGCTGATGGTGCCGGCGTTCTGGATCAGCGGCGTGCTCGCCCCCGCGCCGAGGCGCAGGGCGGTGGCGGCGGCGTCCTTGGAAGTCGCGGCGACCGAGCCGTTGATGCCGATGCCGCCCGCGATGGTGACGTTGCCGCCAAGGCCGCCGATGGCCAGGCCATTGCCGTCGATGCCGGTGTAGAGGCCGTGCCCTTCGACGGTGCCGTCGATCTGGAGGCCGTACTTGCTGGCCGTGGCCGCAACCGGGCCGATGGCGATATCCCTGCCGGCCGCGCCGATCATCATGGCTGGCGCCTTGCCGTAGCTGGAGACCTTGGCCGCGCCTTCGGTGGCGTCGGGAATGCCGTCGCCATCCTCGTCGGCATTGTTGGGATCGCTGTCCTTGGGCGCCACGGCCAGGACGATGCCGCCGGTCACATTGCCCGCAACGACGATCGCGGAGCCGCCCTGAAGCAGGTCGTCGGCGTCGAGCTTGGAAGGATCGGCGGGCGGGGTGGGATAGCGGTAGCCGGTCGAGACGATCGAACCCTGCACCACCATCGCGCCGTTGACGTCGCCGCCGAACTGCGCGCCGATGGCGTTCTTGCCCTGGGCCTGGACCGAGCCGGCGAGGCGGACGTTGCCGTCGATCTGGCCGGTCTTCACGCCGATCGCGTTGTCGCCCAGCACGCTGGTCTTGCCGTCATGGGTGAAATTGCCGGTGAGCTTGCCGCCCAGCGAAACGCCTGCGGAATCGTTGCCCTCGATGGTGATCGTGCCGCTCTGGGTGATCTTGCCGATGTGATCGCCTTCGGTGCGGATGCCGATCCTGTTCGAGCCGAGCGCGAAGGGACCGTCGAGATCGCCGTCCTTGTCGTCGTCGGTCGGGGTATAGGGCTCGTCCAGCGTGATCGTGCCGGTGTTGACGATGTCGCCCGTGGTCCCGGCATTGGCGACGATGCCGCGCGCGCCGTTGGCATTGGTGACGGTCAGGGCGCCGGCATTGGCGACGTTGTTGTTGCTGTCCATCGTCACGGCCGTGCCGCCGGTCAGCACGACCGAGCCGTCCTTGGTCACGTTGATCGCGTCGGCCGCACCGGCCTTGATCGTCGAGGTGAGCAGCGGCGTGGTCTTCTTGGTCGTCACGTCTTCGGCGTGGGCTGCAGTCGCCAGTGCGAAAAGCGCGGTGGAAGCAAGCAGGTAGCGAGGCATCTTCGTCCCTTCAGGTCGTATTGACACCTGAGACGGAGACACTCGCCGGCAGCCTTGGAAAAAAGTTTCGCTTGCCGTCCGCGCTTGCCCGCCCGTCAGCAGGGAAGGCGGGGATCCGGCGATGGCCGGTGCGCGGATCGTGCCGTCAGAACCGCGCGTCGAGACCCAGGCGCAAGGTGCGCGGGCGCAGCGGCGTCACCTGCTCGCGGCCGGTACTGAACGGCGTGCCGAGCGAGAAGCGGTTGCCCTGGACATCGGCGAGGTTGGTCACGCTCAGGGTGAGGCCGTAAGCAGGCGTGCCGAAGCGCATGTCGAACCCGCTGTCGACGTAGTTGCCCTGGGGTGCGCCCAGTTCCGGCCCGATGCCGAGGCGCGAGCGGCCGATGTAATTGACCCAGCCGTTGGCGTTGATCGCCCAGTCTCCGTCCCGGAACCCGCCAAGCTCATGCGTCCATGCCAGGGCCGAGTGGCCGGCGAACCGGGCGATGTTCGGCACCTGCATGCCCCGCGCTGACACATAGCGCAGGACGTCCGCCCGCGACAGCGTAGCCGCTGCCAGGCCGACCGGCGCCAGCACGTATTGCACCAGCGCCGCGGACGGTTCGTCCACTTTGCTCTCGTTCCAGGTCGCGCCCAGTTCCACGCGCAGGCCGGGCGCGAGCAGCACGCCGCCCGAGATGCTGGCGGACCAGACGCGGCCGTCGCCGATGTTCGCCGTGCTGGGCAGGCCGGAGCCGTCGATGAAGTCTGCCTGGATGTCCCGCCAGCGCGTGTAGGAAAGGCTGAGCGCCATGTCGAACGGGCTGGCGCCGGCGCGGCCGTGGCGGGCACCGACTTCGAACGTGCCGGTGCGGTCGCTCTGGAAACGGCGCACGGCATTGCTCTCGATCGCGAAGCCGCCGGGGCGGAAGCCTTCCTGGTAGCGCAAGTAGAGCGAATCTTCCGGCGAGAAACGGGCGTTCAGCGCGAAGGAGGGCAGGAAAGTGCTCATCGTGCGTTTTGCCGTCACGCCCGAGGCGGCGAGCGCCATGGTAGTGGCCATGGCGATATCCTCCCCGTCGCCGCCGAGCCGCGAGCGGGTGAGGCGGCCGCCGCCGGTCGCCGTCAGCGGACCGGCCAGATGCAGGCTGGCCTCGCCGTAGAGCGTGAATTCGTCGATGGTGTTGCGCACCCCCGTCGCTGCCTTGCGCACCGACAAGGCCGGGCTCTGGAAGTCGCGATTGAGGGTGGTGCGGTTGTGGGTGTAGCTCGCGCCGAGCAGCCAGCCGAAGCCGTGCCGCTCGCTCTGCCAGAGGCGCGTCTCGTGCACGATCATGCGGGTATCGTTGGTCTGCGAGAACAGCCGCGGATCGCCGCCGGGCTCGCTGGCGTCATAATGCTCGTGCAGGTCCTGCGCGACGATCCCGGTGGTCGACCGCAGATTCACCGCGCCGATCCGTCCCGAGACCACGAACTGGCCGAGGGCATAGTCCGCCCTTGAGCCTTCGGGCACCCGCGCCGAGCTTTCCAGCGGCTTGCCGTCCCGGTCCGCATATTGGCTGTCGTCGGCCTCGGTGGTCTGGGCCAGCGCGAGCAGGTCCATCGTCCAGTCGGGCGCGATCCGGGCACGCAGGGCCACTTTGCCGCCCAGCACGTTGGAACGGTTGACGTTGGTGCGGCCGAGCAGTGGCTTGTCGATGTACCCGCCGGAGGTGGAGCTGTCCAAGGTGGCGCGCAGGGCCACGCTCTCGCCCGCGAGCGGCAGATTGACCGTTGCGCTGGCATCGGCACCGGGCGTGCCGTGCTGAGTCAGCGAGCCGCCCAGGATCACCGTGCCGCCCGTTTCCCCCATGACCGGGGCATGAGGCACCAGACGGATGATCCCGCCCAGGGATCCGGCGCCGTAGAGCGTGCCCTGCGGTCCTTCGAGCACTTCCACGCGGGCAAGGTCGGACAGGCGAAGATCCGGGTCCGGCGCATTGTAGGTCAGCCGCATGTCGCCCAGGTACTGGCCGACGGTGGCCTGGGTCGGGCCGGTGAAGCTGGAATCGGCGATGCCGCGGATGAACAGCTTGTTGCGCCCGCTGCCGAGATGGGTCGAGGACACGGTCGCCAACTGGCGGGTCAACTTCTCCGTCCCGCCCACGCCGCCCGATTCCAGCGCCTTGCCGTCAAGGATCGCGAGTTGGCCGGGCACATCCTCCACCCGCAAGTCGCGCTTGGTGGCCTGGACGACGATCGGCTCGCCGCGCGTTTCGACAGGGGCGGAGGGCGCTGCGGTTCGGGCTGCCTCACGAGGCGGGCGGGCGAGGGGCGCTGCGGGCCGCGCGGCTTCGAGCCGCCAGGCCGAGGGACCGACCGGAACGGCGCGCGCCCCGGCCGCGCGGGCAAGCCGGTTCAGCGCCTCGGCCACGGGCATGCGCCCCCGCAGTGCGGGGATCGGGCGGCGGGCAATCGCCGGATCGGCGATGACGATGCTGGTGCCGGTCTGGCGCGCCAGTTCGACGACGGCTTCGCTCGCCGTGCCGGCGCGCGTCAGCACGTCGGCATCGCGCGCCAAGGCGGTCGCAGGCATGGCCGCGAGGGCCGCCAGAAGCCACGCCGCACCCTTCACGATCAGCGCACGCCGATCACCCAGCGCGGATCGGCGCCGTCCGGCCTTTCGGCGCGGACCTCGACGCCGAGCAGCGGGCCGAGGGCGGCAGGGTCCTTGCGCAGCGGTGCCACCAGCAGCGAGCCCGAAACCTGCCGCTCGGCGCTGCCGGGCGCCACGCGGTAGTCCACGCCGGTCGCGCGGGCGAGATCGGCGGCCACGGCGCCGAGCGCGGTATCCTGGAAGGTCACCCGCCCGCCCCGCCATTCGCCCACTTGCTCCGGCGCGATCTTGCCCAGCGTATAGTCGCCGGACCGGCCGCGCCGCTGCAGGATCTCGCCCGGGGCGATGCGCAGGTCCTGCGCTTCGGGATTGAACTGCACGGCGCCTTCCGACACCGCAACGCTGAGGTCGCCGCTCTGGCTGCGCACGTCGAAGACGGTGCCGACGTCGACGAGGGTGTCCTTGCCCACGGTCACGCGGAACGGCCTGGCCTCGTCGTGGCGGACGGTGAAGAGCGCCTGGCCGCTTTCGAGCCGGGCGAAACGCGGGTCCTTGCGGTCGAACGCCATCGCGGTGCCGCCGGCAAGATCCACCCGCGTCTGCGCGTCGAGCACGACGGTGCGGACCTGGCCCGGTGCGGTCTCGATCCGGTAGAGGTCGCGGCTGCCGGCCTGCCACATCCACAGGCCCGCGACGAGCGCCAGCGAAGCGGCCAGCGCGCCGCCGATCCACGGCCGCGCCGACCGGCGCAGCGCGGCGCCTGTCGGAACGGGCGTTTCGCCCCCATCGTCATTGGCCGGCGCGGCGGCGGCGATCAGTTCGGCCCCGTCCAGAACGGACGCGGCGATCCGGTCGTAAGCGGCGGCATGGGCGGGGTTCTCGTCGAGCCAGCGCGTGAAGCCTTCCCAGTCCTCGAAGGCCGGATCGCCCGCGCGCACGGCCCAGTCGAGCGCCTCGGCCCGGATCTTGTCGTCTTCACTCATCGCGCGCTCCTTCTGCGGCGAAGACGGAGACAATGGGCGACGGCCTTGTTGTTCCGAGGCTGCCGGTCCCAGGCCCGTCGGTCTCAGGCCTTTCGATCTCAGGCCCCATCGCTGCGTTCCTTCCATTGGGCGAGCGCCCGATAAGCGATGCGCAAGTCGCTTTCCACGGTGCTGACGCTGATGCCGAATGCGGCCGCGATCTGCTTCTGCGCCATGCCGTCTATCCGGTGGCTGCGGAAAATGGCCGAGACGCGCGGGCCCAGGCTTTCGAGGAGGGAGAGCACGCGCCCGGCTTCCTGCGCGGCGGCAAGGCGGCGTTCGGCGGAAGGTTCGGGCGAGGCGCCGGCGTCGTCTGCATTCGCATCCGTCCAGTCGCGCTCACGCGTGCCGGATTGCCGGGCGGAGCGGAAGCGGTCGATCATCAGGAGGTCGGCGGTGCGGAACAGATAGGACAGCGGCGAGGCGACAGGGCCGGGGCTGCTGCGCGAGATCTTCAGCCACACTTCCTGGACGATGTCCTCCGCCGAATCTCCGGCGCCGCGCGCGCGCAGGAAGTGCAGCAGCTTGTCCCGATTCTCGAGAAAGGCGGCTTCCAGGCCCGATCGGGAGGGGGAAGGGGGTGAGGAGGGAGGCATGGTCGCGGTTTTCGCGGCGACAGATAGACTGTCCGCAGCCTCGGGGAAAGCCTCTGGCGCGCAAGGCCGGCGGGTGCGCGGCCCGGGTGCAGGGCCGTCTCGTCAGCGGTGCGCGGCGGCGGCGGCGCGGGATTGGATGGCGCGATCGGTGAACAGGGCCAAGGCCGCCATGGCGCCGCCGGTCAGGCCCGCGGTTCCCATGGCGATGATGACCGGCTGCGCCATGTCAGCGAAGCGGTTGGCGCGGTCGTGGAAGGGTTCGAGAAGGCGGGTCATGGCAGGGTCTTTCGCGGCGTTGGAGGCGGGATCTGTTTCCTCCGTTTCGGCCGTTCAGGGTATTGGGATAAGTTGGTTCGTCTTGTTCCAGTTTCTTGAAGGGTCGCGCCTTGCCTCGCGTCGCCGGCGCTGCACGTCAACAGATGCGCGCATGTGTGCTATTGCAAGTCGATAGCAATAATAGTAGTCGCGCCGCTATGTTTGCCGCTGCTGCCTTGCTCCCGGTTCCGATCGATGCCTCCCGCGTCGCTGCACCCGGACGTGGCCGCAGCAGGCGTCTTTCATGCGGAGCGGCGCATGGTGCGGTGAGAGTATTCACACCGAACGCCGCGCAATGTGCGGCACCGGCGTTCCCGGATGCGGGGCCAAGTCTGGCTTTCGGGCGTGAAAATGCAATTGCGTTGCAAGCCCGGCGAACCGGGCTACTAGGCGAAACCTCCAAGCCCATGATCCCTTTTCGCCTCTCCCGGCACCGGGCGCTTGCGCCTGCGATTGCATCTGCTATGCGCCGCCAGCGCGCGCATGGCGTGCGGAGGGGCGGCGGCTCAGTCGGTTCCGCAGCGATGCGGAATGCTTCCGGCCCCGCTGAAAGCCTTGACTCTGCGGGCTCGCGCCTGTTTGGGCCCACATGTGAGCTTAGCCACTCTACCACCCGAGGAATGAATTGATGAGCGACGGTCAGGCCGTGATGCCCACTCTTGAACCCACGACGGCCCTTTCGGTCGAGGAAGTTCTCAGCGTCCGCCACTGGAACGAGCACCTGTTCAGCTTCACGATGTCGCGCCCGGCATCGTTCCGCTTCCGCTCCGGCGAGTTCGTCATGCTCGGCCTCCAGGGCGAGAAGCGCCCACTGCTGCGCGCCTATTCGATCGCCAGTCCTTCGTGGGCCGAGGAAATCGAGTTCCTCTCGATCAAGGTGCCGGACGGCCCGCTGACCTCGCGCCTGCAGCTCGTGCAGCCGGGCGACCAGATCTATCTCGGCCGCAAGCCCACCGGCACGCTCGTCACGGACGCGCTGCTGCCGGGCAAGCGCCTGTTCATGCTTTCGACCGGCACCGGCCTCGCGCCGTTCATGTCGCTGATCCGCGACCCGGACGTCTATGACCTCTATGACGAGATCGTCGTCGTCCACTGCGTCCGCCGCGTCAGCGATCTGGCCTACCGCGAGGAGCTGGAAAGCCAGCTGGCCGAAGATCCGCTGGTGGCCGAGCAGGCGCTGGTGCAGCTGACTTATGTGCCCACCGTCACGCGCGAACCCTTCCATACCAGCGGCCGCATCGGCGCCCTGGTGGAAAGCGGCCGCATGTTCGAAGGTCTGAAGGGCGATGCGCGCTTCAACCCCGAGACCGACCGCGTGATGCTCTGCGGCTCGATGGACATGATCAAGGACTTCTCGGCCGACCTCGAATCCTGGGGCTTCACCGAGGGTTCGAATGCCAAGCCGGGCGACTTCGTCATCGAACGTGCGTTCGTAGGTTAAGGAAGTCCCGGCTTCTTCCGTTGCCTGTCACGCTCGGTCTATGATCGAGCGTGACACTTTACGGACGGCAGGGTGCTACCTATATACCGACCGGTATGAAATGTTCGGCCCCCACTACGACTCGCGGTCGTCCGCGTGAGTTCGACCCCGAAGAGGCGCTGACGGCGGCGCTTCGGGTGTTCTGGCAGCGCGGCTACGAAGGCGCGTCGATGGCGGAGCTGACCGAGGCCATGGGCATCACCAAGCCTAGCCTCTATGCCTGCTTCGGCAACAAGGAAGCACTCTTCAAGAAGGCGCTCGACCTCTACGAGCGCGACAAGCTGGCCTATGTCGGCAAGGCGCTGGAAGCCGCCACCGCGCGCGGCGTGGCCGAGCGGCTGCTGGAAGGGGCGATCACCACCCATTGCGGCGGCAGCGATCCGCATGGCTGCCTGGGTGTGATGTCCACCGTCACTTGCACGATGGAAGATCCCTCGATCCGCAACTTCGTCACCGAACGCCGGATCGCCACTGAGGATGCGCTCATCGAACGCTTCGAACGCGGCAAGACCGAGGGCGATCTGCCCGACACCGTCGATCCGCGCTGCCTGGCCCAATGCCTGACCACGGTGCTCCAGGGCATGTCCGTCAAGGCCCAGGGCGGTTCCTGCGCGCAGGAATTGAAGGGCGTCGTCGATACCTACCTGACGATGTGGCCGGGCCGTTAAGCGGCTTAAGCGCCGAATTCGCGCGCTTCCCCGGATCATCCTGAACGTGTGTCAGGTTGACGCCGCGTAAACGGGCCCTTCGAAAAAATCTCATTCAACCGGCGTTCAGGCCTTGAAATGAGCACTTTCGAACAAATCTTACCAAGCGGTACAGAAAGTCGCTTGACGGGATACTGCACCGCAATATATACCGCTTGGTACAGAACGAGGTAACCCGACTCGCCGCTTGAGGGAGTAGCGGGGGCCAAGTTCCCAAGGGTCCGGTCAACCGGGCCTCCCCTCGGTGCCGCCTGTCCCCGCAGGTGACTCCTAGAATACGAACCTGTGCAGAAGACGTTTTCGGAAGTGCGATTCCGGGGAGTGTCTTTCTGTGTCCCAAGACTTTCCGACGCCCCTTGCGCCGGAGAACCCCGGCGCGCGCCCTTTTTCCCCTCCTGTCCCGAGGGCGCGTGCCGGGCACTTTCCAGGGAGCACGAATCATGGCCTTCATCGACTTTTCCGATGCGGCGCTCCAGGCGCTGCCCGTAACCCGCCCCATTCCCGAGACGCCCCTTGGCGCCGTGTCCGAAATCCTCTCGCGCTTCGAGCGCAGGATCGTCGAACTGGCGCGGGGAGATGGTCTCGAAACGCTCCGGCCGCAGCGCAAGCGCGGCTGGTTCGCCCGCCTGATTTTCGGCCCGCAGCCGCCTTCGCCCACGCTCGCCAACGAGGAGCTGGAAGCGCTGCGCCGCCTGGCGGTCCAGGCCTGGCATCATGGCTACACGCTGCCCGCTTCCGTCATGAAGGAAGCCCGCGCGGCCGGCCACAGCGAAGCCAAGATCGGCGCCGTCATCGATTTTATCGGGCGCTCCCGCGCCCCGTTCCGGAGGCTTGCCGCGTGAATTTCCCCGTATCCCCAGAAACCCTCGCCGCGGCGGAAGCGGAAGCCGAGCTTCCGCGCAGCCGCCCGCGAGGCCGCCCGTCCCGCGGGCGCCAGGCCGCCATTGCCGCCATCGCGCTGGTCGCGGTGGCGGGCATCGGCTGGAAAACCTTCAGCCACTCCGAAGCCGACGCAGCGCCGATGGCGCCTGCCGTCGTCCAGGCCGCCAATCCGCTGATGCGCGACGTGACCGAGTGGGACGACTATGTCGGCCGCTTCGCACCCAGCAAGTCGGTGGAAGTGCGCCCGCGTGTCTCGGGCGCGATCACGCAGCTGTTCTTCAAGGACGGCGATTTCGTCCGCGAAGGGCAGCCGCTGTTCACCGTCGATCCGCGTCCCTACCGCGCTTCACTGGCCGAGGCGCAGGCCGAAGTGGCCTCCGCCCAGAGCGCGCTCGTCCTTGCCAAGTCCGACTATGCCCGCGTCGCCGGGCTCAAGGGTGACGAGGCCATGGCCGCCAGCGAAGTCGACCAGCTTCGCGCCAAGGTCCGCGCTGCCACTGCCGCGCTGGCCGCCGCCGATGCTCGCGTGCGCCAGCGTTCGCTCGACGTCGAGTTCGCCACCGTCCGCGCGCCGATCTCGGGCCGGATCTCCGACCGCCGCGTGGACGTGGGCAACCTCGTCTCGGGCGAGAACGGCACCGGCGCCACGCTGCTGACCACGATCAATGCCGTCAGCCCGATCTACTTCACGTTCGATGCCTCCGAAGCGCTGTTCCTCAAGACCCAGCGCGAGAAGGCCGAGCACAAGGACGCCGCCAACGTACAGGTCCGCCTCCAGGACGAGGCGGCCTATCGCTGGAACGGCAAGCTGGACTTCACCGACAACGGCCTCGACCCGCGCTCGGGCACGATCCGCGTGCGTGCCGTGCTCGACAATCCAGACGGCTTCCTGACGCCGGGCATGTTCGGCAACATGCGTCTGGCCGAAGGCGGCACGGTCAAGGCCATGCTGGTGCCCGACGATGCGATCCAGTCCGACCAGGCCCGCAAGGTGGTGCTGACGGTGGGCAAGGACAGCGTAGTCGCGGCCAAGCCGGTCGAACTCGGCCCGCTGGTGGACGGCCTTCGCGTCATCCGCTCGGGCCTGGCCCCGACCGACCGCGTCGTCATCTCCAACTACCAGGCCGCCATTGCCGGCGCCAAGGTCAATACCCGCCGCGGCCAGATCGCGGTGGATCCCAAGGCGGCTGCGGTCGTCTCCGGTCCCAGCGCGCCCGTGGCCGCGCAGGCCACGCTCGCCAACTGACATTCACCCATCGGGGGAGCGGTCCTCGACCTGAGTGACCGCTCCCCGTGACAGGGGCATATTCTCATGCGATTTTCCCGGTTCTTCATCGACCGGCCGATCTTCGCAGGCGTCATCGCGGTGATCCTCACCGTGGTGGGTGCGCTTGCGTTCTTCGGCCTGCCGGTCAGCCAATATCCCGACATCGTCCCCCCGACGGTGACGGTGACCGCCCAATATCCCGGCGCTTCCGCCGAAACCGTCGCCGACACCGTGGCCGCTCCCATCGAGCAGGAAATCAACGGCGTCGACGACATGCTCTACATGTCCTCGCAGTCGACCGGCGACGGCAAGGTGACCATCACCGTCACCTTCAAGATCGGCACCGACCTCGATGCCGCGCAGGTTCTCGTGCAGAACCGCGTCGCCATTGCCGAACCGCGCCTTCCCGACGCGGTGCGCGCGATGGGCGTGGTGACGCGCAAGACTTCGCCCGAATTCCTGATGGTCGTGAACCTGCAGTCGCCCGACGGCACGTTCAACCGTGACTACCTGTCGAACTATGCGCTCACGCAGGTCAAGGACCGCCTCTCGCGCCTGAACGGCGTGGGTGACGTGCAGCTGTTCGGCTCGCGCGATTACGGCATGCGCATCTGGATCGATCCCACCAAGGCCGCCGCCATGAACCTGACCGCGGGCGAGATCGTCGCCGCGCTGAAGGCCCAGAACGTGCAGGTCTCCTCCGGTGCGATCGGCGCGCCGCCGTATGATCGCGGCAATGCCTATCAGGTCGGCGTCGAGATGCAGGGCCGCCTGACCACGCCCGAGCAGTTCGGCGACATCGTCGTGCGCACCGATGCCGAAGGCCGCCAGGTCCGCGTGCGTGACGTGGCGCGCGTGGAACTGGGCGCGCAGGACTACACCACCAACACCTACCTTTCCGGCAAGCCCACGGTCGTGATCGCCGTGCTGCAACGCCCGGGCTCGAACGCGCTCGATGCCGCCAAGGCCGTGCGCGCCGAGATGGACGACGTGGCCACGCACTTCCCCAAGGGCCTCGAATACTCCGTCATCTACAACCCCACCGAGTTCATCGGCCAGTCGATCGACGCGGTGTACCACACCCTGTTCGAGGCGGTGATCCTCGTCGTCCTCGTCATCCTCGTCTTCCTCCAGAACTGGCGCGCCGCCGTCATTCCGATCATCGCGATCCCGGTCTCGCTGGTCGGCACCGCGATCATGCTGGCGGCGGTCGGCTACTCGCTCAACAACCTCTCGCTGTTCGGGCTGGTGCTCGCCATCGGCATCGTCGTCGACGACGCGATCGTCGTGGTCGAGAACGTGGAACGCTACATCGAGGAGGGCATGTCTCCGCTGGAGGCTGCTCGCCGCTCGATGGACGAAGTGACGGGCGCCCTGATCGCCATCGTCCTGGTGCTCTGCGCGGTCTTCGTGCCGACGCTGTTCATCACCGGCATGTCGGGCCAGTTCTACAAGCAGTTCGCCGTCACGATCACCACCGCCACGGTGATCTCGCTGGTGCTTTCGCTCACGCTGTCTCCGGCCCTGGCGGCGATGCTGCTGAAGGAACGCCATGCCCTGCCAGAGGGCGCCCCGCGCTGGAAGCGCACGCTGCAAGGCGCCGCGGACAGGTTCAACCACGGCTTCGAACGCATGAGCGAGGGCTATGCCCGCCTCACGCTGACGCTGGTGAAGCGCCCGGTGAAGATGATGGCCGGTTATGCCGCGCTCATCGCCGCCACCGTGGGCTTGTTCTGGGCGACGCCTGCGGGCTTCATCCCGAACCAGGACCAGGGCTACTTCCTCGCCGCGATCTTCCTGCCGCCGGGCTCCTCGCTCAACCGCACGGACGAAGTGACGCAGGAAGTCGCCAAGCGCATCCTGCCGGTGAAGGGCCTGCGCGGCGCGGTGATGTTCGCCGGTTTCCACGGTCCTTCGCAGACCGCCGCGCCGGACGCCGCCGCCATCTACTTCCCCTTCAAGAGCTTCGAGGAGCGGAAAGCTCTCGGCGTGACCTATGAAGGGATCATGGCCCAGGCCCAGGCCGCGATGCAGGGCTACGACAAGGCGCAGGTCCTGCTGATCCCGCCGCCGACCATTAACGGCATCGTCCCCCCGGGCGGCTACCGCATGGTCGTGGAGGACAAGGAAGGGCGCGGTCTGGCCGAGCTTCAGAAGGCGGCCGGCGCGCTGATCGCCAAGGCCAACCAGGCCCCCGAACTGAGCCAGGTCTATACCCTGTTCACCATGAACACCCCGCGCGTCTTCGCCGACGTCGACCGCCGCAAGGCGGACATGCTGGGCGTCTCTCCCGCCAAGGTCTTCGAGGCGATGCAGGTCTACCTCGGTTCGGCCTACATCAACGACTTCAACCTGTTGGGGCGCACTTATCGCGTCACCGCGCAGGCCGATGCCGAGCATCGCGGATCCACCGCGGACATCGCCAACCTCCAGACCCGCTCGGACTCGGGCGCGATGGTACCGGTCGGCTCGGTCGCGACCTTCAAGGACCAGACCGGCCCCTACCGCGTGGTGCGCTACAACCTGCACCCGGCGGTGGAAATCGACGGCAGCTACGGCAAGGGCTATTCCTCGGGCCAGTCGCTGGCGACGATGGAGAAGATCGCAGGCGAAACCCTGCCTTCGGGCTACGGCACCGAGTGGACGGGTATCGCCTATCAGCAGGCCACCGCGGGCAATACCGCCGGCGTGGTGTTCGGCATGGCCGTGCTCTTCGTCTTCCTGGTGCTCGCCGCCCAGTACGAGAGCCTGACCCTGCCGCTGGCGATCATCCTGATCGTGCCGATGTGCCTCTTCGCGGCCATGCTCGGCGTGAACCTCAGGGGGATGGACAACAATATCCTCACCCAGATCGGTCTCGTCGTGCTGATTGCCCTTGCCGCCAAGAACGCGATCCTCGTGGTCGAATTCGCCAAGCAGGCCGAGGAGGAACGGGGCTATTCGCCGGTGGAGGCAGCCGTCTACGCGGCCCGCACCCGCCTGCGCCCGATCCTGATGACCTCGCTGGCCTTCATCCTCGGCACGGTGCCGCTGGTGATCGCCAAGGGTGCGGGCGCTGAGCTTCGCCAAGCGCTGGGCACGGCGGTGTTCTTCGGAATGACCGGCGTCACCGCCTTCGGCCTGTTGTTCACGCCTACCTTCTATGTCGTCTGCCGCAAGCTGGCGGCCTCCCTGCGGCGCAAGCCTGCAGCGGGTCATCACGCCAGCCACGCGGTCGTGCCGGCGGAATGAAAGGACGCAAGATGTCCCTGAATATCAAATCCTTGGTCGCGGGACTTCTCGCCGCGACGACCCTCTCGGCCTGCGCCGTCGGACCCGACTATGTCGCGCCGACGCCGCCGGCCCAGGCAGCGGCGCCCTTCGTGGGCGTCCAGACCGCCGAAGTCACGGCCGCCGCGCCGGACGATACCTGGTGGCGGCTCTACAACGACCCGGTGCTTGACGGCCTGGTGACCGATGCCCTGGCCGCCAATACCGATGTGCGGGTGGCCGTGGCGCGGATCGAGAAGGCCCGCGCCAGCCTGCGCGGCGCCCGCTCGGACCGCCTGCCGCAGACCGACGTCAGCGCCAGCGGGACCTATGGCCGCGTTTCCGAAGCGCAGGCTCTTCCCGGTTTCGATCGGGAAGGGCGCCGCGTGGATGGCCAGCTTGCGGTCAGCTACGAACTCGACCTGTTCGACCGCGTTTCGCGCGGGGTCGAGGCCTCGCGCGGCGATCTCGGCGCCGCGCAGGAGGATGCCGATGCGGTGCGGGTGACGGTCGTCGCCGATACCGTGCGCGCCTATGTCGATGCCACCAGCGCCGCCGACCAGCTTGGCGTTGCGCAGCGCACGGTGGACCTGCTCGACCGCTCGTCGCGCATCACCAATGCCCGCTTCGAGCGCGGCCTCAACGAGAAGCTCGACGTGATCCGCGTCACCCAGCTTCGCGAGCAGCAGGCGGCGATGATCCCGAGCCTCCAGGCTGCCCGCGATGCGGCGCTGTTCCGCCTCGCGACCCTGACCGGGCGCACCCCGCAGGACCTGCCCGAGGCGGCGCGGACCCGCACCACCACGCCGGACGTGAGCAGCCCGATTCCCGTGGGTGACGGCGCCACCCTGCTGGCGCGCCGCCCCGACGTGAAGGCGGCGGAGCGCCGTCTTGCGGCGGACACCGCCCGCGTGGGCGTGGCCACGGCCGATCTCTATCCCAAGATCACGCTGGGCGGATCGATCGGCACCACGGCAGTCGGCGCGACCGACATCTTCGGCGGCGGACCGCTGCGCTGGCTGCTCGGGCCGATGATTTCCTGGGCTTTCCCCAACCAGGAAGCGATCCGTTCGCGGATCGGCGGGGCCAAGGCCGATGCCAAGGCCGATCTTGCCAGTTTCGACGGCACCGTGCTGCGCGCGCTGGAGGAGACCGAGACGGCGCTTTCGGCCTATCGCAACGCCCTGCTGCGCAAGGCGCGCCTCGCCTCGGCCCGCGATGCGGCGGAGCGGGCGGCGAACGTCAGTCTGGCGCGCGAGACCAGGGGCCAGATCGATGCGCTCGACGTGCTCGACGCCCAGCGCACGCTGGCCCAGTCCGAAGCCGACTATGCAGCGGCGACCCGCGCCGTGGCCTTCGCGCAAGTGGACTTGTTCCGCGCGCTGGGTGGCAGCTGGCAGGAAACCTGACGGGCTTCGCGGCTCAAACGAAAGGGGGCGGCAAGGTGATGCCTTGCCGCCCCCTTTTCGTATCGGCCGTTGCGGTCAGCGCGAGCCGAAGGCGTAGCGCACGTTGATGCCGAATTCGCGCGGGGCCGTGGTGGTCACGCCGGTATACGTGCTTGTGGCCGTGGCGCCCGTCGGTCCGGTGAAGACCGGGCGGCCGGTGGCGGGGTTGAACTGGCCCGCGAAGCCAAGCTGCTGATAAGCCGTGAACAGCGGGTTGGTGCGGGTGAGCGTCTTCGTCGTGTCGAAGACGTTCTTGGCGTAGAGACCGATCTCCCATGCCCCGTCGCCCGAGCGCAGGCCCGCGAAGAGGTTCACCAGGGCATAGTCGCTCACGTCGTCCCAGGCGTTGCCAGGGTCGCCCTGCGACTTGCCGGTGTAGGTCAGGAGGCCGCGAAGGTAGGCATCGTTGCCGCCGAAGGCCGGGAACGAATATTCGCTCTGCACGGTGGCCGAGAAGGGCGCCATGAACGAGGCCCGCTGCGAGACGTTGCAGGCGGCGATGTTGTTGGCGCCGACTGCGGCCTGAAGGTCCGCCAGCGAGGGCGCGCTGGTGGTTGCATCGGGCACGCCATCGCCGTCCAGATCGTTGCACGGCACGCTGCCGCCCTTGATCTTGCCCAGCGAGTAGCTGGCCGAGGCGTTCAAGGTCCAGCCCTGCGTGATGTCGAACGAGACGTCGCCTTCGACACCGTTGACCTCAACCGGCACGGCGCCGACGAAGTTGAAGTTGTTGACCTGCTGGGCCAGCCCGGTGACCGCACCCGTGGTGGGATCGCGCAGGGCGACGGTGTTGACGTAGAACACGCCCGAACCCGGTACGCGGTAGGGGTAGTTCTTGAACTTCTGGTGGTAGCCGGTGAGGTTGAAGCGCAGGCGGCCGTCCATGAGCGTGGACTTCAGGCCGATTTCATAGGATTCCGAGGTTTCGGCCGGCAGGTGAAGGAACGAGTTTTCCAGCGGCGAAGGGGTGATGTTGAAATCGCCGACGACATTGATGCCGGGCCGCCAGGAGCTGCCGGTGGCGGCGTAGATCATGAGGTCAGGCGTGAAGTTGTGCTTGATCGACCCGCTGTAGATCCACTTCTTCGCCTTCTGCGCATTGTTGGAGATCGTGGCGCCGTTGACGATAAGCTGGCTCTCGTCCTTGTAATCGATATGACGCGCGCCGCCCGAGATTTCGGTAGCATCGCCGATATGCACGGTGAGGTTGCCGAAGATCGACTGTTCGTGAGTCTTGCCCTGGCTGGTGATCGGCGTCTGCACGACTTGCGCAATGCCGCCGCCGAAGGCCGCGGGCAGGGCCACGATCGTCGGGTTGGTCAGGTCCGTATGCGGCTTGTTGTGGCTGTCGAAGAAGCCGGCCACATAGTCGACCATGCCGAACAGGCGCGCTTCGTTCTGCAGCCGGACTTCATGCGATTCCGAGGTGGAACGGGTATCGGTGATCTGGTCGACATTGCCGGCAAAGGCGTTGCCCTTGTCGAAGTTCTCTGTCGAGTGGATCTTCTGGGTATAGTACTGGCCCTGATAGATCAGGCGCTGGCCCCAGCCGCTGGCTTCCGCGCGCCAGTTGTAGACATCGAAGGCCTGGTTGACGAGGCGCGGGCTCTCGTAGTTCGAGAGGCGGTCCTTCGACGAGATGTAGACCGGGCTGGGCGCGGCGTCCGGATTGACCTCCGAGAAGGAGGCGATCTGGTCGTAGCTGCGCTGGTCGCGGTCGAGGCGCTGGTACATGCCTTCGAAGCGGAGCCAGTCGGTGGGCGTGACGAGGCCGGAAATACGGCCGCTCTTGGTGCGCGACCAGGGATCGCGGTTGGTGTAGATCGAGCGGACGCGGTCCAGCTCGTTCTCATCCCAGACGCCGGCGGCGCGGATCGCGGCGATGCCCTCGATCACGGGGATGTTAAGGCCGGCCTTGATGTTCTGCGTGCCGATGTCGTTGGCCGTCATGTCCACGAAACCGCCCAGCGAATAGAGGTCGGGCTTCTTGGTGGTGACGGTGATCGAACCCGAGGGCGAGGCGCGGCCGCGCAGCGTGCCCTGGGGGCCGCGCTGCACTTCGATCTGGCCGATGTCGTACATCTGCTGCAGCACGATGCCGGCAGTGATCGGCGCGTCGTTCATGTAGAATTCGACGGTGGGGTTGTTGCCGCTGGCGTTCACGTCGAAGTTGACGCCGCGCATCTTGGCGTTGCCGCCGATGCCGTTGGCATTGGTGTCGAGCTGGAGACCCGGCGCCAGCGTCGAAACTTCCTTGAAGTCACGCAAGTTGAGCTTGCCGATCTCGTCAGCGGTGACGGTGTCGATCACGGCGGGAACGTCCTGCACGTCTTCGTCGCGGCGACGGGCCTGGACGATAATGACGTTGGCTTCGTTGGCCGACACCGCATCGGGCGCTTCCTGGGCCAGGGCAGGGGCAACCCACCCCAGGCCGCACATACCCGACAGGCCCGCCGAACACAGCATCAGCTGCTTGAACGCACGCATTGACTCTCCCTCCGATTTCTTTGCTCTTGATTGGGAGAATGGGTGCTTGCGCGAGGCCCTTTTTGTCAAATGAAATGGCTTCATTTCTGACAAACTACGGCATGGCGTTATTTGAACACTCGCCCAAATTCTCTCGAAGCCGCTGAAATCGCCCGATTCGCTCTTGCGCCGGGGTCTGGCCGGGCTTGGGAGATCGCCCGCCGCAACGAAAAGGGGGCGCCGAAGCGCCCCCTTGCCGATCGATAGGGTGACTGGCCGCCGAAAGCGGCCCGCCATGGGCAGCCGATCAGTTACGGCTGGCCAGTTCCTTGTTCAGCCAGAGCGCCGCCAGGGTGGCGATTGCGCCGGAGAGCAGGTAGCCGCCCGAGGCGATCAGGCCCCAGTGGCTGGACAGCAGCAGCGCTGCAAGCGGGGCGAAGCCGGCGCCGAACAGCCAGGCCAGATCGCTCGTGAGCGCCGAGCCGGTGTAGCGATGCTCGCTGGCGAAGGCCGAGGCGACGACGCCCGAGGACTGGCCGAAAGCGAGGCCGAGCAGAATGAAGCCGATGATCATGAAGGCGATTTCGCCTGCCGGACCGGCATCGAGGAGCTGCGGCGCGAAGCCCGAGAACACTGCGATGGCGACGGCGCAGCTGCCCAGCAGGTTACGGCGTCCGAAACGGTCGGCAATGCGCCCCGAAGCGATCACCGCGACGACGCCGAAGGCGGCCGCGAGCGCTTCGATCAGCAGGAAGCTGATCGGCGAATCGGGCGTGAAGAGGAACACCCACGAGAGCGGGAACACGGTGACCATGTGGAACAGCGCGAAGCTGGCGAGCGGGGCGAAAGCGCCCAGAACGATGGTCTTCCACTCGTTGCGGAGCGTGGCGCCGACGCTGACCGGCTGAAGGTCGCGGCTGGCGAACAGGTTCTCGAACTCTTCGGTGACGACGATGCGAAGGCGCGCGAAGAGCGCGACGACGTTGATCGCGAAAGCCACGAAGAAGGGATAGCGCCAGCCCCAGTCGAGGAAGTCGGCGGCGGGGAGGGCGGCGATCATGAAGGCGAAGAGCGTGGAGGCCACGATCAGGCCGAACGGTGCGCCGAGCTGCGGGATCATCGCATACCAGCCGCGCTTGTGCTCGGGCGCGTTCAGCGCGAGCAGCGAGGCCAGGCCGTCCCAGGTGCCGCCAAGGGCGAAGCCCTGACCCAGACGGAACAGGCAGAGCAGGACGATCGCGGTGTTTCCGGCCGATTCATACGAAGGCAGGAACGCGATCGCCGCGGTGGAGCCGCCGAGCATGAACAGTGCGATCGTCAGCTTGGTGCCGCGGCCATAGGCGCGGTCGACCGCCATGAAGATCAGCGAGCCGAACGGGCGGGCCACGAAGGCCAGCGCGAAGACCGCGAAGGAATAGAGCGTGCCGGTCAGCGCGTCGACGAAGGGGAAGAACAGCTTCGGGAACACCAGCACCGAGGCGATGGCGTAAACGAAGAAGTCAAAGAACTCCGACGTTCGGCCGATGATCACGCCGATGGCGATTTCACCGGGCGACGGCTGGTGATGCTCCTTGAACGTCGGCAGGCCCAGGGCTTCGCGGGGCTGGGGGATGCTGGTCATTTCGATTCTGCGGCCTTCGTTTCGGGTCCGCGCGCGGCCGGCCCTGGATAAAGCCTGCCGGATGCGGACGAATCAAGGCGGGCGCGCGAAACGCCCGGCTACATGGTGAGGCCCTATCGTCATTGATGGCCGTCAAGGGGATTGGACAAAATGTCCTATGTTCGCACTCGCGGCATGAGCCTAGGCGCTCCACCCATGCGCCCACCCGAGTCCAGACCGAAGCCGCGGCAGCTGACCGCGCTCGCCAAAGTCCTTGCCGCCTTGTCCCTGACTGGCGCGCTTTCCGCTTGTAACACCGTCGTGCTGAACCCGGCCGGCGATGTCGCGCGTCAGCAGGGTGACCTCGTCGTCATCTCCACGCTGCTGATGCTGCTGATCATCGTCCCGGTCATGGCTGCGACGGTCCTGTTCGCGTGGCGTTATCGCGCGTCGAACAAGGAGGCTGTCTATCAGCCGGACTGGGATCACTCGACCCAGCTCGAACTGCTGATCTGGACGGCCCCGCTGCTGATCATCATCTGCCTGGGTGCGCTGACCTGGGTGACCACCCACCTTCTCGATCCCTACCGCACCATCGGCCGCATCGACGCCACCACCCCGGTAGCCGCCAATGCCAAGCCGCTGGAAGTCGAAGTCGTCGCGCTCGACTGGAAGTGGCTGTTCATCTATCCCGAGCAGGGCGTGGCCACCGTCAACGAGCTGGTCGTGCCGACCGGCCGTCCGCTCCAGTTCAAGATCACCTCTTCGAGCGTGATGAACTCCTTCTACGTGCCCGCCATGGCCGGCCAGATCTACGCGATGCCGGGCATGGAAACGCGCCTGCACGCCGTGGTCAACAAGCCGATCGAAACCGTCGGCTTCTCGGCCAACTACTCTGGCGCCGGCTTCTCCAACATGCGCTTCGCCACGCATGCCGTTACCGAGGCGGACTTCGCCAAGTGGACGGCCGACGTGAAGGCCGGCACGCCTGCCACGAACGGCGAGACCGGCGGCAATCTTGACCGCGCCGCCTATCTCGAGCTTGAAAAGCCGAGCGAGAAGGTCCCGGCCACGCGCTACGCCACCGTCGCGCCCAACCTCTACGACGCGATCGTCGACATGTGCGTCGAGCCCGGCAAGATGTGCATGAGCGAAATGATGGCGCTCGACGCGCGCGGCGGCCTCGGCAAGGCCGGCATCCGCAACGTCGAGATGCTCGCTTACGACAAGCACGGCCGCGAAGCTGCAGCCACGGCCAATGCCAACCCGAACGCGGCCATCCAGCGCGAGCTGGCCTGGGTTCGCGCGCTCTGCCGCCAGATGCCGGGCTCCGCGCCCGACAAGACGGTCAAGGCGCCCGCCAACCTGCGTTCGCTGACCGGTGCCGGCATGGCGGCCCCGCAGTCGCTGCCGCTCTTCGGCAAGGACGAGCAGGCGCTCTCCGCACCGAAGGGCGAGCCTGTGGCCGCCAACGAAGCCGCGCACTCCTCTCAGATTTCCCGGAACTGATAGAACAATGGAAGTTGTAGACCATTCGCACTGGAGCCCGCTATTGGGCCGCCTGTGGTGGGACGCCATGCCACAGGAACCGATCGTGCTCGCCACGTTCGTCGTCGTCGCCCTTGGCGGCGCGGCGCTGGTGGCGGCGCTGACCTACTTCAAGCTCTGGGGCTATCTCTGGAAGGAGTGGTTCACCAGCGTGGACCACAAGAAGATCGGCATCATGTACATGATTCTGGGTCTCATCATGTTCCTGCGCGGCTTCGCCGACGCGGTCATGATGCGCATCCAGCAGTCGATCGCCTTCAACGGCAACGAGGGCTACCTCAACGCCCATCACTACGACCAGATCTTCACCGCCCACGGCGTGATCATGATCTTCTTCGTGGCGATGCCTTTCGTCACCGGCCTGATGAACTACATCGTGCCGCTGCAGATCGGCGCGCGAGACGTCAGCTTCCCGTTCCTGAACAACTTCAGCTTCTGGATGACGACGGCAGGCGCCGTGCTGGTCATGGCCTCGCTGTTCATCGGTGAGTTCGCGCAGACCGGCTGGCTGGCCTATCCGCCGCTGTCCAACCTGGCCTACAGTCCGTGGGTCGGCGTAGACTACTATATATGGGCCTTGCAGATCGCCGGTGTCGGCACCTTGCTCTCGGGCGTCAACCTGATCGCGACCATCGTCAAGATGCGCGCGCCGGGCATGACCATGATGCGCATGCCGATCTTCACCTGGACCGCGCTCTGCACCAACATCCTGATCGTCGCCGCCTTCCCGGTGCTGACGGCCGTGATGACCATGCTCACCGTCGACCGCTACCTGGGCTTCAACTTCTTCACCAACGACTTCGGCGGCTCGCCGATGATGTACGTGAACCTGATCTGGATCTGGGGTCACCCGGAAGTCTACATCCTCATCCTGCCCCTGTTCGGCGTCTTCTCCGAAGTCACCGCCACCTTCAGCGGCAAGCGCCTGTTCGGCTACTCGTCGATGGTCTACGCGACGCTGGTCATCACCATCCTCTCGTACCTCGTCTGGCTGCACCACTTCTTCACGATGGGTTCGGGCGCGAGCGTCAACTCGTTCTTCGGCATCACCACGATGGTGATCTCGATCCCGACCGGCGCGAAGCTCTTCAACTGGCTGTTCACGATGTACCGTGGCCGCATCCGGTTCGACCTGCCCATGATGTGGACGGTGGCCTTCATGCTCACCTTCACCATCGGCGGCATGACCGGCGTGCTCCTCGCGGTGCCGCCTGCCGACTTCGTGCTCCATAACTCGCTGTTCCTGATCGCCCACTTCCACAACGTCATCATCGGCGGCGTGCTGTTCGGCATCTTCGCGGCGATCAACTTCTGGTGGCCCAAGGCCTTCGGTTTCCGCCTGAACGAATTCTGGGGCAAGGTCAGCTTCTGGCTCTGGGTCCCGGGCTTCTGGTTCGCCTTCATGCCGCTCTACATCCTCGGCCTGATGGGCGTGACCCGCCGCATGCGCGTGTTCGACGATCCGTCGATCCAGATCTTCTTCATCATCGCCGCCTTCGGCGCCCTGATGATTGCAGGCGGCATCGGTGCCATGCTCGTCCAGTTCGCCGTGTCGATCTGGAAGCGTGAGGAACTGAAGGACGAAACGGGCGATCCGTGGAACGGCCGTACCCTGGAATGGTCGACCTCGTCGCCGCCGCCGGAGTACAACTTCGCCTTCACGCCGATCGTCCACGACATCGACGCCTGGGAAGACATGAAGCGCTGCGGCGTGGAGCGTCCGACCACCGGCTACCGTCCGATCCACATGCCCAAGGGCACCGGAACGGGCCTGATCCTGGCCGGCCTGTCGACCGTCCTCGGCTTCGCGATGATCTGGTACATCTGGTGGCTCGCAGCCGTGTCGTTCCTGGGCGTGATCGGCTACGCGATCTTCCATACCTTCAACTACAAGCGCGATTACCACATCCCGGTCGAGACGGTCGAAGCGACCGAGGCCGCGCGTACGCGCCAGCTTGCAGCCGCAGGAGCCTGATCGATGACTGCGACTGCAATCAAGACGGAACTGTCCCAGCCGCAACTTCAGGCCGCCTTCTACGACCTGAACGAGCACGACCATCCCGAAGGCGGCAGCACCATGCTGGGCTTCTGGATGTACCTGATGAGCGACTGCCTCATCTTCGCGATGCTGTTCGCCGCTTACGGTGTGCTCGGCGGCAGCTTCGCGGCAGGGCCGGGACCGAAGGACCTGTTCGAACTGCCGCTGGTGGCGGTGAACACGGCGATGCTGCTGTTCTCCTCGATCACCTACGGCTTCGCCATGCTCGCCATGGAAAAGGACAAGAAGGGCGCGACGCAGCTCTGGCTGCTCGTGACCGCCGTGTTCGGCGCCTCGTTCCTCGCGATCGAACTCTACGAATTCGCCAACCTCATCCATGAGGGCGCGACGCCGATGCGCTCGGGCTTCCTCACCGCGTTCTTCTCGCTGGTGGGCACGCACGGCCTTCACGTCACGTTCGGCCTGGTCTGGCTGTTCACGCTGGTCGTCCAGATCGGCAAGAAGGGCCTGATCCCGGCCAACAAGCGCCGCCTGATGTGCCTTTCGCTGTTCTGGCACTTCCTCGACGTGATCTGGATCGGCGTCTTCACCTTTGTCTATCTCATGGGAATGCTGTGATGAGCGACCACGTTCACCCCAACCACCATCTCGACGACGATCACGGCAGCCACGGTTCGCTCCGCGACTATGTGATCGGCTTCATCCTCTCGGTCATCCTCACCGCCATTCCGTTCTGGCTGGTGATGACCGGCGCGATCGCCGACAAGTCGACCACGGCATTGGTCATCATGGCTTTCGCCGCGGTGCAGATCGTGGTCCACATGATCTACTTCCTGCACATGAACACGAAGGCCGAGAACGGCTGGACGGTCATGGCGCTGATCTTCACGATCGTCATTCTCGTGATCACGCTTTCCGGCTCGCTTTGGGTGATGTACCACCTGAACCACAACATGATGCCGATGACCGCCCACGACATGGGCCAGTTGCCCTGACTCTCGTCGTGATCGAGGCGAAATGAACGATACCAACCTGACCGAAGCAATGCGGACAGTAACGGATCAAGCGGAAGCGCGGCGGCCCTGGGGGCTCGCCGCGTTTCTGTTGCTGGCATTCGCGATGTTCGCGGCGCTCGGCGTGTGGCAGGTGCAGCGCATGCACTGGAAACACGCGCTGATCGCCCGTGTCGAGGCCCGCGTCCACGCGGCCCCGGTCGCGGTTCCTGACGATGCGCGCTTGAACGACGCCGGCGCGACCGGCGAGGGCACGCGCGATCTCGATTACCTGCGGGTGAGGATTTCCGGCAGCTACGAGGCGGGGGCAACCTCGCTCGTGCGGGCGGCCACCGAACTCGGCACCGGCTACTGGACCATGACGCCGATCAGGACCGCCGAAGGTCGGCAGGTCTGGATCAACCGCGGCTTCGTGCCCGCCGGTACCCGGCGAGAGGCCGCTGCGGCCACGACCCCGCCGGGCCCCGTCGAAGTGACCGGCCTGCTTCGCCCCACCGAGCCGGGCGGCAGCGTGCTCCAGTCCAACCAGCCCGCCGCCGACCGCTGGTATTCGCGCGATGTGAAGGCGCTGGCGCTGGTGCGCGGGATCGGCGCGGTCGCACCGGCCTTCATCGACGCGCAAGTCGAGCAGGCCGCCCCGGTGGAGGGCCTGCGCCCGGTGCCCGGTCTCACCCAGGTCCACTTCCCCGACAGCCACCTGAGCTATGCGCTGACGTGGTTCGCCATGGCGGCCATGTCGGTCATGGCGCTGATCTTCGTCTGGCGGCGCGGGCGATGGACCGCCTGATAGAGCTGTTCGCCCCGCACGGACTGCCCGGAGGATCGGCCAGCCGCGCCAATGTCGTGCTGCTTACCCAGCTTCGCTGGACGGCGGTCTTCGGCCAGCTGGCGACGATCGTGATCGTGTCGCAAGGGCTGGGGGTCAAGCTGGAGCTGGCGCCGCTGCTGCTGGCGCCGCTGCTGCTGATCGTGGTCAATCTCGCGTCTGCCAGCGTGGTGCTGCGGCGGCGGGACTTCACGCAAGGCGAGCTGTTCTCGGCGCTGATGGTGGACGTGATCGCGCTCTGCTGGCAGCTTTACCACAGCGGCGGCGCGACCAATCCCTTCACTTTCCTGTTCCTGCTCCAGATCGTGATCGCCGCGGTGATCCTCGACTTGCGCTGGAGTTCGCTGGTCGCGATCAACGCCTGCCTCTGCATGCTGCTGCTGACCTATTTCTACGTGCCGCTGCAATTGCCCGAGCGCTACGCCCAGCATCCCTTCGAACTCTACATCTACGGCAGCCTGTTCTGTTTCGTGCTGGCTGCGGTGCTGCTGATCGTCTTCGTGGCGCGGCTGGACTTCACGCGGCGCGAGAGCGACGCCAAGATCGCCGCGCTGCGCCAGCAGGCGGTGGAGGAAGACCATATCATCCGCATGGGCCTGCTCGCATCGGGCGCGGCGCATGAACTGGGCACGCCGCTGTCGTCGATCTCGGTGATCCTGGGCGACTGGGCGCGCCAGCCGGGCATTGCCGACGATCCCGACATGGCAGCCGACCTCGCCGACGTGCGCCGCGAATTGGCGCGCTGCAAGAACATCGTCAGCGGCATCCTGATGTCGGCCGGCGAGATCCGCGGCATCGACCCGGCCGTCACGACCCTGCGCGGCTTCCTGGGCGAGATCGTGGAGGAATGGCGTGCCCGCATGCCCGGCGAACTGCGCTTCATCGACCGCATCGAGGAAGACCGCTCGATCGTGTCCGATCCCGGCCTGCGGCAGGTGATCGGCAACGTGATCGACAATGCCGTGGAAGTCTCGCCCGGCCTCGTCGTGATCGAGGCGCGGGTGGACCATGGCGGGCTGGTCCTGACCGTCAGCGATCGTGGACCCGGCTTCGCGCCCGACATGCTGCCGCGGGTCGGCCAGCCTTATGCCTCGACCAAGGGGCGCGACGGCGGGGGGCTGGGGCTGTTCCTGGTCGTCAACGTGATCCGCAAGCTCGGCGGCAAGGTTGCGGTCGACAATCTCGCCGATGGCGGGGCAAGGGTGCAACTTGCGATTCCCCTTGCTACACTGGCCTACGAGCCCAGGAAGGGCGAGGACACAGCCGGGGCATGATGACGGAAACAGTTGCGAACGAGCCCGGCGGTGCCAGCTTGCTGATCGTCGAGGACGATCCCACTTTCGCGCGCACCTTGCGCCGTTCCTTCGAGCGGCGCGGCTACCGCGTCAGTTCGGCGGGCAGCCCGGACGAGGCCGAGACGCTGAGCGTGGACGAAGTCTTCGACTATGCCGTGGTCGATCTCAAGCTCGGGGCATCCTCGGGGCTGGCCGTGGTGCAGTCTCTCCACGCCCGCTCGCCGGGAACCCGCATCGTCGTGCTGACAGGCTATGCCTCGATCGCGACCGCGGTGGAGGCGATCAAGCTCGGCGCCTCGCACTATCTGGCCAAGCCTTCGAACACCGACGACATCGAGGCCGCCTTCACCAGCGGCGAGGGCGATGCGAGTGTGCCGGTCGACGGCCGGCGCAGTTCGATCAAGACGCTGGAGTGGGAATATATCCACCGCACCCTCGTCGAATGCGAATTCAACATCTCCGAGGCCGCCCGCCGCCTCGGCCTCCATCGCCGCACGCTCGCGCGCAAGCTGGAAAAGCGGCAGATCTAGGACGCGGCGATCGCGTCGCGGAACCGGGCTCGCCGTCCCGGCCCCTTTCAGGTTCCGTTTCTCGACAGCAGCAGCAATCCGTTCGGCGGGGGGGCGGCCAGGAGAGCGGCGAAGTCGAAGTCGCCGCAAGGTCCAGCAGGGCCGACGAGAGGAACACTGAATGACGGACGAACCCGCTTCCTCCCTGCCGCTGGCGCGCATGCCGGCCATAGATCCCCGCGCCCTGATGACCTTTCGCATCGTCTGCGAGACCGGCTCGATCAGTGCCGCCGCGCGGATGCTGAACCTTTCGCAGCCCTCCGTCTCCAACACCATCGCCCTGCTGGAGCGGCGGCTCGGCGTCGTCCTGTTCGAGCGGCGGCGCGGCGGCATCGTGCTTACCCGGGAGGGGGAAGTGCTGCGCCGCCCGGCAGAGGCCATGGCGCGGTTGCTGTCCGACGCGGTGAGCGATGTCGAGCATGCGCGCCACCGCATAGCCGGTCCGCTGCGGATCGGCGGCACGCCCGGCGCGCTGCTCACGCTGCTGCCCGGCGCGATCCTGCGCGTCGAGCAGGCCGTAGGCGACTTTGCGCTGAGCGCGGTGGAGCGGCCCGATGAGCAATTGCTGGACATGCTGCGCAAGGGTGAGATCGAACTGGCCTTCGTCACCACCCGCATCCAGAACGTGCCTTCCGATGTCGAGGAAGTGACCTCTGCCCGCGATCCCTTCGCGCTCATCGTCGGTCCGCGCCATGCGGACCTGGGTGACAGCGTGTCCCTGCGCGATGTCGAGCATTATCCCTGGGTCCTGCCCGAGGCGCGCGGCGCCTTTCGCCGGCAGGTCGACGCGCTGTTCATCGCCGCGGGCGTCTCGGTGCCGCGCACCACGATCCGCTGCGATTCGCTGCTCACCACCCGCGCGATCGTGCGCGAGACGGACCGGGTCACGGTGCTTCCGCGCACGGTGGCGCTCGACGGCGCATCCGACGGATCGATCCGGGCCATCGCCATCAAGGAAGCCGTGTTCGAACGCAGCGTCGGCGTGCTGCGCCTCGCCCGGCGGAGGCTCTCTCCTTTGGCGGAAGCCATGCTGAAGGCCTTGCCCGTCGTTCCATAGTTTGCACCTATGGCAAATAGAAAACTCATTATTTTACTTGAGGGCCAATAGGGGGCAAAACCTCTCTCAAGCCGGCAACCGGCCGAACGACAAAGCGCGGGAGAGAGAGCGATGCGGACCCTGATCCGCCAGGTTTCCATTTTCGACGGCACCGGCTCCGCGCCGCAGGCCGGTGCGGTGCTGATCGAGGGCGAGCGCATCCAGCGCGTGGCCCTTGGCGCAGACGCGCTGGCGGGGGAAGAGGCCGACACCGTAATCGATGGCCACGGCATGACGCTGATGCCCGGCCTGGTCGACTCCCACACGCACCTCACCTGGGGGTCGTCGGTCGAGAAGATCTATCACCAGTTCATCCTCCCGGCCGACGAGTTGAAAGTCGCTGCCTGGCGCAATGCGCGGGTGCTGCTGGACCACGGCTTCACCTCGATCTACTCGGCCGGCGCGCTGGGCGACATGATCGAGCCGGAACTGGCGCAGGCCATCGCCGCCGGCGAGACGCCCGGGCCGCGCATGGTGCCCTCCACCCTCGAACGCAGCCCGGAAGGCGACGAAGGCGTCGACACCGGCGACGTGTTCAACGGGCGCGGGCCCGAGGCGATGCGCAATTTCGTGGCTTACTGCAAGGACGAGGGCGTCCAATCGATCAAGCTGGTCGTCTCCGGAGAGGACGCGCTCAAGCCGAATTCGGCGATGGATGTGCTCTACACCCGCGAGGAATTGGAAGCCGCCGGAGAGGCCGCGCGCGAGGCCGGCCTGTGGATCGCAGCGCATACCTATTCCCCCGAGGCCATCGGCCTCGCGCTCGATGCCGGCGCGCGCGTGCTCTACCACTGCTCCTTCGCGGATGACGCCACCGTCGATCGCATGGCGGCGGACAACGACAAGTTCTTCTACGCACCCGGTCCCGGCGTCTCCATCGCCGCGATCGAGGCCAATCCGCCGCCGCATGTCGACATGACGCACATGAAGGCCAGCGCCAACGTCCGCATGGGCCTGGAAGGCAAGCTGGTGCCCGAACTCAAGGCACGCGGCGTGCGCATCCTGACCGGCGGCGACTATGGCTTCCCGTTCAATCCGCATGGCCGCAACGCCCGCGATCTGGAGCACTTCGTCCAGCATTACGGCTTCACGCCTGCCGAGGCGCTGCGCTCCGCCACCCAGTATGGCGGCGAGCTGATGGGGCTTGAGGTCGGGCTGGTGAAGGAAGGCTGGCTGGCCGACCTGCTGCTGGTCGACGGCGATCCCACGGCGGACGTCGCGATCCTGCAGGACAAGGACCGGCTGAAGATGATCATGAAGGGCGGGGTGCTCCATAAGGCGCCTGCCGAGATCGAACCGAGCTGAAGACCAGGTTTATTAAGGGCTTACAAGATGTCGTACGACGTGGTTGTCGTAGGCTGCGGCCCTGTGGGCGCGCTGGCTGCGAACCTTCTCGGCCTGAAAGGGCTCAACGTGCTGGTTCTCGAACGGGAACTGGAACACTATCCGCTGCCGCGCGCGGTCCATCTCGATCATGAGATGATGCGCCTGTTCCAGTCGGCCGGGGTGATCGATCGGGTGGAAGGCGACATGATCGCCACCGACGGCCACCTGCATGTTGGCGCCGACCACGGGGTGATCCGCTACATGGGCACCGTGGGCAAGCCGCGCCCGTTTGGCTGGGCCAACGACTACTTCTTCTACCAGCCCGAACTCGAAGCGCACTTGCGCGAAGGCTTTGCAGGCAGGGACAACGTCGAACTCGTGCTCGGCGCGACGTTCCTCGGCCTGACGCAGGACGAGAGCGGCGTTACCGTCGACTATAGCGAGGACGGTGAAACGCGCAGGACCTCCGCCCGCTGGGTGATTGCCTGCGACGGCGCCCGCAGTTCGGTCCGCAAGGCGCTGGGCGTCGGACTGGACGATCTCGATTTCGAGGAGCCCTGGCTCGTCGTCGATGCCGAGGTCGAAGGCCCGGTCTCCTTCCCGCCGCTCTCCGGCGTGCCCGAGGGGGCCGACCTCCAGCGCCTCTCGGTGATGATGTGCGATCCCTCGCGCCCCGCCACCGTGGTTCCCGGCCGCCGCGATCATCGCCGGTGGGAGTTCATGCTGCTTCCCGGTGAAGACGATGTCGCGATGTCGGCACCGGATAAGGTGGCCGAACTCGTCGGTGCGTGGATGGCCGATGTGCCGCACAGGATCGTGCGCGCCGCGACTTATCGTTTCCACGGCCTGGTCGCGCACCAGTGGCAGGTCGGGAACGTGTTCCTGGCCGGTGACGCCGCGCACCAGACGCCGCCGTTCTTCGGGCAGGGCATGTGCCATGGCCTGCGCGATGTCGCCAATCTGGCGTGGAAGATGGACGCAGTGGCCAACCAAGGCGCCGACGCTGCGGTGCTCGACAGCTACCAGCCCGAGCGCGACCCGCATGTCCGTGCGGTGATCGGTGCCGCCGTTGCCGCCGGGCGCTACATCTGCGAACTCGATCCCGCCGAGGCCGCCGCGCGCGATGCCCGCATCCGCGAGGAAGCGCGGCAGAAGTCCGGCGAGACCGCGCATGACCTGATCCCGGCGATTGCCGAAGGCGTGGTCCTGCCCGGCACGACCGGCGCAGGTGCGCGCTTCGTGCAGCCGGTGCTCACCGATGGCCGCAAGCTCGACGACCTGACCGGCGGCGACTGGCGCCTGTTCGTCCGCGACGATGCGGTGCCGGGACAAGCCGAGGGCGTGACCCGCATCGCCGCCAGCACCCTGCCGGACAATGGCGCGGTGACCGCATGGCTGGATGAACACGGCGTCGATGCTGTGCTGATCCGCCCTGACCATTACGTCTTCGGAACCGCCAGCCACAGCGCCGAAGACCTGCTTGCCGCCCGCGCGGCGCAGCTTTTCAGCCATCAGGAGCTTGCCGCATGACTCTCACGCTGGCTCAGGCCCAGACCATCGTTACCGCCACGCTTGCCGAGGCACGCGCCCGCGGTGCCAAGCAACTCGCGGTGATCGTGCTCGACGCCGGCGCCCACCCGGTCGCTTTCGCGCGCGAGGACGGGGCGAGCCTCTTCCGTTTCGACATTGCCAAAGCCAAGGCCGAAGGCGCCGTTGGCATGGATGCGGATACCGCCGTCCTGGCCGAGCGGGCCAAGGGCAATCCGGTGTTCTTTCAAAGCGTCACCGCTGCCGTCGGCGGCCGCATCGCGTTCTCCCCGGGTGGGGTGGTGATCCGCGATGCCGCCGGCACTTTGATCGGCGCCGTCGGCGTCAGCGGTGACACCGGCGAGTGTGATGCCGACTGCGCCCGCGCCGGCATCCGCGCGGCAGGGCTCTCTCAGGAGACCGAAGCATGAAACTGCGCAGCATCGAACTGGCGCTGCCCGACCCGGCTGCCGCCGCCGCGTTCATGACCGAAATCTGGGGCATGGCTGCTGCGGAAGCTGAAGGCGATACGCAGTACCTGCGCGGCTCCGGGCCGTTTCCCTACCTCGTGGCGTTCGAGAAGTCGGAGGACGAATTCGTCCGCTCCACCACGTTCGTCTGCACCGCCGAGGAACTGGAAGCCCTGAAAGCCCGCGTCGCTGCCGCCGGATGGACGGCGAGCCCGACCACGAGCGACGATCTCGGCGGCGGGCAGGGTGTGCTGGTCGAACTGCCCGAAGGCACGATCCTGCGCTTCCTCGTCGATGCTACCGAAGTCGAACCGATCGCCGGGCGCGATCTGCCGGTGAAGCTCACCCATGTCGTGTTCAATGCCGCCGATGCCGAAGCCTGCGGCGATGCGGTGGAGGATGTGCTGGGCTTCCGCGTGTCCGACCGCACCAAGGGCATGGTCTTCGTGCGCTGCAACGACAGCCACCACTCCACCGCCTTCGCCCGCGCCGGTTTCGCCTCGCTCAACCACGTCGCTTTCGAGATGGAAGACATGGACGCGGTGATGCGCGGGATCGGCCGCTTGCGTGACCATGCGCTGGTGCCTGCCTGGGGCCCCGGCCGCCACGGGCCTGGCGCCAATGTCTACGCCTACTTCATCGCCCCGTTCGGCCCGGTGATCGAATTCTCGACCGCCGTGGAGAAAGTGCCGGAAGACTACAAGGTCGGCGCGCCGGACGACTGGACCTGGCCCGCGGGTCGCATCGACCAGTGGGGCGTGTCCGACAAGGATTTCGATGGCCTTCGCCGCGCCGAGGAACGCTTCCGCTTCCGCCGCGACTGGGAAGCCGCACCGCTCTGACCATTTGACCGCCGCCGCGCGAGACGCGGGGGCAGGGGAGACTACGCATGAACCGTTACATCAGCTTCGAACGTCCCGATGGCAGCAAGAGCTTCGGCCGCCTCGAAGGGGACAAGGTGATCGATCTCGGCGCATCCGGTGCGGACGCATGGCTGAAGGACGTGCTGGCAGGCGACCTTGCCGCGCTGCCCGCGACGGGCGAGTTCGCCACCGATGCGGTGAAGCTGTTGCCGGTCGTGCCGAACCCCGAAAAGATCCTCTGCGTCGGCCTCAACTACGCCAGCCACGTTGCCGAAACCGGCCGCGAGCAGAAGGAACACCCGGCGATCTTCACCCGCTGGGCCGACAGCTTGATCGCCGATGGCGAGCCCATGGTCCGCCCGCCCGAAAGCGAACGCTTCGACTACGAGGGCGAACTGGCGGTCGTGATCGGCAAGGGCGGCCGCCGCATCGCGCCCGAGAACGCATGGGAGCACGTTGCCGGTTTCGCGCCGTTCAATGATGGCTCGATCCGTGATTGGCAGCGCCACAACATCCAGTTCACGCCGGGCAAGACCTGGCCCGGCACCGGCGGCTTCGGCCCTTCGATGGTGGCCGCTTCGGACGTGGAAGACCTGGCCTCGCAGCGCGTGCAGACCCGCGTGAACGGCGAACTGGTGCAGGACCAGCCGGTCTCCGACATGATCTGGGATATCCCCACGGTCATCGCCTATTGCTCGACTTTCACCGACCTCAAGCCCGGCGATGTGATCGCCACCGGCACCCCGGGCGGCGTCGGCGACAAGCGCAAGCCCCCGCTCTACCTCAAGGCCGGCGACACGGTCGAAGTGTCCGTGGGCGTGATCGGCACCCTTTCCAACCCCGTCATCGACGAGACCTGACGGGTCGCATCCATAAAATCGGCCATAAAAACCGGCTATAAACAATCAGTTTGGGGAGAGACCAATATGAACACCATCAGCAAGTTCAGCCTGCTTTCCGGCATCGCCCTGGGCGCCGTCAGCGTTTCCGCCCAGGCCCAGGAGACCCCTCAGGCCGCCGCGCCTCAGGCAGCCGAGGCCCCGCAGGTTTCCGGCACCGACATCATCGTCACCGCCTCCCGCCGCGCCGAGCGTCTCCAGGACGTGCCGATCGCGGTCTCCGCCATCTCCGGCGCCCAGCTCACCGAGAGCGGTTTCCAGAAGCTGACCGATATCCAGTACCAGTTCTCCGGCGTGCAGTTCGGATCCTCGCCCAACGATTCCGGCTTCCGCCTGCGCGGCGTAGGCTCGGCCGGCGGCTTCTCCAGCTCGTCCGAGCAGAACGTCGGCACCGTGGTCGACAACGTCGTCATTCCCTTCGGCAACCCGATCAACAGCCTTGGCGACCTGGAGCGCGTCGAAGTGCTGAAGGGGCCGCAAGGCACCCAGTTCGGCAAGAACGCCTCGTCCGGCGTCATCAACATCACCACCAAGAAGCCCGATCCCTCGCATTTCTTCGGCAAGGCCTTCCTGAGCTATGCCCAGCTGAACGAAGTCAACGCCAATGCCAGCGTCAACGTGCCGGTATCCCAGAATTCGGCGCTTGCCGTGTTCGGCTTCTACCGCCGCAACGACGGCTTCCTCAAGAACGTCTACCGGGACGAGACCTGGGGCGGCGAGGAAAGCTACGGCGGCCGCGCCAAGTTCCTCTATGAGCCCACGGACGATTTCTCGATCTACCTGATCGGCGACTATTCGAAAATCAGCCGCAAGGGCCCGGGCCAGCTCTGGACGCTTAATCGCCTGCCCAGCTTCGCCAATCCGCTGATGGCCGCGCGCTTCGGTAACCTCACCGCGCTCGGCGTGACGGCAGGCTTCGACAACACCAAGTCGGTGGAGGACTACGCCGGGTACAGCTCGGAGCAGAACTTCGGCGGGTCGATGGAGATCAACTACGCGCTTGGCGATTACAACCTGACCTCGATCACCGCCTATCGCCGCCTCGACGAAGGCCCGCAGGTCTTCTCGATCGACGGTTCGAGCGTTCCGGTCTTCACCGCGCAGCAGACCGGCACGGACCAGTCGTTCCTCTCGCAGGAACTGCGCATCAGTTCGCCGAGCGGCAGCCAACTCGAATTCACTTCGGGCGTCTATGCCTCGCGGCGCAAGGTGGGTGACGACAACGACTTCAACCGTGCCCAGCTTCGTCCCGCCAACCCGTTCCAGAGCTTCATCGTCAACATCTCCGGCGGGCAGGGCAACACCCAGACGCGCTCGGATTCGCTGGCCGGCTTCTTCGACGGCAAGTTCCACGTCTCCGACCAGTTCAGCCTGATCGGCGGTCTGCGCTATCAGTACGACTGGGTGAAGGCGTCCTACTTCTCGATCATCGATCCCAACTTCGCGCCGGCTACGCCTGCTGCCGACGGTTCCGGCTTCGTGACGCCCTATACGCCCACTTCGCTCCAGACCGGCAGCACCAAGAAGGGTTCGTGGTCGGGCCGTGGCGGTGCCGAGTTCAAGATCACGCCCGATGTCATGCTGTTCGGCACCATCGCGCGCGGTTACCTCGGCCCGACGGTGACCTTCACCGGCCTGACCGGCACGCGCACCAACGTGAAGCCGCAGACCGTCCGCGACATCACCGTGGGCATCAAGTCGCAGCTGTTCGACCGCGCGGTGACCTTCAACGCCAACCTGTTCTACGACAAGTACAAGAACCTCCAGACCTCGGTGTTCAACGGCGTGGAATTCGTTACCGAGAACGCCGGTGGCTTCACCGCCAAGGGCTTCGAGATCGACGCCTCCTGGCGCGTCACCCCGGTGCTCTCGTTCAGCGGCGGCTTCACGTATTCGGACACCAAGTTCACCGACTACGTGACTGCCTGCCCCGAGGACGTGAAGGCCGGATATTCCTGCTTCCTGGCAGCCGACGGCGTCACCAGCCTGGTCCAGGCCAAGGGCGAGCCGCTGTCGGGCGCGCCGAAGTACAGCGCCACGCTGGGCGCGGACGTGAAGCTGCCGATCAACGACAGCCTCCAGTTCGATACCTCGGCCAATATCTACTATCGCAGCCGCGTGCAGTACGCGGTGGCCAATGCCTATGCCTATCAGGACGGCTACGGCACGATCGGCCTGAGCATGGGGATCGGCCATCCGGACGGCAACTGGCGGGTCGGCGCCTTCGTGCGCAACCTGCTCGACCAACGCTTCCACGCCTCGGTCATCCACCTGCCGTTCGCGGACTCGGGGGCTTACGTGAACTGGCTCACCCGCGAAGGCCGTCGCACGATCGGCGTCCAGGCCGAAACGAAGTTCTGATCGTATCCGGCCGGGGTCCGCAAGGCCCCGGCCCAATTCATCGAGGCGCCCTCAAGAGGCGGCCAACAGAGGGGTGATGATGCAGGTTCAACGCGCAATGACGTCGCTGGCGCTTACGGTAGCGGCGATGTCCGCCGTTCCCGCGCTGGCGGCCACGACCTGCCCGGCGCTGCGCTGGACGACGCTGGGAACGGCCGGCGGTCCGGTGCCTACGGCCGAGCGCTCGGAACCGGCCAATCTCCTAACCATCGGTGATCGCCGGATGCTTGTCGACACGGGCGACGGCACGGTGGACCAGCTCGCCCGGATCGGGCTCGACCTTGGCGCCATCGACACGGTATTCATCAGCCACAATCATCTCGACCATACCGGCGGCCTCGCCGCCGTGATCGGCCTGCGCTGGATGAACCAGTTTCCCGGCGTCCTGACCGTCTACGGCCCGGCGGGTACGCGGGCGGTGGTGGAAGGCATCGTCGCCTCGCTGGCGACACCGGGCAGCATCGGCTTCGGTCTCGGCACACCGCCGCCGCGCCCGGCGGACTCGGTACGTGTGATCGAACTGGCGGGTGGTCAGGCACTCGACCTCGGGCAGGGCGTGAGCGTGAAGACCGCCGCCAACAGTCACTTCGACCATGACGGCAAGCCGGATGCGGCCAACGTCTCGCTCAGCTACCGTTTCGCGCTGGGCACCCGCAGCATTACCTATACCGGCGACACCGGCCCAAGCGCTGCCGTTACTGCGCTGGCCAAGGGCAGCGACATGTTCGTGACCGAGATCATCGCCCTCGACGCTCTGCTTGGTGAAATCCGCCAGCGCCGCAAGGACGCCTCGCCCGAGATGCTGGCCGGCATGGAGCGCCACCTTTCCACCCATCACCTTAAGCCTGAAGCGATCGGCGAGATCGCCGCCGACGCAGGTGTGGGCAGGGTGGTGCTGACTCACTTCGCGGTCCCGCCGGGGCCATTGCCGCAGTTCGAACCCGCCATCCGCTCCGGAATCGCCGCGCGCTATGCCGGGACGGTCGATCTCGCGCGCGATCTCCAGAGCTTCGATCTCGGATGCCGGCCATGAACATCGCCGCCCGGCTGCGGCGTGAGCAAGTGACCAGCGGCGCGATCAATCTGGTCCTGAGCGCGGTGTTCTTCTTCGGCGTTTTCGGCTTTGCGAACCGCCCGCTGCATTTCGCTGCGCCCAACAATTTCGCGCTGGATTTCCCGCCGCAGGCCGCGGCCATCGCCCTGATGTCCTCGTTGGTGCCGCTGCTGGTGGTTTCGGCCAGTCTTCGCAAGACCGGAGTGCGCACGGGTAGCCGCGGCTTCATCGCGCGGACCGTTCTCACCGTCGTGCTGGCGGGCCTGGCGAGCGCTGCGGTTCTCGCCGCGATCGGTCTTTTCGGGCCGTGGCGCGAGATCGGCTGGTCAGTCGCGCTCGTGCTCAAGCTGGTCTATGGAACCGGGCTGGGCGTGGCCGGAACGACTTACTCGCTGACCCGCCTGTTCGCGCATCGAGGGAGTGAAGTGGCATGACCGCTCGTGAAACGGGACGCGCCATCGTCGCGATGGGTACGAAGCTGGGTCCCGATGTCGTTGCGGCGTGCCGGGGTCTGTTCCAGGCCGAGCAGCAGGTGCTCGCCGCCGAGATCGCGCCGGTCGCGCTCGACTGCGCCTATGGTCCCGATCCCCGCAACCGCCTCGATCTCTATGGCCAGGGAGGCGATCCCCGTCCGGTGGTGCTGTTCGTTCATGGCGGGGGCTTCCTCGTTGGCGACAAAGGTGGACAAGCGGGCGCCGGCGAAAGCGGTTGGACCAATGCCCATGTCGGGCGCTGGGCGGCCGCGAACGGGCTGATCGGCGCGGTGATGAACTACCGCCTCGCGCCTGCGCACATGTGGCCTTCGGGCGCGGAGGACGTGAGCCTTGCGGTCGATTGGCTGCGCGCGAACGTGGCCGGGCATGGCGGCGATCCGGACCGGATCTTCCTGCTCGGCACGTCGGCGGGCGCGGTCCATGTCTCGGCCTTTCTGAAAGCGCGCGAGGATCACGGCAAGCTGGTGCGCGGGGCCGCGCTGCTTTCGGGGCTCTATGGGTTCACACCGCTGGATGAGCGCGACATGCTCTATTACGGCCCGCAGGATTGCTACGACTTGCGCATGCCGATGGGCGCGGTGATGGCGACCAGCCTGCCGCTCATGGTCGCCTGCGCGGAGTTCGACCCGCCGCGCTTCCAGGCCGAATGGGCCAGCCTCCTGCAAGCCCGCCTCGGCCGCCACGGCCATCTGCCGCGCGCGCACTACGCCTCCGGGCACAACCACTATTCGATGGCCATGCATCTCGGCACGTCCGACCGCCGGCTGTCCGACGAACTGCTTTCCTTCTTCGCCGACCATTCCTGAGGGGCATCCGATGACCAAGATTGCGAATCTCGACCGCCGAAGCCTGCTCGCCGCTGGAGCACTTGCCGCCGCCGCGCCGGTCATGGCACGCGCCGCCGCGAAGCGTCCAGACCCGGCCTTCCCCAAGGGCTTCCTCTGGGGCGCGGCCACCGCGCCGCACCAGATCGAAGGCAACAATGTGGCGTCCGACCTCTGGTTCGTCGAAAACCAGAAGCCGACCATCTTCGCGGAGCCTTCGGGCGACGCCGTGAACAGCCTGGAACTCTGGGCGACCGATCTGGATATCGTGAAGTCGCTGGGCCTCACCTCCTACCGCTTCGGCGTGGAATGGGCGCGGATCGAACCGGAGAAGGGCCTGTTCTCGCAGGCCATGCTCGATCACTACAAGCGGATCGTCGAAGGCTGCCACGCCCGCGGCCTGGCCCCGCTGGTGACTTTCAACCACTTCACCGCGCCGCGCTGGTTCAGCGCGCAGGGCGGCTGGAGCAACCCGGAATCCGCCCAGCTCTTCGGCCGTTACTGCGACAAGGTGGCTCGCGCGATCGGTGCCGATATCGCCATGGCCATGACGCTGAACGAGCCGAATATCCTGCTCATCCTCAAGAACATCCTGCCCCCGCCGGTATGGGACATGCAGCGCCAGACTCTGGAGGCCGCCACCAAGCGGCTCGGCGTCGAGCGTTTCCTCTGCGCCAATGTCGCCGGGCGCGAGGACGTGGATGTCATCGTCCGGGGCCAGATGGCCGGGCACAAGGCCGCCCGCGCCGCGATCAAGGCCGTGCGCGGCGATCTGCCGGTGGGCTTCACGCTCTCGGTGCTGGACGACCAGGCTTCCGGCAAGAACTCGATGCGCGACAAGGTCCGCGCCGAGCTTTACGGCGACTGGCTGGAGATCGCCAAGGGCGACGACTTCATCGGCGTGCAGAACTACGAACGCGCGGTCTGGAACGACAAGGGCCGCCTGCCCGCGCCGGATAGCGCCGATCGCAACTGGTCCGGCACCGAAGTCTGGGCGCCGTCTCTGGCGGGCGCGGTGCGCTATGTCCACGCCGCGACCAAGGTTCCGGTGCTGGTTTCCGAACACGGCGTCGGCACCGAGGACGATACGCTGCGCGCGCGCTTCATTCCAGCGGCGCTCGAAGGGCTGAAGCAGGCGATGGACGACGGCGTGCCGGTGCTTGGCTACATGCACTGGTCGCTGCTGGACAATTACGAGTGGATCTTCGGCTACAAGCCGCGCTTCGGCCTGTGCAGCGTGGATCGCACCACGTTCGCCCGCACGCCCAAGCCGAGCGCTGCGGTGCTGGGCGGGATTGCGAAGCGGAATTCACTTTGAACGCCTGCACTTCGTAATTGGGAGCGCAGCGAAGCAATCCAGGGCGGCTTGGCGCGGCTCTGGATTGCCGCGTCGGCTTCGCCTCCTCGCAATGACGAGGAACATGGCATGCTGCCCTATCGGGCTGGCGTGCCATTCCCGTCAGGAGACCATCGAACGCGGCGCCGCCCGCAAAGGTAAGCCGCGCACCAAGCCCGCCAAATTCTGAGGTCCTGGGGGATCATCCCCCAGGCCTTCTTCCTGCCTTCAGGCGATAATCAACTTAACCCCGAGATCCCGCAGCCGATCCGCCATGTCCTGCGGAATCCCTTCATCGGTGACGATGGTATCCACTTCGTCCAACCCGCAGACGATCGCGCCCGACGATGAGCGGAACTTCGAGCTGTCGACGAGGAGCACGACTTCCTCCGCACGGTCCATGAACCGGCGCTCGGCGGCGACCAGGATCACGTCCTGTTGCATCACCCCCTGCGGGCCAACCGCCGCCGCGCCCATGAACAGCTTGGGCGCGTGGAAGCGCGGCATCGAGTCTTCGCCCGCCGGGGCCAGGACGATGTTCTGCTCGCGAAACACCGTGCCCGAGGGCAGCAGCACGCGCGTTCCCGTCTGGGGGAGCAGGGCGTGGACGATGTGCAGCGAGTTGGTGAGCACCTGCATGTCCAGCCCGTCGAGATAGGGGCACATCTGGAGCGTGGTGGTGCCCCCGTCGATCATGATCCCCTCGCTCGGCCGGCAGAGCCTGGCCGCGGCGCGGCCGATGGCCTGCTTGGCGGGCAGGTGCTGGGTGATGGACTGCTCGAAAGGCGTGCCCGCCAGACCCAGGGGGTTTTCCGGCTTGTCGTCTTCCGGCAGCTTGGCGCCGCCATGGACGCGCTGGATGCGGCCGGATTCCTCCAGCCGCGTCAGGTCGCGCCGGATCGTTGCGGGCGAGGCGTCGAGCTGGGCTTCGAGAGCGCGATAGCTCACGAAGCCCGTGTCGGCGACGGCCTCCAGTATCAGGCGTTCGCGTTCCTCGGCGTGCATGCGACTTGTGCTTCCTTCTGGGGAGCCAGGCCGGGATTGGCCTGTTCCGCTTCGAGCTGTTCCAGCGACTTGCCTTCGTTGCGGGGCGCCCAGAGTGCGCCGATGATCCCGCTGATGACAAGGAAGCCGGTAAGAATCCAGGCCAGGTTCGTAAAGCCCGTGGCATTGAGCATGGGCACGAAGAAGCTGAACACGCCCAGCGAGATACGCACGATGGCGAAGCAGACGCCCTGCGCGGTGGAGCGCAGCATCGTCGGGAACATCTCCGAGCTCCAGAGCTGGAAGAAGCTCTGCGCGCCGAAGCCGCCGCCGAACTGGAGCAGGAACACATAGAGCAGGGCGACCGGGATCGTCAGCGGCAGGATGGCCAGGAGCATCATGCCCGCGATCTGGATCACGGCCGAGATGATGAACAGCGTGCGCTGGTTCACCTTGTCCGACAGGCGCATGAACACGAACGTGACCGAGATCATGGCGACGAAGAACGAGACCGCCTGGATGGCGACGCTCTGCGCCTGGGTGGCCGCGCCCATGGTGCGCAGGATGTAGGGGAAGAAGAAGCCGTTGGTGCCGGCCCAGAGGTTCCAGAACCCGTACATGCCCACGAGGCCGAGGATCGAGGTGAGATACTTGCCCTTGAACAGCGAGGAGAAGGGCGGGCGCTTCACGTCCGATTTCTGCGCCTCCACCCAGCGCTCCGATTCCTTCATCTTCGAGCGCAGCAGGGTGAGGCCCAGCGCGATCACCACGAGGTGCGCGAAGACGATCCGCGCGCCGAGGACGCCGAGCGAGGTTAGCGCCAGGCTCATCAGCAGGACCACGACCGGGCCGAGATACCACAGCGCCTGCGCCACGCCGGAATGCTTGCCGCGCTTGTTGTCCGGCGCCTGCTCCGCGATCAGCGACCAGCTGGCGGGAATGTCCGCGCCCACGGCCAGGCCGACGATCAGGAAGCCGACGACGATCATCCAGGGCGCCACCGCGAAGACCAGCATCGACATGCCGAGCGCGTAGATCAGCATGTCCCACTGGTAGATCTTCTTGCGGCCCAGCTTGTCGCAGAGCCAGCCCCCGATCAGCGCGCCCACGCCCGCGCCGATGGCGTTGGGGCCAAAGGCGGCGATCAGGCCGACGAAGTCGTTGGAGAGGTGATAGCTCTCCTGCCACAGCGCGAGCGCGGCGGAGCCGGCGACGATCGAGCCGGCGTCGATATAGTTGGCAAGGCCGGCGAGTATGGTGTTGCGCCAGTTGTCCTCTTGCTCTGCGGTTTCCGTCATTGTCAGGTCCCTCCCGCCAGGATCGTTCTGTCGATCTCTGCGATTTTCGTCGTGCCGGTGAGCGCCATGGCGACGCGCATCTCGGCCTCGATCAATTTGAGCATCTTGGTGACGCCCGCCTCGCCCCCTGCGGCGAGCGCCCAGGCCCAGGCACGGCCGAGCAGCACGCCCTTGGCGCCGAGCGCGAGCATGCGCACCACGTCGAGGCCGGAGCGGATGCCGCCGTCGGCCAGCACGGTCATGCGGTCTCCCACGGCGTCGGCGATGGGCGGCAGGGCGCGGGCGCTGGAGAGCACGCCGTCGAGCTGGCGGCCGCCGTGGTTGGAAACGACCAGGCCGTCAGCGCCAAGCGCGGCGGCTTCCTTCGCATCCTCGGGGTCGAGAATGCCCTTGATGACCAGCGGCCCCTTCCATTCCGAGCGGATGAAATCGAGATCGCGCCAGTTGATCGAGGGGTCGAAGTTGTTCCGCATCCAGGCGAAGAAGTCCTCGATGCCGGTCCGTCCCTGAAGCACCGGGGCGACATTGCCGAGCGTGTGCGGGCGGCCGTGGATGCCGACGTCCCAGGCCCATGCGGGCCGCGCGGCCGCCTGCGCGAAGCGCCAGGCCGCGCCTTTCAGGCCGCCGGTTCCGGCCAGGCCGGTGTGATAGTCGCGGTAGCGGCTGCCGGGCACCGGCATGTCGACGGTGAAGACCAGGGTGGAGCAGCCCGCCTCGACTGCTTTCGCCAGCAGGTCCTTCATGAAGGCGCGGTCGCGGATCATGTAGAGCTGGAACCAGAAGGGCTTGGCCGCCGCCGATGCCACTTCGCCGATGGTGCAGGCGCCCACGGTGGAAAGCGTGAAGGGAATGCCCGCCTTGTCCGCCGCGCGCACCGCCTGACACTCGCCGCGCCGGGCGTTGAGGCCGGCAAGGCCGATCGGCGCGAGCGCGACGGGCAGGGCCAGCTTCTGGCCGAACAGCTCGGTCGAGAGGTCGAGCTGCGACACGTCGCGCAGCACCCGCTGGCGCAGGGCGAGGTCGGCGAGGTCGGAGACGTTCCGCCGCAAGGTGGCTTCGGCATAGGAGCCGCCGTCGATATATTCGAACAGGAAGCGCGGCAGGCGGCGGCGGGCGGCCTCGCGGAAATCGGGGATCGAGGCGGTGATCATCAGGCAAGCTCTCGCATATGCGCGCGCCATTTCGCGCGGTAGGCGGCAAGATCGCCTTCGAGCGGCGCGACCCGGCGCAGGCCGCCTTGCGCCTGCAGCAGCGGATTGATGAGCCGCAGGGCGCCGAACGACACGTCGTTATGAGCGTTGGCCACATAGACTTCGGTGTCGGGGCGCAGTGCCGCCAGCGCGCGTACGAAGACTTCGGCATCGGCGAAGCGGCCCTCGATCAGCAGCCGCTCCTTCGAGCCGATCAGGTCGAGCGAAGTATCCGCCACCATCGCGGCATAGAGACAGATCGCGGCGCGGCGGGCGTACCAGGTTCCCGCCCATTCCTCGGGCTTGTCGACCCATTCGGCGGTGCCGTGAGGGAAGGGTCCGAAGCCCGGCGCCAGAGTGGGCATCATCATCGTGCCGCGCGCGAGCAGGCCGGGCACGGCCTCCATGAGCCGGGGCTGGTCGGGGCGGATGTCGACGCGGCGGGTGTCGATCTGGATGATCGATTCGATCTCGCGCCCGCCCATGAAGCGCGCGGAAGGCACCGGCCAGCCATAGGCGTCGACATTGACCAGGGTGTCGCGCGCCTCGGGCAGCGCGGCGATCGAGAACGTCTCGGCAGCGAGGCGCATGGCGATGAACCAGGTGCCGGTGGAGAGAATCGTGGCTTCCTGCCGTGCAATCTCGGCGAAACCGCGGGCGGCGAGCAGGGCGGCGTTCGAATCGTGCAGGCCCGCGAGCACTTGTGCCGTGGCGGGCAGGCCGGTTTCGGCGGCGATATCGGCGCGGAGAGTGCCCACCACGTCGCTCGCCTTGACGACCGGCGCGAAGCGTTCGGCCCAGCCGAACCGTTCGGACATGGGCGAGAACCGGGCATCGGCGGGGCACCAGAGGTCGGTGTGGCAGCCCAGGCTGGTCACTTCGCTGGCGGTGCGGCCGGTGAGGAACCAGGCCCAGTACTGCGCCCAGGGCACCAGCGTGGCGCGGGCCATTTCCTCGGGGAACCGGCGCGACATCCAGTAGACCTGGGTGCCCAGATTGAGACCGTCGGGCAGGGCGGGCGAGCCGGTGAGAGTGAACGCGTCACGCTCGCGGCGGTAGTCCGCCATCACGTCTTCGGGGATGGCCTGTTCGTAGTCGAGCGGGGGGAACAGCAGGCCCCCATTGCCATCGGCGCCGTCCAGCGCCGCGAAGCCTGCGCCGTGCGCCACGGGAATGATCGCCTCCACCGGATGGCCCGACCAGCCGCGCAGCGTGGCGCGCAGCCATTGGCCGATACCCTCGACATCGAGAACGCGCAGACCGTCCTGCTCGCAGGCGGCGTTGGGGCGCACCTGACGGTCGAGCATGCGGCCGCCCCGCGTCCACAGCGTCAGCTTGCTGAGGGTCTTGCCGATATCGACGACGATGAATGTACCCGTACCCGTCATGGCTCTCCAACCATCCTCAATCCCGAATGCGTTCTGACCAATTATGATTGACTTTGGTGATCGAACGTGATCGTTTTGTAGCGAAACAGATTGCTCATGCAAGCACGAATTGGTAGAGGATGACTATGGATACCATGACCGCTTCCCGCCCGGCTGCGATGCCGCCCGCGATACCTTTTGCCGTTCCGACCAGCCGCTGGGACGACTCGGTGGCGGCGACGCTTTCGCCCGAGCAATTGCTGCTCTACCGCTCCAACCTGCTCGGTTCCGACCTTACCGTCACCAACTTCGGCGGCGGCAACACTTCGGCCAAGCTGACCGAAATCGACCCGCTGACCGGCGGCGAGGTGGAAGTGCTGTGGGTCAAGGGTTCGGGCGGCGACATCGGTTCGATGAAGCTCGACGGTTTCGCCACGCTCTACCAGGAAAAGCTGCTCGGCCTCGAAGCGCACTATGCCGGGCCTGAAGACGACGACAAGATGGTCGGCTACCTGCCGCATTGCACGTTCAACCTCAACGGCCGCGCTGCCTCGATCGACACGCCGCTGCACTCGCTGCTGCCTTTCGCGCATGTCGATCACGTTCACCCGGATGCGATCATCGCGCTGGCCGCCAGCTCGGGCGGCGAAGCGGCCACCCAGGCGATCTGGGGCGGCAAGATCGGCTGGCTGGGCTGGAAGCGTCCGGGCTACACGCTCGGCGTTCAGCTGCGTGACTACGTGGCCGCCAATCCGGGCGTGGAGGGTGTCATGCTCGCCGGCCACGGCATCATCTGCTGGGCCGACAGCGCCAAGTCCTGTTACGAGCACACCGTCGAACTGATCGCCGATGCCGCGAAGTACCTCAATGCCAAGCTCGGCGAAAAGCCGGCCTTCGGCGGCAGCGCCTACGGCACTTCCGAAGGCCGCGCCGCCATTGCCGCCGATCTCATGCCGCGCCTGCGCGGATTGATGACCGGCGCACGCCGCAAGGTCGGCCATTTCTCGGACGATGCCGAGGCGCTGGAATTCGTGAACTCGGTGGAGTTCGAACGTCTCGCCGGGCTGGGCACTTCGTGCCCCGATCACTTCCTGCGCACCAAGATCGCTCCCCTGACCCTCGACCCTTCGCGTCTTCAGGACCAGGACTATCTGGCTCAGAAGATTGCCGATTATCGCGACATGTATGCGGCTTATTACGAGCGCTGCAAGCGTGGGAACTCGCCCGCCATGCGCGATGCCAACCCGGTGGTCGTGCTGGTGCCGGGCGTCGGCCGCATGACTTTCGCCACGGACAAGACCACGGCGCGCCTCGCCGGGGAATTCTACGGCAACGCCATCAACGTGATGCGCGGCGCCGAGGCCATCGGCGACTATATCGCGCTGGACGAGCAGGAAGCGTTCGACATCGAATACTGGCTGCTTGAGGAAGCCAAGCTGCAGCGCATGCCCGCGCCCAAGCCGCTGGTCGGCCGCGTGGCGCTCGTCACCGGCGGTGCCGGCGGCATCGGTGCCGCCACGGCGGCGCGGCTGATGGCGGACGGCGCCTGCGTGCTGCTGGCGGACCGCGACGCCGATGCCGTTGAGGAAGTACGCGCCGGTTTCGCGAAGCAGTTCGGAAAGGACGTGGTCCGCGCCGCCGTCTGCGACGTGACTGACGAAGCGCAAGTCTCCGACGCCTTCGCCGTCGCCGCGCGCGAATTCGGCGGGCTCGACATTCTCGTCGCCAATGCCGGCATCGCTTCCTCGGCCCCGATCGAGGAAACCACGATCGAGCTGTGGAACCGCAACTATGACGTGCTGGCGCAGGGCTACTTCCTCACCAGCCGCGCTGCCTGGCCGCTGCTGAAGGGCATGAAGGAGCAGGGCGGTACCTCGGTCGTCTTCATCGGATCGAAGAACGGCGTGGCGGCGGCCACCAATGCCTCGGCTTATGCTTCGGCCAAGGCGGCGGCGAACCATCTTGCGCGCTGCCTCGCTCTGGAAGGCGCGCCGCATGGTATCCGCGTCAACGTCGTCAACCCCGATGCCGTCATCAAGGGCAGCAAGATCTGGGACGGCGACTGGCGCAAGGAACGCGCGGGCGCTCACGGCATCGACACCGGCAAGGAACTGGAAGAGCACTACCGCAACCGCTCGATGCTGAAGCGCGACGTGCTGCCTTCGGACATTGCCGAAGCCGTCTATTTCCTCGCGGGAGACCAGTCGGCGAAATCGACCGGCAACATGATCAATGTCGATGCGGGTAACGCGCAGGCGTTCACGCGCTAAGAGATATGTATCGGGGGAAGGCGCGAACCGGCGCGTTCCCCCGCACGGGCTAGAGGATAGAAGAATGAGCAGACTGCCGATTTCGGATGAACTGATCGCCGAAGCCAATGCCCGCGCGGCGGACGCGCTGGAGGACGAATATGCCTCGCTCGGCCGGAAGCTGGAGCGTTCGGGCATCGCCATCGACGCGATCAAGGACAAGGTCGCCGCCTTCTCGGTCGCCGTCCCTTCGTGGGGCGCGGGCCGGGGCGGCACTCGCTTCGCCAAGTTCCCCATCGCGGGCGAACCGACCAATATCCACGAGAAGCTGGAAGACTGCGCCGTCATCAACCAGCTTTCGCGCCTCACCCCGCGCGTCTCGCCGCACTTCCCCTGGGACAAGGTGAGCGATTACAAGGCGCTGCGCGAAGAAGCGGCTAGCCTTGGCCTCGGCTTCGACGCGGTGAACTCCAACACCTTCCAGGACCAGAAGGACCAGGCCCACTCTTACGCCACCGGATCGCTCTCCTCGACGATCGAGGCGACCCGCCAGCAGGCCGTCGAACACAATATCGAATGCATCGAGATCGGCCGTCAGCTCGGCTCCACCGACCTGACCGTCTGGGTGGGTGACGGCACCAACTTCCCCGGCCAGCAGGACCTCGGCCGCAGCCTCGACCGCTATCTGGACGCGGCCGCTGAGGTCTATGCCGCGCTGCCGGACGACTGGCGCATGCTGCTCGAACACAAGATGTTCGAACCGGCGTTCTACTCCACCGTCATCAGCGACTGGGGTTCCTCGATCCTCGCCGCGCAGGAACTGGGCCCCAAGGCCAAGTGCCTGGTCGACCTGGGCCATCACGCGCCCAACGTGAACATTGAGCAGATCGTGGCCCGCCTCCATCGCTTCGGCAAGCTGGGCGGCTTCCACTTCAACGACAGCAAGTACGGCGACGACGACCTCGATTCGGGCTCGATCAACCCGCACCAGCTGTTCCTGGTGTTCAACGAACTGGTCGAGGCCGAACTGGCCCCGCGTGACGGTTTCAAGCCCAGCTACATGATCGACCAGTCGCACAACGTGACCGACCCGATCGAATCGATGCTGTCTTCGGCCGAAGCCATCGGTTCGTGCTATGCCAAGGCGCTGCTCGTGGACCGCGAGGCGCTGCATCTCTCGCAGGAAGCCAACGACACGATGATGGCCTTCCAGGCGCTGCGCCGGGCCTACAACGTGGATGTCAGCCCGATCCTGGCCAAGGCGCGCGTGGAGGCGGGCGGTGCGGCGGATGTGCTGGGCGCCTACCGCGAAAGTCGCTGGCGCGACCGCAAGGCGCAGGAACGCAAGGCCGTCGGCCTGGGCGCCGGGATCGTCTGAGACTTCACACTACCTAAAAATGCCGCCGGGACAGGGGCAGCAAGCCTCCCCGGAAACCTCTCCTCGCCGGGACATCACGTCCCGGCGGCGAGGGCAAAAACAAAACTAAAACAATCACAACGATAAATCCGACAACCATCTGGATCCGGGAGGGACTATGCCGATCCATTCACTTCGTACCGTGCTGTGCTCCGCAACTGCACTGGCCGCGACGCTTGTCGCCGTGCCGGTCCTTGCGCAGGAACAGGGGCCTGCCCCCGCTGCAACATCTGCCGAACCGTCCGCCGCCCCGTTGGAGGACCAGTTCCGCGATCCGCCGGGTTCCGCCCGCCCGCGCGTGTGGTGGCACTGGATGAACGGCAATATCTCCAAGGACGGTATCGCCAAGGACATGGCCTGGATGAAGCGCGTCGGCATCGGCGGCCTCCAGAACTTCGACGCCAATCTCCAGACTCCGCAAGTGGTCGACCACCGCCTCGTTTACATGACGCCCGAGTGGAAGGACGCCTTCCGCTTTGCCGCGCATGAGGCGGACCGCCAGGGCCTCGAACTCGCCATCGCCGCTTCGCCCGGCTGGTCGGAGACCGGCGGCCCCTGGGTGCAGCCGCAGGACGGCCTGAAGAAGCTGGTCTGGTCGGAGACCTCCGTGGCAGCCGGGCAGCGTTTCTCCGGCAAGCTGGCCGCGCCGCCTTCGGCAACGGGCCCATACCAGGCGCTTGGCGCCGCGCTTTCGATCGAGGAAATGATCTCCGGCCATCCCGCCCCGCCGGGTCCGTCCTACTACGGCGAGGTGGGCGTCTTCGCTTTCCCGGAGGCCGTCGAACCCGCTCTGGCGCTGCCGCGCGCAGCCGATGGCCTGGGCAATGCGCTTTCCGCCGCCGCGCTTTCGGACAGCGACATGGGCAAGGGCGTGACGCTCGCCCGCAAGGAGGGCGAGGCGCCGAGCCTGCGGCTGGACTATGCCAGGCCCGCAAGCATCGGTTCCGCGACCATCTTCGTGCCAGAGGTGACGGTGCCGTTCGCCGGTGCCGCTTTCACCGGCACGCTGGAATCGAGCGCCGACGGCAAGGCATGGACGCCGATCACCACGCTCACGCTTGGCGCGGTGCCGACGACCGTCAGCTTCCCCGCCGTCACTGCCGCGCATTTCCGGCTGGTGCTCAATCCCCGCAAGCCTGACGGCGGGCTCGGGTCGCCGGCGCCGGGCATTGCCATGGGCGGGCTGTTCGACGGCGTCGGCGCGATGCTGGCGAAAAAGCCGCTGATCGTGGGCACTTTCGCGCTTACCGCAGGGGCGAAGGTCGACCGTTTCGAGACCAAGGCCGGTTTCGTGATGAGCCGCGACTATTACGCCCTGGAAGAGCCGAAGGATGGCGCCACCGGCGTTACGCCTGACAGCGTGTTGGACCTGACGGGCAAGCTCAAGGCCGATGGTACGCTCGACTGGCAGGCCCCGGCGCTCCTCAAGGGGCAACGCTGGCGGGTGCTGCGCATGGGCTATTCGCTGCTCGGCACCACCAACCACCCAGCACCGCCCGAGGCGACCGGGCTGGAGGTCGACAAGTTCGACGGTGACGCCGTGCGCCGCTATCTCGATCACTACCTTGGCCTGTACAAGGAAGCCGCCGGGCCGGACATGATCGGCCAGCGCGGCGTGCGCGCGCTGCTGACGGACTCGATCGAAGTGGGCGAGGCGAACTGGACGCCGAAGATGCTGGAGCAGTTCCAGCGCCTGCGCGGCTACGACGCCCGGCCCTGGCTGCCCACCCTGACCGGCGTGCTGGTCGGCTCGCGGGCGCAGGCGGACAAGTTCCTCTACGATTATCGCCGCACATTGGCCGACCTGCTGGCCAGCGAGCACTACGGCACAGTCGCCAAGGTAGCGCATGAAAACGGCCTGAAGGTCTATGGCGAGGCGCTGGAGGACAAGCGCCCGATGCTGGGCGACGACATGACCATGCGCAGCCACACGGATATCCCGATGGCCGCGATGTGGACCTTCCGCGATGAAGGCCCGCGCCAGACCCTGATCGCCGATATGAAGGGCGCCGCCTCGGTCGCGCATCTTTATGGGCAGAACCTCGTCGCGGCGGAATCGATGACCGCCTCGATGTCGCCCTGGGCTTTCGCGCCCAAGGACCTCAAGCGCTTCATCGACATGGAGTTCGTGAACGGGGTCAACCGCCCGGTTGTCCATACCTCGGTGCACGTTCCGGTCGACGACAAGAAGCCCGGCCTCTCGCTCTTCATCTTCGGCCAGTATTTCAACCGGATGGAAAGCTGGGGCGAGATGGCGAAACCCTGGGTGGACTACATCTCGCGCTCCTCGCTGCTGCTTCAGGCCGGGCGCAACGTGGCGGACATCGCCTATTTCTACGGCGAAGAAGCGCCGCTGACCGGGCTTTATGGTGACAAGCCGGTGGCCGATGCCCCGGTTTCGCATGCCTACGATTTTCTGAGTTTCGACGCGCTGACCGGGCTGCTTTCCAACGACGGCAGCGAAGTCGTCGCGCCCAGCGGGGCGCGGTACCGGGCGATCTACCTCGGCGGTTCCTCGCAGCGCATGACGCTGGGTGCACTGAAGAAGCTGGCCGCACTCGTCGAAGGCGGGGCCACGGTGATCGGCGACGCACCGACCGCGACGCCCAGTATGATGGGGGGCGCTGCGAGCGTCAGGGACGGCGAGTGGTCGGCACTGGTGGCGAAACTCTGGCCCGGCAGCGGCGATGCCACGGTCGGCAAGGGCCGCGTAATGGCCGGCAAGGATGTGGAAGGCGCCCTGAAGACGCTGGGCGTGGCCCCGGACTTCCGGTTCACCAGTACGCTGGCGGGTGCGAAGATCCCCTTCGTCCACCGCCGCGACGCGCAAGGCGAGATCTACTACCTTTCCAACCCGCAGGGCGCCCAGTCCATCGAGGCGCACTTCCGCGTCACCGGCAAGGCACCGGAACTCTGGCATCCCGAGACCGGGACGAGCGAGCCGGTCGGCTACCGGATCGAGAACGGCGAAACCATCGTGCCGCTCTCGCTGGTCGAAGGCGATGCCCTCTTCGTGGTGTTCCGCAAGGCCGCCGCGAAGCAGAGCCTGACGCTCCCCGCCCGGCCGGCGCAGACCCTGGCCTCGCTCGATGATGGCTGGACCGTGCATTTCCAGGCAGACCGCGGCGCGCCGGCCTCGATCGAGATGGCGAAGCTGGCCCCGCTCGAACGGAATGCGGAAGCGGGCGTGAAGTACTTCTCCGGAGAAGCGACGTATTCGCGCAGCTTCACGCTGCCCAGGGGTGCCAAGGCCGGGCAACCGCTCTGGCTCGATCTCGGGCAGGTGGGCGATCTGGCGGAAGTCACGGTGAACGGCAAGCCGGTCGGCGCGGTCTGGCATGCGCCTTACCGGATCGACGTGGGCAAGGCGGTGAAGAGCGGCAGCAACACCATCGAGGTGAAAGTGGCCAATCTCTGGGTCAACCGGCTGGTCGGTGATGCTCAACCGGGTGCCAAGCCGATCACCTGGACGGCGATGCCGACGTATCGCGCCGATGCGCCGCTTCGGCCTTCGGGGCTGATCGGGCCGGTTACTCTGGGCAAGTGAGGAAGAGGAAGTCCTGGGGGATCATCCCCCAGGACTTGGGAATGTCGAACTTGCGCGTTGCAGGGGGGCCTATGCTCCCCTGCTTTTCCTTTAGTCTTCACTCCCATGCGCATGCGTGGACTTGTCCAGGCGCGGCCGGTGCCCCGTCATCCGCAGGTAGAACCGCGAGAAATACGAAGGGTCGGAAAAGCCGAGTTCGTTGGAGACCTGCACGACGCTGGCATTGGCGAAGCAGAGCAGCCGCTGCGCCTCCAGGGCGAGCCGGGCGTGGAGCAGTTCCTGCGGTGAGCAGCCCAGCTTGGCGCGACACAGGCGGGTGAGGGTGCGCGTGGTCATGCCCAGCCGCTCGGCGTACCAGCCCAGCGGCAACTGGTCCCGAAAGTGCAGTTCGACGAGGTGGCGCAAGTGCGAAATGCGCTGGTCGCCGCTGCCTTCGTCCGCCGCTTCGTCTTCCGGCAGCAGCGAACGCAGCACCGCTTCGGCCATCGACAGGAACAGCGCGTTCGGCCGCCGCCAGTCCTGCGGGATCGCCAGCATCTCGGCGCAGAGGAATTCCACCCGCTTCACTATTTCCACCGGCGTCGGCGCGAAGCGGCCATGGGTTGCGGCGTGGAGCAAGGGATCGCCGGAACTGCTTCGCCGCTCCGCGAAACCGCTGCTGAGCATCAGCACATAGCCGATCGTCTCGGGCCGGAAGCGAAAGCCATGGATGCTGCCGGCGGGAATCACGATGTGGCAGGGGGCCTCCAGCGTCTCGGTCGTGTCGTCTATGGTGAGCGTGACCTGTCCCTTCGATACCAGCATGACCTGTACGCCGCGGACATGGCGATGCGGGGCGATTTCCCAGTCATGCAGGGAACTTCGCGCGGCGATCGTCTCGATATGCCCGAATTCCGGTGAGCTATCGGGGATGTCCTCGCCGTAGAGGACATAAGAGGGAACGGGCCGGGCTGTTGTCATGGCGTGTCTCGAAAGTACCGTAAGAAAGGCCGTCCGGTGCATTCCGCCAACCCGCGCGTCCTGTCAATCCGGATGGCGAAGCGGTGCTCCCCGAAGTTTCGGCGAGAGAGCCCGCAAGGCATGGATTGGGAGATAGCGATCATGCGCACTCAAGTAGCCATCGTCGGCGCCGGACCGGCCGGACTCCTGCTCGGGCATCTGCTGCGGACCGAAGGCATCGACTGCGTCGTGGTAGAGCGCCAGACCGGCGACTACGTGCTTTCGCGCATTCGCGCCGGCGTGCTCGAACAGGGCACGGTCGCGCTGATGGAGCGCCTCGGCCTCGACGCGCGCATGAAGGCGGAGGGCCTGCCGCACGACGGCTTCAACCTCGCCGATGGCGAGCGTCTGATCCGCATCGACATCAAGGCGCTCACGGGCAAGCAGGTCATGGTCTATGGCCAGACCGAACTGACCCGCGACCTGATGGAAGCGAGCGAAGAGCGCGGGCTTGAGGTGATCTACCAGGCCGCCGATGTCGCGCTGCACGACATCGAGAGCGACGCACCTTACCTCACTTACAAGGCAGGGGGGTCCGGAGACGGCGCCGAGCACCGCATCGACGCGCGCTTCATCGTCGGCTGCGACGGCTTCCACGGCCCTTCGCGCGCAGCGATCTCCGCCAGTGTCGGCCAGACTTTCGAGCGCGTCTATCCCTTCGGCTGGCTCGGTATCCTGGCCGACGTGCCGCCCTGCAATCATGAGCTGATCTACGCGCACCACGAACGCGGCTTCGCGCTCGCCTCGCAGCGCAGCCACACGCGCAGCCGCTACTACATCGACGTGCCACTGACCGAGAAGCTGGAGGACTGGAGCGACGACCGCATCTGGGATGAACTGGCGATCCGTCTCGGCTCGGACGCTGCCGCGCATATCACCCGCGGTCCCTCGATCGAAAAGTCCATCGCGCCGCTGCGCTCGTTCGTTTTCGAGCCGATGCGCCACGGCAGCCTGCTGCTTTGCGGCGATTCCGCGCATATCGTGCCGCCGACCGGCGCCAAGGGCCTGAACCTTGCCGCCAGCGACGTCTATTACGCCTGCGAGGCCCTGACCGGCTTCTTCCAATCGGGCGACAACGATGCCGTCGCGGGCTATTCGGCCAAGGCGCTGCGCCGGGTCTGGGCTTCGGAACGGTTCAGCTGGTCGCTGACCAAGCTGATGCACCGCTTCCCCGAAGACGGTCCGTTCGAACGCCGCATGCAACTGGCCGAACTCGATTACATCGCGTCGAGCGAACACGCGCGGAGGGTGATTGCCGAGAACTACGTCGGCTTGCCGGTCTGACAACAGGCGGGAGGAAGGCCCGGGGCGTGCCCCGGGCCTTTCCGAACAGACACGGCGCGCGGTTATTGGCAGGGCGCGGCCCGCCGCTGCCCACATTTTGTCTTTCCAGACGGCACCTATGGTATTGCGGATGCAGGGGGTTACCGATCTCCTGCAATTTCTTCTTTTCGCAACCTTCGACAACCCAAAGCACTTCCATGCGTTTCGGCAGCGTTCGACCGAAATGCATTGAGGGGACAACGGGAAATGGTTCGGAAAGCGGCTGGAGGCCGGGAGGTCGTCCACAGCGGCCGGATTGATGCGTTTTTGCCCCTTGGCACAAGAAGTTGGTGGCTTCGCATGCGCAGCACGATTGCCTCTGCGGACATTGCTGCTATCGCAGCCCATGTGCGAAACCACACTGTCTTGCGCCGCGGCGGCGGCCCCCTCGTACTGGTCCTGGCCTGTGCGCTGGCCGGGTGCGCCACGTCTGCCGTGCCGGAAACCCACACCAACCTGACGATCGCGCCCGCGGTCGAGGCGCCTGCCGATGGCGACTGGTGGAAGAACGGCGGCGATCCGCTGCTCATCAACCTCATCGAGCGCGGCATTGCCGCCGATACCGATCTGGCCTGCCGCGCCGCCCGCCTCCACACCCAGGAGGAAACCGACGCGGCCGCTTCCCGGCGGCTGGCGGGCAAAGTGCGCGCGCTGGTCGGCAAGGACCAGTCGTCCGAGCGTGACGCGGCGCGCATGGCCTGGGCCTATGCTTATGCGCAGGCCCGCGCCGACCGCGCGACCGAAGTGGCGCTCGCCTATGTGCAGGTGCGCCGCCTGCAGCAGATCCTCGTCCTGCGCACCGAGCGGCTCGACCAGTTCCGCGACAATGCCGTGATCGCCGAATTCCGCCGCCAGGCCGGTCTGGTGACGGCCATCGACGGCGGACTGGGCAACAGCATGGCCGGCGTGGTCGATGCCGACGTTGCCGCCACCCGCGCGCGTTTCGATGCCGCGCGGGCCAATCTCGCCGGTTTGACGGGGATGACCGATACCGAATTGCTGACCGCGCTGGGCGAAAGCGCGCCGGTGCCGGCGCTGGCGCCCGGCGCCGCGCTGCCCGCAGACGCACCGCTCCACCGCGCCGACCTCCTGGCGTTGCAGAGCCGCCTCGAAGCCAGCCTGGCGCGCGATTCCATCACTCAGGCCCAGCTCGACGCCGCGCGCGCCGCGCCGGAAGACGCGGAGACCGCGCCGGCCTTGCGAGAGGCCCTGCAGAAGCTGGACAAGGCCGAGCAGGGCGCCCGCGCCGAGATCGCGTCGCACCGTCAGGCGATGGCGGCGTTCGACGCCCGCCAGTCCGGGCTGGACGACACCGCGGCGCAGGCCAAACGCGCCGTCACCGATGCCCGCGCCGCCTACAAGGGCGGTTTCGGCGATTTCGCGACGCTCTATGTGGCCGAAGCAGCCGCCCTGGCCGCCGACGAGGCCCGCGTGGGCCTGAAGGCAGACCGGGCCGCGGCGATCATCCGCCTGCACAAGCTGGAAGGCGGGGGCTGGTCGGCCGCCGATCTCGATCCGCCGATGGGGACTGCGGCCTGTGACTGACGCCGAAGCGGGTGCGCTCGATACTTTCCTGGGAGCCGGCGCCCGGCGGGGCCGGGGGCATATGCTCAGCATTGCGCTGCTCACGGTGGCGGCGATTGCCGCGATCCTGCTGCTCGTGCGGTTCCTGAGCGGCACGGATTCTCCTTATTACACCGCCATGGTCGAACAGGGCGACGTGGTTCCGCTCGTGTCCGAACGCGGCACCATCCACGGCAGCGGGGAAGTGGTCCTGGCCGCTGCGCTCGATGGCACGGTCTCGGCCGAGGGCGTGCCGGCCGGTGGGCGGGTCGAGGAGGGGCAGGTCCTCGCCACGATCGACGCCGAACCGCTGCGCAGCACGATGGCGGCGGATCGCTCGCTGGTCTCGGCCGCCGAATCCGACCTTGCCGCCGCCCGCGCCGCGCGGGAAGACGCGGCGGGGCGGCTGGGCCGCTTCGAGGACGTATGGCGCCGCTCCGGCCACCGCGTTCCCGCCATCAATGAACTGGAGACCGCCCGCGCCGCCGTCGACCGCGCAACGCGTGAAGTTTCCGCAGCGGAATCGCGCCTTTCCGCGGCCAGGAGCAGCCTCAAGGCCCATAGCGAGACATTGGCCGCCGCCGTGGTGCGCGCACCGTTCTCGGGCTTCGTGGTCGATCGCAATATCAGCACCGGCCAGCGCGTGCGCAGCGGCATGCGCCTGTTCACGCTGGCCGCCAGCGACGAGACGCTGGAGATCGAGGTTCCCCTCGCCAAGGCGGGCAATGCCGAGATCGGCACCGGCACGCTCGCCCGCGTGCGGCTGGATGCGATGCCGGACGCAGTGCAGCAGGCCACGCTTGCCCGCGTGCTGGTGGACCGCGCCGATGCCCCCGGATCGCGCCGCGCGGCCTTCACGCTGGAAAAGCCCGCCGAAACGGTGCGCCCCGGCATGGCCGCCACGGTGGAGATCGCCTTGCCGGCGCGCAAGGGCGTGATGCTGGTGCCCGATGCCGCCCTGACGTTCGAACCGGAGAACTCGGCCGATCGCAGCAGGGCGCGCATCTATCTCGTTTCCCCGGACGGAGAACCGCGCCGGGTCTATGTTTCCACGGGCGCCGGCGATGGCAAGCGCACCGAAGTCTTCGCCAACGATCTCAAGCCGGGCGACGAAGTCATCATCGGATGGCGCAACCCGCCGGGCAAGTGATCGCGCGAAACAATAGAGGGACCCCTGCTGCGCAACGAAACTTTGGTTTCGTCTATGCGTATTGACCGCATGAACCGAACGAACATGAGGGGCGAGAGCCCAGAAGTGGGGCTGAAAGCCGGCGTTCCAGTTACGGAACGCTCGCTGGCTCGCCGTGAATTTTCCGGGCTCCTGGCGCTGATGGCGGGTCTTGCCGCCTTTCCGCGCCTGGCCGAGGCTGCGGTGCAACCCAAATTCGCCGCGCCCAAGCCGTTTTCCTGGGATATCCTGGTAGGGCAGGCCCGCGCGCTGGCCGCCCGTCCCTGGGCCGAGCCGCAGACCTCGCCCCACGCCGTGGCCGACTTCGATGCCGTGGGCAAGCTGACATATGGCCAGGCCCAGGCGCTCGGCGGCAATGTTCGCCTGTTTCCCACCGCGCGCGGCACGTCGCCCCATGCGGTGAAGCTGCATCTGGTGGAGGGCAGCTCCGCGCGCGAGTTGATCGATGCCCGGGGGCTGTTCGTGGGCGGCAAGCAGGGCGATCCCGCCGGTTTCCGCGTGATGACCGCCGACCAGCATTCGGACTGGATGGCCTATCTCGGCGCTTCCTACTTCCGCGCGTCCGGTTCGCGCGATCAGTACGGCCTTTCGGCGCGCGGCATCGCCGTCGACACGGGACTGCCCAAGGCTGAGGAATTTCCATCCTTCACGGCCTTCTGGATCGAGAATCTCGGCGCCGACCACGTCCGCATCCATGCGCTGCTCGACGGACCGAGCCTCACCGGCGCCTATGCCTTCGATTGCCGCAAGGGCGCGTCCGGCGCGGCGGTGACGCAGGACGTAAGGGTCTCGCTCTTCTTCCGCCGCGACATCGAGCGCCTGGGCGCCGCGCCCATGACCAGCATGTTCTGGTACGACCAGTCCGATTCCGCCAAGCGGCGAGACTGGCGCCCGGAGATCCACGATTCCGACGGTCTTGCGCTCTGGTCCGGCAGCGGCGAGCGCATCTGGGTGCCGCTCTCCAACCCCTCGGTGAACCGCACCAATGCCATGCGCGCGGACCATGTGAAGGGCTTCGGCCTGCTCCAGCGCGACCAGGCCTTCGACCATTACCAGGACGACGGAGCCTTCTACGACCGCCGCCCTTCGCTCTGGATCGAACCCAAGGGCGACTGGGGCGCCGGCACCGTGATGCTCTACCGCATGCCCACCGATGCCGAGACGCAGGACAATATCGCCGCCTTCTGGGTCTCCGACCAACCCGCCAGGGCAGGGCAGAGCCGCGACTTCTCCTATCGCCTCACCTGGACCTCGCAGGACCCCAGTGTCGCCACGGGTGCAGGCGCGGCAGCGCGCTGCGTCGATAGCTGGCAGGGTGCGGCGGGACGACCGGGCGACACGCCGACAACGCAGGAAGCCCGCAAGTTCGTGTTCGATTTCGAAGGGCCGGCGCTGAAGGGCCTGACGCGCGACAGCGGCGTGACGGCGGACACCAATCTTCCCGCCAAGGCTCTGCTCCATTCCGCCGCCTATCCGGTGGCCGGGCAGGAGGGGCGTTGGCGCGTGACGCTGGACGTGCGGCCTTCCGCTGTCCCCTCGCCCGAATTCAGGGTATATCTGAAGCGCGGGGAGCAGGCGCTCAGTGAAACGGTGATCCAGGGAGTCCAGCCATGAACCGCGCCTTGCATCCGCTCCCGCCCGAAGCGCCGCTGGCCATGCCGGTCCAGGATCTCGACGGGATCGCGCCCGGCACCATCGCCGTGCCGACCAGCCCGCATGGCATGCTGGTCAAGCGCCTGCTGCTGATCGCGCTCACCGCCACGATCGGCCTGGCCGCTTCCAGCGAAGTGCGTTTCGCGTTCTCCCGCGACGGGCTGGACGTGATCGAAGTGATCCTGCTGCTGTTCTTCGTGCCGCTGTTCTGCTGGATTTCCTTCGGCTTCGTCACGTCCACCATCGGTTTCCTGCAGCTCATCAGCGGCAAGCATCCCGGTTTCACCGCGATTCCCAGCCCGGCCTCCTCGCTGCGCCATCGCACGGCCGTGCTCATGCCGGTCTACAACGAAAGCGTGGAAGCCACCTTCGGCCGCGTCCGGGCCATGACCAATTCGATCGCAGCTTCGGGCGCGGCCGAATGGATCGATTTCTTCGTCCTCAGCGATTCCAACGCCTTCCACGGCAAGCGCGAGGAAGCGGCTTGGCGCGAGATCGCGGCGGAAGCGCCGATCAACGTCTATTACCGCCGCCGCGAGAAGAACATCGCGCGCAAGCCCGGCAATATCGCCGAATGGGTCCAGCGCTTCGGCGGCGCTTATGAGAACATGCTGATCCTCGATGCCGACTCCCTGATGAGCGGGGATGCCATCGTCGGCATGGCGGCGATCATGGAGGAGCGGCCCTCGATCGGCCTGCTCCAGACCGTGCCGATGATCATCAATGCGCAGACCGTGTTCCAGCGCTGGATGCGCTTCGCGAGCGAAGCCTACGGGCCGATCGCCTCGGCCGGGCTGCTCTGGTGGTCGGGCGCGGAATCGAACTTCTGGGGCCATAACGCCATCGTCCGCACGCGGGCTTTCGCGGATTCCTGCGGCTTGCCGGAACTCCCGGGCAAGCCGCCGTTCGGCGGGCACATCCTCAGCCACGACATGCTCGAATCCGCCTTGCTGCGCCGCCGCGGCTGGGCCGTGCACATGGTGATGATCGACGGTAGCTACGAGGAGTTCCCGCCCACCATCGTCGATCACGCCATCCGCGACCGGCGCTGGATGCAGGGCAACCTCCAGCACATGCGCCTGCTCGACGCCTCTGGCCTGCACTGGGCCAGCCGCCTTCACCTGCTGATCGGCGCCTCGGCCTATCTCACCTCGCCGGGCTGGCTGCTGCTGCTCATCACCTCGATCGTCCAGGCGGCCGCCAGCAAGGGCGGGCAGCTCCTCGGCGTCGGCACGCCGCCGAGCGTGCTCTGGCTGACCGTGCTGCTGCTGTTCGGGCCGAAGCTGATGGGCACGATCTGGGTCCTGGCCGACAGGACGCGTCGCCGCAGCTTCGGCGGCTTCGGCGGCGTTCTGCGCTCGGTCGCGCTGGAAGTGCCGCTGGCGATCCTGCTCGCGCCGGTGACCATGGTCATGCAGGTCAAGGCGCTGTTCGGCCTGGCCCTGGGTATTCCCGCGCACTGGAACACGCAGGAACGCGATGCCCGCCGCATTTCCGTGCGGGAAGTGCTGCCGGACCTGAAGGAACACATCGCGCTCGGCCTGGTCTTCGCGGCCACGGCCTTCATCGACCCGGTGACGGCGCTCTGGCTCTCGCCGCTGACGCTGGGCCTGCTGGCCTCGCCTTGGCTGATCAGCCTGACGTCGAGCCAGCAGATCGGCGAGCGGGCGGAGCGGCACGGCTATTTCCGCGTTCCCGAACCGACGATCGACGATCCCGTCGAACATGCCAATGACGATGTGGAAGAAGGCGGCACGCCACCGCTGGTAATCGGCTAAGACCGCTTGCGTCGTCCCGAATGGGGTCCGGGACGACGATCAGGCGCTCGCCCTGGCCAGCCTGGTCGGAAGCTCCGCGCGCAAGTGTGCCACCAGCGCGCTGACTTTGGGCGAAAGGTGGCGCCGCTGGGGATAGACCGCCCAGATCGGCTCTTCTTCCGGAGCCAGCGCGGCAAGCACGGGCTCCAGCCGCCCCGTCGTGACGTGATCTCCCAGGTAGAACGCCGGCAACTGGCACAAGCCCATGCCGGCCAGCGCCGCTTCCAGCAGGGCATTGCCGCTGTTGCAGCGCCAGCGCCCTTGCGGCCGAAAGGTCTTGCCGCCCCGGAAATGCCACTGCACCGCCGAGCCCACGAGGCATTCGTGGCGGGAAAGCTCCGCGATATCAGCAGGGCGCCCGTGCGCGTCGAGGTAGGCAGGGGAGGCGAGGGTGACCAGCGCGCGCGATGCCACCCGTGTCGCCACCAGCCGGGAGTCTTCGAGGTGCCCCGTGCGGATCGCCAGGTCGTAGCCATCGGCGATCAGGTCGACGAGGCCGTTGTCGAGGTCCAGCGTCACCGAAATCGCCGGATAGGCCTGCGACAATTCGCGCACCAGCGGCGCCACGAACTTCTCGCCCAGTGCATAGGAACACGTCACCCGCAGGTGCCCGCGCGGCTCGCCTTGCGCGGTGATGGCGGCGACGGCCTCGTCGCGCTCCTCGATCAGGCGGCGGCAGGTTTCGAGGAAGATCTGCCCCGTTTCCGTCAGCCGCAGCGAGCGCGTGGTGCGGTGCAGGAGTTGCACCTGCAAGCGTGCCTCCAGCCGCGCCAGCGCGCGGCTCATATGCGTGACTGACGCGCCATAAGCCTCGGCCGCCTGGGTGAAGCTGCCGAGCCGCGCCACGATCACGAACTCTTCGATCCCGTCCCACTGGCCGAGCATCACTGTCCCCGTATGGTTATAATCCTTTTCAGACTGGCCGCTTTATCACAGCAAGGCGCGGTCCTACAAAGGCCTTCAGAGATTTAGGAGCATACCCCATGAAGACCCGCGCCGCCGTCGCCTTCGAGGCCAAGAAGCCGCTCGAAATCGTCGAACTGGATCTGGAAGGCCCCAAGACGGGCGAAGTCCTGGTCGAGATCATGGCGACCGGCATCTGCCACACCGATGCCTATACGCTGGACGGTTTCGACAGTGAGGGGATCTTCCCCAGCGTGCTCGGCCACGAAGGTGCGGGCATCGTGCGCGAAGTGGGCGCGGGCGTGACTTCGGTGGTGCCGGGCGATCATGTGATCCCCCTCTACACCCCGGAATGCCGCCAGTGTAAGTCGTGCCTTTCGGGCAAGACCAACCTCTGCACTGCGATCCGCGCGACCCAGGGCAAGGGCCTGATGCCGGACGGCACCACGCGCTTTTCCTACAAGGGCCAGCCGATCTACCACTACATGGGCTGCTCGACCTTCTCGAACTTCACCGTGCTGCCGGAAATCGCCGTCGCCAAGATCCGTGAAGACGCGCCGTTCCAGTCGTCCTGCTACATCGGTTGCGGCGTCACCACCGGCGTCGGCGCCGTCATCAACACCGCCAAAGTGCAGGTGGGTGACAACGTGGTGATCTTCGGCCTCGGCGGCATCGGCCTCAACGTGATCCAGGGCGCGCGGCTTGCCGGTGCGAACAAGATCATCGGCGTCGACATCAACCCCGACCGCGAGGAATGGGGCCGCCGTTTCGGCATGACCGACTTCCTCAACACCAAGGGCATGAGCCGCGAGGACGTGGTCGCCAAGATCGTGCTGATGACCGATGGCGGCGCGGACTACACCTTCGACGCCACCGGCAATACCGAAGTGATGCGCACCGCGCTGGAAGCCTGCCACCGCGGCTGGGGCACCTCGATCATCATCGGCGTGGCCGAAGCGGGCAAGACCATCGAGACGCGCCCGTTCCAGCTCGTGACCGGCCGCAACTGGCGCGGCACCGCGTTCGGCGGGGCCAAGGGCCGCACCGACGTGCCGAAGATCGTCGACATGTACATGACCGGCAAGATCGAGATCGACCCCATGATTACCCACGTCATGGGCCTGGAAGAGATCAACACCGCCTTCGACCTGATGCACGAAGGCAAGTCGATCCGCTCGGTCGTCGTCTTCTGATGGAGACGGTTTCGACCGCCAAGGCCTTCGGGGGCGTGCAGGGTGTCTACACCCACGCCTCCGCCGAGACGGGCACGGCGATGACCTTCTCGGTCTTCGTGCCGGACGTCGCTTCTGGGCACGCTCCGGGCGCGAAGCTGCCGGTGCTGTGGTTCCTCTCGGGCCTCACCTGCACCCACGCCAACGTCACCGAAAAGGGCGAATTCCGCCGCGCCTGCGCCGAGCACGGCGTGATCCTCGTCGCGCCGGATACCAGCCCGCGCGGCGATGAGGTGCCGGACGACGAAGGCTACGACTTCGGCAAGGGCGCGGGCTTCTACGTCGATGCGACGCAGGCACCGTGGAAGGCAAACTTCCGCATGCGCTCCTATCTGGAGATCGAACTCCCCGCCGTGATCGCCGAGCACTTCCCCGCCGACATGGCGCGGCAGGGCATCACCGGCCACTCCATGGGCGGCCATGGCGCGCTGACGATCGCCTTGCGTGATCCCTCACGCTTCCGCTCGGTCAGCGCTTTTGCGCCGATCGTCTCGCCGCTCTCCTGCCCCTGGGGCGAGAAGGCGCTGACGGGCTATATCGGTACGGACCGGGCGGCCTGGCGGGAATACGACGCCTGCGCGCTGATCGAGGACGGTGCTCGCCTGCCCGACCTGCTGGTGGATCAGGGTACGGCGGATGGCTTCCTGGAAGGGCAGCTCAAGACTTATCTGCTGGAAGAGGTCTGCGCCGAGGTTGGCCAGCCTGCGACGATCCGGATGCAGGAGGGGTACGACCATTCGTACTACTTCATCTCGTCGTTCATGGCCGAGCATATTGGCTGGCATGCGGAAAGGCTGAAGTAACAAGAGGAGACCCGGGGGATGATCCCCCGGACCCTCGGAATGTCTACGCCGCGCGCCGCCTATCTGGTGTGCGCTCCTTGCGGTGGAGCCTTTAATGTCTTCCGACGCAAATGGCGCGCTGACCGCGAATGCGGCGTGCGCCGGTACATTTCCGCTGTCGAGCGCCCACCATTATTTCGTCATTGCGAGGAGGCGAAGCCGACGAAGCAATCCAGAGCGGCGCAAGACCGCTCCTGGATTGCTTCGCTACGCTCGCAATGACGAACCTTGTGATCTGGCCTTAAACCTCTTCCGGCCAGTACAACCGCATCGGATTGGTCACGAGCAGCTTCTGCTGAAGCTCTGCCGTGGGGGCGATGCGGGGGATCATGTCGACGAGGTGGCCGTCGTCCGGGATGTTGTCCTGCATGTTCGGGTGCGGCCAGTCGGTGCCCCAGATCACGCGGTCGGGATAGTCCGCCACCAGCGGCGCGACCGCTTCGGCGAACTTGTCCCACGGGTCGTTCGTGGGATCGAGACGGTCGGGGCAGGTGGCCTTGAACCAGATGTCCTCGCGGCTGTCGAGCAGGGCGCGGAACGCCTTCATGTCCACGCCGTCGGGGCCCTGAGTCACGTCGGGGCGGCCCATGTGGTCGATGACGACCGGCACCGGGATCGCGTCGATGAAGGCGCGCATTTCGTCGAGGATGTCGGCCTCGAAGTAGATCACGACGTGCCAGCCCTCGGGCAGGCGACCGGCGACTTCGAGGAACTTGTCCTTCGGCGCATCGTCGACGAGGCGCTTGAGGAAGTTGAAGCGGATGCCGCGAACGCCGCCTTCATGCAGCGCCGCAAGGTCCGCATCCGAGATCGCGGGATCGACCACGGCCACGCCGCGCGCTTTGCCGTTGGACTTCGCGATGGCGTCGAGCGTCGCGGCATTGTCGGTGCCGTGGCAGCTCGCCTGCACGATCACGTTGCGGGCGAAGCCCAGGTGATCGCGCAAAGCGAAGAGCTTGTCCGGCCCGGCGTCCTCGGGGAGGTACTTGGCCTTGGCGCTGAACGGGAACTCAGCCATCGGGCCGAAGACGTGGCAATGCGCGTCAACGGCGCCTGCGGGCGGGGTGTAGAGCGGCTTGCTCGGGGCCGCATGCCACGAGGTGATCCGCTCAGACATACTTGAGGCCTTCCTTCTCCAGGCGCTCGCGCATCTTGTACATGTCGAGGCCGAGGACGCCGGCGGCGAGCTTCTCGCGCTTTTCGCCTTCGTTGGCTTCGCGGGCCTGTGCGGCGGCGAGCACTTCGGCGGCCTTTTCACGCGGCACCACGACCACGCCGTCATCGTCGGCCACGATCACGTCGCCGGGATTCACGGCGGCATTGGCGCAGACGACCGGCACGTTGACCGAGCCGAGCGTGTTCTTGACGGTGCCCTGGGCGTAGATCGCCTTGGACCAGACGGGGAATTCCATCTCGGTCAGGTCGCGCACGTCACGCACGCCTGCGTCGATGATGAGACCGCGGCAGCCGCGCGCGATGGCGCTGGTGGCCAGGAGATCGCCGAAGTAGCCGTCCTCGCAAGGGCTGGTCGGCGCGAGCAGCAGCACGTCGCCTTCCTTGAGCTGTTCGATGGCGACATGGACCATCCAGTTGTCGCCCGGAGGCGCGCTGATGGTCACGGCCGAGCCGGCGATGCGCGCACCGCGGTAGATCGGGGTCATGTAGCTGGCGAGAAGGCCGGTGCGGCCCTGGGCTTCGTGGACGGTTGCGACGCCGCACTTGGCGAGGCCGTCGATCACCGCGGGATCGGCCCGCTCGATGTTCTGGACGACGATACCACTCATCACGTGCTCTCCTGCATTATCAAAATTTCAGGCCGTCATTCTAGGACCCCAGCCGCAGGAAAGGCGAAGGGGATTGGCCTGAGAGGATATTAGTTCTGGCTAATCGTGGTTTCGGCGGGGTCCTGATCGGGCCCTTCCTTATCGGGCACGTTGCGCATCCAGTCGGCCAGGCGGGCCATGGCATCGTCGATGGCGGCGCGGGCCGCGTCGTCGGCCACGGTCTCGGCCAGGGCGCCGCGCATGCAGAGCAGCCAGGCGTCGCGCGCGGCGGAGTCGATCGCCACGCGCATATGGCGCTGGCGCATGCGCGGATGGCCGCGCACCGGGGAGAACAGCGCCGGGCCGCCGAGCCATTCGGAGAGGTAGTCCTTGAGCACCTGCCCCAGCGGCGCGAGGTCCTGCGGGTGCATCGCGCGGATCGTGCGCGCTTCGGCCAGCGCGTCCATGCGGGCGTAGAAGCTGTCGACAAGAGCGTCGATGGTCGGCGCGCCGCCGATGCGGTCGTAGAGGCTGGTCTCGGTCATGGTCGCGGCGTCATTCGGGCATTGCGGGAAGGTGCGCAAGGGTCATGGAGAAACGGGCGACGGCGTTCAGGCTCCTGCCAGATCGTCGCCCAGGCCCACCTGCTTGCCGCGCGTGATATAGACCTTGTCGCCGACCTTCGTGGTGGCGAAGAGCTTGGCCGCGAAGTCCACCGGCATGCCCACGCAGCCGTGGCTGGCGTAGCCCAGTTCGACCTTGGACCCGTGAAGCGTGATGCCGTCATTGGTCAGCCGCTGCATGTAGGGCATCGGCGCGCCGGTGTAGATGTTGGAGACGTGGTCCTTGTCCTTCTCGGTGATCGGGAAGACGCCGAGCGGGGTCGGCGTGTCCTCGGTGCCGAGCAGGACGGCGGTCGTGCCGATCTCGTAGCCGCCCCGAAATACCGAAAGCACCCGCGCGTCGAGGTCCACGGTCACGACGATCGGACCGGAGGGAACTTCCGCTTCGTCCCAGTGCCAGTCGCCATATTTGATGGCGCCCTCGATCGGCAGGATGCGCTTGATGACGAAAGGCTCGTCTTTGGGCGGCGCGGAGGGTTGGGCGGAGGGCTTGGCGGCAGGCGCAGGCGTCCTGGCCGGGCTGACGGCGGCGATGCGTGCAACCGGGGCGGCCGGCTTCGAGGACGACAGCGCGAAGACGCCGACGATCACGGCAATCGCAAGCACGCCGGAGGCGAGTAGGAGGCGGGCATTCACGGGAGGATTTGTCCTGTCGGTTCGGCAGCTTTCACCATTTCAACATTGCGGAAAGCCGCCGCGATTGCCAGTCCGCTGCGGGCGCTGTCCCGCAAGGGGACTGACGAGGGACGGAAGTTAACGACCGGCCGGATGCCGAAGGGGCCGGGTCGGCATCGAGGGCGCCCAAACAGAATAACGCGGGAAGCGTCAGTCTTCGTCCTGACCGCCTTCATCCTGACTGGCCTCATTCTGTACCGCCCCGTCCTGCGCCATGATCCCTTCGCGCAGGATCGAATTGGCAAGATCCGCCAGTTCCTCCGGCGTGCCGTCGTTCGACCAGACGGCATAACGCAGCCCGAGGAACACGTTCATGCCCATGATCGCCCAGGCATGGGCCTCGCCCAGCCCCTCGCGCAGTTCGCCTTTGCGGGCGCCCTCGGTCAGGCGCTCACGGATGCGGCGGGCGGTGGATTCGTAGTGGATGCGGAAGCTGGCTGGATCGACGAATTCGCTCTCGTCGATGATGCGGTAGATTTCCTTGTGCTCGCGGGCGAAGCGCAGGAACGCGGTGAGCGCGGCCTTTTCGGCGTCGAGCGCGGGCAGGGGCTCTTCCAGCGCCTCTCGGGCGGCATGGCGTACCTTGCCGGAGAGATCGTCTACCAGAGCACGGAAGATCTCGTCCTTGGAATCGAAGTAGGTGTAGAAGCTGCCCAGCGCGGTGCCGGCGCGGGTGGTGATGCCGGTGATCGAGGCTTCGTGAAAGCCGCGCTCCCCGAATTCGATGGCGGCCGCGTCCAGCAGTTTCCGCAAGGTGCGCCGCCCGCGCTCCGTGCGCGGGACCTTGGCCGAAATGGCCGGCTCGGGTGCGCTGTCCCGGTGGGCCGAGGGCGATGGCTTGGCGCTATCTGTGGTCACGAAAGCACAGTTAGACCCTCATCGAGCCCGTGGCAAATCTTCAATGTTGAAAGACGGTTCATGTTTCAATATGGAGGGCGGACAAGATAAAGGTTCATTGGGAGTTTCAGCGATGCACAAGGCGCGTAACGGCGGCATGGGTTCGAGCTATCTGGCGCTTGCGGCCGCGATCGGGGCGGCTGCGTTCGGCCTGGCCGAACCGGCCCTTGCCCAGGACGCCAGCCCCGACCGGGCCGCTGGCCAGCCTGCCGCTCCAGCCGCCGCACAGGACCTCGGCACCGGAGAGATCGTCGTCACCGCCCGCCGCCGCGAGGAACGCCTGGTGGACGTGCCGATCGCCGTGACCAGCTTCAGCGGAGACCAACTGGCCAAGTCCGGCGCGCTCGACATCACCGACATCGCGCAGACCACCCCGAACGTGACGCTGGAAGTCTCGCGCGGGACCAACTCCACCCTGTCCGCCTTCATCCGCGGCATCGGCCAGCAGGATCCGGTGTCCGGCTTCGAGCAGGGCGTGGGCATCTATCTCGACGACGTCTACCTCAACCGCCCGCAGGCCGCCGTGCTCGACATCTACGACGTCGAGCGCATCGAAGTGCTGCGCGGCCCGCAGGGCACCCTTTACGGGCGCAACACCATCGGCGGCGCGGTGAAGTACGTCACCCGCGAACTGCCCGATCATTTCTCGCTCAAGCTGCGCGGCACTTACGGCACTTACGACCAGGCCGACGGCGTGTTGACCGTTTCCACCCCGATCACGGACCTCGTCCGCGTCGGCGGATCGGTGGCACGCCTTTCGCGCGGCGGCTTCGGCAAGAACCTGACCACGGGCGAGGAGAACTACAACAAGGACATCTGGGCCGGGCGCGGCACGGTCGAGATCGGCGGCAAGGGCCAGCCCGTGCTGATCCGCATCTCCGGCGATTATTCGCGTGACAAGTCCAACTCGCGCGGCGGCCATCGCCTGATCCCGGGCATGGTCTCGGGTACGCCGGTGCTGGACGACGTGTTCGACAGCCAGGGCGGGCTGGTCGATCCCAGGCAGGACGTGAAGGCTTACGGCCTGGCCATCAACGCCAGCGCCGAACTGACCGATGCCCTGACGTTCCGCTCGATCAGCGCCTGGCGCAAGGACAAGAGCGCCTCGCCGATCGACTTCGACGCCTTGCCCGCCATCGATGTCGACGTGCCGGCCTTCTACAACAACGAGCAGGTCAGCCAGGAATTCCAGCTGCTCTACGACAACGGCAGCTGGCTGCAGGGCATGATCGGCGCCTATTACCTGGGGGCCAAGGCGGACACGGCCTTCGACGTGCGCCTGTTCACCACCGTCAACGGGCTGACCGCCTATACCCAGGCCGACGTCGACACCAGCACCTGGGCCATCTTCGGCGATTTCACGTTCGACTTCACCGACCAGCTCAGCCTCGCGGTCGGCGGCCGCTATACCTGGGACGAGCGCAAGGCGCAGATCCTGCGGCAGAACTACCTCGGCGGCGGCTCTCCGGTGTTTGGCGGGCTTGGCGTGGCTTTCGGAGCGCCCGGCACCGACTTCTCGGGCAAGGCGGTGTTCAAGAAGTTCACCCCGCGCGCCTCGCTCAGCTTCAAGCCGACACCGGACCACAACCTCTACGCCAGCTTTTCGCAGGGCTTCAAGGGCGGCGGCTTCGATCCGCGCGGCGTCGGCGTGAACGCGCCGGACACCAATGGCGACGGCATTCGCGAAGACAGCGAAGTGGCCGACTACCTCAGCTTCAAGCCGGAATCGGTGGACAGCTATGAGGTCGGCTACAAGGGCAACCTGTTCGGCGGCGGCCTCTACCTGGCGCTGGCGGCCTTCCACATGGACTACAAGGACGTGCAGATCCCCGGCTCCTCGGGTTGCACGGTCAACGGCATTCCGACCTTCTGCGGCGTCATCACCAATGCCGGCAAGGCGAAGATCGACGGCGTGGAGTTCGAGGCCAACGCCCGGCTCGCGCAGAACCTGGCGACTTCGGGAGACCGTGTGAACCTGTCCGGTTCGGTGGGCTACATCAATGCTCGCTACAAGGAATACATCACCCAGATCGCGGGCCAGGGGCCGGTCGATGTGGCGGAGTTCCGCAAGGTCCAGAACACGCCCAAGTGGACCAGCAGCGCGACCCTGGCCTACAACGCGCCGGTGGGCGAAGGCGACGTATCGTTCAACACCACGCTGTCCTACCGCAGCAAGACCTATCAGTTCGAGATCCCGAACCCCTATATCGACCAGAAGGGCTATACGCTGCTCGACGCCAGCCTGGTCTATACCGCGCCCGGCGGCCGCTGGAGCCTGGGCGTCCACGGCAAGAACATTCTCGACAAGGAATACAAGACTTCGGGCTATACCTTCATCGGGGCCGACCCGGTGACGGGCGCGATCCTGCGCAATCCCGCGGGCGGGTTGATCCCGACCCTCGGCAGGGAGGGTACGCTGACGGCATTCTACGGCAATCCGCGCCAGGTCTTCGTTACCGGGACGCTGGAATTCTGATCACGCCGGGCGGGCCTCGTCCGGGGAAGATGAGGCCCGTCATCCTGCCATCGTTCGGCCCGGCATGGGGCGAAAGGACAAGGCCCGCCATGGAATACCGCCTCCACCGCTACCGCAGCGCCTGCGGGAGGCTCGAACTGGCCGCGCGGGACTACCCTGCGCACGAGGTCGGCGCGCCGGACCTGCTGCTGATGCACGGCCTCACCCGCAACAGCGCGGATTTCGAGCCGCTCGCCGCGCACCTCGCCGGGCGTTACCGGCTGATCGTGCCGGACCAGCGGGGCAGGGGGCTTTCCGAATGGGACCCGGATCCCGCGCAGTACCGGCCCGACGTCTACGCGCAGGACATGCTCGCGCTGCTGGACGGGCTCGGCATCGCGCGGGCCTGCCTGATCGGCACGTCGATGGGCGGGCTGATGGCCATGGTGATGAACGCCCTGCGGCCGGACCTCGCCAGCGGCTTCGTGTTCAACGACATCGGCCCCGTGCTGGACCCGGCCGGGCTGGCGCGCATCCAGGGCTATGTCGGGCCGGGCGGCACGATGACATCGTGGAAGGCGGCGGCGGCGCGATGCCGCGCGGTCAACGGCGTGGCGTTCCCGGATTTCGGCGGCCCGGACTGGCTGGCCTTCGCCCATCGGACCTGCCGCGAGAACCCGGACGGCACCGTGTCCTTCGCCTACGATCCCGCGATCGCGAAGAGCATCGACGGTGACGATCCGCAGACGGTTCCCGCCGATCTCTGGCCCTTGTGGGACCTGCTGGAAGGGGCGCCCGTGCTGGTCGTGCGCGGGGCGCTCTCCGATCTCCTTTCCGCCCAGACCGTGCGGGACATGGCGCAGCGCCATGCGGGGCCGTTCGCGGCGGTCGAGGTACCGCGCGTGGGCCATGCGCCGATGCTGGACGAACTGCCGGCCCTGGCTGCAATTTCCGCCTTCCTGCGCGAGCATGTCCCGTCGTCGCGGGCTTGATCCGGCAGGCCCTGACGTCTTCAGGCCCGGGTCTTCCGCGCGACGGGGCAACAGGGCATCCTGCCGGAGAGCGGGCTGTTCACCGATGGTGGTCCCGGATCCCGTCCGGGATGAGGAAAGAGACTGACGATGCACGATGACCTCTCCCACCGGCAATCCACCGGAACTGCCCGCAGGTCGGCCTCGCCCCGGCTGGTGCTGGCGATGCTGCTGCTGGTCTATATCTTCAACTTCGTGGACCGCCAGATCCTGGCGATCCTGGCCGCGCCGATCCAGAAGGACCTGGGCCTCGACGATGCGCAGATGGGCATGCTGGGCGGCCTCGCCTTCGCCATGCTCTATTCGACGCTGGGAGTCCCGCTGGCCTGGCTGGCCGACCGGACCAGCCGGTCCTGGGTCATTACCGGTTCCATGGTGGTGTGGAGCCTGTTCACCGCGCTGTGCGGCGCGGCCACCGGCTTCTGGCATATCTTCCTCGCCCGGCTCGGCGTCGGTGTGGGAGAGGCGGGCGGCGTGGCGCCGTCCTATGCGGTGATCGGCGATCACTTCCCCAGCGAGCGGCGGGCTTTCGCGCTTTCGGTCTATTCGCTGGGCATCCCGCTCGGTTCGGCGGCCGGCGTGCTGGCCGGAGGCTATGTCGCGGCGCGGGTGGACTGGCGCGCGGCTTTCGTGGCGGTGGGCCTTGCCGGCCTGCTGATCGCGCCGCTGTTCAAGTTCGTGGTTCGGGACCAGCCCCGCCCCGCGCCGGGCATGGCACCGTCCGTGCGCTTCGGGGAAGTGGCCGCGCTGCTTGCCCGCAAGCGTGCCTTCTGGCTGCTGAGCTTCGGCGCGGCTTCCAGCTCGATGCTGGGCTATGGCCTGGCCTTCTGGCTGCCCAGCCTGCTCCAGCGCAGTTTCGGGCTGGACCTCGTCCAAACCTCCTGGTTCATCGGCGCGGTCCTGCTGATCGGCGGGACCGTGGGGGTGCTTGCCGGCGGCCTCCTTGCGGACCGGCTCGGCCGCGCCGACCGCGCCTGGTACGGGCGGGTTCCGGCGATGGCCTATGTCGTGGCCGTGCCGCTGTTCGCGGGCGGGATCTGGACCTCCAGCGTGCCGCTCGCCTTCGTGCTGTTCCTGCTGCCGCAGGCGCTGGCCTATGTCTGGCTCGGCCCGGTGACGAGCGCGGTCCAGCACCTCGTCGAGCCGCCCGCCCGCGCGACCGCTTCGGCCCTGTTCCTGCTGATCAACAACCTCATCGGCCTGGGCGGCGGAATCTACGCACTCGGCGCGCTGTCCAAGGCGCTGGCGCCGGTCTATGGCGCGGAATCGCTGCGCTATTCCATGCTCCTGGGCCTGGGCCTCTACGTGCTCGCGGCCCTGCTGATGAGCCTGGCCGGACCCGCCCTGCGGCGCGAATGGGTGAACGAGCGCTGATCCTCCATCCCGGCGGTCCCGGCCGGGAATAGTCGGCCAGCGGATGGGCATGACCGTCGAAGCCCGTTGCGCCGCCTCCGGCAATTGCCGATAGGACTCCACCGGCCGAATGCCGTCGCAGCCGCGCGCGGCCGCGCGAACTGTTGGGGACGAGAACGTGACGCGCACCGAAACGCAATTCGAACCGGGCACTCCGCCGGATGGCGCGCTGGAACGCTGGTTTGCGCTGAAGGAACGGGGAACCACCGCCCGCACCGAAGTCCTGGCGGGCATGACGACCTTCCTGACGATGGCCTATATCGTGCTGGTGAACCCTGCGATCCTGGGCGCGGCGGGCATGCCGGTGGCCTCGGTGGCGGCAGCGACCTGTTTTGCGGCGGCTTTTGCGTCCATCCTCATGGGGCTGGTGGCCAATACGCCGCTGGCGCTGGCGCCCGGCATGGGGCTCAATGCCTATTTCAGCTTCACCGTGGTGCAGCAGATGGGCGTGCCCTGGCCTGTGGCGCTGGGCTGCGTGTTCCTGTCGGGCGTGGCCTTCCTGGCACTGACCGTCACGGGCGTGCGGCAGCTCATCATCGCCGCGATCCCGCACTATCTCTTCGCGGCGGTGGCCGGGGGGATCGGCCTGTTCATCGGCTTCGTGGGGCTGAAAAGCGCCGGCATCGTGGTTGCCGATCCGGCGACTTTCGTCGCGCTCGGAAACCTGAGGGAGCCCGGCGCCATGCTGGCCCTGTTCGGACTGGTGCTGATCGGCGCGCTGTCCGTGTGGAACGTGCGCGGCGCCATGCTGATCGGCATTCTCGCCACGACCGCGCTCGGCTGGCTCTGCGGCATGGTTTCAGTCCATCCCGAGCCCTATTCGCTGGACGCCCTGACCGGCACGGCCTTCAAGCTGGACCTCGCCGGCGTCTTCGGGCTTTCGGGCAGCCATGGGCTGGGCCTGTTCGAAATCCTCTTCGTCTTTCTCTTCGTCGACCTGTTCGACAATATCGGCACCCTCGTGGCCGTGACCAAGCGGGCCGGGCTGATGGACGGGCAGGGGCGGATCCCGCGGCTCAACCGTATTCTCGTGACCGACGCCGCGGCCACCATCGTCGGTTCGATGGCCGGGACAAGCACGGTGACCAGCTATGTCGAAAGCGCGGCAGGCGTGCAGGCGGGCGGGCGCACCGGCCTGACCGCGGTGGTGACCGGCCTGCTGTTCCTCGCCACCCTGTTCGTGGCGCCTTATGCCCAGGTCATTCCGCTGGCGGCGACTGCACCGGCGCTGATCATCGTTGGCGGGCTCATGTTGCTGCCGCTGACCGAAGTGGAATGGGAAGACCCGCTGGCGGCGATCCCGGCCTTCCTGACCGTGGCGATGATCCCGTTCACTTTCTCCATCGCCAACGGCCTGGCGTTCGGCATCACCGCCCATGCCTTGCTCAAGCTGGTGCGCGGCACAATCCAGCGGAAGGACTGGTTCCTGCTGGTTCTGGCGCTGCTTTTCGTCGCCCGCTTCGCCTGGCTGGCGGGCGGGTGAACGGGGCGCCGCGCGGGAAGCGGCGCGTCGGCGCTCGCCTTCGTGCCGTTCGCCCGCTAGGACAAGGCGGATGATCCAAGCCTTTCGCGCCGAAATCCTCTCCGTTTCCCATGACCCCCAGGACGATCCCGCCGCGATCCGTCACGAGCCCGACGGGCTGCTGGTGGTCGAGGACGGGGTGGTCGCCGCGCGCGGGGCCTATGCCGAACTGGCCGGACGCTACGGGCAAGTGCCGGTGGAGACGCTGCCCGGCCTCGTCGTGCCGGGGTTCGTCGACGCGCATGTCCACTACCCCCAGACCGACCGCATCGCCGCGCATGGCGACCAATTGCTCGACTGGCTGGAACGCCACATCTTCCCGGCCGAAAAGGCCTTTGCCGACAAGGCTCACGCCGATGTCGTGGCGGCCTTCTTCCTCGACGAACTGCTGAGGAACGGCACGACCAGCGCGCTGGTCTATCCCACGGTCCACGAACAGTCGGTCGATGCCCTGTTCGAGGCGGCGCTGGCGCGGGACATGCGGATCGTCTCCGGAAAAGTGCTGATGGACCTCGGCCCCGAAGGGCTGCGCGACACGCCCGCGTCGGGCCGGGCCGGAACCGAGGCGCTGATCCGCCGCTGGCGCGGCCGGGGGCGGCTGGGCTACGCCGTCACGCCGCGCTTCGCGCTGGCCTGCTCCGACACGCAGCTTGCCGATGCCGGTGCGCTCCTGGCCCAGCATCCCGAGGTGCTGCTTCACACCCACCTGGCCGAGAACTTGCGCGAATGCGCGGAAGTGGCGGCGCGCTTTCCCGAAGCGGCGGACTACCTCGACGCCTACGACCGCTTCGGCCTCGTCTCGGACCGCGCGGTCTTCGCGCATGGGGTCCACTTGTCGGAGAGGGCCTGCCACCGGCTCCACGAAAGTGGGGCGGGGATCGCGGTCTGCCCCAGTTCGAACCTGTTCCTCGGTTCCGGCTGCTTCGATTTCGGGCAGGCAGACCGGCACGGCCTGCGTCTGGGCCTCGGCACGGACGTGGGGGCGGGCACGACGTTCTCGCTGCTCCACACCCAGGGCATCGCCTATCAGGCGGCACAAATGAAAGGCACGGCGCTCGACCCGTTCCGCGCCCTCTGGCTGGCGACCGGGGGAAGCGCGGCGCTGCTCCACATCGGCGACCGCGTGGGACGGCTGGACGTGGGACAGGAAGCCGATTTCGTGGTGCTGGACCCCTGCGCGACGCCGCTGCTCGCGCGCCGCACCCGCGACGCCGGACTTGCAGAGCGGCTCTTCGCGTTGCAGGTGCTGGGCGACGACCGCGCCGTGGCGCGCACTTATCTGCTGGGCCGCTGCGCCTGGAACAGGGACAAGACATGACCGATCTCGACAGCTTCATCGCCGGCCTGCCCAAGGCCGAGCTTCACCTCCACATCGAAGGCAGCCTGGAGCCCGAACTCATGTTCGCCTTGGCCGAGCGCAACGGCGTGTCGATCCCCTTCGCCACGGTGGAAGAAGTGCGTGCCGCCTACGACTTCTCGAACCTGCAGGACTTCCTCGACATCTACTACGCGGGTGCCAACGTACTGCTGACGCGGCAGGACTTTCACGACCTCGCCGCCGCCTACTTCGCCCGTGCGGCGGCGGACGGGGTGGTCCACGCCGAACTGATGTTCGATCCCCAGACCCACACCGACCGCGGCGTGCCTTTCGCCGAAGTGATCGAGGGCCTGCTCTCCGCCATGGAGGCCGCCCATGCCGAGCATGGCATGACCAGCAGCCTGATCCTCTCGTTCCTGCGCCATCTCTCCGAGGAGGCCGCCTTCGCCACTCTGGCCGAGGCGGAACCCTGGCTCGACCGGATCGAGGCCGTGGGGCTGGATTCTTCCGAAGTCGGCCACCCGCCCGAGAAATTCGCGCGGGTCTTCGCCGCCGCGCGCGAAAAGGGCCTCAGGATCACCGCCCATGCCGGCGAGGAAGGCCCGCCCGCATATGTCCATCAGGCGCTCGACCTGCTGGGCGTCCACCGCATCGATCACGGCAACCGCGCGCTGGAAGACCCCGCGCTGATCGCGCGCCTGGTTCGTGAGGAAATGACGCTGACCGTCTGCCCGCTCTCCAACCACAAGCTCTGCGTGGTGGACGACCTGGCCGATCACCCCATCGACGCGATGCTCGCTCACGGCCTCAAGGCCACGATCAATTCCGACGATCCGGCTTACTTCGGCGGCTACGTGGCTGACAATTACCGCGCCGTCGCGGCGGCCCGCGGGCTGGGCAAGGCAGCGCTGGGGACCCTGGCGCGCAACAGCTTCACCGGCTCGTTCCTGCCGGCGGAGGCCGTCGCGGCCAATCTCGACCGGCTGGAAGCCTATCTGGAGGCGCATCGCTGAGGGGGCCGGACTGGCAGGCGGCCCTGGCGGCGAGCGGTATTCTCCCGGGGCTCGCCCGGTTCGATCCGCATGTCGCCGGGACGTTCCCGCTTGGCCTGGCGGTTCCCGGCAGCGACATCGACGTGCTCTGCCATGCCCCCGATCCCGACCTGTTCGCCGCGGCCCTGTGGGCGGAGTGCGGACGTTTCGAACATTTCGCCATGTGGCAGTGGCGCAAGGCGGACCGCCCGGTGGTGGCCACGTTCTCGGTGGAAGGGCTGGCATTCGAGATATTCGGCCAGGCGCGGCCGGTCGCCGGGCAGCACGGCTGGCGCCACTTCACGGTGGAGCAGCGGCTGCTCGGCCTTGGCGGCACGGCGTTCCGGGACGCGGTCCTGGCGGCGCGGAGGGCAGGCGCGAAGACCGAGCCGGCCTTTGCGCAAGTGCTCGGGCTGGAGGGCGATCCCTACCGCGCCATGCTGGACCTGGCGGAGATGGACGACGCCGGATTGCTGGAGGTCATGAAGCCAGGAGGAAGCCCCGGGGCATGACCCCCGGCTTCAGGCCAGACGTTCGGGCACCGAAAGCGCTTCCTCGACGATGCTTTCGCGTGTGCCCACCGATTCCCAGGGGAACACGAACCAGCGCTTGTCGTCGGTACGGTCGATCACTTCGGCCCAGAGGTCGACGCCGACCTTGGAACTCTTGTTGTTGATCACCACCGCGAAGCGCAAGTTGCCGTGGTCGCAGCCGCCTTCGGTCAGCTGGCTGCGGATATATTCGATGGTGCCGCCGGTGTCGTTGATGTCGTCCACGAACAGCATGCGCGTGCCATCGGCGCTCATCGCCGCGACTTTCGCCAGCAGTTCGTCGGCAAAGCCGGGAATCTTGGACGAATGGTCGATCGACAGCATCGGCAGCGACAGCTGGTGCGAGATATAGACGGCCGGAACCAATCCGCCGCGGCCGAGGCCGATGACGAATTCGGGCTTCCACTCGCCCTGCTGCACCTGCCGTGAAAGCTGGCGAACCTTGGCAAGGAAGTCTTCGTAATACTCGAGATAATGGAGCTGCGGCTCGGAAGCTTCACTCATGCGGGGCAAATCCTGAACGCGAATGTGGGGAGGAAGCTGCTCCGGTTACCGCGTTCTTGCGAAATCCGCAATCGCGCGATGCCGCCTGGGCTTCCCGCAGAGGCCGGGCGGGGCCTAAGCCGTTGAAGCAGCATGGCCAAGCGCGGCAAATCCGTGCTCGAATTCGCCGATCACCAGGTTCGCGGCATAAGACGGCGTGCGGGCCGAGGCCGTGCAGAGCGCCAGGGTCATCGGCCGCAGCAGCGAATCGGAAATGCGGGTGAAGGCCAGGCTGCCCCGCTGCACGTCGGTGCGGACATCCAGCGAAGTGAGCACGCCCACCCCGGCACCCTGCGTGACCAGCGCGGTGATCATCTGGATATTGTCCGAACTCGCCTTGCGCGTCAGGGCGATCCCGGTCGCACCTTCCAGCACGGCGATCTGCTGATAGACCGCCAGCGGCTCGGCCGGGATGATCATCGGCTCATCCGCGCAGATCGAGAAGCGCGCCTCGGGCAGGGCGGCGAAAGGATGGCCGGGCGGCGTGACGAAGCCCAGCACCACTTCGGTGAAGGCGCGGACCGAAAGGTCACGGTAGGACTGCGGCTCGAACAGGATGCCGCAATCCACCGATCCGTCGATCACCGCCCGCCGGACCGCGTCGTTGCCCAGCACCTTGATGCCCAGGGTGATGCCCGGATAGCGCTGCTGGATGGCGTGGAGCGTCGCAGGGACATGGCCCGTCGCCAGGGCGTCGATCACCGCGATGTCGACGTGGCCGCGCTTCAGCCCGCGCAAGTCCTCTATCCGTCCGCGCAGGCTGGCCATGCCCTGCTGCCAGTGGGCACCGGAGGCCATCATCATCTCCCCGGCCGCGGTGAGCCGCAGGCCGGTGGGCAGGCGCTCGAACAGCGGGAGGCCCAGTTCGGCTTCCACGTTCAGGATCTGCCGGTCGATGGCGGAGGCGGACACGTTCAGCTCGTCGGCGGCCTTGCGGATCGAGCCGAGGCGGCCGACTGCCATGAAATAGCGCAGGAAACGGGAAAATGCCGGCATCGGGACTGTCTGGACCTGCTCTAATTTTTGCAACGCTGCGTCAAATTCATTGCGTTTGATCGCATCGTGTCAGCTCTTTACCTAATGGGCAACACCGAAACGTGCGAACGCGCTGGCGGCGGCTGCTCTCCCAACGAGGCCGCTGCCAGTGCGCGAACCGCATGACGGTAGGGGGCGCTTCTCCGCATTTGGGGGTAAAAAGGGACACCCGGTTCGGGAGCGCCCCCGCTCGGTGCTGTCTCGTACAGGCAGGCCCGTTACCGGGCGGCTGGTGCAGGCACAGGGCGCGCAAGTCAGGGCTCAGGGCAAGACAGGATATTCACGGCCGACACGGCAAGACCCGGTCGGCATGGAGACAGCCGGCGGGCGCTATGAGGGCGACGCACCGGATTGACGGGCCAGGGAGGGAAGGCTGGCGGAGACGATCTCCAGCGTCGCCGCCAGTCGTTCCTCCGCCTCCCCCGGGAATTCCGCGCCGCGTACCAGACCCAGTCTGCGGCTCAGGCCATAGCCTGCGATCTCCGCCGTCGCTGTTCCCGCAGGAGCCAGCGACAGGGGCGCCACCGTCACGCCAAGGCCGGCCGCAACCATGCGCATGCAGCGGTCCTCGTTCTCGCTGCGCAAGGCGAAGCGCGGGCGCACCCCGGCATCGGTGAAGAAGCGGCTGGTTTCCTGAAGCACCTCGCAGGACCGCCTGGCGATCATGATGTCCCCGGCGATGTCCTGCGGCGCCACGAGCGACGCCCCGGCGAAGCGGTGCGTCTCCGGCATGACCAGGACGTAGGGCTCCTCCAGCAATGTGCGGGCGCAGGGGCCTTGTTCGTCTTCCCCCAGCAACGTCAGCGCCAGCTGGATCTTGCCGCTGCCGAGTTGCCCACGCAAATCGCGGTCGTCCCCCTCCACCAGTTCGATCCCGAAGTCCCCGGCCAGTTCGCGGGCGAGCCGTTCCAGCAGGGGGCCGGACACGCTCGGGATCACCCCCAGCTTCAGGTCCGGCCACTGTTCCTGCATGGGCCGGCCGAACTGGTCCGCGCGGCGGAAGCCGGCTTCGAGGTCGCGGGCGATCGGCAGGAAGGCGCCCCCCGGCTCGGTCAGGCGGACATGGCGCCGGTCGCGCACGAACAGCGGCGATCCCACCAGGCGTTCCAGTTCCGCAATGCTGGTCGAGACCGTCGGCTGGGTGACGTGGAGCCGCGCCGAGGCCTGCTTGAAGCTGCCGGAATCGGCAACGGCCAGGAAATGGCGGATATGCGCGCGCTTTATCATTGGGAAAATTTATCGAACCGGGCGGGAAGTTTCAATTTGTTTGCAGGGAGCCCGGTCGCTAACTTGCGGGTTAACGAAAGGCGCCGGAGAGCGGCGCTCGAAAAGATTGGGACTAGGGCATGAAGGCAACCCCGGATTTCGACTTCGCGCTGGGCGAATCTGCGGAGATGATCCGCGAGAGCGTGGCCCGTTTCGCCGACGAACAGATCGCGCCGCTCGCGGCCAGGGTCGATGCGGAGGACTGGTTTCCGCGCGAACTCTGGCCCGCCATGGGTGAGCTTGGCCTGCACGGCATCACCGTGGAAGAGCAATGGGGCGGCACCGGGCTGGGCTATCTCGAACATGTGATCGCGGTGGAGGAAGTCAGCCGGGCCTCGGCTTCGGTCGGGCTGTCCTACGGCGCGCACTCGAACCTCTGCGTGAACCAGATCCGGCGCTGGGGGAACGAGGCCCAGAAGGCCAAGTACCTGCCCGGCCTGATTTCCGGCGAGCATGTGGGCAGCCTGGCCATGTCCGAAGCGGGGGCAGGGTCCGACGTGGTCGGAATGAAGCTGCGGGCCGACGCCGTGCCGGGCGGCTTCCGCCTGAACGGCACCAAGTTCTGGATCACCAACGGCACTTACGCGGAAGTGCTGGTCGTCTACGCCCGCACCGATGCGGAGGCAGGCTCCAGGGGGATCACCGCCTTCCTGATCGAGAAAGGCATGGCCGGATTCTCCATCGGCCAGAAGATCGACAAGATGGGCATGCGCGGATCGCCGACGTGCGAACTGGTGTTCGACGACTGCTTCGTGCCCGAAGAGAACGTCATGGGCCCGCTGAACGGCGGCGTGAAAGTGCTGATGAGCGGGCTCGACTACGAGCGGGTGGTGCTGGCGGGTCTGCAGATCGGCATCATGCAGGCCTGCCTGGATACCGTGATCCCCTATGTACGCGAACGCCGCCAGTTCGGCACCGCCATCGGCACGTTCCAGCTCATGCAGGCCAAAGTGGCGGACATGTACGTCGCGCTGCAGTCGGCGCGGGCCTATGTCTACGCCGTCGCGCGGGCCTGCGACGCGGGGCAGACCACCCGGTTCGACGCGGCCGGCGCGATCCTGCTCGCCAGCGAGAACGCCTTCCGCGTCTCGGGAGAGGCGGTGCAGGCACTGGGAGGGGCCGGCTACACCAAGGACTGGCCGGTCGAGCGCTATCTGCGTGACGCCAAGCTGCTCGACATCGGCGCCGGTACGAACGAGATCAGGCGCATGCTGATCGGGCGCGAATTGATCGGGGGATAAGTCCGCCGGTCCTCACCGCTCCCGCTCAATGAGGAGCGTCGGAGGGAAGTGCGCCTCCCTCCGCGCCGCCGTTCAATGCCGCTGGTTCTTCGCTTCGACCGGTTCGCCGGGGAAAATGCCGGCAATGGCCATGGCCGCGCCGAGCTTCGAGAGCGTTTCCAGCACGTCGCCCACGCTGTCTTCCGAAACCACCAGTTCCAGCGTGGCGCGCGTCTGCTGGGGGCCGCGGTCGCGCAGCGAGGTGATGAGTTCGAGAATCACCGCCTCGTGCTCGGAAACATGGCTGCAGGCCATCGGGCAGAAGGCGAAAGTCTCCAGTGCATCGCGGTTGAACAGCAGCATGGCCCGGTGGAACGGCTGGAGCCCGCCGATCATCCGCCACTTGGCGAAAGCGGGGGCCAGTGCCTGCGCAGGGCATTGCCGGCGGGCCAGCGTCGTGACCCAGGCGCGCATGGACCAGACGAGGAAACGGCACCCCTCGTCGAGCGAATTCAGCGGGCGATCGACGTACTGATACATGCCTGGTTCTCCATGGGCTTGTATTTGAGAATGATTATCATTAGCTATGTCTACGCAGCTTGTCTTGCCCGTCAAGCCTGCACCAAGGACCTCGGGCCGGCGCTTGTCATGGGGCGCCCGTCTGCCCTTCCTGTCGACTGGGCCGGGGCGATTTCACGCACCACGCGAGAAACCGCCCCGGCCCGTTTTTTCCAGGAAAATCCCCAACTTATCCCGCCGTTATCCCGGAGTTCTGCCGCGCTTGTCCACAGGCGCCCCCGGATCCGCCGCCGGTGAACCGTGCGAAAAACCCGGCGATATTTTCCACGAGAAAAGGCCGCCGCTCGGGGAGCGACGGCCTTTCGAAACACTCGGTGATTCGCAGTGATTCGTTCTGCCGATTCGCGGACTATCGGCGTGCCGAATCCCGCGAACCGGGATCAGCGGTAATCGAAACCGCCCTTGGGCTGAATTTTCAGGGAATTCTGCTGCATCGCCGTCATCAGATAGGCGCCGACGAGCATGGGCAGTTCCAGCATCTGCTTTTCGTCCCAGGTCCGGGCCAGCGTGTCCCAGGTCTCCTCGCCCAGGCAGTAATCGGCCAGCAGTTCCTCGACCGCGCGCAGCATGGCCGATTCGTGTTCGGTCCAGCCGGGCGCGGCAGAGCCTGCGATCACGCGTTCGAGGTCCTCGGCGGTGATGCCGAAGGCCTTGCCGATATCCACATGTTCGCACCATTCGAACGGCGCGCCGGCGAGCAGGGCCAGGCGCAGGATCATCAGTTCCCGCTCACGGCCGGGTATCGCGCCTCTGGCGGCCAATTCGATGCCCAGCACCATCTGCCCCTTGAACATGCCCGGATGGCGCAAGGTGATCAGGCTGACGTCGGGGAAGGGGCGACTGTCGGGTATGTGGAAGGCCGCGCGGATCGCGTCGACCTGCTCCTGTCCCTCCGGGCTCACTTCGTCGAGCCGCAGCGGCGCATAGCGCGGCCCTCCCGCAATCGTCTGCGCCTCTCGCGCGGCGGCATCGAAGTCTACGGGGCCGCTGGTTACTTCACCCATCTGTCATCACCTGTGGTTCTTCCGAAAGTTGTTCAAGCGGCTTCGCTGAACGGCGCCCACCGCTCCATGTGCGCCAGATAGTCGCCGAAATGGCCGCGCACCGCTGCGGGATCGAGCCCGAAGCGCGCCGGATCGGGCTTGGCCATGCGGGGCTCGCTCTCGTTCGATGCCCACCATGCCGCCATTGCCCGTGCGAACTCCGGGGAGACCGGCTCTCCCAGCCAGGCATAGAGTTCGCGCACTTGCCCCAGCGGGTCGCGCAGCATGGCGCGGAAGTGGATGTCGTGAAAACGGTGGTCCCCGCCGCCATCGCGAAAGGCGATCGCCCGCCGCATCGCCTCGGACCAGGTCCGAAGGTTGAGATCGCCGAGATAGGCATGATCGGTCCGGTCGGTGAACTTGCCGATGATGTCGGCATAGACCGTGGCCACGGACAGGATCACGTCGCTGGGATCGCGGTGAGTCATGACGAAGCGGGCATCGGGAAACGCCGCCGTCAGCGCATCGAGATAGAGCATGTGCGTGGGCGCCTTGAGCCGCCAGGGCCGCGCCGGTTGCCGCCATTGCAGCAGCTTCAGCACACGCTTGTGATAGGCGTAAGTCTCGGTCAGGTCGGCTTGGAGAAGCCAGTCCGAATAGCGGGGAACCTGGGCGAAAGCCTGGAATATCTGGCTCTTGAAATCGAGCGCCATGATGTCCTGGCACTCCATCGCGCCGTCGATCCCGCTTGGCGTGCGGCGGCCGCCTTTCAACGTCTCGTCGGCGCTGCTGGCGGAGACGCCCCGGCGGGGATCGGGTCCTTCGACAGTGCCAGGCGGCGGACAGGGGCGGCTGCTTTCCCAGACCCTGAGGTAGCGGATCGCCGGGTCGCTCGCGAGCAGGAACGACAGCGCCGAGGAACCGGTGCGCGGCAGGCTGACGCCGAACAGCGGCGCGCGGATCTCCTCGTCCGCGATCTCGGGATGGCGGCGATACCAGTCTTCGATTTCCAGTCTCTGCTTGAGATGCAGGACAATGCGTTCCGCAAGGGCGCTTTCGCCCAGCGCATTGAGCCCGGCCTCGCGATCGAGGGAATCGACCAGGATTTCCAGGCCCTCGCGAAAGCCGTCTGCGCCGAAGTCGTCGAGCCCGGCTTCGCGCCTGGCCCTGTCGATCAGCGTCCGATGGCTTTCCATGGCATTCTCCCGCTGTCCGGTTCTGGCCGGATCTGGAAGCGCACTATGCTTGGGCAGCGGTAACTGCGCCAACCGCCGTGGCGATGAAACGAGCGCTCGCCGGCGGCGCGCCGCGCGAGATCGTCAGCCGCGGGCCGCGCGGATCGCCGCGCCGCTGGCGAAAGGGGCGATGGCCAGCAGGACCAGGCTTGCCGCCGCGGTCAGGGCCAGTCCGCCCGTGCCGCCGCTGCCGAGGCTGCCCGCGCCGAAGATCAGCACCGGCACGGCCATGGGGATCATCAGCAGCCCCCCCAGCGCCGCGCCGCCGCGCAGGCCGGCCGTGAGCGCGGCAACCGTCACCCCCAGCGCGGCGAGGCCCGGCGTACCCGCCAGCAGCCCGATCTCGACCAGCATGAGCCTCTGCCCGTCCAGCCCGAGCAGGGCGGCGGCGGGCAGGGCGGCCAGCATGAGCGGGGGGCCGAAGCTCAGCCAATGGGCGAGCACCCGCACCGCGATCACCAGTTCCTCGGAGATGCCGCGCAGCGCCCACTGATCGAACAGGCCCATCTCGATGTCGGGCTCCACCAGGCGGTCGAGCGGCAGGATCGCGGCCAGCAAGGCGGCGACCCAGATCACGCCGCCGCCGGTCCGCGCCAGCAGCGGCGCATCGGGGCCGACGGAGAAGGGATAGAGCATCGCCACCGAGAGGAAGAACAGGATCGGCAGCAGCGCCCCGCTGCCGCGTCCGCCCAGCAGCAGGCGCGTGAGGTCTCGCTTGAGGAGGGGCCGGATCCTGACGCTCATGCCGCGTGCTCCGCAAGGGCGAGGGTGGCCATGCCCGGCAGCGCGAAAGGCTGGTGAGAAGCGATCACCGCAATGCCGCCCTTGCTGCAATGCTCCGCCGCCAGTGCCTCGACCAGGGCGACGGCATGGCTGTCGAGCCCGTTCAGCGGCTCGTCGAGCAGCCAGATCCGCGCGTCCTGGCCGAGCAGGCGGGCAAGGGCGGCGCGCTTCTTCTGCCCCGTGGACAAGTAGCGCACCGGCACGTCGAGCAGGCCCGAGAGACCCAGGCGGGCCATGTGCCGATCTTCGCCATTCCCGTCCATCTGCTGCCAGAACGCCAGGGCGGAGCCGAGCGTCCAGCCCGGATCGAGCGCCGGGCGTTCGTCCACCAGGCCGATGCTGCCTGCGGTCGTCACGGCGCCGGAAAAGGCCGGGGCCAGGCCGGCCAGGATACGCAGCAGGCTGGACTTGCCGATGCCGTTGCGCCCGGTCACCTGCAGTGCCTCGCCGGCATCGAGCCGCAGCGAGACGCCGCGAAACAGCAGCCTGTCGCCGCGCCGGCAGGCGAGGTCGTCGATGGCGATGGAGGCCCCTTGCATGGGGTGACGCGATAGTGGAAAGCCCCCCCAGTGCCAAGCTGGCTGCATCTTTACGGAGTCGCCCATGCCGATTGCCCGCCTTACCGACGCCGAACGCGATGAAGCGCTGGCCGCACTGCCCGGCTGGGACTTGCGCGAGGACGGCCTCGCCATCGTGCGCAAGCTGAAATTCGCGGATTTCAACGAGGCTTTCGGCTTCATGACCCGCGTGGCCATCCAGGCCGACAAGGCCGACCATCATCCTGAATGGTTCAACGTCTACAACCGCGTGGAGATCACGCTGACCACCCACGATGCCTATGGCCTGAGCCGCCGCGACCTGGAACTGGCCCGCTTCATCGACGCGGCCGCCCCGCGCGACTGATTCGGCTCCCGTGAGCCCGCCTGCCGAGGAACCTTTCCTGACGCGGCCGCTCTCGGTCGTGCTGGACTTCGTGCGCTTTGGCGCGGCGCTGCTCGTGGCCATCGGTCATGCGGTGCAGCTCGGGCTTTATCACGGCTGGTTTCCCTTCGGCGTGCGCATGCAGCATTACTGCGTGATCGTGTTCTTCGTGCTTTCGGGCCTCGTGATCAGCACGTCCGTGCTGAGCGGCCGGTCCAGCCTGCCGCGCTATGCCGTGGCGCGCCTGTCGCGCATCCTGCCGGTCGCGGTGCCCTCGCTGCTGTTCGGCACGCTGGCGGCCTATGTGCTGGCGGGGCCGATGCCGGTGCGAATGGACAATTCCCCCGCGGAAGCGCTGGAAGTGACGAAGCAACTGCTGGCGCCGCTGGCTTTCCTCAGCGCCTGGCCGGGGGTGGCCGGACCGGTCTGGAACCCGCCCTATTGGTCGCTCTGCTACGAGGTCTGGTACTATGCGATCTTCGCATTGGCCGTGTTCCTGCGGGGCTGGCCGCGCATTCTTGCGGTGGCGCTGGGCTGCGCGGCGGCGGGCGGGGCCATTCTCCTGCTGATGCCGGTCTGGCTGATGGGGGCGGCGCTGACCCATGTTCGGGCCGCCCGGCGCTTGCCCCTTGCGGCTGCGCCGGTCGCGATCGTGGCGGCCTGCGCGATGGCGCTGTTCCTGTTCCGGATCGATCACACGGTGCTCAATCCCCTGCTCAAGGCGTGGTGGCCGGGCGATGCCGAATGGTCGCAATGGGCGTTGTCGGACCTGCTGATGGGCTTGGCCATGACCCTGGCGCTGGTGGCCGCGCGTCCGCTGGTGAACCTGCTTTCGGCGCCGATCCTGCGTCTGGACGGAGCCGCCCGGACGCTCGCCAGCTTTTCCTTCACGCTCTACCTGTTCCACTGGCCGCTGATCCAGCTTCTGCGGTCCTGGGAGATCGAGGCCGGGCGCAGTTTTCCGATGTTCGCAGCCCTGATCGCGCTGATCGTGCTGGCCAGCGCGGGAATATCGATCCTGACCGAGCGGCAGTCCCCGCGCCTGCGCCGGTGGATGGAGAACCGTTTTCTCGGCGAAGCGGGGCTACGGAAGGCGCCCCTCTCCGTTTAGGGCGCCGCTTAAAGGGCCGGGTTGTTGTAGCAGTGCCAGGTGAAGATCGCCGCGGCGCCGCGATGGGGGCGCCAGGCTTCGGCCAGTTCCCGCGCTTCCTTCTCGCTCGGGCGCGCTTCCAGGCCGAGGATCTTGTGCATGCCGGCCTGCACCGCAAGGTCGCCGGCCGGCCAGATGTCCGGGCGGCCTTCCGCGAAAAGCAGATAGATTTCCGCGGACCAGCGGCCGATGCCCTTGATGCGCACAAGCTGGGCGATTGCCTCCTCGTCGTCCGCGGGCAAGTCGTCGAAGTCGAGCGTGCCGGCGATCACCAGTTCGCAAAGGCTGCGCGCATAACCCTGCTTCTGACGCGAAAGCCCGCAGCCGCGCAGGGCTTCGAATTCGGCGGCCAGCAAAGTTTCGGGCGCGATCCCTTCGCCCAGCAGGTCCTCGAGCCGCTGCCACACCGAAGAGGCCGCCGCCACCGACACTTGCTGGCCCACGATCGTGCGCAGGAGCGTGGCGTATCCGGTAGGGCGGATGCGCGGTTCGGGGTAGCCGGCCGCATCCAGCGCTCGGGCGATGGCGGGCTCTCGCCCCGCAATCGCGTCGAGTCCCAGTTTCAGTGCGCCAGCGCTCAAGCCCATAGTTCGATTACCTTGCAAAAGGGGATTGCAGCCATTAGCAGCCGGCCCCAAAGGCCGAAACCAGCATGTTATGATACATGCAGTATCAAAGAGGATCGACGAGAATGCCGCAGATCATCGTCATCAATCAATCGGGCGAAGAATCCACCGTTGAGGCCCTTGAAGGCCGCACCCTCATGGAAACGATCCGCGACAGCGGTTTCGACGAGCTTCTGGCCCTCTGCGGCGGCTGCTGCTCCTGCGCGACCTGCCACGTCCACATCGATCCCGCCTTCGCCGACAAGCTGCCGGCCATGAGCGAAGACGAGAACGACCTGCTCGACAGCTCGGACCATCGCAACGAATACTCGCGCCTGTCCTGCCAGGTGCCGATCACTTCGGTGCTCGAAGGCTGCAAGGTCACGATCGCGCAGGAAGACTGATTCTGCGATGACCTGACGCTCCGGCAAGACGGCCTCCGGGCCGTTTTGCGCGGGCACCGGCCTGCGTCCCATCGGACCTCCCCTCCGGGATGAATTCTTGAGGGGGGCGAGGCGGAAAGCGGGCAGGCGCCGCGGGCCGGGGCGCTTGCCGGACCACGAGACGGGCATAAGACGGGGAGCAAGGCGAATGGCCTGCTCAAAAAACTCCGCAAATCATTTGCGCCTTTCGGTCTGACTTCCTACCTGTGCCGCCATGACTGCACCGATCCCCCAGCGCTCCACTCTCGACCTCATCGGCAACACCCCGCTCGTCCTGCTCAAGGGACCGAGCGAAGCGGCCGGATGCGAGATCTGGGGCAAGTGCGAATTCGCCAATCCCGGCGCCTCGGTGAAGGATCGCGCGGCCTTGTGGATCGTGCGCGATGCCGAAGCGAAGGGCCTGCTCCAGCCCGGCGGCACGATCGTGGAAGGCACGGCGGGCAACACCGGCATCGGCATCGCGCTGGTGGCCAATGCGCTGGGCTACAAGACGATCATCGTCATGCCGGAAACGCAGTCGCGCGAGAAGATGGACACGCTGCGCGCGCTGGGCGCCGAGCTGGTCCTGGTGCCGGCCGCGCCGTTCTCCAACCCCGGCCACTTTGTCCACACCTCGCGCCGCCTTGCCGAAGAGACGCCGGGCGCGATCTGGGCCAACCAGTTCGACAATATCGCCAACCGCAAGGCCCATATCGAAAGCACCGCGCCGGAAATCTGGCAGCAGCTGGACGGCCGGATCGACGGCTTCACTTGCGCTGCGGGCACCGGCGGCACGATCGCGGGTACCGGCCTCGGCCTCAAGGCCTTCGACGAGAACATCACCATTGCGCTCACCGATCCGCACGGCGCGGCGCTCTACAACTACTATGCCCATGGCGAGTTGAAGGCCGAAGGCTCGTCGGTCGCCGAAGGCATCGGGCAGGGACGGATCACTGCCAACCTCGAAGGCGCGCCGATCGATACCCAGTTCCGCATCTCGGACGAAGAGGGCCTCGAATGGGTCCGCCGCCTGCTTTCGGAAGAGGGGCTCTGCCTCGGCCTGTCCTCGGGCATCAATGTGGCGGGCGCCGTGGCGCTGGGACGCAAGCTGGTGGCCGAAGGCAAGGCCGACGCGCGCGTCGCCACGATCCTGTGCGACACCGGATTCCGCTACCTCTCCTCGCTGTTCAATCCGGAATGGCTGGAATCGAAGAACCTGCCCGTCTTCCCATGGCTGCGATCCTGAGGTAAACGGTCTGTCGATGGCAGGACACATTCCGCCTACAATGGTTGAACCGATCACCGCACCGCAGCACTTCGTGCCGCCCACTGCGCGCGAGCTGCGTTCGCAGGCCGTTCACCGCCTCCAGGTGGGGCTGTTCGGCCTTTGCGCGATGCTGCTCATCGTGGGCCTGGCGAACATCATCAACGATCGCACCCGGCTGATCGATACTTCCGATCCGATCCAGCAGGTCGTTGCGGTCGATGCCAAGCCGAAGAAGGCGTCCAGCGATCCGCTCGCGGACATCGGCGTGGTTCCCGCCGCCGATCCCAGCCCCTCGGCTCCGCCCGCGCCGATGACGGATCCCGAAGTAACCGGCGCTCCGGCAGACGGCCAGTAAGCTGCGCCCAGCGCTGACGCTTCTGGCGGGCGCGGCCATGCTCGCGGCCACACTCACGAGTTGCGGCGAATCGGCGGCGCCGCGCCGCGATCGCGTCATCGGCCTCTATACCAGCCTGCCCATCGTCTGGGGCGAAAGCGGCGATGTACGCGAACTGCTGGCGCCTGAGCGCGCCCGGCACTGGGCGCTTGCACCGCTGGATGAGGCAGGCCGCCTGACCCCGCTCGACACGCTGGCCGGGCCGAACGGGCGATTGCCGCTCCCCTCGGGCGCGCTGCTGGTGCTGGCGCAGCCCCGCCCGCTTTCGCCGCAGGAAAACGTGGCGCTGGACCGCTGGGTGCGGGACGGCGGGCATCTGCTGCTGTTCGCGGACCCCATGCTGACCATGCCGTCGCGCCACGCGCTGGGCGATCCTCGGCGGCCGCAGGACATGGTGCTGCTATCTCCCATCCTGGCGCACTGGGGATTGGCGCTGGAGTTCGACGCGGGCCAGCGGGCCGGGGAACGCCTGGTCCAGACTTCCGCCGGGCCGCTTCCGGTCGACCTTGCGGGCCGGTTTCGCGCATCGGGGAATTCCGGGGAAGGACCATCGTCCTCGGGAATTTCGGGGAAAGCGGGGAGCGATGGGGACGGCGCCGTGCCGGCGGGAAAATCCGGGACCGGCGGGAAAAGCGGGGACGAGACTGCCTCCTGCCTTTTCGAAGCGGATGCAGTTCTGGCGCGATGCAGGCTGGGGAAGGGGCGGATCCTGGCCATTTCCGACGCAGCCTTGCTCGAGGACCCCGAAGATGTGTCCTCGCTGGACTTGCGGCGTAAAACGTTTGCCAGGCTCATCGAACAGGCAAAAAGTGGGGATTGACGGGCAGGCCCGGGATCGATGCGGATATAAGGGAAAATCCGCGTAAAATCAGCGCTATCCATGGTTTCGCAGGTGCTAACGGAACAGGACCTGGGATGACCCGTGTCTAAAATCCGAAGAAATCCGCCGATTAATTCCCTCTGATCCCCACATTTCCCTTTAATCCCCAAAATTCCCGTTATAAAAGCATTGTCAATCGGAATGGCTGAGACTCGCCGTGTGCTGCTTGCAGTACCGGAACCCTGCCGCGTGAGCGCGTGGCGGGAAGGGTCGCTGTCATGCCCGAGAGGCAACCTTAGGGGCGAACAGGGACCATGGCTGGGCAGCCATACATCTACAACGGACAGGGCTTCTCGCTGCTACGCGACAAGAACCGTTTCGTGCTGCCCAATGCATTTCGCGGCACCGTGCGCGAATCGAGCGGCAAGGACCTGCTCTGCCTGACCACCCATGACCGCTGGCCCTGCCTCGTCGGCTTCGGCCTCTCGCGCATCCAGGATTTCGAGCAGGAAATCCGCGAGCAGCAGGAAATGGCCGTCCGCGCGGGCAAGGACTTCGACGCGGAAAAGCGCGCCAGCGACATTTACGCCTCCTACGAAGTGCCGTTCGACGGCAGCGGCCGTTTCGTCCTGCCCGACGATCTCGGCGCGCTCGCCAATGTCTCCGACCAGCTCTACTTCCGCGGCAATGGCCGCTTCTTCACGGTGTGGAGCCCGGAAAACCTCAACACGATGGACGATAGCTGGAAGGCGGCACAGACCGCCTGTGGCAGCCTTGCGGCCAAGGAACTTCAGAAAGCTTCGAAGAAATGAGCGCCTCTCGCACCATACCCGAGGGCGTTCCCCACGTTCCGGTGCTCCTTGAGGAGGTCGTCGCCGCCCTGAACCCCCGGGGCGGCGACGTCATCGTCGACGGTACCCTGGGTGCGGGCGGCTATACCCGCCGCCTGCTCGATGCGGGCGCGACGGTTCACGCCTTCGACCGGGATCCCGATGCCATCGCTGCAATCGTGGATAACCGCGAAAAATGGCCGGAGCTGGACGCCGTTCCGCCCCGCCTCGTGTTGCACGCCCGGCGCTTCTCCGAAATGGTCGAGGGCCTTGCAGAAGCGGGAGTCGACAGCGTGGACGGCGTCGTCATGGATATCGGCGTGTCCTCGATGCAGCTCGACCAGGCGGAGCGGGGCTTCGCGTTCGGCGCCGATGGCCCGCTCGACATGCGCATGAGCCAGTCCGGGCTTTCCGCCGCCGACTTCGTGAACGAGGCGGACGAGGCGGGGATCGCCGACGTGCTCTACCTCTATGGCGAGGAACGTCAGTCGCGCCGGGTGGCGCGGGCGATCGTGGCCGCGCGGCCCATCGCGACCACGGGCGAACTCGCCAGCGTGGTGCGCAAGGCCGTGGGCTACAACCCCAATTACAAGGGAGCATCGGCGCCGAAGGATCCGGCGACGCGCAGCTTCCAGGCGATCCGTATCCATGTGAACGGAGAGCTGGACGAACTCGACGCCGGGATGGAAGGGGCCGAAACGCTGCTGCGCGCCGGGGGGCGGCTGGCGATCGTGACCTTCCACAGCCTTGAGGACCGCAAGGTCAAGCGCTTCCTGCGCGATGCCGCCGGCCAGGCCCAAAGCACTTCGCGGCACCTGCCGCAAGTCGCTTCGGGATCGCAGGCGACGTTCGAACACGTGGCGAAGGCGGTGCGGCCCGGGGAAGCGGAACTTGCCGCCAATCCCCGTTCCCGATCCGCAACCCTGCGCGCCGCGGTGCGCACGGAAGCCTCACCCAGAACGACTGGCCCCACGAAATCGGCCCGGAACGGCCGCGAAGACCCCAGGAGCGCCGCATGAACCTCACTCGCGATCGCGTCCATTCGATCGGATGGATTTCCGTGCTGCTGGTCTGCGGGGCGCTGACGATCGGCCTGACGCTGCGCGTCAACGCGGTGAAGAGCCAGGTTCACGATACCGAGAAGCGGATCGTGTGGGTGCAGCAGGACATCAACTTCCTGGAAACGGAATTCCAGACCCGTTCGAACCAGCAGGCGCTCAAGGAACTGAACGACGTCGAGTTCGGCTACAAGGCGCCGACCGCGGGTCAGTACATCGAAGGCGAGCGCCAGCTTGCCGCGCTGGGCATGCCGGTGGGGCCGGGTGCGCCGGCGCCGATCCGCTATGCCAATGCCGACAAGACCGGCGAGGGCACGCAAGCGGAGGGCGGCAACGGCGGACTGCTGGCCATGGTGTCGCCCGTCTCCGGCGCCACGGCCGCTGCCATCGCCCAGGGCGAAGCCAAGGGCGCGGGCGGCAAGAACCGCGATCCCGAGCGTGACCAGATGGCGCGTGACGCCGCGGCGCTGGGCAGCCGCCTGGCGCGCATCGAGGTGGCGGAGGCCGCCCAGCAGTGAACGCTCCGGCCTTCCCGATCGGAGCGATCCCCACCACGGTTTCCACCGGCCGGCGCAAGCTGTTCAACGTCCGTCAGCAGTCGCTGCTGACGGCGAAGATGCGCACGCTCTGGATTCTGGGGGTGTTCACGCTCATCGGGCTTCTGGCCTTCTTCCGCATCGTCTACCTGGGCGTGACCGGCCCCTCCGTGCGCGGAGGCGACCTTTCCGACTTGCTGATCCCGCAGCGCGGCGAGATCGTGGACCGCAACGGCGTGCCGCTCGCGCGCGAATTCCGTACTTATTCGCTCTGGTTCAACCCCAAGGCGATGACCGAGGGATCTTCGCTGGTCCACACCCCGGCCGAGATCGCCGATGGGCTGATCCGCATCTTCCCCGATCTCGACCGCGCCGAACTGATCGCCAAGCTCTCGTCCGACAAGCCGGGCTACTTGCGCAAGTCGATCCTCCCGGAGGACGCCAACAAGGTCCACGCCCTGGGTGAGCCGGCGCTCGAATATCCGCAGGAAGCCACGCGCTTCTATCCGCAAGGGTCCATGGCGGCCTCGGTGCTGGGCTATGTCGATACCTTCGGCAAGGGCCAGGTCGGCATGGAAGAGGCGTTCGACAAGCAGCTTACCAGCCCCGAAGGCCGCGAGACCCCGGCCGTGCTCTCGATCGACTTCCGCGTGCAGAGCGCGCTGGAAGACGAACTCGGCAAGGGCATGGCGCTGAGCAAGGCCAAGGGTGCGGCAGGCGTGATCCTCGATGTCGACACCGGGGAAATCCTGGCGCTGGCCTCCTTGCCCTCGTTCGATCCCAACCACGTCCAGCCCAGCGACCTCGTCATCACCGAGGAGCAGGCCAAGGCCGGAGACGTGCCGCGCGGCTTCAATCGCGTGACCAACCAGGTCTATGAACTCGGCTCCACCTTCAAGCCGATCACCGTCGCGGCCGCGCTCGATGCCGGCACGATCACCGACTTGCGCCGTCGCTGGCCGGCGACGCCGCTCCACGTCGGCAAGTTCACGATCCACGACCTGCACAACTACGGCAGCTCGCTCAACGTGCTGGAAACGCTGATCCATTCGTCGAACACGGTCACGGCGCATATCGCGGACGAACTCGGCGGCGAGCGGCTCAAGAAGACGATGGAATCGCTGTCGATGAACCAGCGGCCTTATGTCGAACTGCCGGCGCGCGGCTTCCCGCTCTGGCCGCGGGGCGAATGGCCGCGCCTGCGCACCATGACGGTCGCCTATGGCCACGGCATCGCGGTTACCCCGCTGCATCTGGCCAACGCCTATGCCGCGCTCGTCAACGGCGGCATCTGGCGCCCGACCACCCTGAAAAAGCTGGAGCCTTCGCAGGTTCCGGCAGGACGCCGCGTGTTCACCGCCGCCACGAGCGCCCGCATGCGCCAGCTCCTGCGCATGATCGTGTCCTACGGCACGGGCCGCAAGGCCGACGCGCCGGGCTTCCGCGTGGGCGGCAAGACCGGCTCTGCCGAAAAGCCCGGCGTCGGCGGCTATCGCAAGCACTCGCTGGTGGCGACGTTCGCCGCGGCTTTCCCGATGGACCGCCCGCGCTATGTCGTCATCGCCATGATGGACGAGCCGCAGGGCACGGAAGCCACCTCGTTCCAGCGCACCGCGGCCTGGAACTCGGCGCCGGTGATCCAGCGCGTCGTCCCGCGCATCGGCCCGCTGCTGGGCGTCATGCCCGACGAAACGCGCGACATCGACATTTCCGACCTCAAGCCCCTGATCCCCGCCGGAACCGCTGAAGAGTGAGCCTCGAAGAATGAAATTGTCTGCCCTCTGCGCCGCTGCCGGCATCCCTCTTGCCGAGGGCTCCCTTTCGGCCAGCAATCTTGCGGGCAGTGCAGACGAGACGGGCAATGTCACCGGCTTTGCCATCGACCACCGCAAAGTCGCGCCCGGCACGGTTTTCGGCGCTTTTCGCGGTGCGAAGTTCAATGGCGAGGACTACATCGCCGCCGCCGTCAAGGCCGGCGCCATTGCCGTGGTGGCGCATCCCGATGCCAAAGTCGAAGGCGCCGTCCATTTCGCCGATCCTGAGCCGCGCCGCCTGTTCGCGCGCCTCGCCGCGCCGTTCTTCCAGCCGGTTCCCGAGACCCTGGTGGCCGTCACCGGCACTAACGGCAAGACCTCGACGGTCGAGCTGACGCGCCAGATCTGGCGCATGGCGGGCCAACGCGCGGCCTCGATCGGCACGCTGGGCGTCACCACGAGCGACGAAACCGTCTCGACCGGGCTGACCACGCCCGACATCGTCACGTTCCTCGCCAACCTGACCGGCCTCGCGCGGGAGGGCGTCACTCATGTCGCCTACGAGGCGTCCAGCCACGGCCTTTCGCAGTACCGCATCGAGGGACCGCGCGTTTCGGTGGGCGCCTTCACCAATCTCTCGCGCGACCATCTCGATTATCATGCCGACATGGACGATTACTTCGCGGCGAAGATGCGCCTGTTCGACGAAGTGGTCGTCGATGGCGGCACCGCCGTGATCTGGGCCGACGATGCCTGGTCGGACAAAGCCATTGCCCATGCCGAAAGGCGCGGGCTCAAGACGTTCACCGTGGGTGCCAAGGGCACCAGCATCCGCCTCTCGGGTCGCAAGCCGGGCGGACTCGGCCAGAAGCTGGAGCTCGAGCATGAGGGCAAAGCCTACGTGCTCGAGCTTCCGCTCATCGGTGCCTACCAGGCCGCCAATTCGCTGGTGGCGGCAGGGCTGGTGCTGGCCAGCGGCGGCGCTGCCCATACGACTTTCGATGCCCTGAAGCGCCTCGTCACCGTGCGCGGGCGGCTTGAGCGCGCAGCGATTTCCTCGGTAGGCGCGCCGGTCTATGTCGACTATGCGCATACGCCAGACGCGCTGGAAGCGGCCATCGCGGCGCTCCGTCCCCATGTGGAAGGGCGCCTGATCGTGGTCTTCGGCGCCGGCGGCGACCGCGACCAGGGGAAGCGGCCGGACATGGGCCGCGTGGCCAGCGAAGGCGCGGACGTGGCGATCGTCACTGACGACAATCCGCGCGGCGAGGATCCAGCGGCGATCCGCGCGATGGTCCTGGCCGGAATGGGCAAGGATGCGCGGGAAATCGGTGACCGGCGCGAGGCGATCGGCGCGGCCATCGCCGAGGCTGGCCGGGGGGACATCGTCCTCATCGCGGGCAAGGGGCATGAACAGGGGCAGATCATCGGCAGCGGCGACTCCGTGCGCGTCCTGCCATTCGACGACGTAACCGTGGCCAGGGAAATGTCTGGTCCGCAGGGAAGGTAGTGCGATGAATGCTGTAGCCCGGATCCTCGATTGGCCCAGTGATTCGATCGGGGGAAGCGACGCCGCGGAGGAGAACCCGCTGGCCCCGTCGACGCAAGGCCTGTGGGATTCCGCCACGCTTGCGCGGGTGCTCAAGGGTGCGGCCAGCAGCGAGTTCACCGTCTCCGGCGTAGAGATCGACAGCCGCGACGTTCAGCCCGGAGACTTGTTCTTCGCGCTCAAGGGCGAGGCCATGGACGGCCACCGCTTCGTCGAGGGGGCTTTCGCCAAGGGTGCGGCAGCGGCCGTGGTCGACCGACCGGTCGATGGGCCGCACATCCTGGTGGAGAACACCACCGAGGCGCTGGAACTGCTCGGAAACGCCGGCCGCCTGCGCGCCCGCGGCCCGATTATCGGCGTGACCGGGTCGGTGGGCAAGACCGGCGTCAAGGAAGCGATCTGGGCCGCGCTCGACCGCGCCAGCCGCGGCGATGCCCACCGCTCGGTCAAGAGCTACAACAACCACGTCGGCGTGCCGCTCAGCCTGGCGCGCATGCCCGCGCGCGCCCGTTTCGGCATCTTCGAAATGGGCATGAACCACGCGGGCGAGATCGCCGGGCTGACCCGGCAGGTCCGTCCGGGCGTCGCCGTCATCACCACCCTCGCGCCGGCCCATATCGAGATGCTGGGCTCGATGGAGGCCATTGCCGATGCCAAGGCGGAGATATTCGAAGGGCTGGAAGAGGGCGGGATCGCCGTGATTCCGGCCGACAGCCCCTATTTCAACCGGCTGAAGGAAGCCGCGGTCGCCGTCGGCGCGCAAGTCGTTTCCTTCGGCAAGGCCCGCGACGCCGACGTCCGTCTGCTGGACGCGGTGCCGGCGATCGGCGGCGGCTCGCTGGTGACCATCGACATGGGCGACCGGCGCGTCTGCTATACCGTCGCGTCGCCCGGCGAACATCACGTGATCAATTCACTCGCGGTCATGGCCGCAGTGCGCGGGGTGAAAGGTGACCTTGGCGCTGCAGGCGTGGCGCTCGCCGAAATGGGCGGGCTGCCGGGCCGGGGCGCGCGACTGGAAATCGACGTTCCGGGTGGGGAGCCCGACGTCGATGCCGATGCAGCCGGTCGCCGCCCCGCGTCGCCCCGCAACGGTGGCAAGGCGCTGCTGATCGACGAGAGCTACAACGCCAATCCGGCCTCGATGCGGGCGACGCTCGACCAGCTCGGGCGCACCCCCGCGCATCGCCGCATCGCCGTGCTGGGTGCGATGAAGGAACTGGGCAGCCACGGCCCCGATTACCACGCCGCGCTGGCCGGCCCGATCCGCGAGGCGGGAGTCGATTACGCCGTGCTGGTGGGCGAGGAGATGGCCCCGCTCGCCCAAGCTCTTGAAGCCGCCGAACATTCAGGGGAACTGGGGAAATCCGCTAGTCTTCCGCTTGGCAAGACGGTGCCCTTCGCGCATTGCCTGAGCGTGCGGGAAGCCGTGGATGCACTGCGCGAATTCGGTCTCGAACGGGATGACGTCATCCTGGTCAAAGGCTCGAATTCGGTGGGCCTGTCTTCCCTCGTGAACGCGCTCGACAAACAGGAAGGGTAGGGGGCAACCCCGCAAGATGCTGTATCTCATCGCAGATTGGTTCCATTACGAGGGACTGTCCAACCTCTTCCGCTACCAGACGTTCCGTTCCGGCGCGGCGCTGATGACGGCGCTGGGCCTTGGCCTGCTGATCGGTCCGCGCTTCATCAACATGCTGCGCGTGCGCCAGGGCAAGGGCCAGCCGATCCGCGAGGACGGCCCGCAGAGCCACCTTGCCAAGCGCGGCACCCCCACGATGGGCGGGCTGATGATCCTCACCGCGCTGGTCAGTTCGATGATCCTGTTCATGGACGTGACCAACCCCTTCGTCTGGGCCTGCGTGGCCGTGACCGTGGGCTTCGGGATCATCGGATTCCTGGACGACTATGACAAGGTCGCCAAGCGCAGCACGGCCGGCCTGTCGAGCAAGTTGCGCCTGGGGCTGGAGTTCGTGGTGGCGGGCATCGCCTCGTACATCATCGTCAGCCAGCTCAACACCAACCTCTATGTGCCCTTCCTGTCGGGCCGCTACATTCCGCTCGGGCCATTCTACTACGTCTTCGCGGCCGTGGTGATCGTGGGCGCGGGCAATGCCGTGAACCTGACCGACGGCCTGGACGGGCTGGCGACGATGCCGGTCATCATCGCAGCGGGTACTTTCGCGATCATCTGCTACCTGGCGGGCCGCGTCGACTACGCCAATTACCTCGGCATTCCGCACGTTCCGCGCGCGGGTGAACTCGCCGTGTTCTGCGCCGGGATCATCGGCGCCTGCCTTGCCTTCCTCTGGTTCAATGCCCCGCCCGCGGCCGTCTTCATGGGCGATACCGGCAGCCTTGCCCTCGGCGGCGCGCTCGGCGCCATTGCCGTGGCCGCGCACCACGAGATCGTGCTGGCCATCGTCGGCGGGCTGTTCGTGCTGGAAGCGGCTTCGGTCATCATCCAGGTGTTCTGGTTCAAGCGCACCGGCCGCCGCGTGTTCCGCATGGCGCCGATCCATCACCACTTCGAGCAGAAGGGCTGGAAGGAATCGACCGTCGTGATCCGCTTCTGGATCATTTCAATCGTCCTTGCCGTCCTCGGCCTCTCCACGCTCAAGCTGCGATAAGGGGCGCCGGGTCTTGATCGTCTCCCCCGCCTTTGCCGGAAAACGCTACGCGGTGCTCGGACTCGCGCGCTCCGGACTCACGGCGGTGGAGACGCTGCTGGCCAGCGGCGCCCACGTCATGGCGTGGGATTCGCGCGAAGAGCCGCGCCACGCCCTCTGCGCGCGCCGTCACGAGGAAAGCATCGAAGTCGCGGACCCCGTCACCGCCGACCTGACGGGCTATGACGGCGTAGTCGTCTCGCCGGGCGTACCGCTCAACAAGCACCCGATCGCCGAAGCCGCGCGCCGCCATGGTGCGCCGGTGATTGGCGATATCGAGCTTTTCGCGCTGGCCCGCGGCAGCCTTCCCGCGCACCGCGTCGTCGGCATAACCGGCACCAACGGCAAGTCGACCACGACGTCGCTGGTCTGCCACCTGCTGGAAAGCGCCGGTGTGCCCACCCGCGTCGGCGGCAATATCGGTGTGCCGGTGCTGGGCGAAGATCCGCTGCCGGAGGGCGGCGTCTACGTGCTGGAGCTGTCCAGCTACCAGATCGATCTCACCCGCAGCCTGGACTGCGACGTGGCCGCGCTGCTCAACATCACGCCGGACCATCTCGACCGCTATGACGGGTTCGAGGCTTATGCCATGTCCAAGGCGCGCCTCTTCGCGATGCAGGACGCCGCGCGCCCCGCCATCTTCGGGACCGGCGACCGCGAGACCTCCGACATTGCCGAGACCGAGGAACTGCGCCGCGCGCCCGACGCCGTCCGCCGCGTCGGCGGGCAGGACCTTGCGCCGCTCCAGAAGGACTGGCCCTCGCTGCAAGGCCCGCACAACCTGCAGAACGCCGCGGTGGCCGTCGCCATCGTCGAGGCCCTGGGCATTCCCGCGGAGCAGTGGCAGCCCGCGCTGCGCACCTTCAGCGGGTTGCCGCACCGCATGGAGCGCGTGGCCGAGGCCGGCGGCGTGCTCTACATCAACGACAGCAAGGCGACCAACCCGGCCTCGACCGCACCGGCGCTGGCCGCGTTTCCGCCCGATCCCGAGCCGCGCCTCCACTGGATTCTCGGCGGTCTTCCCAAGGGCGACGACCTTGACGAATGCGCGCCGTTCTTCGGCAATGTCGCGGCTGCCTATACCATCGGCGATGCCGGGCCGCGCTTCGCGGAAATCCTCGCGCCTTACACCGAAGTGCACCGCAGCGAGATGATGGCCGAAGCCATCCGCGATGCGATGACCCGCGCCAGGCCCGGCGACGTCATCATGCTTTCGCCCGCCTGTGCCAGCTTCGACCAGTTCCGCGACTACGAAGCGCGCGGACTGGCCTTCCGCCAGATCGTCGAGGCTCTGCTCGAACTTCATGGCGAGCAGGAGCAGGGCGCATCCGCCGATACGCCCGAGGGTGAAGGCGAAGATGGGGTGAAGCACTGATGGCCACTGCCGCTCCCGGTTCCGCTTCGGGCGTTCAGCCCGCCAACGTCCGCTACAACCGCAACCGCCGGGGCCAGCTGGCGATCTGGTGGCAGGAGATCGACCGCACCGTCCTGGCCATCGTGCTGATCCTCATGGGCATCGGCGCCGTTGCGGTGGCGGCCGGTTCGCCCGCGAGTGCGCGGCGCCTGTCTACCGCGCATGAAAAGCTCTCGCAGCTCCACTTCTTCTGGCTGCACTTGCGCTGGCAGTTCGTGGGCCTTTGCGCGATGTTCTGGGCGTCCAGCCTGTCGAAGGACAGCGCGCGCCGCGTGGGCATCCTGATTGCTGCCGTCATGCTGGTCGGGCTGGTGCTGGTGCCGGTGATCGGCTCCGAAGTGAACGGCGCGCGGCGCTGGCTGAAGCTGGGCTTTTCGATCCAGCCGTCGCAGTTCCTGGGCTCCGGCTTCCCGATCCTGCTGGCCTGGATCCTGTCCTGGCGCGCGCGCGATCCGCATATTCCGGTGGTGGCGATCTGCTTCTGCCTCATGGGCCTGCTGGGCGCGCTGCTCATGGCGCAGCCGGACTTCGGTTCCACCATGCTGTTTTCGGGCACGTTCTTCGTGATGATCCTGCTGGCGGGCATTCCGCTCAAGCGCATCGGCATGTTCGCCGGGCTGGGCGTCGCGGGTATCGTCCTGATGTATTTCACATACGACAACGGCCGCAACCGCATCGATTCCTTCCTGTCCGGCGGCAATGCCTTCGACCAGGTGGACCTTGCGCAGCGCACGCTCCTGAACGGGGGATGGTTCGGGCAGGGCTTCTGGATGGGCGCGCGCAAGATGGCGCTGCCCGAAGCGCATACCGACTACATCTTCTCCGTCATCGGCGAGGAATTCGGGCTGATCGCCTGCGTCGTCATCGTCATGATCTATCTTGCCCTGCTGACGCGGGTCATGCTGCGCCTGGTGGACGAGGAGGACCTCTTCACCGTGCTCGCCGCCTCGGGCATCGCCTCGCAGTTCGGCGGGCAGGCTTTCATCAACATCCTGGTCAACCTGCAGCTCTTCCCGTCGAAGGGCATGACCTTGCCGCTGATCAGCTACGGCGGCTCGTCCACGGTGGCCATGTGCATGACCGTCGGCCTGCTGCTGGCGATCACGCGCCGCAATCCGTTCATCAAGCGCGAGAAGTTCTCACTGCGCGCCGTTGGAGACTTTTCTTCATGAGTTCGGCCGTATCCGGCTCGGTCAGCCGCCACTACGTCCTCGCCGCGGGCGGAACGGGCGGCCACCTCATCCCCGCCTTCGCGCTCGCCGCGGAGTTGGACCGTCGCGGCCATCACGTCGCGCTCATCACCGACGAGCGCGGCGCGGCCATTCCCGGCAAGCCCGACTATCTGCCCGCTCATGTCCTGCCGCAGGGCCGGATTGCCGGCAAGAACCCGCTGAACTGGCTCAAGGGTCTCAAGGGCATCCTGTCCGGCCGCGCGATGGCGCTGCGCCTGTTCGAGAGTTTCGAGCCGACTGCCGTGGTCGGCTTTGGCGGCTATCCCGCCCTGCCGACGATGCTCGCCGCCCGTTCGGCGAAGATCCCGACGGTGCTGCACGAGCAGAACTCGGTGCTCGGCCGGGTGAATCGCTACTTCGCCGGCAAGGTCAACGCCATCGCCACGGCCTTTGCGCAAGTGGACCGGCTCGATCCAAAGCTGGCGGACAAAGTCACGCTGGTCGGCAATCCGGTGCGCGAGGAAGTCCTGGCCCTGCGCGACGCGCCGTTCCCCGAATTCGGTGAGGACAGCCTGCTGCGCATCCTGGTGACCGGCGGCAGCCAGGGCGCCCGCGTGCTTTCCGAAGTCGTGCCTGACGGCCTTGCCATGCTGCCCCCGGCGCTGCGTTCGCGGCTCCAGGTGATCCAGCAGTGCCGGCCCGAGGATATCGATGCCGTGCGCGCGCGCTATGCCGGCCACGGCATCCCCGCCGAACTCGCGACTTATTTCGAAGACATGGCCGAGCGGCTTGCCGGCGCCCATCTCTTCATCGGCCGCTCCGGCGCCTCGACCATCGCGGAGCTTACCGCGGTCGGCCGACCGGCGATCCTGATCCCGCTGCCGATTGCCACCGACGACCACCAGGCCGCCAATACCCGCGAGATCGTCGCGGCCGGCGGCGCCCGCGCAATCCGACAGGAAAGCTTCACCGCGACCATGCTCGCGAAACAGATTCAGGCCATGGCCCAGCACCCCGAAACCCTTGCCAACGCCGCCCACGCCTCGTGGAACTGCGGTTATCCCAATGCCGCCAGCGATCTTGCCGACCTTGTCGAAAGCTTCGGCGCAGCCCCGATCATGGACGTGATCCGCCTGGAGAAAGCCATGCCCGCCAAGGGCGGCGAGGCGCGTGCTCAAAGTGGATTGGCCAAGAGCAAGCTCGCGAAGGAGCCCGCACAGTGAGGGGCGTCGGCACCGACATCGGCACGATCCACTTCGTGGGCATTGGCGGCATCGGCATGTCCGGCATTGCCGAAGTGATGCACAACCTGGGCTATTCGGTGCAGGGCTCCGACATTGCCGAGGGCTACGTGGTCGAAGGCCTGCGCGGCCGGGGCATAAAGGTGATGATCGGCCAGGCGGCGGAGAACGTCGAAGGCGTCGCCGTGGTCGTCACTTCCACCGCCGTGAAGCGCGATAATCCCGAAGTCGTCTACGCGCTCGAAAACCGCATTCCGGTGGTCCGCCGCGCGGAAATGCTGGCCGAGCTGATGCGCCTCAAGAACACGGTGGCCGTGGCCGGTACGCACGGCAAGACCACCACGACATCGATGGTCGCGGCGCTGCTCGATGCCGGCGGGGTCGATCCCACTGTCATCAACGGCGGCATCATCAATTCCTACGGTTCGAACGCGCGCCTCGGCGCTTCGGACTGGATGGTGGTGGAAGCCGACGAGAGCGACGGTTCGTTCCTGCGCCTCGACGGCACCATCGCTGTCGTCACCAACATCGATCCCGAGCACCTCGATCACTACGGCTCGTTCGACAAGGTGAAGGACTCCTTCGTCGAATTCATCGAGAATGTGCCCTTCTACGGCGCGGCGATGCTCTGCATCGATCACCCGGAAGTGCAGGCGATCATCCCCAAGGTGCGCGACCGCCGCGTGGTGACATACGGCTTCTCCGCCCAGGCCGACATTCGCGGCGAGAACGTGACGCCGATCCCCGGCGGCAACCGCTTCGACGTGGCCCTGCGCCAGCGCGACGGCTCGTTCCGCCGGATCGAGGGCATCGAATTGCCGATGCCGGGCCGCCACAACGTCCAGAACGCGCTCGCCGCCGTGGGCGTGGCGGTGGAGATGGGCTGTTCGGAAGAGTGCATCCAGACCGGCTTCTCCAAGTTCGGCGGCGTGAAGCGCCGCTTCACCAAAGTCGGCGAAGTCGAGGTCGAGGGCGGTGTCGTCACCGTGATCGACGATTACGGCCACCACCCGGTCGAAATCCGCGCCGTGCTGGCAGCCGCCCGCGAAGGCGTGCGCAATCGCGTCATCGCCGTGGTCCAGCCGCATCGCTTCACGCGCCTGCGCGATCACATGGAAGACTTCGAAGCGGCCTTCAACGATGCCGACGTGGTCTACGCCGCCCCGGTCTATGCCGCGGGCGAGCAGCCCATCGAAGGCGTCGATTCCGAGCACATGGTTTCGGGCATGAAGGCGCGCGGACATCGCTCGGCGCAAGTCGTCGCCGGACCGGACGCGCTGGCCGATGTCCTGGCCACGTCGATTCAGGCGGGCGACATGGTCGTCTGCCTCGGCGCGGGCGACATCACCAAGTGGGCAGCCGGTCTTGCCGACGCGATCGTCAAGCGGAGGGCTGCTTGAGCGAAGCGCCAAGCCTTCCCCAGGTAGCCGGCAAGCTCAAGGCCGATGCGCCGCTGGCGCCGCTCGTCTGGTTCAAGTCGGGCGGCGCGGCGGAGTGGCTGTTCGAGCCGAAGGATCTTGCCGATCTGCAGGGCTTCCTGCGCGATCTCGATCCGTCGGTCCCGGTCATGGCGCTCGGCCTCGGCTCCAACATGATCGTGCGCGACGGCGGCGTTCCGGGCGTGGTGATCCGGCTCGGCAAGGCTTTCGCGAAAGTCGGCCGCGTCGATGAAGTCACACTGGAATGCGGCGGCGGCGCCAGCGGCATCCTCGTTTCCTCCACCGCGCGCGACAACGGCATTGCCGGTGTCGAATTCCTGCGCTCGATCCCCGGCACGGTCGGCGGCTTCGTGCGCATGAACGGCGGTGCCTATGGCGTCGAGGTCAAGGACGTGCTGGTCGATTGCGACGTGGTGCTGCGCGACGGCACGCTGGTCACCCTGAACAACGCCGACCTCGGCTATACCTATCGCCATTCGCAGCTGCCCGAAGGCGCCGTGGTCGTCGCTGCGCGCTTCAAGGGCCGCGCGGGCGAATCCGAGGCGATCCAGGCCGAGATGGACCGGATTTCCGCCAGCCGCGAAGCCAGCCAGCCGCTGCGCAGCAAGACCGGCGGCTCGACGTTCAAGAACCCGGAAGGCCACAAGGCCTGGCAGCTCGTGGACGAAGCCGGATGCCGCGGCCTGACTCTCGGCGGCGCGCAAGTGAGCGAGAAGCACACCAACTTCCTGCTCAACGTGGCCGACGCCACCAGCAGCGATATCGAGGCCCTGGGCGAGGAAGTCCGCCGCCGGGTCAAGGAAAACTCGGGCGTGACGCTCGAATGGGAAATCCAGCGGGTTGGACTATCCGCTGAAGCAAGAAGTGAGTTGACGCAGTGACCCTCTCCAAGCTCCACGTCGCGGTCCTGATGGGCGGTTGGTCGAACGAACGGCCGGTCTCGCTGATGAGCGGCGAGGGCGTGGCCAAGGCGCTTGAGTCCAAGGGCCACACGGTCACGCGCATCGACATGGACCGCGATGTCGCGCTGCGCCTGTCGGAGGCGAAGCCGGACGTCGTGTTCAACGCGCTCCACGGCGCGCCGGGCGAGGACGGCACGGTGCAGGGCATGATGGACCTGATGGGCCTTACCTACACGCATTCGGGCCTCGCCACGTCGGTCATCGCCATCGACAAGGAGCTGACCAAGCAGGCGCTCGTACCTCACGGCATTCCCATGCCCGGCGGCCGCATCGTCGAGAGCGCCACGATCCACGAACGCGATCCACTGCCGCGTCCCTATGTGCTCAAGCCCGTCAACGAGGGTTCCTCCGTGGGCGTCGCCATCGTCACCGATGAGGGCAATTACGGTAATCCGATCGCGCCGGACGCCAAGGGCCCGTGGCAGGAATTCGACCGCCTGCTCGCCGAACCCTTCATTCGCGGCCGGGAACTGACCACTGCGGTGATCGGTGATCGCGCTCTGCTGGTCACCGAACTCAAGCCCAAGTCCGGCTTCTACGACTTCGACGCCAAGTATACCGACGGCATGACCGAGCACGTCTGCCCGGCGGAAATTCCGGACGAGATTACGGCGGCCTGCAAGGACCTTGCCTTGCGCTCCCATCAGTTGCTGGGCTGCAAGGGCGCCAGCCGCGCCGACTTCCGCTGGGACGACACGCAGGGGATCGAGGGTCTGTTCCTGCTGGAGGTCAATACCCAGCCCGGCATGACGCCGCTCAGCCTGGTTCCCGAGCAGGCGCGCGCCTGCGGCATGGAATATCCCGATCTCGTGGAAGCAGTGATTGCCGAAGCGCTTGCCGACGCCGGAAAGGTCGCCAAGGGGGCCAAATGAGCCAGACGATCCGGCGCAAGCCGAAGACAGCGCGAAAGGCCGCCGCGGCCCAGAACACCAAGGCCAAGGTCCGCCAGGCCAAGGCGACCAGCGGCACCGCCGTCGATACGGTGATGAGCTGGCTGCCCTTCACCGAGGAGCAGCTTCACAAGATCTTCCTCGTCGCCATACTCGGCGGCGCGGGCTTGCTCATCTGGGTCGTGGCCAATGCGGCCGGCGTGCCGATGCTGGCGGGCAAGCAGTTCGCCCAGGTCGCCGCCGATGCCGGTTTCGAGGTGAAGCGCGTCGAAGTGCGCGGGGTGAAGAACCTCAACGAGCTGAAAGTCTACGAAAAGGCCCTGGCCGAGCGCGACCGGGCAATGACCCAGGTCGATCTCGACGGGCTGCGCAGCGAACTGCTGGGTCTGTCGTGGGTGAAGGACGCGCGCGTCTCGCGCCAGCTGCCGGACACGCTGGTGATCGACATCGTCGAGCGAGAGCCCCATGCGGTGCTCCGCAAGGCGGACCGTTTCGTGCTCATCGACGAGACCGGGCAGGAACTGGAAGCGATCAACCGGAAGGACGCCAAAGGCAAGCTGATCGTCTCCGGCCCAGGTGCGGGCCAGCAGGTGACCCAGCTCGGCCATCTGCTCGAAGCGGCGCCGGCGCTCCAGCCGAAAGTGCAGGAAGCGGAATGGATCGGCAACCGCCGCTGGAACCTGACGTTTCAGACCGGGCAGGTGCTGGCGCTGCCGGAAGGCGACACCGAATCCGCCGGGGCGCTCGTCACTTTTGCCCGGCTTGACGGCACCAACCGGCTGATCGGCGGCAAAGTCACGGCTATCGACATGCGCGCGAAGGACCGCATCTACTTGCGGGTCCCGGACGCCGAAGGACAGGAACTGGCGATGAAGGCGGGCGCAGTCCCCCATACGAGCGTCGAAGCGAGCAGCCAGAGTGCCGCCGCAGCGGAGGAACAGTGATGGCACCCCCACGCATCACCCGGGTGTTCGGCGCGGTCAACATCGGGTCCTTCCGCATTTCCGCCATTGTCGCGGGCATGTCCGAGATGGGGGACATGATCGTGCTCGGCTCGGGCCACCGCGCCAGCCAGGGCATCAAGCGCGGCTTCGTCACTGACATGGCCGCCGCCACTTATGCCGTCCGCGATGCCATCGACCGGGCGGAGAAGATGGCCGACACCAGCGTCACCAAAGTCTGGATCGGCTGCTCGGGGGCGGGGCTCGCCAGCCGCATCGACCAGTTCGATGCCGAGATCGGCGGCCGCCGCATCGAGCAGGAGGATATCGATCAGCTCCTGATCTCGGCGCGCGAAGTGATCCAGCCCGACGGGCGCATGGTGCTCCATGCCCAGCCGGCGCAATATCGCCTGGACGGTGCGCACGGCGTGGGCAATCCCAAGGGGCTCCATGCCGAGCGGCTTGGCGTCGACATCCACATAGTCCTGGCCGACGGCGCTCCGATCCGCAACCTGACCGAAGCGGTGCAATGCGCGCATCTCGAAGTGGAGGCCGTGGTCGGCTCGCCCATCGCGGCGGGGCAGGCGTGCCTCTCGCCCGAGGAGCGTGACCTGGGCGTGGCGCTGGTGGAATTCGGCGCGGAAGTCACCAATGTCGCGGTCTATTCGCATGGGCTGCTGATCGACATGATCTCGATCCCGATGGGCTCGGCCGACATCACCGACGCCGTCGCCTCGGCCTTCGGCATTCGCCGGTTCCAGGCCGAGCGGCTCAAGTGCGTGAACGGCTCCGCCATCGCCAGCCCGCACGATCACCGCGAGATGATTCCCGTCAATGCGCCGGGCGAGGAAGGCACCGGCCCGATCGCCCGCCATGCCGATGACAAGAACCGGATCCCGCGCGCCGAACTGATCGGTGTGATTACCGGCCAGCTCGGCATCCTGATGGAAGAAATAAACAAGGCGCTGAAGTTGATGCGCTTCAACGCGCAGCGCGGCAAGCAGGTGGTCTTCACCGGGGGCGGCGCGGAACTGGTGGGATTGGCCGACTATGCGCAGGCGGCGCTGGGCAAGCCGGTGCGCATCGGCCGCGTGCCGCACCTTTCGGGACTGGCCGAAGCCCACGTAAAACCGGGCTTCTCCACGCTTGCGGGACTGGTTCTCTATGCCGCCGCGGACCCGATCGACATTCGCACCTTCGGCAAGAACCGCCAAGGTACAGTGAGTTACAGCGGTCTTGGCGTGGTCAACCGCGTCTATAGAGCATTGAAAGAGTACTTTTGAGCAACTGTTTGGAAGATGCCCGTCAGGGCATTTAGTGGGGGCGAGGGCCGGTGCCGCTGAATTCCTGTCCGCGAATTTCCAAACCGACTCAAAGCCCTTTGGTCAGTCGTGCATTCCCTGCGACGGGAACGGCACGATTGGCTGGAATTCGCGGTTTCGGCTGTGGACAACAAGGCTGCACGCTTTGCCTTGACGGAGGCTGCCGTGCAATCAGGCTAGTCAAGGTAAATTTCTTCGCGCACGTGCCTGCCAGGAGATCGAAATGAGCATCAACATCGGACCGCCGGCGATCGAAGAGCTTCGTCCGCGTATTGTCGTCATCGGCGTTGGCGGAGCAGGCGGCAACGCCATCGCCAACATGATCCAGGCCCAGATCGAGGGCGTGGACTTCGTCGTCGCCAATACCGACGCGCAGGCGCTCAACAACGCGATCGCCGAAACCCGCATCCAGCTCGGCCCGGAAATCACGCAGGGCCTCGGCGCCGGTGCGCGTCCGGAAGTGGGCCGCGCTGCGGCGGAAGAGACGATCGAAGAGATCGAACGTCTGCTTGACGGCGTCCACATGGTCTTCATCGCCGCCGGCATGGGCGGCGGCACCGGCACGGGTGCGGCGCCGATCATCGCGCAGGCCGCGCGCGCAAAGGGCGTGCTGACGGTGGGCGTGGTTTCCAAGCCCTTCATGTTCGAAGGCACGCGCCGCATGCGTTCGGCGGACTCGGGCATCGAGGAGCTGCAGAAGCACGTCGATACCCTGATCGTCATCCCGAACCAGAACCTGTTCCTGGTCGCCAAGGCGGAAACCACGTTCAAGGAAGCCTTCCAGCTTGCCGACGAAGTGCTTCAGCAGGGCGTTCGCTCGATCACCGACCTGATGATCATGCCGGGCCTCATCAACCTCGACTTCGCGGACGTCCGCTCGGTCATGGGCGAAATGGGCAAGGCGATGATGGGCACCGGAGAGGGCGAAGGCCCGAACCGCGCACTCGAAGCGGCCGAACGCGCCATAGCGAACCCGCTGCTCGACGGCGTGTCGATGCAGGGCGCCAAGGGCGTGATCATCTCGATCATCGGCGGCGACGACATGAAGCTGCTCGAAGTCGACGAAGCCGCGAACCACATTCGCGAACTGGTCGACCCTGACGCCAACATCATCTGGGGCTCGGCCTTCAACCCCGACCTTCAGGGCAAGATCCGCGTTTCGGTAGTGGCCACCGGCATCGAGCAGACCACGGAAATGGCCGAGATCGCCTCGCGTCCGCTGAACCTCAGCGCCTCGCGCGGCCCGGTGCGTCCGATGGTGTCGCGCCCGGTGCCCAGCGCACCGACGCCGCTCGTCACGCCCGCTCCGGCCGCCGCAGCGCCGGTCGCTCCGGCTTCCGAGCCCTTCGAACTGTCGACGCCGGCTGCCGAGTCGGCCGACCAGCCGTTCGAACTGGAACTCGGCGCCAGCGAGGAAGTCGAGCAGGAGGCCCCGGCCGCTTACACCGGCCTTCGCAGCGCGCGTCCCGAACCGCTCGATCTCGGCGCGATGGCGCAGGCCCAGCCCCCGCATCAGCCGGCTCCGCAGGCCGCCAGCCAGCGCCAGCAGGACGAACTCCTGCTGGGCGGCGGGCAGCCGCAAGCCGCTGAACCCGCCCGCGCGCGTCCGGCCGATCCCGCACCGGCGCGCCCGGTCGGCGGTGGCAGCACTTTGTTCGAGCGCATGACCAGCCTTTCGCGTCCCAAGGCGGCCCCGGCCGAACCGGCGGGCGATGACGATGATGGCGGCTCGATCAGCATCCCCCGTTTCCTGGGGCGCCAGAACAACCAGTAATGAAAATGGGCGGGCGGCGGCCGGTTTGCGGCCGTCGCCTCCCGTTTTCGCAAGGTTCATGAATCGGACGACATAGACGCGGCCGATCGGTTTCCAGCAAAGGCCCGATTCCAGTCGGGCCTTTGCGCGTTTTGAGAGGTTTTTCGGGTCTTGCGGGTACGTCAGAGGGTTTCGAGCAAGTGGCTGGCCTCGGCCGCCGTGCATGTAGCGCTGGTCGTTCCCGCTGCGTCCCTCTCGTTCGCCGTCCTCCCGGCCGCAGCCATCGCTGCGCCGGTGGTGCAAGCGCTGCCGAGCGCCGACCAGTTGAAGCTCAACGCCGCGCTGTCGCGACTGGCGCGCGATCCGCGGGACACCTCCGCCTTGCTCGACGCGGGCGATGCGGCGCGCAAGCTGGGCGATTTCGACGCCGCCATCGGCTTCTATCGCCGCGCCGACGAAATTTCGCCCGGCAATGCGCGGGTCAAGGCGGGGCTCGCCGCCTCACTGGCGCAGAGCGGCGATCCCGTTGCCGCGCTGCCGCTGTTCGCCGAGGCGGAGAAGGCGGGCGCCAGCCCCACGCAGCTGGCGGCAGACCGCGGCCTTGCCTACGACCTCGTCGGCGACAACGCCGCCGCGCAGCGCTACTACGCCTTGGCGCTCGGCGGTGCCAATGACGAGGATGTCCGCATGCGACTGGCGATCAGCCAGGCGATTTCCGGCGATGCCCAGGCATCGGAAACGACGATCATGCCCCTGCTGCGCAAGCAGGACAAACCGGGCTGGCGTACGCGCGCCTTCTCGCTGGCGATCGCGGGCGACGCCAAGCAGGCGGTGGAAGTCTCGAACACGATCCTGCCCCCGCAACTGGCCCAGAACATCGCGCCTTACTTGCGCTACATGCCGCGTCTCACCCGCGCGCAGCAGGCGGCGGCGGCCAATCTCGGCAAGTTCCCGCGCGCTTCGGAAATCGGGCATGACGATGCCCGGATCGCGGCCTACACGCCGACGCGGCTTGCCAGCGCGGACGCGAATCTCGTTCCGCGCGGCGAGGCCCTGGGCAGCGGCAGCACTGCGGCTACCCGCACGTCCCGCACGGCCAAGGCCAGCACGAAACCGGCAAAGGCCGGCCCGCGGACCGGCGGCACATCGGTGGCCGCGGCGGATCCCTATCGCATCGGCGGCGGGCGGACGACCTCCACGCGCACGGCGCCCGCTGCGGCGGCAGAGCCGGCACGGGTCGCACCGCCCGAACCGATGCCGACCATCGAGCGCGCCGATACGCCGACGGGCGAACTGCCGCCCGTGAAGCCGAAGGCGGAGCAACCCGCCCCGGTCAGCGCCAAGCCGCCCGCGACGACAACGGCCGCGCCTGCCTCGACCTCGGTGACGCGCGAATGGGCTGCCGCCTCGCTGGCTGCGCGGAGTAGCTCTGCGCCGCCTACGGCCGCCGCAAGCCCCGGTTTCGACCTTGCCCGGGTTCCGGCGGGTCAGCCTGCCGCGGCGCCCTCGACGTCGCCCGTTGTCTCCAAACCCGCGACACCCGCGCCCGGGCTCGCCGCCACGCCGAGTGCGCCAGTTGCGCCGCTCGCCGCCACGCCGGCCAAGCCGCCCGTGGCGGAAGCGCCGCCGGAACCGAACGCCCAGCAGCTTTCGCTGGAGCAGATCTTCGCGGATCTGGGCAAGCCAACCATGCAGATCATGCCGGCCTCGGGCGCGGTCGACATGCGGCAGATAGAGCCCGCACGTCCGGCGCCGCCCAAGATCGACCTTCCCAAGCCGGAACCGGAAGCACCCAAGGTGCCCGAGCCGAAAGCCAAGGCAGACCCCAAGGCCAAGCTCGACCCCAAGACCAAGCCCGATGACAAGGCGGAAGACGACAAGGCCTCTGCCAAGACCAAGGCTGCCGCGAAGGCCAAGGCCGATGCCGCCGCCAAGGCCAAGAAGCCTGCGCCGCCGTCGCATCCCAGCCGGATCTGGGTGCAGATCGGCGTGGGCCGCGACAAGGCTGCCATCGCTTTCGACTGGCGCCGCTACCTCAAGCAGTCGCCCGCGCTGTTCAAGGGCCACGAACCCTATGTCAGCGACATGGGGCGGACCAACCGCATCCTCGTGGGTCCGTTCGAGACGCAGAAGGCGGCCGGCAGCTTCATCGCCGATGCGAAGAAGCAGGGCTTCAACGACGCGCTTCCCTGGACGAGTCCGGCGGGGCAGGTCGTCGACGCGCTTTCGGCGAAGTGACGGGCGGGTCGCGGAGGCGGCCCGTTTCCCTATGCGTAAAGCGGGCCTGAGGGCCGCGTCCAGCAAATCCGGGTGACTTCGAACTGTCCTAATGGCGGGGCGGCGGGCCTTATCCACATCCTGTGAACAGGCTTGTGCAGTTTTGCTCAGGCGATCGCATGCCCCGGATTGTGCTTGCCCCCCCAGGCAAAGCATCCATGGCTCGTCGCGTCGCGGAGGGCAAATGTCGGAAATCATGAGGCAGGTACAGGACGACATCAGCCGGGAGGACGAGTCCGCCCCGATCGAGATGCTGGCGTCGCTGTTCGAAGCGCGCGACTGGGCGTTCGAGCACTCGGGCGAGGATGAGATCTCCGCCGAAGTGAAGGGCGCCTGGGCGACCTATCAGATCCAGGCGATCTGGCGCGCGGAAGACCGTGTGCTGCAATTGCTCTGCCTGCCGGACATTCGCATCGCCGACAGCAAGCGGCAGGCCATGTTCGAGGCCCTGGCTCTCATCAACGAGCAGCTCTGGGTCGGCCATTTCGACACCTGGTCCAGCAGCGGCGTGGTGCTCTATCGCCACGGGCTGATGCTGGGCGAGGAAGGCCTGCTCGGTCCGGGCCAGGCGCAGACCGTGGTGGAGGCGGCGATCGAGGAATGCGACCGCTTCTATCCGGTGTTCCAGTTCATCCTCTGGGGCGACAAGACCCCGACCGAGGCGCTCGCTGCAGCCATGATCGACGCGGCGGGAGAGGCCTGACCCCGCTGCGCCGGCGCTGACAGCGCTGGCGCAAGGATATGGGGGCGGGACTGCCATGCCGGCGCCGGTCAGTGCAGGTTCGGCGTGGATGGCCCGTCTGTCGGGCTTTGGCCCTTGGCAGTGTGCCGTCGCTCCCTTAGAGCGGGATCCGATCCTGCTGCGTCGGCCCTGTCGCCGCAGGTTTTTGGTTTGCCGCGTTTTCCGAGCAATCAGGTGATCCCATCTGCTTGGCAAACGCTCTAGGCGCCGGGACGTCGCAAGGTCTCGCGCAAGGGGAATGACATGGAGCGGTTTCAGAACATCCTTCTCGTCGGCTGCGGCAATATGGCCGGCGCCATGCTGGAGGGCTGGCTGAAGGGCGGCATCGCCGCATCGCGTTTCACCATCGTCGATCCCAAGCGCACCGAAGCGCCCGAGGGCGTGACCCTGCTCGGCGAACTGCCGCGCGAAGGTCGCTTCGACGTGGTCATGCTGGGTATCAAGCCTCAGGGCCTGGATGAGGCCGCCCCGGCGATCGGCGCGCTGGTCGGGCGCGAGACGACGCTCTTCTCGATTCTTGCAGGTGTGGAGTTCGAGAGCCTTGCCGCGCGGTTCCCCGCGGCGGGCGCCGTCGTGCGGATCATGCCCAACCTTGCCGCCGCCATCGGCAAGTCGCCGATCGCGCTGGATTCGCGTGGTCTCGATGAGACGGGGCGCGCAGCGGTCACGGCGATGATGGCCCATCTCGGCACCCCGGAGTGGCTGGCGGAAGAGGCGCTGTTCGATTCCGTCACGGCGCTGGCAGGCTGCGGCCCCGCCTTCGTCTACCGTTTCATCGACGCGCTGACGGCAGGGGCCGTGTCGCTCGGGCTGGACGAGGCGCAGTCGCAGCGGCTTGCCCTGGCCATGGTCGAAGGGGCGGCGCAGCTCGCGGCCGCCTCGCCGTTCTCGGCCGGCGAACTGGCGGACAAGGTGGCCAGCCCCGGTGGGTCGACCCGCGCCGGCATGAACGTGCTCGATGCGGACGACGCCCTGACGCGCCTGATTGCGGCCACGATGGCGGCCTCGCGCGACCGTAATGCCGAAATGGCCGCGGAGGCCCGCAAGGCCTGATCGCCGTATTCCGGCGGGTTCCGACAGTCTTTACATTTTGACACAAAGTCGATCCGCCGGTTTTCCTTGAATTCGGAGGCCGGACAGCAGATATTCGTGCCTGTACGGGTGCCGCATTTCGCAAGCGCCTGTGAAAGGGAGTTTGAAATGGCGAATTGGAACGACCCCCAGCCCGGCACGGGCTTCGGTGCGTCTCCGAGCCTTGACGGACGCGAAGCCGGCCGGGCCACGTATGACGCGGGCCTGCGCAGCTACATGCTGTCCATCTACAACTACATGGCCTCGGGCGTGCTGCTGTCGGGCATCGTGGCGCTGTTGTTCGCTTCCTCCGGCATGGCGATGCAGGTGCTGACCACCCCGCTGCGTTGGGTCATCATGCTCGCCCCGCTGGGCTTCGTGATGGCGATGAACTTCGGCCTGAACCGTATGAAGACCTCGACCCTCCAGATGCTCTATTGGGGCTTCTGCGTGGTCATGGGTCTGTCGCTGTCGACGATCTTCCTGGCCTTCACCGCCACGTCGATCGCCACCACCTTCTTCGCAACGGCTGCGGCCTTCGCGGGTCTGAGCCTGGTGGGCTATACCACCAAGAAGGACCTTTCGGGCTTCGGCACGTTCCTGATCATGGGCCTGTTCGGCATTCTGATCGCGATGCTGATCAACATCTTCGTGGGTTCGACGGTGCTGCAGCTGGCGATCTCGGTGCTTGGCGTGCTGATCTTCGCCGGCCTCACCGCCTATGACACGCAGATGCTCAAGAACCAGTACGCACAGCTTCGCGGCACCGAGTTCCTCGGCAAGGCCGTGGTGATGGGCGCGCTCAGCCTTTACCTGGACTTCATCAACATGTTCCAGTTCCTGCTGAGCTTCCTGGGCGATCGCCGTTAATCCACCGTTTTTTGACGGATGAAACGATCATGCCCGGTGCGATTCGTCGCACCGGGCATTTTCATTGGAGTCAAGACGAGATAGAATCCCGGCCATCGTGAGAACTGGAGTGTCCGGGGTGGTAAACCTGAAGAAAAAAGGCCTTTTGCGCGGCCTTGCCATTATGACGGGCTCGCTCGTCGCCATGCTGTCCGGTTGCGGACCCAAGGAGGTTGCCGTTGCGCCGCCGCCGCCGCCGCCCGTGGTGGTGATCCCGCCGCGGCCGATGCCGCCGCTGGGCGCCGCGCCGAACATGATCGTGCCGGTCTTGGCCGTGGACGGTTCGCGCCGCACGGTGAATTCGGGCATCTCGGCTGCCCAGTCCCTGTGGAACCTGCGCTCTGCCTACAACGTCGCGGCGCTGAACTGCGTCGGGCCGCAGTACGAGCCGATCCTGGCGGGCTACAAGGACTTCCTGAAGAAGCACGTCAAGAGCCTGACGGCGGCCAACAAGGAACTCGACAAGGAATTCAAGTCGCGGTTCGGCGCCAAGTCCGTCCGCGAGCGCGAAGCCTATCAGACCCAGGTCTACAACTTCTTCGCGCTGCCCCCCGTCGTTCCCGCGCTCTGCAACGCGGCGATGGGTCTCGCGGTCGACCTCCAGGCCGTGCCGGCCGGTCAGCTTGACGGTTTCGCGGTGAGCGGGCTTGCCAAGGCGGAGGCTCCCTTCAAGGAGTTCTTCAACAGCTACGACCAGTACCGCGCCGATCTGGCCGCCTGGGAAGCGCGCTACGGCGCGGGCGCCTCGGCCAGCGCGCCTTCGGGCACGACGCCGGTGGCGGCAGCGCCCACGGTGAGCCAGCAGGCCTACTCGCGGTAAGCCCGAAGGGACGAGCGGGCAGGGGCGCGCAAGGCCGCGATCCTGCCTCGCTCCGAACCTGACAGGGCCAGTTCTCCGGCCGAATTCAGGGCGAGTCTCGGGTGCCAGATCTCGGGAATCGAATCTCGGCCCGGTGCATTTTTGCTCTTTCATGCGGAAGAGCACTTCGCTAAGGGGACGCCTCGCGAAGGCGCTTGTCGTCCCAGCGAAAATACTGGAACGGGGCCGTAGCTCAGATGGGAGAGCGCGTCGTTCGCAATGACGAGGTCAGGGGTTCGATCCCCCTCGGCTCCACCAGTATGAAATTCTGAAGCGATCCGGGTCTGCCCGGGTCTACCCCGGCATGAGGCGTTTGACGCGACATGGCCGGGTTTTTTGTTTATCTGCGATGGACGGATAAGGCTCTGCCGCTGTCCCTTCGCCTTTGAACGTCTTTGAACGCGCCGGAAACATACAAGATGCACTTTCTCGACCAGGCCAAGATCTACATCCGTTCGGGCGGAGGCGGCCCCGGCGCGGTTTCGTTCCGGCGCGAGAAGTACGTCGAGTACGGCGGACCCGACGGCGGCAATGGCGGGAAGGGCGCGGACATCGTGTTCGAGGCGGTTGCGGGCCTCAATACCCTGATCGATTTCCGCTACACCCAGCATTTCAAGGCTCCCCGCGGCGGCCACGGCATGGGCAAGAACCGCAATGGCGCGGCCGGCAAGGACCTGGTCATCAAGGTTCCCGTCGGCACCCAGATCGTCGACGACGAGGATCGCGAAACGGTCCTGGCCGACCTGACCGAGGCCGGCCAGCGCGTGACGCTGATGGAAGGCGGCATGGGCGGTCGCGGCAATGCCAGCTACAAGACCTCCACCAACCGCGCTCCGCGCCAGCACCAGCCCGGCATTCCCGCACAGGAAATGTGGGTATGGCTGCGCCTGAAGCTGCTGGCCGACGTCGGCCTGGTCGGCATGCCGAACGCAGGCAAGTCCACGTTCATCAACAAGCTGTCGAACGCCAAGGCGAAAGTCGGCGACTATGCCTTCACCACGCTGCGCCCGCAGCTTGGCGTCGTCATGCACAAGAATCGCGAATTCGTGCTGGCCGACATTCCGGGCCTGATCGCTGGCGCCGCCGATGGTGCGGGCATCGGTGACCGCTTCCTGGGTCATATCGAACGCTGCCGTGTGCTCGTCCACCTCATCGACATCTCGAACACCGATCCGGTGGAAGCGATGCATGTCGTCGAGGAAGAGCTGGCGGCCTATGGCGGCGATCTCGAGAACAAGCCGCGCCTGGTCGCGCTGAACAAGATCGACCTCGTGGACGACGATCTGGCCGCGGCCTATGCCAAGGAACTGCTGAAGGCCGGGGCGGACGAAGTCTTCCCGATCTCCGGCGCGACCGGCAAGGGCATGTCGAAGCTGCTGGACGCGGTGATCGACTACCTTCCCGCGGCCACCGTTACCGAGCGTCCCGAAGGCGAGCGCGAGGAATCCGACGACAAGCCCTGGTCGCCGATTTGATCTCGGCTATTTGACGCCCCCATATTGACGGCCCGCATATTAACGGCGGCGCCGTGATTTCGGCGATCCGACCCGGAGGCACCGGGTCGTTCGCCGTGACGGTTTGAGTTGGCGCCGGGCCTCGCTCCGGCTACAGCTTTGCCATGAAGATCATGCACATGGCACTGGCGGCGGGCTTGTTCCTGTCGCCCCTTCGCGCCGCTGCGGCAGAGCCCGCTCCGGTCGCCAGCCGTCCGATCGAGATCGGCACGAGCTACAGCCTCCCTTCGACGGTGCTGGGCGACACGCGCGAAGTGAACGTCTGGCTGCCGACCGGCTACGCGGCGTCGCACGATCGCTATCCGGTGGTCTACCTGCTGGACGGCGCGCTCGATCAGGACTTCCAGCATATCGCGGGCCTCGCCAACCTTGCTTCGCTGAGCTGGACCTATGGCCCGATGATCGTGGTCGGCGTGCAAACCAGGAACCGCCGCGCGGAACTGACGTCGCGGCCCACAGATCCCCGCTACCTCTCCGCATTTCCCGAAAGCGGCGGGGCGGATCGCTTTCGCCGCTTCCTGCGCCAGGAGGTGATCCCCTTCGTGGAAGCACGCTTCCGCACCGGAGAGCGCCGCGCGATCATGGGTGAATCGCTGGCCGGCCTCTTCGTGGTCGATACCCTGCTCAACGAACCCGCGCTTTTCGCCGACTATGTGGCGATCAGCCCCAGCCTCTGGTGGGACGACCGCCGGCCGCTCGCTCACCTCGACCGGACGGCCGGCGTGAAGGGGCTTGCCAAGGCCCGCCTCTATCTGGCGGTGGGCGACGAGGGTGGGACCATGCAGGACGGGATCGATCGGCTGCGCACATTCCTCGAGAGCCAGCCGGCGGACCGCGTCACCTTGCGCTACGACGATTTCAGCAAGAGCGCTTCGCATGCCACCGTCTATCACCATGCGGCGGAGGACGCGCTGCGCTGGCTCTATCCCGCGCCGCCCTATGAAGGCGGGGGGACGCCGTGGTTCATGATCGAGGGGGCCCAGCCCCCACCACCGTCGCCTCCACCACCTTCGCCCACCACGCCCGCGGGCTGAGGCCTCTTCCTCAGAGCGAATTGCGCCGGGCGATGGCGGCCAGCACGGCAGCGCTGGGCTTGGGTGTGCGCTTGAAGGTCGTGCGATCGAGCGTGTGCAGGCCGAACTGCGGCTTGTAACCGAAAACCCATTCGTAATTGTCGACCAGCGACCAGTGCATATAGCCGAGCACGGGCACGCCATCGTCCATGGCGCGCTTGAGTTCGCCCAGCGCTGCCGGGATCAGCCGCGCGCGCTTGGTGTCGTCGGCCGAATTGATGCCGTGCTCGGTAACGACCACCGGCACGCCGCTGACCGCATGGGCATAGCGCACCGCGCCGGCGAGGGATGCCGGGTAGATTTCGGAGCCGGCGTCGTTGGTTTCCGCGCCGCTGGGCGGGGGCAGGCGGCCCTTGTCGTTCCAGACGGTCCGCTCGTAGTTCTGCACACCGACGAAGTCGTTGCCGCGCGCGGCCTCCAGCCAGGGCAGGTAGAGCTTGGCGCGCATGGCATCGCGCAGGCTGTTGCGGCCGGCGGCCTGATCGTCGATCACGGCAAGGCTGACCCCGACCGGCAGGTCGCTCCGCACGGCCTTGATCGCCGCGCGCCCGGCCTTGTGGCCGGCCAGGAGGTTGCCCTGCACCACTTCCGGGTCAGCGACGTAGAGCGGATTGCCGGGCAGGAAGCGGGCGACGGCATGCTCGCGGGCGGCGGCTTCCTGCATGGCCTTGTCCGCGCCGAGCAGGCGCGGCCCGATGTCGCCGGGAAGCACAACGTCCAGCAAGCCGCTGAGATTGGGCTCGTTCAAGGTGGTGGCATGGCTGATCCCCGCGGCGAGATGGCGGGCTGCGCGATCGCAATAGCGGGCGAAAAGGGCAGGGGCCTCGGCATGGGACCATCCGCCCTGCGCTGCGAACCAGGCGGGCGTGGTGAAGTGGTTGAACGTCACCATCGCCTTGAGGCCGCGCGCGTTGCAGCCCTCGATCATGGCCTTGTAATGATCGAGCATGGCGATCGAGAACTGGCCCTTGGCAGGCTCGATGCGCGCCCATTCCAGGCTGAAGCGATACGTGTTGAGCCCAAGGCCCTTCACCAGGTCGAGGTCCACCGGCCAGAGCGCCAGGCTGTTCGCGGCGTCGCCGGAGGGTTCCATGTAGACCGTGGGATTGGCGTGCTCCATGGCCCAGACATCGCTGTTGACGTTGTTGCCTTCGATCTGGTGCGCCGCCGTTGCCGCGCCCCAGAGGAAGCCGTCCGGGAACTTGGGATCGACGGGCCTGGCCGTGCGCGCCAGGGTGGAGGTGCTCACAAGCGTGGCCCCGGCGGCCGTGGCGGCCAGCATGGTTCGGCGGTCGATCACGCGGTTCTTCTCCCTGTTCGCGCCGGTTTCGTTTCGAATCGGCCAAAAATGTAAAATTAGAACCATAAATCTAAAATGGAACCCGCATCGTCGGACCTGAGAGAATGGCCGCGACAAAAAGGGACTGCCGCCACCCCGGCGCGGGCGCTAAGGGCCGGATCATGGACATCGACCAGCCTCTTTCGCGCAAACCCGTGGACGGCCGTGCGGCCCTGCTCATGGTCGGCCTCTGCGCGATCTGGGGCATGCAGCAGACGGCGCTGAAGGCAGCGGCTCCGGACATAGCGCCGGTGCTTCAGATTTCCTTGCGCTCGGGCATCGCGGCCCTGTTCATCGCCGCGCTGGTGTTCATGCGGAAGGAAGGACATGCCCTGCGCGGCGGGACATGGAAGGCGGGGCTGGCGATCGGCGCGCTCTTTGCGCTCGAATATCTGTTCATGGGCGAGGGGCTGCGCTTCACCAGCGCCTCGCACATGGGCATCTTCCTCTACACCGCCCCGATCTTCACCGCGCTCGGCCTGCATTTTCGGGTGCCCGAGGAACGCCTGAGCCCGCTGCAATGGCTGGGCATCGCCGCGGCTTTCAGCGGCGTCGCGGTCTCGTTCCTGGGCGGCGGAGCAGACGGCCCGCGGCGCGATTCGGCCTGGATCGGGGACCTCATGGGCATCGGCGCAGGCGCCGCCTGGGGCGCGACGACGCTGACGCTGCGATTCTCCCGGCTCTCGCAGGCGCCCAGTTCGGTCACCACGCTCTACCAGCTGCTCGGCGCTTTCGTGCTGCTGGGGCTGCTGGCGGTCGGCACCGGGCAGACATATGCGCGGCCGACCGTGCTGCTGGGCGTGAGCATGGTGTTCCAGGTGGTCTTCATGTCGCTGATCAGCCTGCTCGTCTGGTTCGGACTCCTGCGCGTCTACCTGGCCTCGCGACTGGGCGTGCTCTCGTTCATGACGCCGCTGTTCGGCGTGCTGTTCGGGGTCGTTCTGCTGGGCGAACGACTGGACGCGGCCTTCATCGCCGGTGCGCTGATGGTCCTGGCGGGCATCCTGCTGGTCAGCGGTCACGAAATCTTCAAGGCCCGAAAGGCGCGGCGGGCGCAGACGGTGCTTATCGACCCGGCCTGATCGACCCGTCCTGACCGATCCGGCCTGATTGATCCGGGCGTCTCGCCGTTCCCGTGGCGGGACGGGGCGTAGCGCCTTTCGCAAGCGAGCGCTTTCCAGCGGGCGGCAACTGTCCTAGAGGCACTGCCTCCATGCCTGTATCGCGTCTTTCCGATCTCTCCGACAGAGCCCTTGCCCCCCGCCTCGTCATCAAGGTGGGCTCGGCGCTGCTCGTCGGCAAAGAGGGCGTAAGGCGCGCGTGGCTGACGGCGCTGGTGGCGGAAATCGCCGAGGCGCGCGCACGCGGGCAGGATGTGATCGTGGTTTCCTCCGGCGCGATCGCCCTTGGCGCGGCCACGCTCGGCCTGGAAAAGGGCGGGCGCGGCTCGCTGGCCGATGCCCAGGCGGCGGCCGCCGTCGGTCAGATCGCGCTTTCCGGCCTCTGGGCGGAATTGCTCGGCAGCCACGGCCTCACTGCCGCGCAGATGCTGCTGACGCTGGAAGACCTTGAAGACCGCCGCCGCTACCTCAACGTCACGGCCACGCTCACGCGGCTGCTCGATGCGGGGGCCGTGCCGGTGATCAACGAGAACGATTCGGTCGCCACGCAGGAAATCCGCTTCGGCGACAACGACCGCCTTGCCGCGCGCGTCGCCCAGGCCGCGCAGGCCAGCGCCGTGCTGCTGCTCTCCGATATCGACGGGCTCTACGATCGCCATCCGCGGGAGCCGGGTGCCAGGATGATCCCGGTGGTCGAAGGCGTGACCGGCGAGGTCCACGCCATGGCCAGTACCGAATCGAATTCGGGCATGGGCTCGGGCGGGATGGTTTCGAAGCTGCAGGCCGCAGAGATCGCGGAACTGGCCGGAATCTGCCTCGTCATCGGCAATGGCCAGCATGAACGCCCGGTCGCGCGGATCATCGGCGAGGGCATCGGCACACTGTTCCTGCCGCGCCGCCGGGCCGGCGCGCGCAAGGCCTGGCTTGGCGGACGGCTGCGGCTGAAGGGCAGCATCCACGTCGATGCCGGGGCAGCCGCTGCCCTGCTGCGGGGATCGAGCTTGCTGGCCAAGGGCGTGACGCGCGTGGAGGGAGCCTTCGAACGCGGCGACCCGGTAGCCATCGTCGACCCCGAGGCACGGGTCCTGGCCCATGGCCTTTCCGAATATCACGCTGGCGAATGCACCGCGATCCGCGGGCTGCACTCCAGCGAGCAGGCCGAAGTGCTCGGTTATGCGCCCCGTTCATCCGTCGTGCATCGCGATCAGCTTGTCTTGAAGTAATGGAACTCGACCGCCCCACCATCGCGCTGACCGGCGCCACCGGCTTCGTTGGCCAGAGCCTGCTCGATGAGGCCGTTGCCGCCGGATACGATGTCCGCGCGCTCGCCCGCCGCGAACAGGAGCCGCGCCCGAACGTCACCTGGGTGCGCGGCGAACTGCGCGACACCGGCTCCCTTTCCGAACTGACGCGCGGGGCGGAGGCGATCCTCCACGTTGCCGGCGTGGTCAATGCGCCCGACCCGGCCGGATACGAAGCGGGCAATGTCGCCGGGACGCTGAACCTGATCGAGACGGCCGTGGCCAAGGGCATCCGGCGCTTCGTATTCGTCTCCTCGCTCTCCGCGCGCGAACCGCAGCTCTCCGCCTACGGGGCCTCCAAGGCCAAGGCCGAGAAGCTCTTGCGCGCCAGCCCGCTCGATTGGACCATCGTGCGCCCGCCCGCGATCTACGGCCCGCGCGACAAGGAAATGTTCGAGCTGTTCCGCGCGGCGCGCTGGGGCCTCGTGCCGGTGCCCAAGGGCGGCAGCGCCTCGATGATCCATGTCGAGGACCTTGCCCGCCTGCTGGTGGCGCTGGTTCCGGGCGGCGAGGACGTGACCGGCAAGCTGTTCGAACCGGACGACGGCAAAGTCCACGGCTGGGACAATGCCGAGATGGCCCGCGCCATCGGTGCAGCCGTCGGCCGCCGTGCGCGCGTACTGTCGCTTTCCGCCGGAGCGCTGCGCAAGGCGGCGAAGGTGGACCAGTTCCTGCGCGGCGACGGGGCGAAGATGACCGCCGACCGCGCGGCCTATTTCAGCCACCCGGACTGGGTGGTCAGCGCGGGGGCGGGGGTGCCGGCCTCGATCTGGGAGCCGCGTATCGATACGCGCGACGGTCTGCGCGCCACGGCCGAGTGGTACCGCGCGAACGACTGGCTTTGAGCGGATCCCGGTAATCGAACGGCGCCGAGGTAGTCCGGTTGTGGCGCTACCCCGGCAAACCCTGCCGCACTAGTTCAGGGCCATCGCCGGCTGCACCACCCCGGTGCAGGCCCCGAACCCGATCGACACGGCGCCTTCCGCCACGAAGCGGCCGGACAGCGCCAGTTCGTCGCCGTCCTGAAGGAAGGTGCGCGTTTCGCCGGTGGGCAGGGTCAGGGCTTCCCGGCCGGAGCGGGTGATCTCCATGAGGCTGCCCTGCGAGCCGTCCTCGGGGCCGGAGATCGTGCCGGTGCCCAGCAGATCGCCCGGGTTCATCTCGCAGCCGTTCGATGCATGGTGCGTCACCATCTGCGCGATCGTCCAGTACATGTTGCAGGCCGGGCCGCGGCTGAGGCGCTGGGCGGGCAGGCCCTGGTCGCGCATCGTCCGGGTGCTGAGGCTGACTTCGAGGTCCAGCGCAAGCGCGCCCTCGCGCTGGTCGGCCTCGTTCCAGAGATAGGGCAGGGGGCGCGGGTCGCCTTCGGGCCGCGCGGGCTGGGCCATGCGGAACGGGGCGAGCGCTTCCATGGTCACGATCCAGGGCGAGACGGTGGTGAGGAAGTTCTTGGCGAGGAACGGCCCGAGCGGCTGATATTCCCAGGCCTGGACATCGCGCGCCGACCAGTCGTTGAGCAGGGTCAGTCCGGCGACATGGTCGAGCGCCGCGTCGATGGCGATGGGCTGGCCGAGCGTGTTGCCCTGCGCCATCCACACGCCGAGTTCCAATTCGTAATCCAGCCGTCCGATGGGGCCGAACGCAGGCGCTTCGGCATCGGGCGCCTTGGTCTGGCCGTTGGGGCGGATCACCGGGGCGCCGCTCGCCCGTACGGTGGAGGCACGGCCGTGATAGCCGATGGGAACGTGCTTGTAGTTGGGCAGCAGCGGATTGTCGGGGCGGAACAGTTTGCCGATATTGGTGGCGTGATGGATGCCGACGTAGAAATCGGTGTAGTCCGCGATGCGCGCGGGCAGGTGCAGCGTGGCTTCGGCCATCGGCACCAGCAGCGCTTCGACTTGCGCGCGCTCGGCCGCGCCTTCGGCCAGGAGCGCGGAGACACGGCGGCGCAGCGCGCGGCGCGGGCCGGCACCCAGGGCCAGCAGGGGATTGAGCGTTTCGCCGGCTCCGGCGCGGGCGGCGTCCAGCGCATCGCCTTCGAGCAGGGTCGTGGCGGCCAGCGCGCCGAGGTCGAGGATCATGTCCCCGATGGCGATGCCGCCCCGGGCAGCTTCATCGCGGCGCGAGAAGACGCCGAGGGGCAGGTTCTGGATCGGAAAATCGCCGTGGCCGTTCGCGCTTTCGACCCAGGAGCGCAGAGCGCGGTCATGGGTTTCGTCGATCGTGGCCATGGTCTTACCTCTTCCGTTGGTGCTGGGCGTCCGTGACGCGCGTTTCTCGATGGGAGCGCTTCACTAGCCGGTCGCACAGGCCGCGTCACGGGCCTTCCTGGACATCGTCCCATCCATGGGTCTCGGTCATGACGAAAGGCACCGGATCGCCGCGGGCGTCGCGGGCCGGGCGGAACCGAAAGCGTTCGGTGATGCGCTGGCAGGTGCCGGCGTCGAGGTCCGGTCGGCCGCTGGAGGAAACCACGGTGCAGCCGCTGACCCGGCCGTCCGTCCCGATCCGGTAGCGTACCGTGATGTCGCCGCCGCTGCGGGACTTGCGCAAGTCGGGCGGCAGGTCGGAGTAGTGGAGGCGTCCGGAGGTCTGGCGGGGGAATTGCGCCACGCCGGCATTCGCGCCCGATCCCTCGCCGCCTTGGCCGCCGCCGCCGTTGCCTCTCCCGGCGCCGCCCGCACCGGGGCCGGATCCGCTGTTTCCCGTGCCCTGGGACGATTGCGCGCCCTGTCCGGGGCGCGGCGCGGCGATGATCGGCGGGGCAACGGGCAGGACGATCCGCGGCGGCGGCACGACCAGGGGCACGGCCCTGGCCCTGCGTCCCTCGGGCGCAGGGGCGGCCTTGGGCGCTGCGGCGGACTCTTGCTTGCGCGGTGAGGGGGTGGGCGTCGGTGTGGGCGTGGGAGGCGGCCGATCCGGCACGGTCACCATGGCCGTCAGCGCAGCGCGGTCAGGAAGCTGCGGCAGGTCCACGCCCAGCCCGAACGCCAGGGCGGCCAGCCCGGCACCGACGACGGTGGCCGATGCCAGTGCGGAAACCCACCTGTCGCGTCGCGGTGCGTGCAAGACCTGCTCCTTCCCCGTCGAGACCCACCGGGCCAACCCCGGTGCCGGGAAAACAAGTCGCGCCTGCGAAAGGTCCCGCAAGTGGCGAACGGTGCCGACGAATCGCCTGTGCTGCGGCAGGACGATCACATGTTGCGGAACCATGGCTCGACATCATCGTTATTCCGCCAACGAGACAATTTCGGAGAAGCAACAATGACTCTACTTCTTATTCTCCTGGTCGGTGGCGTCATCGGCTGGCTCGCTTCGATCCTCATGCGCACCGATGCGCAGCAGGGCGTCTTCCTCAACGTGGTCGTCGGTGTCGTCGGCGCCCTGATCGCGGGCCTCATCATCACCCCGCTGATCGGCGGTGCGCCCATCACCAGCGGTGCGTTCGACATCATGTCGCTGTTCGCTTCGTTCCTGGGTGCGGTTGTCCTTCTGGCGATCGTGAACCTCTTCCGTCGCGGTTCCATTCGCTAAGATTGGCGGCTAAACGGTAGGTTGCGACTCTCATAAGTCGCCAAGGAGGCTGGCGCGTCCTCCAACCCCGAACGCGCCCTTTTCAACAGGGATAAGGAAGCCTGACATGAAAGCCATCAACACTTCGCGTCTTGCCATGATCGCTGTCGTCGCTGCCGGTTCGCTGGGCCTCGCGGCCTGCAACAACAAGGCGGACGATGCCACCGAGCAGCAGGCCGACGCGGTCGAGCAGTCGTCCGACTCCGCCGCAGACGCCATGCGCGACCAGGCGGACCAGATGACCGGCGCTGCTTCCGAGGCCGTGGATGAAAAGGCCGATGCCGTCCAGGCGGCAGGCGAGGCCAAGTCGGACGCGCTGGAAGAAAAGGCAGACCGGATCAAGGAACAGCACTGATCCGTTCCGCGACCCTCATCGCAAGAAGACAGGAAGGATGGCGGGTTCCGCCATCCTTCTTTCGTTGGGCCGGCTCCTTTCGTCAGGCCCATTTCCCGGTGTCGCCTTTCCTGGGCAAGGGGAAGGCACAGGCACCCGGTGCGAAGCGAAACTATCCGGCCGTGCAATCAAAATGCCGCCAATAGATGCTTGAATTGTCGGGCAAGAGGGCAGACATAGCCCCCGAAAGTTCGACGTCCCATATGACGTGCCGTCCAACCCTGCCAAGGTGGGCGTGCAGGTCCAAGCCTTTGACAACCTGAAACAGGAAGACAGCCATGACCATTCAGCTGATGCCGCTGCCCTACGCGCAGGACGCGCTCGAACCGCATATCTCGGCCAAGACGCTCGAAATTCACCACGGCGCTCACCACAAGACGTACGTCGACAAGCTGAACGCTGCCGTCGAAGGCACGGACAACGCCGACAAGTCGGTCGAGGAAATCGCCAAGCTCGCTTCGGGCCCGCTGTTCAACAATGCCGCCCAGACCTGGAACCACGGTTTCTACTGGCACTCGCTGAGCCCGGAAAAGACCGCGCCGAGCGAAAGCCTGCTGGCCGCGATCACCAACGACTTCGGTTCGCTGGACGCGCTGCTCGAAGCGCTCTCGAACGAAGCCGTCAATCACTTCGCTTCGGGCTGGGCATGGCTCGTCGTGGACGGTGGCAAGCTCAAGGTCATCTCGACCCATGATGCGGGCACGCCGATCACCACCGACGTCAACCCGCTCATCACCATCGATGTCTGGGAGCACGCCTACTACATCGACCAGATGAACAAGCGCCCGGCCTACGTGAAGACGGTTCTGGAGAACCTCATCAACTGGAAGTTCGCGTCGGACAACTTCGACCGCGGCACGGCCTGGACCTATCCGGCCTGATTTCTCGCTTCGCGCAGCGATGCGCGGGGTGACATGACATGCTGAAACGGGCCGGGTCGCCGCTGAAAGGCGCGATCCGGCCCGCAGCATGTCCGGCACACCTGTTTCCTCCTTTTTTCGGGAATTGAATATGGACATCGGCTTCATCGGTCTGGGCGCGATGGGCAGCGCCATGGCGCGCAACCTGGCGGCGGCAGGGCACCGGGTGCGGGCGTGGAATCGTTCGGGCGGCGCGGTGGACGGCGTCGAGATGGTTGCCACCCCGGCAGAGGCCTTCACCGGCGACGCGGTGCTGACCATGCTCTCCGAGGACGGGGCCATCCGGCAGGTCCTGCTGGACAGCGGTGTGCTGGATGCAGCGCCGAAAAGCGTCATCCACCTCGTGTGCTCCACGATCTCGGTCGCTTTCGCGCGCGAACTGGTGGAGCGTCATGCGGCGGCGGGCGTGGGCTATCTTTCGGCGCCGGTGCTCGGCCGTCCCGATGTGGCGGCGGCGGGCCAGCTCAACGTGATCCTCGGCGGTCCCGCCGAACATGCCGCGCGGCTGGAGCCGGTCTTCGCGGCGATCGCCGGCAAGGTCTGGGACATGGGCGAGGACGCCACGGTGGCCAATGCCGCCAAGATCGCTTGCAACATGATGATCACCATGGCCATCGAGGGCATGGCTGAAGCCGTCGTGCTGACCGAAGGCAAGGGCCTCCCGCGCGAGAAGTTCTTCGAGCTGATCCTGGGCACCCTGTTCGGCAGCCGGGTCTATCAGAACTATTCGGGCATCATTTCCGCGCGCGAATACGAACCGGGCTTCAAGGCCGTGCTCGGCCTCAAGGACCTTCGCCTGGCGCGAGAACTGGCGGCGGAAACCGCTCCGGGCACGCAAGGCAGCCTGCCGATGCTCGATGCCGTGCACGCGCGCATGGGGGAGGCCATTGCGGCCGGCCATGCGGACCGCGATTGGGCCGTCATGGCCGAACACACCATCGACACCGCCCGGGGCTGAGGCTTCCGGCAAGGCGAGACGGCACCGCGAGGGAGAGCGATTGGCCCCCTCGCGGCTGCCGAGCCAGATCATTGCGGTGGACGTTCAACGGAACTTTCGCGGCCAGCGAGCCCCAGGCACGACATGGGTTGGAGCAATCTCGGCCAGTCCGGCCGATGGGGCCGTCAGCCCTTGCGGCGCTCGCCCACTTCCAGCAGGTCGGCCTCGCCATCCAGCATGCGGGCCAGGTCGGCGCGAGCGCGAGCGACGCGGCTTTTCATCGTGCCGATGGGGCAACAGGCGATCTGGGCCGCTTCCTCGTAGCTGAACCCCGAGGCGCCGACCAGCAGCACGGCCTCGCGCCGCTCGGGGGCCAGCTTCTGCAGGGCTGTCTCCATGTCGCCGAGATGCAGCGGGCCTTCCTGATCGGCCTCCATCACCAGCATCCGCTCCACCGCGCCTTCGTCGAGGTCGGTCTGGCGCTTGCTCTTGCGCAGCTCGGACAAGTAGTGGTTGCGCAGGATCGCGAAAGTCCAGGCGCGCATGTTGGTGCCTGCCGTGTAGCGGTCGCGCGCGGTCCAGGCCTTGATCGCGGCCTCCTGCACGAGGTCGTCCGCGAAATCCGGACGGCCGGACAAGCCGCGGGCGAAGGCGCGCAAATGCGGCAGCACGGTCAGGAGTTCGCGGCGGAACTCATCGTCCTCGGGCCGGGGAATGCTGGGATCGACGCGCGTTGCCGCGGGTTCCTTTGCGGTGCTCGTCGGTTCGGGCGGGGTGGGGGAGTGGGGTGGGCTTTCGGCGCCTGACCGGCCGGGCAAGGAAGCCTTGGCGTCAGGCATCGTCCGCCCCGTCCAGCTTCTTGAGAAGATCCTTGAAGCTGTCCGGAAGCGGTTCGTCCACCACGGAGTTGTAAAGCTTCCTCAACCCTCCGGCCCAGCCCGGTTCGCCGTCCTTGCGGAGTTCCGGCGGTAGCCCAGGCGTTGCCGTATCACCCCCTCCAGGGGCGACGCGGCGGTCGGCGCCATGTCCTTCGGATTGATTCAACTTTGACTCCATCGCAACCTGAACACTTGCTTGCTGGCGGGGAGCGGGTCAAGAGTCATGCTGCAACCGCGTTGCAACGCCGTCGATGGCACACCTGATCGCTGTCCTATCGCCGGCAAGGCAACCGAACGTCGTTTTCGTTGGAACAATCGAGGCCTGTCTTGGTTCCCTCTGCTATGAAGTCTTGTCCTGGGCTGGCTTGCGAATGGTCCGGAGCATGGCAATGCTCTTGAGAAGTGATTCGGCTCGGCTGAAATGGCGTGGATTTCCGGTGATTGACCAAGCCCTGCTGGACAGGGTTCAGAAACAGGCGTGGTTCCACAAGTACCCACGCGGCTGGCCGTTCCTGCTGTTCGTGATCGCCTCGATCACTACGGCGGTTTCGGTCATGGCCATCGAGCGGGCCGATCGCCAGACGCGGCAGGTCGAACTGGACCGCAATCTTACCGAGATCGCTTCGGCGTTGCAGCGCCGCGCCACGGAGAACATTGCGTTGCTACGCGCCGGGGCCGCGCTCTTCGCGACTCAGGAAAACGTCAGTGCCGATCAGTTCCGCTCTTTCGCGGAGGACCTTCAGGGCAAGGGCGATCTCTACGGCTCGCTGGGCATGGGCTGGGCACCGCTGGTGCCGGCCGACCGCCTTTCGAACCTGGAACTGTCGATCCAGGGCAGCGACCGACCGGACTTCCTGGTCTATCCCCGTCCCGACGTTTCGCGGCGCAATCTGGCGCCAATCGTCTATCTCGAACCCGACGACGGCACGAACCGTGCCGCGCTGGGCTACGACATGCTGTCGGAGGACGTTCGCCGCGCGGCGATGGAGCGGGCGATCAAGCTGGGCAAGCCGGTTGCCTCGGGCAAAGTCCACCTGGTCCAGGACGTCAGCGACAGGAAGCAGACGCCGGGCTTCCTCATCTACATGCCCGTCATCGCGCCGCGCTCCGGCGGGCAGGTGAAGGGCTTCGTGTTCAGCCCGTTTCGCGCCGAGACTTTCCTGGAATCCGCCAGCGAACTCTACCGCAACAACAATATCGACCTCGGCGTCTATGACGGCGCGGTGGAGCCGGAAAAACTCCTGGCCGAACGGCGCACCGAGGGTTCCTCGGGGCCGCAGATGGAGCGCCGGATCGATCTCGGCAGCCATACCTGGGTGGTCGTCATCAGCGACCGCAAGAGCGGCGTGCTGTCGACCGCCTCGCGCATCACCCTGTTCTTCGGCGCGCTGGCCTCGCTGATGGTCATGGCGATCGGCCGGCTGATCACGCGGCGTGCGGCGGAAGACCGCATGGTGCTGGAATGGCTGCAGAGCCAGGCCGCGATCCGCAATTCGCTGACGCGCGAGCTTAACCACCGCGTCAAGAATACCCTTGCCAACGTGCTGTCGATCGCCGCGCTCACCCGGCGGCGGGCCTCGGACATCGACGATTTCACCGAGAGCCTCACCGCCCGCATCCGGGCGCTTTCGGCCACGCACGACTTGCTCTCGCAGTCCGACTGGACTCACGCGATCCTGGGCGACGTCGTCCGCTCCGAACTGGCGCCTTACATGGAGGGCAACGAAAGCCACGTCGAGCTGTCCGGCCCGGAGATCCGCCTGGCCCCCAACGACGCGATGTCGCTGGGCCTGGCCATTCACGAGCTGGCGACCAATGCCGCCAAGTACGGCGCGCTCAGCAGCAGCGGCGGGCGTATTCACGTCAACTGGGTGCTGGTCAGCCCGGATCTGGCCGAACTCGATTGGCGCGAGGAGGGCGGTCCGCCCGTGCGCGAACCCGTCAAGCGCGGGTTCGGCCGCGACCTCATCGAGAAGATCGTCGCGCACGAACTCAAGTCCGAAGTGGATCTTCGCTTCAAGCCGGAAGGCGTCGAATGCCGCCTCAAGGTGCCGGTGCGCGCCAGCCGCGAATTCGCGCTGAGGACCGACCGCAAATAGCGCGCGCCGGTACTCCATGTCGTCTTTCGGCATTTTCACCAAAACTTAGGTGAATGCCGATTAGGATGAACAATCGTTCATCCGGGAGGTGGGACATGGACGCGCGTAGCTGGGATCGACACATCGTCGAAAAGAAGATCGAATGCCGGGACGGGGAAACGGTGGGGAGCGCTTTCCTCTACGACCTGTCGGCCGGTGGCTGCATGCTGGAATTTCCGAAGGACGGACCCGGCAGGGGAACGCGGCTGGAGCTGGATCTCTGCCGCGACCAGCTCGTGCCGGGGGAAGTCGTCTGGCAAGTGGGGGGATGCGCCGGCGTGCGGTTCCTGGCGCCGATCCACGAGGCGGTCGTGCGCCACCTCGGTTTCCAGCCGCCGCCGCTCTCGTTCGACGAGCAGACCCCGCGCGACCGTTTCGGCCGGACTTTGCCGCCGCTGGACGCAGGGGAGCGCAGAAGCGCGCCTCGGGTGTGACGAGCGGATAAGCGGCGGGGGCGGGAGGGCGACTGCCCTTCACCCGCGCCGGTATGTTTCATGCGTCGAGCCCGTATCAGCGGCCTGAACGCGTCAGCGCCGCGCCGGCCGCTGGGCCGGGCGCGACGCCGAAGTCTGGAACAGGTTCAGCCGAGCGGCTTGCTCGAACCGAAGAACAGCGCCTGGCTGATCGCCGCGCGCACGGTCGCTTCCTGGAAGGGCTTGGTGACGAGGTAAGTCGGCTCCGGACGCTCGCCGGTGAGCAGGCGTTCGGGATAGGCGGTGATGAAGATCACCGGCACGTCGCCGAACTTGAGCAGGTCTTCCACCGCTTCGATGCCCGAGCTGCCATCGGCCAGCTGGATATCGGCCAGCACCAGTCCGGCAGGCGAGCGTTCGAAGATGTCGAGCGCCTGGGCATGGGTGGCGGCAGTGCCGACCACGCGGTGGCCCAGTTCGCTGACGAGGCCTTCGAGCTGCATGGAGATCAGCGGCTCGTCCTCGATGATGAGAACGTCGGTGGTGCTTTCGCTCTCGATCTCGAGGATCGCCTGGGCAACCAGGGCATCGACCTCTTCGGGCGAAACCGCAAGAATGCGGGCAGTATCCTCACGCGAGAATTCTTCCACCGTGGTCAGCAGCAGGGCCTGGCGATGGGTGGGCGCAATCGTGGCGAGGCGGGTCTGCGCCGCCTGTTCGTGCTGGCCGCTCTCGCCCGAAAGGCCGGGCTCCTCGACATGGCCGGTCGCCCAGATGCGGGTAAAGGCGGCGTAGAGCGCGGCGCGGCTGCGGGCGATATCCTCGCGCAGCAGCTTGTCGGCCAGGGCCGCTTCCAGAGTGGCGCGAACGTAAGTATCGCCCGACTGCTGCGAGCCGGTCAGCGCGCGTGCGTAACGGCGCAGATAGGGCAGCTGCATGGCGATCTGATCAGAGACGGACATTGAAATTCCTCGGATCGTGGGAAGTCATCTTCCTGTGTTCTTCATCGTATCGGTGGCCCGCGCCCCTCCCGACCAGTCATCGATTTCTGACGCCGCAAGGGGTGCAGGGCAACCTCAAAATTTTTCTCCGAAAGCCAGCATTCGCGGGAACCAAGTCGAGGGTCGCTCGTTTGCTCGGTATCACCACTGGCTCCCCCACCCCCCGCAAACCGGTGGTGACCCGATCCCGGAGGCCTTCGTTCACTTTCGAGTGGACGGAGGCCTCAAAGTTTACGGGCCGGCGATGTTCCCAAGATGAACGAAAAAAATTGCACTGGCTGCCGTGGATGTGACCTGCGGTTGCGAGTTGCCGAGCCTGGACCATCGAGGCTGCCAACTCGCGGGTTTCACTGAAGATCGCGCATCCGGCTCGTTCTGTCTTGTATCGAACGTAGAAAACCGTCGCTGCTGCGTGTCTGCGGAACTCTTCGGGAACTTTGTGTGCATTAGTCGCGTTTGCCAATTCGACGGACCATGAAACGGTGGTCAGCCAAGGAGGGAACGCAATGTCCGCAGCAACCGAAACCAGCGCCGGCACCGAAACAGTGAAGGCCGTGGCCGTGCCAGTGGCAGCCCTCAGCGACCGGGATTTCAAGCGCGCGCTTGCCGAAGTGGCGCCGCATCTTCGTGCATTCGCCCGCGGCCTCTGCGGCTGCCGCGATCGTGCCGACGATCTCGCCCAGGAAGCCATGCTGCGCGCATGGGCCGCACGCGAGCGTTATGCAGCGGGCACCAACTTCAAGGCCTGGACCTTCACGATCCTGCGCAACCACTTCTATAGCGAAGCCCGCCGCGCCCGCTTCCACGGCGAGTACGACGAACTGGCGGCGGAACGCATCCTGCGCGCCGAAGCCAGCCAGGAAAGCGCTGTCGAACTGGCGGACGTGCTTCGTGCACTCACCGCCATTCCGGAAACCTATCGCGAGGCCCTGATCCTCGTGGCTGCCGGCAATCTTTCCTACGAGGAAATCGCGCGTATCTGCGGCATTGCCCTGGGTACCGTGAAGAGCCGCATCTGCCGCGCCCGCGCGATGCTGTCGAAGGTGATCGAGTCGGGCCAGCTTCCCGATTTCCGCCACAACTTCGTCCTCACCGGCGAAGCAATCGACGCCTTCTTCGCCGAACTGGTGAAGATCGCCAACGTGGACGAACGGGATGCCATCGCAGCCTGACGCCGCAGCGGCCCCCCGGTCGCTTACAACGCGCTTGCTTTCGAGGCCCTCGCTTTCAAGGCCCTCGCTTTCACGGCCTGAGTCTTTGGGAACAGTGTCTTGGGCGCGATGATACAGGCAGCCGCCAAGATCCTCATCGTCGAAGATGAGTTTCTGGTGGCGCTACAACTCGAAGACATCCTTTCGGACGGCGGCCACGCCGTCCTGGGCACTTTCCCCGATGCCGCCTCCGTGGCGGCATTCGGGGAAGCCCCGGATGTTGCGCTGGTCGATCTCAACTTGCGCGACGGGCTCACCGGCCCGGCCGTGGCGCGCGATCTCGCCCTGCGCTTCGGCGCCCGCGTGATCTACGTGACCGCCAATCCCGGCCAGATCGACAAGCCGGCCCAGACCGCGGTGGGCATCGTCCAGAAGCCGTTTTCCCGGCAGGCTATCCTCTCCGCCATCGCTTACGCGATGGAAGACTGCCCGGACCACGCCCGTCCCGCCGAACTGGAACCGCTGCTTCGCGCCTGATGGGGATGCTTCCTGCCTGACGGCGGGGATAGGGTATGGTATGGCCGCAAGGCTTGGGACCGTTTCGGTCCCAGGCCTTTTGCAGGGAGCCGACCATGACGCTTCGCCGCTACACTTTCCCCCTCATCGCACTCGCCGTGCTGACTGGCACCGCGCAGGCGCAAATCCCCAGCCAGATCAATCCTGGCGCCATCGGCAGCTCGGCCTTGCCCGATGTCGCTTCCACCGGCGCAGGCAATGCCGCGGGTGTTCTGAGCTATTGCATGAAGCAGAAGCTGGTGGATTCGGTGGAGGGCAATTCCGTCTTCGGCCAGCTTTCCAAGAAGCCGGAGGTGTCCCAGCAATCGGAGGACTACCAGTCCGGCACTTCGGGCAACCTCATCAGCGCAGGCAAGGCGCCTTATTCTCTGGACAAGGCGCCCAAGTCCGTTCGCAAGACCGTGTGCAACATGGTGCTCAAGCAGTCCCGATCCTTCCTCTGACGCCCTGACCCTTACGGCCGGACACGAGAAGGGGCGCGAAGGGGCTGGCCTTCGCGCCCCCCGGGAGCACTCGGTCGCGCGATCGACGAGGGATTCAGACCGCGCCTACCTCGTGCTCGCCAGCCTTTGACGGATCGATCGTACCGCCGGTCGCCAGCTTGAACAGGCCGGTGATCCCGACGTCCGAAGTCCAGACTTCGGCATCGTCGACCTCGAAACGCAGCATGACGATGGAGGGATCGTCCTTGCCGTTGGGGAACCATGCCTCCACGGCATTGCTCCAATGCTTGTCGCGCACGGCGCGGTCGGTTTCCTCGACCAGTGTGCCGGAAACGCAGGCGAATACATCGTGGCCCTTGGTCATGACCTGGCCCATCGCGCGGCCGCCGGCGCCGATGCGGTTGTCCCGCTTGCAGAAGAACCACACGGCGTGGTGCGCTTCCTTGTCGAGCAGGGCGGTCATCGGCTCGGCATGGCCATGTGCGGCATCGAGCTTGATCATCATGAACGGGCTGGCGGCGAAGGCTTTCCAGAACCTCTCGCGGACGTGGCTTTCCATGGCAGGTCTCCTCCTGGTTGTTAACGAAGCAACGCCGCCAAAGCCCCGGATGTTCCCGTACCGCATGGCGCGTTCGGCGCGTTCGCAAACGCACCGAACGGCGCGGCGGGGCTGGGCCGGCTATTCGCGCTCATCGCCCGGCTTCTGTTCCGCCGCCAGCTGGAGTTCCTTGGGTTTGCGGTTCTCGAAAGTCTTCGCCATCGTCCTTTCGGCGTCCGCGGAGAGTGTCTTCGCGGCCGAGGGGAACATCTCTTCCTCTTCCTCGTCGATGTGATGCAGGTAGCGGTGGCGCATGTCCTTGAACTTCATGAGCCAGGCGCTGGAACTCATGTCGATGTCCAGCAGCTCGCCCAGGAAATCGTCGATCTCCTTGTGCTCCGAAACGGAGTGGCGCGCTTCGTCGCGAAGGTCGGGGCAGGCCAGCATCGTCGCATAGAGGGACTCTTCCTCGGCGGCGGCATGGGCCTGGAGTTCCTGGCGCAGCGCTTCGAACAGTTCGCGGCGTTGGGGGCTGTCGCCTTGGGTGTCGCCCAGACGGGCCAGCATGTCGCGGTGGCGGTCGTGGTCCGCCTTGAGATCCTTGAAAATACGGGCATCGGCCATGGTGTCGCTCCTTCCTGGGGCAATTCGTGTTGCCGAAGGAACGGGCGCCCCCGCGTTGCGGTTCCGCAGCGCTGACCGGTGGCCGACAACCTCGCGCCATATCGTGCGTTTTCCTGGTGGAGATGCCCGCAGGCCGAACCGCCCCGAGGCTGACCGATATCGCGACCACAGGATAGATCGATGCCCCGTCTGACATTTGCCGAAGAAACGGAGCCCGGCATCAGCCGCAAGCCGGTGAAGGGCGGCAAGATCGTCAGATGGGCCTATTTCGACCCCGATGGAGACCGCATCAAGGACCGGGACGAGATCGACCGGCTCAATCGCATCGCCCTGCCGCCCGCTTATGTCGACTGCTGGTTCTCCGCCGATCCCGAGGCGCATCTCCTGGCGACCGGCTTCGATGCGCGGGGGCGCAAGCAATATCGCTACCATCCCGACTGGCGCGCCGACCGGGACGCGCGCAAGTTCGACCGCTGCGCCGTTTTCGGCGAGGCGCTGCCCGGCCTGCGCCAGCGCGTGGCCGAGGATCTCGCCCTGTCGCGCCTCTGCCGGGAGCGGGCGATCGCCTCGGTCGTGGCCTTGCTGGACAGTGCGGCGATCCGCATCGGCAACGAGCGCTACGCCGAACAGAACCGCAGTTTCGGCGCGACGACGCTGCGGGGTCGGCACGCGACGGTGAAGGGGCGCACGCTGAAGCTGCGGTTCCGCGCCAAGCACGGCAAGCTGCGCGAGGTCATGTCCAGCGACCGCGCGGTGGTGGCCTGCGTGCGCAAGATGCAGGACCTGCCGGGGCAGCATCTGTTCCAGTATCTCGATGAGGAGGGCTGCGCCTGTCCCGTGGGTTCGCAGGATGTGAACGATTACCTGCACGAAACCATGGGCGATGATTTTTCGGCCAAGGATTTCCGCACGTTCGCTGCCAGTGCCCTGGCCTTTACCCGGATCTGGCAGGAGCCGGACGTGACACTCAAGGGCTTGCTGGAGGACGTGGCGGAGCATCTCGGCAATACGCCGGCGATCGCCCGCAAGTCCTACGTCCATCCAGCGCTGATCGCTTTCGTGCGCGCAAGCGATCCGGTGCCGAAGCTGCCGTCCGAACTCCCGCGCCGAACCCGGTGGCTCGCGCGCGAGGAACGGGGATTGATGGCCTTTCTCGAAGCCGCGCCGCCGGCGGCAAGCTGGGGTTAGTGCCCGAAAAGGTCAGGTCTGGAGAGACGGGGCAAGTGCCTTGGCCCGATCCCCTTACCCTTCGTGCAGCCGGGCGATGGCCGCGCGCACTTCGCGTTCGCCGTAAGGCTTGGTGACCACGGGCACGCCCTTGAACAGGCCGGACATCAGCGATCGCTCGCCATAGCCGCTGGCGAAGATGAAGGGCACGCCGCGCTCCGCAAGTGCCTGAGCCACCGGCTCGCTGGTTTCCCGGCCGAGGTTGACGTCGAGCATGGCGAAGGAGACTTCCCCGGTCTCGATCAGCGCCATGGCCGGCTGGATCGAACCGGCCACGCGGCAGTCCTGGAAGCCTATGTCGCGCAGCAGGTCCTCCGCTTCCATGGCGATGATGATGTTGTCTTCCACCACCAGGGCGATGCCGTTCTGGAGCGCGCCGGTGAGGTCCGCGCCGTCCGCAGGTGCGGGCGCGGGGCGCAGTTCGGACGGGCTGGGCGTCTCGAAGCTGGCGACATGGTCCGCGGGCAGGAGGAACAGCGCCTTCATCCCCTCCCTGGGGTAGATCACCGAGGCGGATCCACCCAGTTCGTGCGGGATAGTGCGCTCGATGATGGTGGAGCCGAAGCCGCGCCGGGTGGGCGTGGCAACGGGCGGACCACCGGCTTCGCGCCAGTCGATCTCCAGCGAGCCGTCGTCGCCGCGGTCGAGCGTGACCGTCACGGTCCCGCGCGGATCCGACAGGGCGCCGTACTTGCACGAATTGGTCATCAGCTCATGGAACACCAGCGCCAGCGTCGTGAAGGCGCTGGGCGCGACCAGCGCGTCGGGGCCGTCGATCACCACGCGGTCGGCGCTGTCGCTGGCATAAGCGGCGGTCTCGGTACGAATGAGGTCGTAGATCGAGGACGGCGTCCAGTCCTTCTGCGTCACCTGGTCGTGCGCGCGGGCGAGGGCGTGGATGCGGCTGCCGACGATATCGGCGAATTCGTCGATGGTCGCGGCGCCCTCCTTGCTCTGCGCCACCAGGCCGCGGATCAGGTTGAGGATATTGCGCACGCGGTGGTTCAGCTCCGCGATCAGCATGTCCTGCTGGCGAGTGGCCTGCTCACGCTCGACATGGGCGGCGTCGGACAGACGCAGCACGACTTCGAGCAGGGTGATGCGCAAGGCTTCGGCGGCGAGAACTTCTTCCTCGGCCCAGGGCAGGGAGAAGCCGCGGCGTTCCTCCTTCCAGATCTCGAAGCTCTTGCGGGGCGTCAGGCGCGCCCCGTTGGGACCAAGCTCGACCGCCTTTTCCGGATTTCCGGCCCATTTGACTTCGCGTACCTGCTCCTGGCGGAACAGGACGATGTAGTCGCGCGGGGAGCGGCTGACCGGCAGCGCCAGCAGGCCCGCGGCCTTGTCCAGCCATTCGCGGGCAGGCTCGAAGACCGCGCCGATGGAATCGGTGGACCAGATCGTGCTGGCGCCGGCGGTGTTGAGAAAGCGGGCGAGTTCGGCGAACTGCTGCTCGCTGGGCGCGGCGCCGTGGCTCATGAAGCGTCCGTCCACCCAGCCGATCGCGCCGTCGAAGGGGATCACGCGGCCGATCGATTCCGAGAAGTCCTCGAAAGCCTCCAGCAGCGACCCGCCACCCGCGACCCGCGACATCATCTCGTCGTGAAGCCGCATCGAGGCTGCGCGCTGTTCCAGCGCGAAGTCGGTTTCCTTCTGCTCCAGCAGATAGGCGAAGAACTCGCCGAACAGCTCGCTGGCGGTGCGGACGGAGTAGGACAGACGCAGCGGCGAATAGTGATGGCAGGCCATCAGCCCCCAGAGCTTGCCGCGCCGCATGATCGAAACCGACATCGATGCCTTCACGCCCATGTTGCGCAGGTATTCGATGTGGATCGGCGAAACCGCGCGCAGGCCCGACATGGACAAGTCGAGCGGGTCGCCATTCGGGTCGGTCACCGGATGGATCGCCACGGTGGGATCGTCGATGTCGCTGATGATGCGCAGCAGGTTGCGGGTGTAGAGCCGGCGTGCCTGCGCGGGAATGTCGGACGCGGGGAAGTGCTGGCCTTTGAAGCTGTCGACCATGCCGTTCAGGCTTTCGGCGATCACTTCGCCGGCGCCGTCGTTCTCGAAACGGTAGACCATCACCCGGTCGAACCCGGTCAGCCCGCGCAAGTGGCGGGCGGCGTTGGTGCAGAGCTGCTCGATGGAGGTGGCCTGGCGCAACCGGTCGATCATCGGGCGCACATAGCTCACGAAGTCGCGGCGGCGGCCGCCTTCGTGCCGCTCGATCTCCAGCACGTAGGACCGGCCGGAGACATGGATCGCCATGTCGAACAGGCGGCCATCGCCGCGCAGGTCCACCTCGAAGACGCGCTCCACCGCGCTCGCCCCGCCCAGTACCTGCAGTCGCGAGCGGATGTCGTGCATGGCGGCGGGGGACAGGAACTGCATGGCCGGCAGACCGACCAGTTCACGCGGCGCGATGCCGAACAGCTCCGCGCAGTTGAGCGAGACGTGGTTGATGATCCAGTCGCTGGAGAACGACAGGAGCCATCCGAAGCTCTGGATACGGCCGATGACGTGGATCGGTTCGAGATCGCAGGTGGTGAGGTCGACCTGGGGCATGTCGTCAGCCACGAACATCGCCTTCCGGTGCCGGAGCCTCGCCTTGCGCAAGATCGAAGGCCTGTGCGAAAGTGGCGAAGGCACTGCGGGCGGCCGAGACCGCCGCCTGGCCCTCCAGGTTCCCGGCGCGCTGCGCCTTGAGCCAGGGCACCAGCGCCTTCCACAGGCCGTGGCCTGCCTCGTCCTCCATGTAGCGCGAGGGCGTGCCATGGGCGCGGCCCCAGTAGCCTTCGCGGCGGATCACCGTCATGCCCAGCCGCGAACCGGCGACGACGTAGCAGGTGCCTGCGGCTCCGGCATCGGTGGCTCCGGCATCAGGGGCTGGCGCACCGCGCGCCGCGTCGTCAGGCATGGGGAGCGCCGCAAGGCGCGCGGCATCCATGCCCAGTTCGGCAAGGTCGGCCCGCAGCATGGCGGGATAGTCCGGGATGGACTGGCCCAGCACCGTCTCCGCGAAGTGGCGGACGATGGGGAACAGCGGCGCAAGGCCGATGGCATGGGCGGCCAGGAAGCGCGCCTGCGCTTCGCGGCGGCTCAGGTCGAGCGAGCCGAAAGCACTGTCGAGCCCTTCGTGAGCCGGAGCGGTGGCGCCGCGCAGGGCAGCCAGCAGGTCGGCTTCTTGGGCAGTCAGGTCCTCGGTCCGCATCAATTCGTTCGCCTAAAAGGAAATATCTACAAGCACTTGGTTCAGGATGCGCGGGCGTTGCCCGGGCGCGCCCGCATACGGGACGTGCTTAAGCACAAGGATGCCCCGACGCGCCAGCATTTGTGCGCCTCGCGCTTTTGCCCCGCCCTTTTGTTCTGGCACATCCCGTCCCAACACCCCGTGCCCCGCACATCTTGCGAGGCATCACAACTCCGGCGCCGGAGAAATGTTCCTCCGTAACGCTTTAACGGCCCGGCACCCCTGCGTCTGTTCACTTCTGTACGCGGCCCAAGGGAACCGCAAGCGGCCAGCCGCATTACTGGCCTTAAGGCGCGGGAGAATATGGTGAGTTATATCAGGGAGCCGATGAAAATGGCCGTCCAGTCGGGCCACGAGCAGAGCGATCTTCTCGCTGCCCTGAGGCCGGCGGATTTTGCCCTGCTCGAACCCCACCTGGCCGAAGTGCAGATGCGGCCCGGCGAAGTGATCTACCAGCCGGGGGACCCGGTCGATTACTGCTTCCTGCCGCGCGGCGGCGCGATCTGCTCCTATTTCGTCGAACTCGACAGCGGCATCTCGGTGGAGACGATCCTGGTGGGCCGCGAAGGCGCGCTGGGCGGGGTGGTGAGCCACGGCAGCCTGCCGGCATATGCGCGCGCCAACGTGCTTCATGGCGGCCTGTTCTGGCGCATCCCCACGCGCCAGCTCGATGACGTGAAAAGCCGCTCCCCGTCGGTCGCCAGCCTGTTCGCGCGCTATGCGGACTGCGTCATGGCGCAAGTGTTCCAGTCGATCGCCTGCAACGCGGTCCATACCATCGAGGAACGCGCGGCCAAGTGGCTGATCGCCGCGGTGGACCGGATCGGCCGCAACGACGTGACGATGACCCAGGAACAGCTCGCCTCGATGATGGGGATCGGGCGCAGCTATGCCAGCCGCGTGCTCCAGCGCTTCAAGCGCGAGGGGCTGGTGCGGACCCGGCGCGGCGGGATCCATGTCGCGGACCGTGAAAGCCTGAGCGAGAAGGCCTGTTCGTGCAACGAGCACGTTGCCGCGCATTTCGAGAAAGTGCTGGGCGGCGTCTACCCGAAAGAGGACTGAGCGCGAAAGAGAATGGCGTGTCCGCCGCGCCGGTGATCCCCCAAGAAATACCGCAATCGCCTCCGTAATCGAGCAAAGTTGCCGGCGTTCTGCTGCAACACGGAGTGATGTCGTGAAATAGACATCGAAGTGACATCGAATTTGCGCTCAATTGCCATGAAGCGCTCTTAGCTACCCCTGTGCGAATGTCACAAGAACAGGGGCACACCATGACTGAAGGGCTTCCCGCCAACGGCTATACCGATGGCGATGTCGATACGAATCCAACTACCGAGCGCTCGCTGGAGAGCATGGCCGCGGAGCGTTACTCGCGCCGCCAGGCCCTGTTCCGCGGCGCCGGCGCCACGACCATGGCCTTCATGGGCACGGCCCTGCTGGCCGCCTGCGGCGATGACGACAACGAAAACACCGTTTCGGTCAGCGCCGGCGCCAATGCCGCGACCAGCGCCGGCCGCGTCGTCACGCTGACCGGCACGCCCGAGAACGGCTTCGGCGGCTATGCCACCGGCTGGGCCCAGACGTCCGGCACCGCCGCGACCCTCACCGGCACCGGCTCCACCGTCAGCTTCCTCGCCCCGGCCGTGAGCGCCGCCAGCGATCTGGTCTTCACGTTCTCGGCCACCAGCGTGACCGGCGAAGTGCGCACCGCCACCACCACCGTGCGCGTCTCGCCGGCGGTGCTCGGCTTTGCCGCCGTCGCTCATAGCCTGGAAGACAGCGTCAAGGTGCCCTCGGGCTATTCGGTCACCGTGATGACCCGCCTTGGCGACCCGGTCGCCACCGGTATTTCGGCTTATGCCAACGACGGTTCGGACAGCAACTTCGCCCAGCGCATCGGCGATCACGGCGACGCGCTGCACTTCTTCGGCCTCTCGGCCGCCGGCGGACGCGACGATGCCAGCTCGACCCGCGGCCTCATGGTGCAGAACCACGAGAACCTGAACGTCCAGTACCTCCACCCGAACGGCCCCACGAACGTTTCCACCGGCCCGCGCCCGGCTGCCGAAGCGCTCAAGGAAATCGAGGCCCACGGCGTCTCGGTGTCGGAATATGTCGATGCCGGAAGCCGCAAGTGGTCCTACGTGCCCACCGGCAGCTTCAATCGCCGCATCACCCCGAACACGCCGATGAGCTTCCACGGTCCGGCAGCCGGTTCGGCGATGCTGGTCACGGCTTACTCGACCAATGGGTCGATCGGCCGCGGCACCATCAACAACTGCGCCAACGGCATCACGCCCTGGGCCACCAACCTCACGTGCGAGGAAAACTGGGCCGGCTACTTCCGCCGCGACGCAGCGGACGACGCCAAGCGCAGCGTTCGCGAAATGACCGCGCTTGCCCGTTTCGGCGTCACCAGCCGCACCGGCAGCTATGCCTGGTCGTTCGCCGATTCGGCCGACTCGATCTACACCAAGTGGAATGCGACCATCATCGGCGCCAGTGCGGCCGAAGATTATCGCAACGAGCCCAACCAGTACGGCTGGGTGGTCGAGATCGATCCCTACGATCCCAAATCGACCCCGCGCAAGCGCACGGCACTGGGCCGCTGCGGCCATGAAGGCGCCTTCGTTCGCGCCGTCGATGGCCAGAAGCTGGGCGTCTACATGGGCGACGACTCGCGCCGCGAATACCTCTACAAGTTCGTGTCCTCGGCCACTTACGCCGCAGCCGATGCCGCCACGACCAGCCGCCTGGCCATGGGCGACAAGTACCTTGACGCCGGCACGCTCTACGTCGCCAAGTTCAATGCCGACGGTTCCGGCCAGTGGCTGCCCATGGTCTTCGGTTCGGTGCCGAACCGTGCGGCCGTGGGCACGACCCCGGAATATGTCTTCGCCGACCAGGCCGACATTCTCGTCAACACCCGCCTGGCCGCCGACGCGCTCGGCGCCACGCCGATGGACCGTCCGGAATGGACGGCCGGCAACCCGGTGACCGGTGAGATCTACCTCACCCTCACCAACAACAATGCCGCCGGCCGTCCGCTCACCGGCACCGACGCTGCCAACCCGCGCCACTACAACGACCCCAAGGGTTCGTCGAACACCGCGCAGTACGGCAACCCCAACGGCCACATCGTCCGCCTGCGCGAAGACGGCGACACCACGGCCGCGCTCACCTTCAAGTGGGATATCTACCTGTTCGGCGCGGATGCCGCCGATGCTGGGGCCAACGTCAACATCTCGGGCCTGACTGCCGACAACGACTTCTCCAGCCCGGACGGTTGCTACTTCTCGCGCGCAACCAATGCGGCAGGCCAGTTCAATCCGGTGCTCTGGATCGAAACGGACGACGGCGCGATGACCGATCGCACCAACTGCATGCTGCTGGCGGCCATTCCCGGCCATGTCGGAGACGGCGGCGCCAGGACGATCACCAACACCGGCTCCACCGGCGCCACCGCCACCCAGGCGACCATCGTTGGCGCGGCAGCGACCGCAGCGAACCTGCGCCGCTTCCTCGTCGGACCGGTCCAGTGCGAGATCACCGGCATCGACATGACGCCGGACGGCCGCACGCTCTTCGTCGGCATCCAGCACCCGGGCGAGGACGGCACCCCGGCCGCACCGTCGAGCCACTGGCCCGACAGCCAGACGGGCGCGGCGGCTGCCACCGTGCGTCCGCGCTCGGCGATCGTTGCGATCACCAAGGATGACGGAGGCGTTATCGCTCTGTGAGCGATGATGGGGGCGTTATCGCGCTCTGACGGAAATCCTTTAGCGATCGAAGGAGGAGGGGACGCAGCGCGTCTCCTCCTCTTTTCGTTCAGGGGCGCGTCGGTCGTATCGCCCCGGCGTTGCGCCGAGGGGATACTGCCGCTGGAACTGGTGCCCGCGATGGCTTAATGAACAGTCCTGTTGATAACAGGAGAGGCCGCGTGAAAGAGACGGGCAAGCCGCAATATGGCAACGGGCAAACAAGCACCAGGACCACGCTGACCGCGCAGGACATGGACGAGGAACGTCTCGCCACCTACCCCACCACCGCCTTCCTTTCGAAGGACTACCTGGCAGCCGAAAAGACACTGCTCTGGCCGAAGGTCTGGCAGATGGTGGAGCGCGAGAGCGACCTGCCGAATCCCGGCGACTGGATGACGTACGACGTCGCGGACGAATCGATCATCGTCCTGCGGGGGGACGACGGCAGCCTGCGCGCCTTCCACAATGTCTGCCCGCACCGCGGCCGCCAGCTCGTCTCGGTGCCGTCGATGCTGCCCGGCAAAGTGCACGACGTGCGCGGCAACAACCGCAAGAGCTTCGTCTGCGGCTTCCACGGCTGGACGTTCGACCTGGACGGCAAGAACACCTACATCCTCGACCCGCAGGACTGGCAGAACAAGCTGACGCCGGAGATGACCTGCCTGTCGGACGTGCAGGTCGATACCTGGGGCGGCTACATCTACATCAGCATGGACCCCGATGCGGTGCCGCTGAAGGAATGGATGGGCCGCGCGGGCGAGATCCTGGATCACTTCGACCTGGCCGGCATGCACTACAAGTGGCGCCAGTGGGCGATCTACGACTGCAACTGGAAGACCGCAATCGAGGCGTTCCTGGAACCCTACCACGTCGCCGGCACCCACACGCAGCTGCTCGCTTATGGCGACTACTACGCGCTGTCGAAGCAGTACGGGCTGCACTCGGTCTCCAGCTACGACACCCGCGACAGCAAGTTCCAGATGAGCGAAAGCGCCGGCACCACCCGCGCCGGCAAGGGCGACGACGCGCGCGTCTCCACCTACGAACTCATCCGCGAAAACTACGAGACGGTGAACTACTCCGCCTCCACCGAAACGCTGGTGAATGCCGCCAGCCGCCTGGTGGACGAATTGCCCGACACCGCCACGCCGGGTGAGATCATCGCTCACTGGCTGAAATCCGCCCGTGCCGACGATGCCGCGCGCGGGGTGGTCTGGCCGGACGTCCCGCCGGAGATCAAGAAGGAGGGCGGTCTCGCCTGGGGCCTGTTCCCCAACCAGAACATCCTGCACGGCGAGACGTTCGCGCTCTGCTACCGCGTGCGTCCTTACGGCGACGACCCGGACAAGTGCGTGTTCGAAAGCTACGCGCTCGAACGCTTCCCTAATGGCGAGGCGCCGGAAACCGAATGGACTTATGCCGACCCGATCGGCGAGAACTGGGGTTCGGTGCTGGCGCAGGACTTCTCGAACATGCAGTTCGTGCAGAAGGGCATGAAGTCCAGCGGCTTCCGCGGCCCGCTGCCCAACCCGCACCAGGAGCAGAAGGTCATCAACCTCCACCGCAACCTGGCCAATTTCATGGACGGCATGGGCGCGCCGACGCGGCTGGAACTGGAGTAAGCCAAAAAGCCCGTCGTGCCGGAACGGTGACGACGGGCTTTTTGCGCGTTCAGGCGGCGGTTCGCGCCGTCACTTTCCAGCGCGAAAGGTCCAGCCCGCAGATCGCTTCCAGCGTCTCCACGTCGCGCGCATAGAAATCGCGCAGCTGTTCGCGCAGGCCCGGCGCGAGCGGGGGATAGGTCATTTCCCGCGCCAGCAGCGAGCGGACGTTCTCGAACACCGGGGTGCCGCGTAGCGGGCGCACCGTGTCTTTCAGCGGGGCCAGCGCCTTGCGCAGCGGCAGCGGCAGGATCGCGGCGCGGCTGTTGTTGGCGCGCTCCCGCGCGGCTTCCGGCCGATAGACCGGCGAGACGCCGATATGTTCGGACACGGCCTCGACGATTCGCTCGGGCTGCACGGTCACGTCGTCATAGAGGTAGATCAGGATCTGCTCGCGCGGAAACAGGTCGTACCAGCGCGCCAGATGGCGTGCATAGAGCCCGTCCTCCAGAAAGCGGGGGTAGGGATTGTCCATCGAGCGCAGGTATTCTTCCGGGGGCCCTTTCAAGGTGCCGCGGCGGTAGAACATCTTGTAGTCGGAATAAGCGCGCTCCACCGGGTTGCGCAGCTGCAGCACCAGCCGCGCCTGCGGCAGCGCGCGGGCGATCCGATGCGCGGCCAGCGGATGGGCAAGATAGTCGGCGGATTTCTCGCCGATCACCTGGGCCTGCGCAGGGCGGTTCGCGAAGAAGCCGCGATACCAGTCCTCGCCGCGATCGAATTCGGAACTGAAGTAGTGCGGCTCGGCATCGGGCATGAAGATCGCCGGATTGTCCTGAAGGCGCGCCTGGATCCAGGTGGTGGCTGCCTTGACCGCGCCGATGACGATGAAACCGGGATGCCATTCGGGGGTCATCATCGTGCCGTCGTCTCCATCATCGCCTCGCGCAGGGCTTCGGCCATGCTTGCCATGTCCTGCGGTTCCAGCGTGTGATCGACCGGGAACATCAAGGTTCGCCGGCCGAGGTCCACGGCATTCGCCAGCGCGCCGTCGCGCCGGACGGGCAGTCCGGAGAGCGCATGTTCGCGGCTCATGTCGGGGCACGATCCGCTTCCGGCGGGAATGCCGCGCGCCAGCAGACCGGCCAGCACCGCGCGGCGGCGCTCTTCCACCCGGTCGGCGCTGCCTTCCAGGCGGACATAGAACTTGTACCAGGCATGGCCCACTTCCGCCGGCGCTTCGGGCAGGATCAGCCCGGGCACATCGGCCAGCATTTCCAGCAGCGCCTCGGCATTGCGGCGGCGGGCGGCCAGCCAGCGCGGCAGCTTGCCGAGCTGGCAGCGGCCGAGCGCGGCCTGCATCTCGGTCATGCGATAGTTGGAGCCGGGCGTGTCGTGGATATAGCGGAAGGCGCCGGGCGTGCCGCCGCCGTCAGTGACCTTGAGGTAGCTCTTGCCGTGGTCCTTGAAGGCCCAGCCGCGCAGCCAGACCTGATGGTCGCGCAGCAGCAGCAGGCCGCCTTCGCCCCCGGTGGACATGATCTTGTCGGTGCAGAACGAGAAGGACGATGCCGCGCCGAAGGAGCCGACCTGGCGGCCGCGCCAGGTGGCGCCGTGGGCCTGGGCGCAGTCCTCGATGAGGTGGAGGCGGTGATCCTCGCAGATCCGGCCGAGCGCATCCATGTCGCAGGGCCAGCCGGCCAGATGGACGCAGAGCACGGCGCGCGTCGCCGGCGTCACCAGCCGCTCGACCGAGGCCGGATCGATGTTCTGGCTGACCGGGTCGACATCCGCGAAGACCGGCAGTGCGCCCACCGCCAGCACGCAGCTGGCCGTGGCGAAGAAGCTGCGGGCGGGGACGATCACTTCATGGCCCGGCCCGACGCCAAGCGCGCGCAGCGCCACTTCCAGCGTCAGCGTGCCATTGGCCAGGCACATCCCTTCCGGCATGCCGACGAAGCGGGCGAACTCGGCGGCAAAGGCGCGGTTCTCCCCGCCGTGCACGAGCGCATTGACCTTGCCCGAGCGCAGGACATGGGCGACCGCCTCGATCTCGTCGGCCTCGTGGCGGGGCCAGAGGCTGCGCACGGGCCGGGGCGGCACCGGCTCGGTCGCGGTCGTCGTCGCGGCCGATACCGCGGAGGCGTGCAAAGGACGGGTGGTGTCTGCCGCCGGCGAGGACGCATCCTCGACGGCGGGCGGGGAAGCCAGGTTCACGACAATGCTCTCCTCAAGCCTTGACCGGTTCGCCGGTGCCGTGCGGGTGGATCATGCTCTGGTTCTCGACCACTTCGAACCCGGCACTGCCGCTCGGCACCTTGACGAGGGTGTGCGTGATCCGCCGCGCTTCGGTGTGGTCGCCCAGTTCCACCGCGCGGGCGAGCCGGTCGATGCTGCGCGAGATGAAGGGCAGGGGGATCGGCTTGGACTGCGCCTCGAAGATGCCCTTGATGCCCGAGGGAAGCTGTTCCTCGCAGATGTCGAACAGCTCCTCGTAGAGCTTCTCGCCGGGGCGCAGGCCCACGAATTCCACCGGCACGTCGATCTCCGGCTGAAGTCCGTAGAGCCGGATCATGCGATAGGCGAGGTCGACGATGCGCACCGCCTTGCCCATGTCGAGCACGAAGATCGTGCCGCGCTGGGAGTTCTGGCTGAGCGCGGCCGAGCTGCTCTGGAGGATCAGCTGCACCGCTTCGCGCACGGTCATGAAGAAGCGCTCGATGTCGGGATGGGTGACGGTGAGCGCGCGGCCTTCGCGAAGCTGGCGGTGGAACAGCGGGACGATGGAGCCGCTCGATCCCAGCACGTTGCCGAAGCGCACGGTCATGAAGCGCGGGGCTTCCGGATCGTCCACGCCGCACATGTCCAGCGCCTGGCTGTAAAGCTCGCCCACGCGCTTGGTGGCGCCCATCATGCCCACCGGGTTCACCGCCTTGTCGGTGGAGACCTGGACCATGGCCTTGGCGGAATATTCGCAGACCGCGTCAGCGACGATGCGCGTGCCCAGGATATTGGTGTGGACCCCGGCGCAAGGGCTGGCCTCGACGATGGGCACATGCTTGAGCGCGGCGGCATGGTAGACGATGACCGGCCGGTGGCGCTCGAACACGCGGCGCACTTCGTCGCGTTCGCGGATGTTGCAAAGCTCGGGCTGGACGTCGAGATCGGGATACTGCTCGCGCAGCTTCATCTCGATGGCATAGAGATGGTATTCGCTATGCTCCACCAGCACGATGCGCGAGGGGCGGAAGCTGGCGAGCTGCCAGCACAGTTCGCCGCCGATCGTGCCGCCCGCGCCGGTCACCAGCACGCACTTGCCGGTGATCTGGCTGGTGATCTGCTCGCCCTCCAGCGTGAATTCGCTGCGGCCCAGCAGGTCCTTCACCGAAAGCTCGTCGGGCGCGGCACCGTGGTTGCGCTGGAGGATATGGCTCCAGCCGTCGCGGATGCGCGAGAGTTCGAGGCCGAGGTTGCGCGCGCGCGACGTCAGCCGCGCCATCTCGCGGTTGGAAAGGTCGGTGCCGTCGTCGCAGGCGATCACCAGCGAAGGGCGGCGGCCCTGGAGTTCCAGCGTTTCCACCGCATGGGCCAGATCGTCGTGGCTGCCGAGCACCGGTACGCTGGCGATCTGCTGCAGGGTATCGTTGTCGGCCGGAAGCAGGACGCCGGTGACGAAGAAGCTGGGCGTGGCCTCGCGGCGCAGCATCTCGATGATCGAGAGCGCCCAGTCGGGCGATCCCACCAGCAGCGCGCCGCGCAGGTTCTTGTTGTCGACATGCGCCGGCAGGATCTTGGCCGTGTGCGTCATCTTCTCGCGCAGGGCACGGCGGGCGCCGCGCACGAAGAACAGCGCGGTCATCGCGAAGAGCCACTGGGCCAGCGCGATCTCCAGCAGCTGCGCGCGTTCGGCGCGCACACCGGGCACGATCATGATCGCCACCCAGGCCAGCGCGAAGGCCGGCACCGTCAGCATCGCCAGCTGGATGGCATGGGCGAAGCTGAAGTAGCGCCAGCTGCGGCGATAGATCCCGGCGGTGTAGAACACGCCGATCACCACCAGGGCAAAGCCCAGGATGGCGCCCATGTGGCCGTCGGACTTGGGGAAGCCGGTCTTGCCGATCAGCGTGAAGGCCAGCGCCAGCGTGATCGACAGCACGATGAAGTCGATCGTCATCAGCACGGTATTGCGGAAAGTCCGCCGCAGGCTGAACTGCGTGGACGGAGAGCGCGAACGCCCGCCCGTCGATCCGAACTTGCGTACGCGCAGGAACCTGTTTGCGGAGCCGACGCTCATCGTCGAGGCACTGCTTCCCGTGGCGGTATGACTCATCGCGTCGACCTTTTCAGCTTTTCGGGCCCAATTTCCCCGGTGCATCCTGCCTCCCGGCGTTCCGGAGCAGTGCCCGTGGCAGTTTCCGAGGGTCCGGCTTTTCCGGCTCCTTCTTTCCGGCGCCGTTTTTCAGGACCGGAAAAATGCTCGGGGGGCCGCACCCGGCCTCATCGATTCATGATCTATTGACCAATTTCAGGGCGCGCACTTGTGCATGAAGCCATCAGCCGTAATTGCCGATTCTCTTGCGAATAGGTCGCGCCTTCGACTGTCGGACATGGGGGTGATCCAAAGGGAGCGGGCGCCCTTGCCGGAAACCATCCCTTAATCGCCGCGGGCCATCTCGAAGGGCTATCAGCCGATTAGTCGCTTGCGATCGGCGGTCCGAGGGTCATCATTCAGGGCGACATCGGGATGGGGCACACACGCGGGGGCGTGGGGGCTGCCTTGCGGCACCATCCGTCAGCCTGGGGCTCGATTACGCAATGAAGATACTCGTCCTGTCCAGTCTTGCCTATTCGCTCACCAATTTCCGGGGCGCCTTGCTGCGGGAATTGAAGGCGAACGGGCATGAAGTCGTCGCCGTGGCGCCTGACCAGAACGCCGCCGTGGAACGCGATCTCGCGGCCTGGGGCATAGGCTTCAGGATCGTGCCGATGGCGCGCACCGGCACCAATCCGGTCAAGGATGCGGCCCTGCTGTCCGCTTACGTCAAGTTGATGATGGCCGAAAAGCCGGACCTGGTCCTGGCCTATACCCAGAAGCCGATCATCTACGGCGGGATCGCCGCACGCATGCTCTGCGTGCCGCGCTTCTTCGCGCTGATGTCGGGGCTGGGCTACGTCTTCAGCGAGGATTCCAGCGCCCGCAAGGGCCTGCGCTGGGCCGTGACCCGGCTTTACCGCGAGGCGGTTCGCCGCGCCCGGGGCGTCTTCGTGTTCAATGCCGACGACCGGCAGGACATGATCGACCTCGGTATCGTCACGTCGCGCCAGAACGTGGTGCAAGTGCCAGGCTCGGGCATCGATCTCGAACGCTTTCGGCTGGAGCCGCTGCCGCGCAACCGCCTGCGCTTCCTGCTGGTCGGCCGGCTGATGCGCGATAAGGGCATCTACGAATTCGTCGAGGCGGCCCGGCAGCTCAAGCTGGACAATCCCGAAGTCGAATTCTGCGTGCTCGGCCATTACGAGCGCGACAATCCGACCGGGATCGACGAAGTCGAATGCGCCCGGCTGGCGCGGCAGTTCCCCGTTCAGTTCATCCCCGGCACCAGCGACGTGCGGCCCTATCTCGCGAGCTGCTCGGTCTTCGTGCTGCCGTCCTACTACCGCGAGGGCCTGCCGCGCACGATCCTCGAAGCCATGGCCACCGGCCGTCCGATCATCACCACCGACATGCCCGGCTGCCGCGAGCCGATCATCGAGGGCGAGAACGGCTTCCTGGTGGCACCGCGCGACGCGGGCGCGCTCAAGGCGGCGATGCAGCGCTTCATCGAGGCGCCCTCGCTGGTGACGAGCATGGCCGCGCGCTCACGGGATCTGGCCGAGAAGATCTACGACGTGCGCAAGGTGAACCACCAGCTGCTCGACGAGATGGATCTCCTGCGCGAACCCTGGAACGAGCCGGCGACGATCCGCTCGGAACCGGCGCCGTCGGACGACCGGCCGCCCGAATCCGCCGGGCCGCGCCTCCAGAGTGCAGGGCCTTCGCGGGCGATCGCGGGTTAGAGCGGTCACTCCAGTTTTTCGTTTTTCGCATTTTCCGAGTCATCCGGTGTCCTAACCGATGCGAAAGTGCTCTGAAGTCAGGATCGGGGGCAAGGCAATGCGGGCTGTCGTGATCGGCGCCGTGGGGAGCACGCAGGTGCTCGTCGAAGAACTGGCCGAGGCGCCGGGCTGGGACCTCACGTTGGTCGGCACCTTGCCGCCCGAACTGCACGGGCGGCACTCGGACCTGGTCGACATGGCGCCATTCGCCGAAAGGGCAGGGGCGCGGCTCGCCCATATCGCGCGCACCAACGATGCCGAGGTGCTGGACATGGTTCGCGCCGAGCGGCCCGACTACGTCTTCGTGGTCGGCTGGTCGCAGATCGTCGGTCCGGAATTCCTGTCGATCGCCGCGAAAGGCGCGATCGGCTATCATCCCGCACCGCTGCCGCGCCTGCGCGGGCGCGCCGCCATTCCCTGGACGATCCTGCTGGACGAGCCGATCTCCGCGTCCAGCCTGTTCTGGATCGCCGAGGGCACCGACGATGGCGACATCCTGGGGCAGCACTATTTCCACCTTGCGCGCGATGAAACGGCGCAGGGCCTCTACGACAAGCACATGGATGCCCTGCGCACGATGTTGCGCGCGCTCCTGCCCCGCCTGGCGCAAGGCGAGCAGCCAAGGCAGGTGCAGGACGAGCGCTATGCGACCTGGGCGACCAAGCGCACTCCGGCCGACGGCCTGATCGACTGGCGCGATTCCGCGGCCGGGATCGACCGGCTCGTCCGCGCCGTGGGGCGGCCCTATCCGGGGGCTTTCACGCATGTTTCCGGACGCAGGATGACCGTCTGGGCCACGCGGCCCGTGGGCGGCGCGGACCGGCATCACGCCATCGCGGGGCAGGTCATGGCCAGCCGCGACGGGATATTGACCGTGCAGACCGGAGACGGGTTGCTCGAACTGACCGACTGGGAGCTTGCCGAGGGCAAGCCACCGGCCCTGCATGCCGTGCTGAAAGGATAGCGCTTGGCTCTCGATCACTATGGAAAGGTCCTCGTCGTCGCGCCCCATCCCGACGACGAGATCCTCGGCTGCGGCGGCACGATGGCGCGCATGGCGGCGGCGGGCATGGACGTGCAGGTCGTGGTCGTCACCAGCGGGCGGCCTCCCGCCTTCTCGGAAGACGGCGTCGCGCGGGTCCAGGCCGAGATGCGCCGCGCGCACGATCATATCGGCGTGAGCCAAGTGCACATGCTGGATTTTCCGGCCGCCTCGCTGGACGTGGTGCCTGCTGCGGAACTCAATGCGGCGCTCGGGCGCGTGGTGCGCGAAGTCGCGCCGGACACGCTCTTCGTGCCGTTCCTGGGGGACATTCACCAGGACCACCAGTTGAGCTTCCTGGCCGCGATGGTCGCCGCTCGCCCGCGCGACCGCACCGTGCCGACGCGGGTGCTGGCCTATGAGACCCTGTCCGAGACCAACTGGTACGCAGCGCCGATGACGCCGCCTTTCGTGCCCAACGTCCATATCGACATCTCGGCCACCCTGCAGCGCAAGCTCGATGCCTTCGCGCTGTTCGAGAGCCAGGTTCGCGACTTTCCCGACGAGCGCTCGCTCATCACCATCGAGGCCCTGGCCCGGCTGCGGGGTTCCACCGTGTTTTCCGAGGCTGCCGAAGGCTTCGTCCTGGTTCGCGCCATAGAGCGCTGAGGCCACGGCCGGCGCGACTCCCGGCACGCGCGAAAGGTCATCTTTCGATCGCGCCTGACGCTGAAAGCCGTGACCGCGCTTCGGGTCCCGCCCGGCGCAAGACGCGGGCGGCTCGTCGCACCGTCCCGGCAAGGGCGGGATCGCCGGCCGCCAGCCGCCGCCGCGGAGCTGCTCTTTACAGTTGGGCGGCCGGTCTTTGCCAAGAAGCGGCCTGCGCGTCAGCTATTGAAGCGGGAATACTTCGGTTTTTCTGACGCGATCCGAATATGTATAGATGGTGAATACTTTGCCGCGGCGTCGTGACGCCGGTTTGGGGCGGTCTTTCACCCCGACCCGATCGAGCATCGTAAAAAGGCTCGAACGAGCCCGAAAAATCTCCGAATCGATTCGCCCGGTTAGTTTACTGTACAACCGGGGAGGTAGTTGCCGGTAGCTTCTCACCGCAGTGCCGCGAGACTCGTGCTGCAGCCGCGAAGAGAATCGCCCTGGGCCTCAACCGATTCGCCGGCCCTACCTCCTGATCCCAGGAGGTTGCAGAGGATTGCAGCGACTGGGCAGTCGCAGCGCGAGTCGCATGGCGGAAATCCTCGACTTCCGGAAAAAGACGCCTCGCTCGCACCCGTTCCGCAGGCTGGCGCGGATCCCCTCCAGCCGTGCCTGGCAGGGGAAGGTATGTTAACTTTTGTAAGTTAACGTCTTGAAAAGGTGTAAGTTATCGAAAGACTACCTCTTTGGAGGTACAGTGTACCAGAATTATACGTTTGACTCCCTGCCCTCCAGAATGAACTTTTGGAAAGGGGGGGTATCCCACTGATCATAGGGGGAATTCGAAGGCACCTAGAATGCTCATTCACGGCTCGAATAGAACCTAACCACCCCCTCGACTTGAAGACGACAATATGTTCTAAGGTGATCTACCTAAGGTGTGGGTGGAAATAGGGGGCATGCAAAGGGGGGGCTCGCCATTCTGGCAAGGTCATCCAGCGATTGTCGTTGATTTTCTGATTTGGGATTTTCCGAAAGGGAAGTTCTTTGACTGTTCCGTCCTGCGCTTGGGTGAGTCAGGATCAGTCCCAAAATAATATCATAATACGCTTGGGTCGTCCGTATTTCCGTTATTCAGGAGAGAAAGACGATGTCGACTTTTGATGAAGTGTGCGTGAGCATTGTCGGTTTCAACTCCCTCGTGAGGGAAGGGATCTGCAAGATTCTCGACAAGTGCGAGTTCAAGTGCACCCGGTTCTTCAAGGACTGTGACGCGGTGCTCAGCGACAGCGATTCACCAACCGTTGGTCTTACCGTTTTCGACATGGGAACGTGTGGAGACCTGCTCGAATGCCTTCCGGCCATGAAGGAGCGCCATCCGCACATGCGGGCGGTCCTGCTGGCGGACGAATTCGAGTTCGGGCAGATGGTGGAAGCCTTCCAGCTTGGCGCCCATGCCTTCCTGTTGAAGGAAATCGGCTCCGAACCCCTGATCGAATCCCTGCGATTGGTTAATCAGGGTGAAAAGGTATTGCCCAGCGCGCTGCTGCAGCATCTGCCGCAGAAGCAGGTCATTGCCGAGGGCAAGGCCGAAGTGCAGGTCCAGCTCAGCGAGCTGCTTTCCGATCGCGAAATCGATACGCTGCGCTGCCTGGTCATGGGCTATCCCAACAAGGTGATCGCCTATCGTCTCGACATCAGCGAGGCCACGGTCAAGGTTCACGTCAAGGCCATTCTGCGCAAGCTCATGGTCCAGAACCGTACCCAGGCCGCGATCTGGGCCGTGAACCAGGGGCTCATCACGCACGGCGGCGACTTCCGCGAAACGCCGGACTTCGTGCCGGTCGAGGAAACGGTCCGCGCGCCGGTGGCCCTGGCCATCGCCCGCTAGGAAACGTCCCGAGCGCGATTTTGCCGCAACGGACCTGAATGACAGTGCTGGCCGGCCGATCCCATCGGCCGGCCGCTGCTTCCCAAAGCGCCGCTTCCTACACGCTGCGCCTTGATCGGATTTCTATTTTTCCCGGACCACGCAGCGAAAGCCGATGTGCGTCGTCGCCGTGTCGATCATTTCGGGATGGCGTGCGGCGGGGCGATAGCGCTGGCAGTAATTCGCAGCGCAAAGATGCGAGCCGCCCTTGATGACCTTGCGGCCGATACGGATCTGCGGCTGCGCGGGATCGAAGCTGTCCTTCAGCTTCGCGCCCTTGGGGTTGCTGATCGCGCAGCAGGAGCCGCCCTGCTTCTTGCCGGCGTCCGGCCGCTCCGACCACCAGTCGCGCGTCCATTCCCAGGTATTGCCGATCATGTCGTAAAGCCCGTAGCCGTTGGCCGGGAAGCTGCGCACCGGCGAAGTGCGTTCCCAGCCGTCCAGGCACTGGTTCGCGAAAGGGAACAGCCCCTGCCAGTAATTGGCCATCATCCGGCCTTCGGGCGCGAGTTCGTCGCCCCAGGCATAGGCCGCATCATCGAGACCGCCCTTGGCGGCGAATTCGAACTCGGCCTCGGTCGGAAGATCCTTGCCTGCCCACGTCGCGTAGGCTTCGGCATCGGCATAAGCGACGTGGATCACCGGATGATCCCAGAGGTCCAGCGCATCGATGTCGCTGCCCGGCCCGAGCGGATGGCGCCACGATGCGCCGAATTCGAAATTCCACCAGTTGGCCGGGTTGGACGTGTCCACCGGGGTCGCGCTCTTGCGGAAGACCAGCGAGCCGGCATGCGCCATCTCGGGCGGCATTCCCGGATAGTCCTTCGGATCGGGTGCGATCTCGGCCCCGGTCGTATGGCCGGTGGCCTCCACGAAGCGGGAGAAGTCGCGATTGGTGACGGGCGTCTCGTCGATCCAGAAGGCATCGACGGCCACCCGCCGCAGCGGGGCTTCCTCGGGGTAGAAGCTTTCCGAACCCATCGTGAAAGTGCCGCCCGGCAGGCGGACCATGCCGCGCAGGCGCTCTTCGCCTTCAGCCGAAGTCGGGGGCAGGGTTTCGGTCATCCAAAGTCCTCTCGGTCGATCTCGTCCCTGTCTAGGGGCGGATTTGCCCCGCGCCAAATGCCGAGTTCACGGCGTCATGCCGAAACTGTCCGGCCGAAAGCATCCGGCCGAAAGTTTCGGGAGGGGACGTGGATCGCGCGAAAGGCTCAGCCGAGTTCCTTTTCCTTCTCGGCATAGAGGCGCTCCAGTTCGGCGCGGCTCTTCTTCTCGGCAGCGGTCTTGAGCTGGCCGCAGGCGGCATCGATGTCGCGCCCGCGCGGGGTGCGCACCGGGGCCGAGATGCCGCCCCTGAACACGATTTCCGAGAACGACTTGATCCGCTCCGGCGTCGAGCATTCGTATTGCGCGCCCGGCCAGGGGTTGAACGGGATCAGGTTGACCTTGGCGGGCAGGTCGTACTTCTTGAGCAGGCGAACCAGTTCGCGCGCGTCGTCGTCGCTGTCGTTCTTGTCCTTGAGCATCACGTATTCGAACGTAATGCGGCGCGCGTTCGAGGCGCCCGGATAGTCGGCGCAGGCCTGGAGCAGATCCTCGATGCCGTACTTCTTGTTGACCGGCACGATCTCGTCACGGACATCCTTGGTCACGGCATGGAGCGAGACCGCCAGGTTCACGCCGATTTCCTCGCCGCAGCGGGCCATCTGCGGGATCACGCCCGACGTGGAGAGCGTGATGCGGCGCTTGGAAAGCGCCAGGCCGTCACCGTCCATGACCAGCTTCAGCGCGTCGCGCACATTGTCGAAATTATAGAGCGGCTCGCCCATGCCCATCATCACGATGTTGGTGAGCAGGCGCCCGTCCGAGGTGTAGCTGCCTTCCTCCTCGTCGTCGGCCACATCCGCGCCGTCGATGCCGTCGCCGAAGCTGAAGTCCATGCGGCCCTTGGGCCATTCGCCCAGCGCATCGCGCGCCAGCATGACCTGGCCGACGATCTCGCCCACCGTCAGGTTGCGCACCAGGCGCATGGTGCCGGTGTGGCAGAAGCGGCAGTTGAGCGTGCAGCCGACTTGCGAGGAGACGCAGAGCGTGCCGCGATCGGCGTCGGGAATGAACACCATCTCGAAATCGTGCGCGTCGGCCGTGCGCAGCAGCCATTTGCGGGTGCCGTCGCTGGAGTGCTGGGCCTCGACGATCTCGGGGCGGCCGATCACGAAGCGTTCGGCCAGCCAGGGGCGCATGGTCTTGGCGATATCGGTCATCGCCTCGAACTCGGTGACGCCGCGGTGGTAGAGCCAGTGGTAGACCTGCTTGGCGCGCAGCTTGGCGGCCTTGGCGTCGAGCCCGGCCGTTTCGAACATTTCGGCGATGCGCTTCTTGGGCAGGCCGATCAGGTCCAGGCGGCCGTCCTCGCGCGGGGTCACCCCCTCCACGAGGTTGGGACGGGGCACCGGCACGGGATCGATATGGCCCGGGATCGGCATCGGCCCGGCGCCGGAGGGGCCGGAAGGAGTCTGGTTCGCGTCTGTCATGATCGGGGGGGCATATAGTGCATCCGCGCTCAAAACGGAAGATGCGCGCTCGCGCAGGCCTGCGCGAACCGCTGCAATGCTTCGCGGGTTCCCGCCGCCTGGCGCTCGATGCCCTCGCTCCGTCGATCAAGTGTGACACAAAAACATCAGCAATTTCGTTGTGTTAGGTTCAGGAAACTCCTCCCGTATGACGATCATTTGACCAGTCCAGACGGGCCGGTCGCCGCCAACGGATGCCCGTCGGAAAAAACAACGAATGGAGCATCCCATGAAGAAGATTCTCGCCTGCCTCGCCCTCGGCACCGCTATCGCTTCCGTCCCCGCCATGGCGCAGGACACCGGCCCGGCCCAGCCCTTCGAAGGCTTCCACGTCGAGGCGCTGGCCGGTTACGACGTGACCAAGGCCGGCAGCAGCGTCGACGACGACGCCAATGTCGACAACGACCAGTCGATCGACGGCTTCGCCTATGGCGTCGGCGCCGGTTATGACTTCCGGTCGGGCAACCTCGTCTTCGGTCCCGAAGCCGAAGTGACCTGGTCGACCGCCAAGACCAAATTCGACGATGGCGATTTCGAAGGCTTCGGCCTCGGCAACGTCAAGACCAACCGCGATCTCTATGTCGGCGCGCGCGTGGGCTATGTCGTCACGCCGACCACGATGGTCTACGCCAAGGGCGGCTACACCAACGCCAAGTTCGACGTGCGCAGCACGTTCGGCACCGTGGAAACCAACCGCGACATCGATGCCGACGGCTGGCGCATCGGCGCCGGTGTCGAGCAGGCGATCACCAACAATGCCTTCGTGAAGCTCGAATATCGCTATTCGAACTACGAGAAGGGCGAGATGGACTACACCGGCGACATCGCGGACGGCCAGCGCTTCGACCTGGACCTCGACCGTCACCAGGTCATGGCCGGCGTCGGCGTCCGCTTCTAAGGCGACACGCGATTGCAGGGGGAGGGCGGGAGCGAGAGTTCCCGCCCTTTTCCGTGGCGCGTTTCCGTTGCGCGGCCGGTTTCCGTCAGTGCGGACAGCCGGGCGGAAAGCCCGGACATACCGCCCTTATTGCAGCTTCGCGCAGCCGATCAGCGCCGCGTCCATGGCCGAAGCGGCGCCGGAGAGCGCCCAGGCATTGACGAAGCGGTGGCCCTGGCGGTCGCGCGCCGTCACGGTCATGCGCGGCGCCGAGCGCATGGCCGCGACGATGGCGGCATTGTCCTTCTCGTCCCGCCCCCAGGCATCGCCTTCACCGGCCGTCAGCACGAAGCGCTCCCCGCCGAGCGACAGCGTCACTTGCGCGCCCTGCGCGATCCGCCGGGACAGCCGGAAATGGACTTGCCCGCGCGCCCCGCGCCGGGGCCAGGTGCCGACCGCCGCGAAAGGCTGGTACTCCCGCGCCGCAGCATTGGGTTCGGCCATGGCGATGGCATAGCACCGCGGTATCACCGGATCGCGGAACGCGCCCCAGCCGGCGTAGATCCCAAGGCTTTCCCGGGCGAGTGCCGGCGCGGGCGAGAGCGTCAGGGCGAGGCCTGCCATCGCCAGAGCCGCCACGTTCAGCGCAGTCCCACGCAATCGCGACGTCACGGGGCCGGGTACCCGATCTCCAGCACTTCCCATTCCTTCTCGCCCGATGGCAGGCGGACCATGCGGAGGTCTCCCACGGCCGCGCCGCGCAGGGCGCGGGTGATGGGGGCGCTCCAGCCGATCAGGCCTTTCGAGGCGTCCTGCTCGTCGTCGCCGACGATGGTCACGGTCATCTGGAGGTCGTCCTCGTCGGCGAGGGTCACCGTGGCGCCGAAGAACACTTTGCCGCGCTCGGTCTGCTCGCGCGGGTCGACCACGCGCAGTGCCTTCATGCGGCGGGCGAGATAGCCCAGTTCGCGGTCGATCTCGCGCATGCGCTTGCGGCCGTAGAGGTAGTCGCCGTTCTCGGAGCGGTCGCCGTTGCCCGCGGCCCAGGACACGATCTCGACGATTTCCGGGCGCTCCTTGCCCAGCAGATGGTCGTAGCGGGCGCGCAGCGCGGCCATGCCTGAAGGCGAGATCGGAGGACCGGCGGGTTTCATGACCCGATCCTTATAAAGCATTGCCGGTCCGGCCAAGTCCCTGATCCGCTTCGTCACCGGCTTGCGCGCCGCCTATTAGTCCGACAAAAGAGCGAGCAATATCTAACGGGATTTGAGGATAGTCATGGACATTTCACGCCGCGCCGCACTGTTCGCTGCCGCTTCCGCACCGTTGCTCGGGCTGGCCGCGAGGGCCGGAGCCGAGGCCGGAAGCCCGGCAGTCGTCGGCGCTGCCGCGCCGATGCCCGGCCTGGCGCCCGCACCGGGCGCTGCGCTCGCGCCGCGCCCGCCGATGGGCTGGAACAGCTGGAACAGCTTCGCCGGCACCATCACCGAGGCACAGGCCCTCGAAACCGCCGCGATCATGCGCGAGAAGCTGCTGCCCTTCGGCTACGATGTCTTCACCGTCGACATCCAGTGGTATGAACCGGATGCCAAGAGCTACACCTACAACGCCAACCCGGTGCCGGCGCTGGACGCCAACGGCCGGATGATCCCCGCGCCCAACCGCTTCCCCTCGTCCAAGGGAGGCAAGGGCTTCACGCCGCTCGCCGCCAAGGTCCACGCCATGGGCATGAAGTTCGGCATCCACGTCATGCGCGGCATCCCGCGCCACGCCGTGAAGCTCAACCTCCCGGTGCTCGGCACCAAGCTGCGCGCGCAGGACATTGCCGACACCTCCAGCATCTGCTCGTGGAACCCGGACATGTACGGTGTCGACATGAGCAAGCCGGGCGCTCAGGACTACTACGACAGCATTTTCAAGCTCTATGCCTCGTGGGGCGTCGATTTCGTCAAGATGGACGACATGAGCCGCCCCTACGATGCACACGCGCCCGAGATCGAGGCGGCCGCCAAGGCCATCGCCCGCTGCGGCCGCCCCATCGTGCTCAGCCTCTCGCCGGGCGAAACCCCCGTCCTGCGCGGCGCCCACGTTCGCCAGCACGCGCAGATGTGGCGCATCTCCGACGACTTCTGGGACGAATGGGCGCAGCTCTACGCGCAGTTCACCCGCCTGGAGAACTGGACGCCGTTCCGCGGTCCCGGCTCCTGGCCCGATGCCGACATGCTGCCGCTCGGCCGCCTCGCCCTGGGCGACCGCGATACCCGCTTCACCCCGGACGAGCAGCGCACGCTGATGACGCTCTGGTCGATCGCCCGCTCGCCGCTGATCATGGGCGGCGACTTGCGCCACCTCGACGCGCCCACGCTGGCGCTGCTCACCAACCGCGAAGTGCTGGCGGTGAACCAGGCGAGCACCGACAATACGCCGCTGTTCCTCGACGACGGCACCAAGGTCTGGACAGCGCGCGCCGAGGGTAGCGAGGATCGCTACGTGGCGCTGTTCAATGTGTCGGACAAGGAGCGCGACGTAAGTGTTCCGCTTTCGCTGCTTGGTTTGGGCGCGAAGGCTTCGGTGCGGGACTTGTGGGAGGGCAAGGATCTTGCCCCGGTCGAAGGGCGGGTTTCGGCGCGGCTTGCTTCGCACGGGGCGGGGTTGTTCAGGGTGAAGGGTATTTAAGAAGAGGAAGACCCGGGGGATGATCCCCCGGACCCTCGGAATGTCGGCGCCGCGCGCCACCTATCCGTAGTGCGCTCCCTGCGGCGCAGCCAATAAGTCTCCCGCTGCGACCATGGGCGCACGACGCGGTTGGTCCGCGTGACCTCGACAGTAATGGGGGTGCAGGGGGGCTATGCTCCCCTGCTTCTTCCCTTGACCTTTACCCCGGACTGCGCTTCCCGATCAGCTGCGTAAGCGGCGTGTTCCCGCGATAACCCGACTCCTTCGGGTACATCGATTCGTAGACCACGGCGTTTTCCAGCACGCGCTGGATGTAGTTCTTGGTCTCGTAGATCGGGATCTGTTCCAGCCAGTCGATCCAGTCCACCGCGCCGGTGCGGGGATCGCCGTTGGCGCGCAGCCACTTGTTCACATTGCCCGCGCCCGCGTTGTAGGCGCCTACCGCCAGCGGAAGCGAACCGCCGAAGTAATTGCGCATGCGGGTGAAGTAGGCATCGCCGAGGCGGATGTTGTAGCTGGCGTCGTTGATCAGGGCGCTCTCATCATAGGCCATGCCGAGCTTGCCTGCCTGCTCGCGCGCCGTGGCGGGCATGAGCTGCATCAGGCCGCGCGCACCGGCATGGCTCAGCGCGTTCTGGGCGAACTGGCTCTCCTGCCGGGTGAGGGCATGCGCCATGGCGAAGTCGGCGCCGGGCGGCATCGGGATCAGGGGGTAGGCGATCTGGCCGAAGTCCTGGTAGCCGTCGCCGTGCGCGCTCTGGCCGAGGATGACGGCAAGGTCGCGGCGGCCGATCTGCCGCGCCAGTTCGGCCACGAGCACATGGTCGGATTCGCTCTGCGCCTGGTCCGAGATTTCGCGGAAGAACTGCACCGTCGTACGCCAGTCGCCGTCGCGGGCGACATCGCGCACGGCATTCGTCAGCGGCTTGGCGAAGAAGGCGGAGCGCTCGGCCTGGGTCGGCACCGCGCGGGGGCGGGTGTCGAGGTCGGGCAGGGGGCGGCCCAGCCGTTCGAGCGCGAGCTGGCCGTAGAAGTAGTGCGGATAGGCCGCGGCCATCTGGAAATAGCGGTTGGCGCCGGCGGTGTCTCCGGCGCGGGCCAGGGCGCGGCCGGCCCAGTAGAAGCCCTTGGACCGGGTGCCGGGCGTCTGCGCCGCGGCGCCGTAGCGATAGAACAGCGGCGCTGCGCGGCGCGCGTCGCCCAGTTGCCACAGGGCTTTGGTGCCGCCCAGCCAGACCAGCGTCGTATAGTCGTCGCGCAGGCGGAAGGAGAGCTGGCTGATGTCAGTGCCGGGCGCGAAGGCGTCGTCGATGCTGGCGGCGATGCGCACCGCCGAATCGGCACCCGCGCCCTTGGCGGCGGTGAGCAGTTCGCGCACCCACTTTTCCGGCTCGGGGACCGGCGCGGTCAGCGTGGGGCGATTCGAGAGCAGGGCGATTTCGCCGGGCAGATTGCCGCTCTTCCGTGCCTGGACCGCGCGGCTGTAGATATAGCCGGCATCGGCGTTCATCTGCGGCGTCAGCACGAGGCCCAGCGTGCCCGGGGGCGAGCCCTGCAACATCGCCAGCCGCTCCATGAACAGGGCGCGCCGCTCGGCCGACACGAAGGAAACCTGCCGCTCCGCCTGCGAGGTTTCGCCTTGCCACAGCAGCCGGTCCATGCGGATGTCATGGTCGGCCGGGGTCAGCATGCCGCGGTAGGTGGCGAGAATCAGTGCTTCGTCGTTCGGCGCCAGCGTGCCGCCGCGCCAGGCGGCCAGTGCACGCTGCTGCGCATCGGGGCGGCGCAGCGTGGTCAGCGCCACGGCGTAGCGCCCGGCGGCCTGGTTCGACAGCGGCGGATAGCGGGTGAAGAACGAGACCACCGAATTGGCGTCGGGCGACTGGTTCAGCAGCGCACGTTCGGCCGAAACGCGAATCTTGTCCGCCTGCGGATAACCGGGATAAGTCAGCAGGAAGCCGGAATAGCTGCCGAAATCGAAGCTGTCCGACGCAGAGAGCTGGCGCCAGCGGTCGATCGACTGGTGAACCGCCATGTCGTGCGACTGCATCGCCTGAGCCTTGGCAAGGTCCCATTCGCGGCCGTCTTGCGCGGCTGCGGGGCTGCCGATGGCGATGCCGAATGCGGCGGTCGAAGCAAGCAGGACGAGGGGGGCGACACGCTGCATGCTGGACATTTTGGGAAAAGGCTCCTTATCAGGCGCTGAACATCGGGTCCGTCGGGCTCGATCAATGAACATCAGGTGAGGTAAAGTCCATGTTCTCGGGTTCCATTCCTGCGCTTGTTACACCGTTTCGCGACGGAGCGTTCGATGAGCAGGCTTTTCGGCGACTCGTGGACTGGCAGATAGAAGCGGGTTCTTCGGCCCTCGTGCCCTGCGGTACGACCGGCGAGAATTCAACGCTTTCGAATGCCGAGCACCATCGCGTCATCGAACTCTGCGTGGAGCAGGCCGCCGGCCGGGTGCCGGTGATCGCGGGCTGCGGCAGCAACGATACGATGAACGCGCTGCTGCACATGAATTTCTCCAAGAAGTGCGGCGCCTCGGCGGCGCTGCTGGTGGCGCCGTACTACAACCGGCCAAGCCAGGAAGGGTTGCTGGCCCATTTCACGTATCTGGCCGAAAACAACGACCTGCCGATCGTGCTCTACAACGTGCCCGGCCGCACCGTCACCGACCTGCTGCCGGAAACCGTCTGCGAACTGGCGCGCCGCTTCCCGGACCGCTTCATCGCCATCAAGGATGCCAGCGGCGATCTCAGCCGCGTCACCGATCACCGCATGGGCATCGGCAAGCACTTCGTGCAGCTCTGCGGTGACGACGAACTCGCGCTGCCGTTCAACGCGGCAGGCGGCGTGGGCTGCATCTCGGTGACCGCCAACGTCGCGCCGAAGCTCTGCGCCGAATTCCAGGCGGCCTGCGCCGCCAACGACCTGGAAGAAGCGCGCCGCCTGAACGACCTGCTCTATCCGCTGCACTACGCCATGTTCGAGGACAGCTCGCCGGGACCGTGCAAGTACGCGCTGGCCCAGGTCCACGACTGGATCGAAAACGAACTGCGCCTCCCGCTCGTCCCCTGCAGCGACAAGGCCCGCACCGCCGTGGACGAAGCCCTGGCCCACGCCGGACTGGTCTGAGCGACAAGGCGCCGTCCTCCCGGATCATGTCCGGGACGACGGCGCCGTTCGTGCTCCCGATCCAGCGACGGCCGACTATCCATCGCCGCAGGACGAAATGACGCAAAGGGGCGTTTCCTTTTCCCGCGCCAATCCCTACATGCCGGGTCATCATGGCACGCCCGCAGCACACGACATTCGACAAGCACAAGAGCGTCGCGGAAAACCGCAAGGCGCGATTCGAGTACTACATCGAGGAAACTTTCGAGGCCGGCATCGCGCTGACCGGCACGGAAGTGAAATCGCTGCGGTTCGGCGAAGGCTCGATCGCGGAATCCTACGCCGAGATCAAGAACGGCGAGTGCTGGCTGGTGAACTCCAACGTGCCCGAATTCAGCCACGGCAATCGCTACAATCACGTCCCCAAGCGCCCGCGCAAGCTGCTTCTGCATGAACGGGAACTCTCGCGCCTGCAGGGTTCGGTGGAGCGCAAGGGCATGACGCTGGTGCCGCTCTCGATCTACTTCAACGGCCGGGGCCGCGCCAAAGTCGAACTGGCGCTGGCCAAGGGCAAGAACGCGGCGGACAAGCGCCACACGATCAAGGAACGCGACTGGAAGCGGGAGCAGGGCCGCATCCTGCGCGAACACAAGTGAGCGACCTGCTGCACCGCCTGGGGGCCTGGCTGCACGGCCAGATGCCCACGCATGCACAGCTGGAGGCGAATCGCTTCACCGCGCCGTTCACCCGCCGCCCGGAACTGTTCCGCTTCACCCGCCGCTCGGTGCCGCGCGGCGTGGCCGTGGGCATGTTCATCGGGATCTTCGCTCTCATTCCCGGTGTCCAGATCGTCGGCGCGGCGCTCATGTGCGTGCCGTTCCGCGGGAATATCCCGCTCGCGGCGGCCGTCACCTTCATCAGCAACCCGGTGACGACGCTGCTCATCATCCTGCCGCTTGCGGTCGCGATCGGAAACAGCTTCGGCTATCACGCCGACATCGCCACGGTGGAGGCGATGGTGCGCGAAGGCGCGGGCCTGGCCCAGTGGCGCAGCTGGCTGCTGTCCGACACGGCGCCGGCCGTTCTCATCGGTCTGTTCATCCAGTCGATCGTCGCCGCTTTCCTGAGCTATTTCCTCACCATGTGGTTCTGGCGCTACTGGATCGGCCGCAAGCACCGCGCCCGCCGCCACCGCGCGCTGTTCCGCCATGCCGAGAACGAGGCCGCCTCCATATCCCTGGCCGCCTCCTCGACGCCTGCGGCGAAGGCTTCGGTAAAGACCGGCGACACGGAAGGAATTGCATGAAGGCAGGCCAGCAGCGGTCGGGCGTTACGCAGGCCGTCAGCCGGAACCGGATGGGCGGCCTTTCGGACACCGCCGTCGTCGGCCTGGCGCTTGTGGCAAGCGCCGCGCTGGTCTGGCTGGTGAGCGGGGACGGCCTGCTGGTCGCCGTGCTCACGGGCACGTTGCTGGTCTTCGCCGGTCTGGCCTGGATGATCGCCAATCGTCGGCCCGAAGCGTCCGATATCGAATTCGCGCAGCCTGACTGGTCAGTCACCGTCGCCGCGATCGACCGGACCGATACGGCCATTGCCGTCACCGATCGCGCCGGCCGCCTGGCCTGCGCCAATGGCAGCTTCGAACTCTGGTTTGGCACCGCCAACCCGCCGCCGCGCCTACCGGTCGACGATGCCGCGATGGAGCGCCTCACCGATGCCGTGCGCGCGGCCTGGCGCGATGGCCATGCCCGCGCCGAAGTGCGCACCGAAGGCGATACCGCCGCGGACTGGCGGGTGGAAATCCAGCGCTCGGGCCGGGGGGACGACTTCCTGGTCTGGCGCATCCAGCCCGTCAGCGCGGTCGATCTCGTGGGGGAACTGGTGCGGCAGGTCGACGGCCGGCTCGGCAAGGGCCTGGCGCGGGCAGGCATTTCCGCGGCCGTGGTCGATCCCGACGGCATGATCCGGGCCGCCAGCGCCGGCTTTTCCCAGCGCGCGACGGGCGATGCCCTCTCGGACATGACCGGGCTCGATTTCGTTTCGCTGATCAGCCAGGAAGAAGGCGAAAGGATCGGCTGGGCGCGCGATGCGGGGCGCGGCGGTCCGCTGGTGCTTTATCACGTTCCCATTGCCGACCCCGAATCGCCGGTCGAGCCCGATCCCAACGTCACGCCGTCGCTGATGCTGGTGGTGGAGGCTGGGCAGGGCATCGGTGCGGGCGGCGGCGGGGGCACGGCCGCGCCGCATCTGGAAGCGCTGCTCAGCCAGTTGCCGCTCGGCCTTGCCATGGCCGACCGCGATGGACGCTTGCTCTTCGCCAACCCGGCTTTCATGCGCGCCGCCGGGCAGGAAGGCCAGCATCCGCCAAGCTACCCGACAGACCTGGTGGTGCGGGACGACAAGCGCGCGCTCTCGGAAGCGATCCGCCGTTTCGCGCAGGGCCCCGCCGCTGCCGGCGACATCGCCGTGCGCCTGACCGCGCAGCCGGACGACCCGGTTTCCCTCAGCCTTGCCGGTGTTCGCGGGCTTGGCGAGGCGGCCGTGCTTCTCGGGCTGACCGACACGTCTGAGGAAACCCGCCTCAAGCGCCAGGTCGCGCAGGCGACGAAGATGCAGGCCGTGGGCCAGCTCGCCGGCGGCGTCGCGCACGATTTCAACAATGTGCTCACGGCCATCCTGGGCACCTGCGACCTCATGCTGATGCGCCATACGCCGGGGGATTCCGACTATGATGACATCCAGCAGATCCGCGCCAATTCGAACCGCGCCGCCTCGCTGACGCGCCAGCTTCTGGCGTTTTCGCGCCAGCAGACGCTGCGCCCCGAAGTGCTCCAGCTTCCCGACGTGGTGGCGGACGTATCGCAGATGCTGCGCCGCCTGATCGGTGAAAAGATCCAGCTCGTCGTCAGTCACGACCGCGATCTCGGGCCGGTTCGCGCCGACCCGACGCAGCTGGAGCAGGTGATCGTCAATCTCGCCGTGAACGCGCGCGATGCGATGCAGATGAAGGGCGACGGCGCGGGCATCCTGACGCTCGCGACCCGCCGCATCAGCAACACGGACGTGCGGGCCATGCGCAGCGAGATCATTCCCGCCGGTGATTATACCGCGCTCTTCGTGGAAGACACGGGCGGCGGTATCCCTCCCGAGCATCTCGGCAAGATCTTCGAGCCGTTCTTCACGACCAAGGAGCAGGGCAAGGGCACCGGCCTCGGCCTTTCCACCGTCTACGGCATCGTCAAGCAGTCCGGCGGGTTCATCTTCGCGGAAAGCGAGCCGGGGCGGGGCACCCGCTTCGTGGTCTACCTACCGGTTCATCACGTCGCGCCGGGCGCGGCGCCCGAGCCCTCGCCGGTGGAAGAGCCGGAGGCCGAGCCGAGCCAGTGGGCCGGGGGCGGCGCGATCCTGCTGGTGGAAGACGAGGATCCCGTCCGCATCGTCGCCGAACGCGCGCTGACGCGGCAGGGTTATGAAGTGACCTGCGCCCGCGACGGCGAGGAAGGCCTCGAACTGGTGGAGGAAGGCGGCCGGTTTGATCTCGTCGTCTCCGATGTGGTGATGCCCTCGCTCGACGGCCCGGCCATGGCGCGCGAGATCCGCCGCATCGCGCCGGACCTGCCGGTGCTGTTCATGTCCGGCTATGCCGAGGAGCAGCTGCGCAAGGAAATCGGCATCGCCAATGCCTGGTTCATGCCCAAACCGTTCTCGGTGCAGCAGCTCTCCGAAAAAGTCGGGGATGTTCTCGCACGCACGGCAGGCGGCGTTAAAAATAGGAAATAAGCCGACGTTCCCCTCTTGTTCCATGAGAACAAAGGCGATACATAGATCCCCGCGACGTTGACCTTTCCGGTCAGGCCGGTAGCAAAGGGGAAGTGACATGGCTGCTCAGCTCAAGCTGATCCAGGAAGGCAAGGAAAAGGACAACATGGACCGTCAGAAGGCGCTCGAAGCCGCGCTTGCGCAGATCGACAAGGCGTTCGGCAAGGGCTCCGCGATGAAGCTGGGTTCCAAGGAGGCGATGCAGGTCGAAGCGATCTCCACCGGCTCGCTGGGACTGGACATCGCGCTGGGGGTCGGTGGTCTTCCGCGCGGCCGCGTGATCGAAGTCTACGGGCCGGAAAGCTCGGGCAAGACCACGCTCGCCCTTCATGTCATTGCCGAAGCGCAGAAGTCGGGCGGCACCGCCGCTTTCATCGATGCCGAGCACGCGCTCGATCCGGTCTATGCCAAGAAGCTGGGCGTCAACATCGATGAACTGATCGTCTCGCAGCCCGATACCGGCGAACAGGCGCTCGAAATCACGGACACCCTGGTCCGTTCGAACGCGATTGACGTGCTGGTGGTCGACTCGGTTGCCGCGCTGGTCCCCCGCGCGGAAATCGAGGGCGAGATGGGCGACAGCCACGTGGGCCTCCAGGCTCGCCTGATGAGCCAGTCGCTCCGCAAGCTGACCGGCTCGATCAGCCGCTCGCGCTGCATGGTGATCTTCATCAACCAGCTGCGCATGAAGATCGGCGTCATGTACGGTAACCCGGAAACGACCACGGGCGGCAATGCGCTCAAGTTCTACGCCTCGGTCCGTCTCGACATCCGCCGTACCGGCCAGATCAAGGACCGCGACGATATCGTCGGCAACGCCACCCGCGTGAAGGTCGTGAAGAACAAGGTCGCGCCGCCGTTCAAGCAGGTCGAATTCGACATCATGTACGGTGAGGGCATCTCCAAAATCGGCGAAATCCTCGATCTCGGCGTCAAGGCCGGCATCGTCGAGAAGTCGGGCGCCTGGTTCAGCTACGATTCGATCCGCATCGGCCAGGGCCGCGAGAACGCGAAGAACTACCTGAAGGAAAACACCGAGGTCGCCGACCGCCTCGAAAAGGCCATCCGCGCGCAGACCGCAGGCCTTGCCGAAGAAATGATGGTCGGCCCCTCGGCGGAAGACGACGCGGAGTAAGTCTGGGCAGAGTAAGTCTGGGCCGAACAAATCCGGGCCGAATAAATCTGCGTGTCCCCGCAGAACGAAGAAAACCCCGGCCATCGCGCCGGGGTTTTTGTTTTAAGGCCCTACATAGGGAACCCGCCTTCCCGGACTTGATCCGGGACCGCTGGCCATGAGCAGCCCACCGCACGGCAAGGCGCCCTGGCGCTAACGCGCGCCTCAAGGACTGCCGGCGATCTCCGATCAAGTCCGGGACGAGAAGCAGCCAAAACCCGTGGCACGCTTGCAACACCGCCAAAGTGGCTGCCGCTTATCGCGAGAACCGAACAGTCTGACCGCAGCAAGCCGCTTGCCGCCGCCGCTTCGCTGGATTATCGGCGCGGGTCATGCACACGACCAACGAAATCCGCCGGTCCTTCCTCGACTATTTCGCCAGCAATGGTCACGAGGCCGTTCAGTCCGCGCCGCTCGTTCCTTACAACGATCCGACGCTGATGTTCGTGAACGCCGGCATGGTGCCGTTCAAGAACGTGTTCACGGGTCTTGAAACGCCCTTCGCGCCGCGCGCCACGTCCTCGCAGAAGTGCGTTCGCGCCGGCGGCAAGCACAACGACCTCGACAATGTCGGCTACACCGCGCGCCACCATACCTTCTTCGAGATGCTGGGGAATTTCTCCTTCGGCGACTACTTCAAGGAACAGGCGATCACGCACGCCTGGACCCTGCTGACCAAGGAATGGGGCCTCCCGGTCGATAAGCTGTTGGTCACCGTCTACCACACCGACGACGAAGCCTTCGATCTCTGGAAGAAGATCGCCGGCCTGCCGGAATCGAAGATCATCCGCATCCCCACGAAGGACAACTTCTGGGCGATGGGCGACGAAGGCCCCTGCGGTCCGTGCTCGGAAATCTTCTTCGACCACGGCGACCACATCTGGGGCGGCCCGCCGGGATCGCCGGAAGAAGACGGCGACCGCTTCATCGAGATCTGGAACCTCGTGTTCATGCAGTTCGAGCAGTCGGCCGGCGAAATCGTCGGCAACCTGCCCAAGCCCTCGATCGACACCGGCATGGGCCTCGAACGCATTTCTGCGGTCATGCAGGGCGTGCATGACAACTACGACATCGACACTTTCAAGGCCCTGATCGCCGCTTCCGAAAGCCTCACCGGCGTCGCCGCCGAGGGCGAGCAGCGCGCCAGCCACCGCGTGATTGCCGACCACTTGCGCTCGACCAGCTTCCTGTTGGCGGACGGCGTGCTGCCCTCGAACGAGGGCCGCGGCTATGTCCTGCGCCGCATCATGCGCCGCGCCATGCGCCACGCGCACCTGCTCGGCGCCCGCGATCCGTTGATGCACCGCCTGGTGCCGGCCCTCGTGGCCGAGATGGGCCAGGCCTATCCGGAACTCGGCCGCGCGCAGCCGCTGATCGAGGAAACGCTGGAGCGCGAGGAAGTGCAGTTCCGCCGCACCCTCGCCAACGGCCTCAAGCTGCTGGACGAAGCGACCGGCGACATGGGCGAGGGCGGCGAACTGCCCGGCGAGACCGCGTTCAAGCTCTACGACACCTTCGGCTTCCCTTACGACCTCACCGAGGACGCCCTGCGTTCGCGCGGCATCGCCGTGGACCGTGCCGGCTTCGATGCCGCCATGGCCCAGCAGAAAGCCGCCGCCCGCGCCGCGTGGAAGGGTTCGGGCCAGGCTGCGGACAGCGAAGTCTGGTTCGACATCGCCGAGCGCGAAGGCGCCAGCGAGTTCACCGGCTATGCCTCGACCACCGGCGAAGGCCAGGTCGTCGCCCTGGTGAAGGACGGCAAGGAAGTCCAGTCGGCCACCGCCGGCGAGCAGGTGGTCGTGCTGACCAACCAGACGCCGTTCTACGGCGAATCGGGCGGCCAGGAAGGCGATCGCGGCACGATTGCCGGCGCCGGCGGCCTGAAGATCGCCATCGTCGACACCGCAAAGCCGCTCGGCCGTCTCCACGCCATGAGCGGCACGGTGGAAGCCGGCACGATCAAGGTGGGCGATGCCGTCAACCTCACGGTCGATGTCGAGCGCCGCGATGCCGTGCGCGCCAACCACTCGGCCACGCACTTGCTGCATGCCGCGCTGCGTAACCGCCTGGGCGATCACGTCACCCAGAAGGGCTCGCTGGTCGCCGCCGAGCGCCTGCGCTTCGACTTCTCGCACCCCAAGGCGCTCGACGCCGAGGACATTGCGGCGATCGAAGCCGAAGTGAACGCGGAAATCCGCGCCAACGATCCCGTGCTCACCCGCCTGATGACGCCCGACGATGCGATCGAAGCGGGTGCCATGGCGCTGTTCGGCGAGAAGTACGGCGATGAAGTGCGTGTGCTCTCGATGGGCCGCAGCGCCAAGACGGAAGCGGGCGAGCGCAACTATTCGGTCGAGCTTTGCGGCGGCACCCATGTGCGCGCCACCGGCGACATCGGCGTGTTCCGCATCGTGTCGGAAAGCGCGGTCTCCTCGGGCGTTCGCCGTATCGAGGCGCTGACCGGCGAAGGTGCGCGCCAGTGGCTCGTGGCCCGCGAGGAAGCCCTCAAGGCTGCGGCCAGCGCGCTGCGCACCACGCCGGAAGACGTCGAGGCCCGCGTGGCCGCGCTGCTCGACGAGCGCCGCAAGCTGGAGCGCGAGCTGGCCGAAGCGAAGAAGGCGCTCGCCCTTGGCGGCGGCGGTGCCAAGTCCGAGGCGGCCGACGAGGAAGTGGGCGGCGTGAAGTTCTCGGGCCAGGTCCTCGAAGGCCTCGATCCCAAGGAACTGCGCGGACTGCTCGATCAAGCGAAGCAGCGCATGGGTTCGGGCGTGGCCGCGATCGTCGCGGTGAACGAGGGCAAGGCCTCGATCGCGGCGGCCGTGACCGAAGACCTGATGGGCACGATCAGCGCCGTCGATCTCGTCCGCAAGGGCGTGGAGACGCTGGGCGGCAAGGGCGGCGGCGGCCGCGCCGACATGGCCCAGGGCGGCGGTCCGGACGGCGACAAGGCTGCCGATGCCATCGCCGCGGTGAAGGCCGTACTGGCGGGGTAATTCGCGCGTCGTCCCGGACTTGATCCGGGACCGCCGGCAATTCCCGAGGCGATAGCTTTGGGCAGGGCGCCCTGCCAAGAGGTGGGCCGTTCACGGCCAGCGGTCCCGGGTCTGGTCCGGGAAGACGGGGAAGGGGCATCAATGTCGCCGATTGCCGCCATCGTCACCGAAGTGGCGGAAGAAATGCGCGAAGTCGGCAGCCGCGGTGCGGTCGCCGACTATATCCCGCCGCTGGCCCAGGTGCCGCTCGACAAGTTCGGGCTGGCGGTGGTCATGGCGGACGGCGCCGTCCACGTCGCGGGCGATGCCGACGAGCCGTTCTCGATCCAGTCGATTTCCAAGGTCTTCGCGCTTACCCTGGCGCTTGGCGCCGTGGGCGATCAGCTCTGGGAGCGCGTGGGCCGCGAGCCTTCGGGCAGCGCCTTCAACTCGATCGTGCAGCTCGAAACCGAGCACGGCATTCCGCGCAACCCTTTCATCAATGCCGGGGCCATCGTCGTGACCGACGTGCTGCTCGGCCGCCTGGAGCCGCGCGAGGCGATCGGGCAGTTGCTGCGCTTCGTGCGCGAACTGGCGGGTGACGATACCATCGCCATCGACGAAGTCGTGGCGGCGGCGGAGAGTGCCACGGGTTTCCGCAACCGCGCGCTGGCCAATTACATGCGGGCCTTCGGCAATGTCCGGGGCGAGGTGGAACGCGTGCTGGGCACTTATTTCCATTTCTGCGCGCTGACCATGAGCTGCCGGCAACTGGCGCTGGCGGGGCGCTACCTGATGAACGGCGGCCGGTCGGACGGGCACCGCGTGATCAGCGAGAAGCGGGCCAGGCGCATAAACGCATTGATGATGTCCTGCGGCCATTACGACAACTCGGGCGACTTCGCCTACCGGATCGGCCTTCCGGGCAAATCCGGGGTGGGCGGCGGTATCCTTGCGGTTGCGCCCGGGATCGCCAGCATGGCGGTCTGGTCGCCGGGGCTCAACGAGAGCGGCAATTCCCAGCTTGGCCAGATGGCGCTGGAGCGGCTTGTCCAGCGCACCGGGTGGTCCGTGTTCGAGCCGCGCGCCGGTTGACGCCGCGGCGCCGAGCAGGCCCGTGAACTAGGCCTTCTCAGGCTCTCGCAACTGGCTCGACTTGAGCGCCGGCTTTTGGGAAAGCCCGCCCTGTTCCATGATCTGCTCGCGGAATTCGTCGCGTTTTTCGTGGATCGAGGCGATGACGGGGCCCATGGCCACGCCGATCTCGGTCAGCGCGGCTTCGGAGAGCTGCAGCGAACTTTCGAGCGTCTCGGGCACGGCATGCGTGGCACCGGCGCGGTAGAGCACGGCGGCGTGTTCGGCGTCCCGGGCACGGGCGATGATCGGCAGTTCGGGGAAATCGGCCCGCAGCTTGCGGACGATGCGCTGGGCGGTGACCGGCTCGTCCATGGTCAGGATCACCGCCGCCGCGCCCGCCGCGCCGAAGCGCAGCATGGCGTCTCCCCGGCCGGCATCGCCGAAGGCGACCGTGTAGCCGTGGCGGCGCCCGTCGGTGACGAGATCGGTATTGCTGTCCACCGCCAGGTAGGGACGGCCGTGGCGTGCCAGCATGTCGGCGACGAGCCGGCCGACGCGGCCGAAGCCGATGATGAGGACGCGGGGCTTGTCGGGCGCTTCGGCGGGCTGGTGCGGCGTTTCCACACTGTCCACCTGCCGCGCCAGGACCTTGCCGATCATGGAGAGCAGCGGCGTCACCGTCAGCCCCAGCGCGGTGACGATCTGCCAGAACATCGCGGTGCCGGGCTGGATGAGCTGCGCGGCGCCCGCGGCGCTGAGCACGATCAGGGTCGTTTCCGAAGGGCTCGACATGAGGATGCCGGTCTCGGTCGCGGTGCCCCGCCGGGCGCCCATCATGCGCAGCAGCAGGCCGGTGACCGTGGACTTGAGCAGGATCACGCCGACGGTGGCGATCAGGATCGAGGCGAGGTTCTCCCACACGACGCGCAAGTCGATGCTCATGCCGATGGTGATCAGGAACACGCCGAGGGCAAGGCCCTTGAACGGCTCGATGATCTGCTCGACCTCGGTGTGATATTCGGTCTCGGCGATCAGCAGGCCGGCCACCAGCGCGCCGACGATGGGGGAGAGGCCGGTGGCGCCGGTCGCCAGCGAGGCCAGGATCACCACCAGCAGGCTGGCGGCCAGGAACAGCTCCGGGCTCTTGGTGCGCGCGGCCTGGGCGAAGAGCGGCGGCAGCAGGTAGCGGCCGAGCACCAGCAGGGCGGTGACCACCAGCGTGCCCCAGACGAGCGTGTGGACCAGTTCGTCCATGCCCGCGCCCTTGGCATGGGGCGCCAGCGCGCCGAGCAGGAAGATGATGGGGACGAGGGCGATATCCTCGAACAGCAGCATCGCCAGGGCGGCGCGGCCGACCGGGGTGGTGGTGTCCGTCATCTTCAGCACCAGCGCCGTGGAGGACAGCGCCAGCGCCAGTCCAAGCGCCATGGCACCCGAAAAGCCCTGTCCGATCGCGGCGAAGAAGAAGGTGAGGGCGCTGCCGGTCAGGATCAGTTCGAGCGAGCCCAGCCCGAAGACGAAGCGCCGCATGGCCCATAATCGGCCGAAGGACAGCTCCAGCCCGATCGAGAACAGCAGCAGGATGATGCCGAACTCGGCGAATATCTCCAGCCCGTCCGGGTCGGTTATGGTCACCCAGGACAGCCAGGGATGGTCGAAGACCAGCCGGCCGAGACCGAACGGGCCGACCAGCAGGCCGACCAGGATGAACCCGATCACCGGGGTGATGCGGAATCGGTTGAAGACGGGAATCACGATGCCCGCGGCGCCCAGGATCACGAGCGCGTCGGACATGACGGGGGAAGAGAGTGCGTTGGTGCCGGCCATGTTCCCGCGACTATGGCAGGGACGGCGCTCGGCACAACCGCCAAACCGCCCTGAATCCGAGTATTTCTGCGATTGACGCCGCTTCACGAGGGGCCGGGGTTGGACGGGGAGAGGATCGGCGCAACGCTCTTGTGCGTAACGTCCTGCAACTTCACTTGGCGTTCAGCAAAGCGCTGGCTATAGACCGGCGCATGTTCGAACGTTCGCGCTTCAAGATCGCCCTCGCTGCCGCCGCTACCGGGGCGCTCGTATTGACTGCCGGATGTGCCGGACGCGGAGGTGGCAACAAGGATACTGCCTATGTCGCCCGCGACGTGGACACGCTCTACGCCGCCGCGCAGGAGCGCCTGAACCAAGGCCGCACCCGCCAGGCCGCCGCGCTGTTCGACGAAGTCGAGCGCCAGCACCCTTATTCCCCCTGGGCCCGCCGCGCCCAGTTGATGAGCGCCTTCAGCTATTACGCCTCGCGTGACTATACCAAGTCGATCCAGTCGGCGCAGCGCTTCCTCTCGATTCACCCGGGCAACAAGGACGCGCCTTACGCCTATTACCTGATCGCGATCTGCTACTACGAACAGATCAGCGACGTGACGCGTGACCAGAAGACCACCGAGCAGGCCAAGCAGGCCCTTACCGACGTGATGCGCCGCTATCCCGGCACGTCCTACGCCTCGGACGCCAAGCTGAAGATCGACCTCGTGAACGATCACCTTGCGGGCAAGGAAATGACCATCGGCCGCGGCTACGAGGCCAGCGGCAAGTGGCTGGCGGCAACGCTGCGCTTCCGCAACGTGGTCGACAATTTCCAGACCACCAGCCACGCGCCCGAAGCGCTGTTCCGCCTGGTGGAAGGCTACCTCGCACTCGGCGTTCCCGAGGAAGCGCAGAAGGCCGCCGCCGTGCTCGAACACAACTATCCCAGCAGCAAGTGGTACGAACGCGCCTACAAGCTGATGAACAAGAACGCGCCCAGCAACCTGACCTGACGGTTGCCTCGGGGGTGCCCTTGCGGCATTCCCGAGAGTCCTGCCGTGCTTGCGCCGAGCCGGCAGGAAGGCGGGCGCACGAAGAGGCGTGACGGGCGGCACGGTTTTCGTTAGAACGGATCGCGAACATGCTGAACCGCCTCTCCATCCGCAACATCGTGCTGATCGAAGCGCTCGACCTGGATTTCGCCAGGGGACTGGGCGTTCTCACCGGTGAGACCGGCGCGGGCAAGTCGATCCTGCTCGACGCGCTCGGCCTCGTCATCGGCAACCGCGCCGACAGCGGCCTCGTCCGCGCCGGCGAAGGCCGCGCCACGGTGACCGCCAGTTTCGAGTTTCCCCAGCTTCCCGCCCATGTCCGCGCCGTGCTCGACGATGCCGATATCGACATCGAGCCGGGCGAGCCGCTGATCCTCAAGCGCCAGCTCAAGGCCGACGGCGGCAGCCGCGCCTTCCTCAACGACCAGCCGGTGGGCGTGGCCCTGCTGCGCGAGATCGCGCCTGCGCTGGTGGAGATCCACGGCCAGCACGACGATCGCGGTCTCGTCAACTCCAAGGGCCACCGCGCCTTGCTCGACCGGTTCGCCGGGGGTGACGTGGCCGGAGTGGAAGCGGCCTGGAAGACCTGGCGCAGCGCCCAGAACGCGCTCGATGCCGCCCGTGCGCAAGTCGCCAAGGCGGCCGAGGACCAGGACCTCCTCCTGGCGCACCTGGCCGAACTGGACGCTCTCTCGCCGCTGGAAGGCGAGGAGGAAGAACTCGCCGAGGCGCGTGCCGGGATGCAGAAGGGCGAGAAGCTGTCCGACGATCTCGTGGCGCTGCAGCACCTGTGGACCGGCTCCGATTCGGCGCTGGCAACCTTGCGCGGGGCATCGCGCCGGCTAGACCGCATCGCCGGGGAGCATCCGCTGCTGGCCGAGGCGCTGGAAGCGCTTGACCGCGCGGTGATCGAGGCCAGCGAAGCGGAAGACCGCCTGGACCGCGCCGCCGAGGCCCTGGCTTTCGATCCCGACGAACTCGACCGCATCGAGACCCGCCTGTTCGACCTTCGCGCCGCCGCGCGCAAGCAGGGCTGCCAGGTGGACGACCTGCCCGAGAAGATGCGCGAGATGCGCAGCGCGCTCGATGCCATCGAGGGCGGGGAAGAACATGTCGCCGGGCTGGAACGCAGCGCGCAGAAGGCGGCGCTGGTCTACCGCGAGCAGGCCGAGGCGCTCCACGACCTTCGCCGTTCGGCCGCCAAGCGGCTCGACAAGGCCGTGGCCGCGGAGTTGGCGCCGCTCAAGCTCGATGCCGCGCGTTTCCAGACTTCGGTGATCCGCCTGCCCGAGGAGCGCTGGGGCGCGCAGGGCATGGATGCGGTGGAATTCCTCATCAGCACCAACCCGGGTGCCGACTTCGCGCCGCTCGCCAAGATCGCTTCGGGCGGCGAGCTTTCGCGCTTCATCCTCGCACTCAAGGTGGCGCTGGCGGAAGAGGGCGGTGCGGCCACGGTGATCTTCGACGAGATCGACCGGGGCGTGGGCGGTGCGGTGGCCAGCGCGATCGGCGAGCGTCTGGCGCGGCTCGCCTCGGAAGGGCAGCTCCTGGCCGTCACTCACAGCCCGCAAGTCGCGGCGCGGGGGCGGCGGCACTACATGATCGCCAAGTCCAGCGAGGGCACCGTGACGCGCACCTCGGTGGCGCTGCTGGACGAGGGCGAGCGCAAGGAAGAGATCGCGCGGATGCTCTCCGGGGCGGAAGTGACGGCAGAGGCGCGGGCGCAGGCGGATCGGTTGCTCGAAGGGGTTTGAACTAGGGGAGACCCGGGGGATGATCCCCCGGACCCTCGGAATGTCAGCCTCGCGCGCTGCCTGCCCGTGGTGCGCTCCTTGCGGCGCAGCCATCAAGTCTCCCGACGCAGCCGTGGGCGCCAGACGGATAGGCTGGACATGACTTCGACATTCCCGGGGGTGCAGGGGGGGCTTTGCTCCCCTGCTTCTGCCTTTTCTTCCCGGGACAGGAAGCCTAGGGTCCGCCCCGACAAATCCCACCATACGGACCCGATCATGCCCAAATTCCTCCTTGCCCCCGCGCTTCTGGCTGCGACCAGCCTCGTTTCGGCACCGGTCCTCGCGGCCGAGCCGGCCTACGATCTTGCCGCGCAGAAGGCGAAGCTGGCGACGATCCCGATGGAGGTGGACACGAAGTTCCTCTCTGCCGAGGAGCGGGACGTGGTGAACCTGCTCATCAAGGCGTCCGACCTGATGAGCGCGGTCTATCTGCGCCAGCGTTATGCCGAGAATCCGCAGGTCCGCGGCGCGATCTCGATGAACCGCCGGGCCGACCGGGACTTGCTGGTGGAAATGTTCGACCGCAATTTCGGCCCCTGGGACGAACTGGCCGACCTGCATCCGTTCTGGGGCACGACGCCGATGCCGGAAGGTGCCGGCTTCTATCCCGAAGACCTGACGCGTGCCGATTTCGAGGCCTATCTGACGGCCCATCCCGAGCAGAAGGCGGCGCTGACCAGCCCTTATACGGTGGTTCGCCGTGACGGCGCGAAGCTGGTCGCGGTGCCTTATTCGGTGGCCTACAAGGAGTGGCTGGAGCCGGCGGCGCAGCTTCTCGACCAGGCGGCGGCGCGGACCAGCAATGCCAGCCTCAAGACGTTCCTCTCGCTGCGCGCCAAGGCCTTCCGCACGGATGACTACTATGCCAGCGAACTGGCCTGGATGGACCTGAAGGACACGCCGATCGAAGTCGCTATCGGGCCTTACGAGGTCTATACCGATCGGCTGATGGGTGCGAAAACCTCGTTCGAGAGCTTCGTGACGCTGAAGGACCCGGAGGAATCGGCCTCGCTCGCCAAGTACAAGAACTACTTGCGCGACATGGAGGCGAACCTGCCGATCGCGGAGGAATACAAGAACTTCCAGCGCGGTTTCGAAAGCCCGATCGCCGTGGCCGAGCAGATCCGCGGCGGCGGAGACAACGTGCCGGGGCCGCAGACGGTGGCCTTCAACCTGCCCAACGACGAGCGCGTGCGCGAGGCCAAGGGTGCGAAGAAGGTGATCCTGTCCAACGTGCTGGGCGCCAAGTTCGAGCGCATCCTGAAGCCGATGGGCGCGCTCGTGCTGGTGCCGGCACAGGCGGGCCTGGTCGACCGCAAGTACATGCAGCTGGAAACGCTGTTCCACGAATTGTCGCACAGCCTGGGGCCGGGCACGATCGTCGTGAACGGGCAGACCACCACGGTCGACAAGGCGCTCAAGGAGCAGAACTCGGCGATCGAGGAAGCCAAGGCCGACGTCGCGGGGGTCTGGGACATCCTGCTGATGATGAAGAAGGGCGAAATTCCCGCCGCCGAACGGCCGCAGCTGTTCGCCACTTATGTCGCCGGGATCTTCCGCGCAGTGCGCTTCGGCGCGGTGGAAGCGCATGGCAAGGGCGCGGCGCTTCAGTACGGCTATTTGCGCGCCAAGGGTGCCTTCACTTACGACGCGGCGACGAAGCGCTACACGTTTGACGACGCGAAGATGGAAGCCGGCCTGCGCGACCTGCTGCATGACATGCTGATGCTCCAGGCCAAGGGCGACTACGAGGGCACAAAGGCCTTCATGGCGCGCTGGGCGAAGCTGGACCCGCAGGCCGAAGCGGTGATCGCCAGCATGGCCGAACTGCCCGTGGACATCCGCCCCGTCTACCCGGACGGGGTTTGAGCACGTTTATCCTGACGGGTTTTGGCCGTCAGGGGCGCATGACGACGTGCCCGAACGGCCGCCCGCCGAGGATGAATTCATAGGCCTCGGCGGCCTCGCAGAGCGCGAATTCGTGCTCGATCGGCAATAGCAGGTCGCCGCCGGCGATGCGCTCCAGCATCCTCGCCACCTGGGCGTGGACTTCGGGATCGCGCATCGGGGCGGCGGGCATGATCGTCAGGCGATGGAGTTCCGGCGCCGCGCCGTCCATGCCGTAGCCGATGTCGGTCAGCATCCCGGTGGCCGAAAGCGCCGCATAGCGGCCGCCCGGCACGACCAGCCGCGCGAGCTGTGCAAAGCGCTCGCCCGCGCTGACGTCGAATACGAAGTCCACGCCGCGCCCCCCGGTCAGCTCCAGGCATCCGGCGATCACGTCGTCCCGGCCCGCGCTGAGCATGTCGACCAGGCCGATCTTGCGCAGGCGTTCGTGGCAGAACGGATCGCGGGCGATGCCGATCACCCGCGCGCCGGCCGCCAGCGCCAGTTGCAGGGCGATGATGCCCAGGCTGCTGGTGACGTGATTGATGAGGATCGTCTCGCCGGCCTGCAACCGGCCGCGTGCATTCAGCGTGTCGTGCGTGGCGGCCAGGGTGAAGGGCGCGGCGGCGCCGATGCCCGGGTCCAGCCCGTCCGGCAAGTGCCAGGTCGAGGCTTCGGGGGCGGCGAAGAGTTCGGCATGGCTGCCGCAGCCGTGATAGGCCACCACGCGGTCCCCGACGCTGAAGCGGCTGACTTCGGTGCCGGCGGCCACGATCGTGCCGCTCGCCTGGCAGCCGACGACGCCGCAGCCGGGAACCTCGACCAGCCCGCGGCGGTAAAGCGCCAGCTTGACGAGATCGATGGCTTCGATGGAAACGAGTTCGACGCGGATAAGGACCATGTCCGCCGCGACGTCCGGATCGGGTGCTTCCCCGAACGTGAGCAAGGGGCTGCCTCCGTGGCCGGAGCAAAGTACTGCCTGCAAGCGATCCCCGTGTTCTTCTGGTTGCGTTAGGTTCGTCAGACAACTCTGTATAAAATCGTTTGCACGTCAAGGGCGTCGTAAAGTGAAACCGTCCCTTTCTGGCGCAAATCCCCCCGGATCCGTCCAGAATCGAGACGCTGTCAGGGCCTGGGGGTATGGCCTTGGGGACGCAGCACGATCGAAGCGGTGCCTTGGGCGGACACGGGCAGGTAGAGCCCCTTGCCGCTGGCCTGGATCCGGCCGGTGCGGGCCTGGCGGACTTGCGCGCGGATCATGAAATCCCCTTCGCGCTTGTCGTCGATGGCGCGGGCGATCTTGCCGAGAAGTTCCTGGTAGTCGTGCTCGAAGTTCTGGCCGAGGGCGAGCGCCAGCGTGGCCGACATGCCGGGAGCATTGGCGATCCGCAGCAACAGGTCTCCGCCCACGGCGTCGGTGGTGCCGCTGACGTGGAAGTCGGCGAAGTCCACCTTGCGCGAATTCTCGGCGTTGACCGGGGTGGCGGTCATCCAGACGGTGCCGTGCGCGGGTTTCATGCGGCCGGCCTTGTCGCGCGCGCTGAACGTGACCCCCACGGCAATGCGCCCGCCATTGGTGCCGTAGATCGTCGCCTTCTGGAAATCCGCGATCAGTGGGCCGAGGTGCGGCACGTCGAAAGGCCGCTGGGCGCGCTTGCGCAGTGCGCGCATCAGCACCGGCTCCAGTTGGCGATAGTCGGCGATGACGGGAATGAAGAAGGCCAGCTTGCCGGCCTCGTCTTCCAGCGGCCGCACCGGGGGCAGGGGCTTCGGCGTGGGGTCTGCCGGCCGGTCGCCGATGAACGTCTCCGTCCGTGTCTTGAGGCCGAGCCGCAGCAGCAGGCGATTGCCCTGGAGTTCGTAGCCGCCGTACTGCAGTTCCTCAGGCGTCACCCGCATCCATACGGGCGGGTTCTTCTCGTTCAGCAGCAGCGAGGTGAAGGCAGAGGCCCAGGCGCGCTCGATCTGGGGGCGCAGTTCCAGACGGGCCAGGTGGCCGGGCAGGGTGCGCTCCAGCCGCGCGATCACCGGCTTGAGCTTGCTGTCCGCCTGATCGGTGAATTCGATGCGCTGGCCCAGGAAATCGAGGTGCGGTGCGTTCGTCCAGTCATAGCGGATGTCCACGGTGCCGCGCGGCGTCCAGTCCGATCCCAGCTTCAGCCGGATCGTGGCATGGGCATTGGCATCGGCCGTGGCGGTCTCGCGCTTGAGCACGCCGCCGATGTCCTCGGCCCGCACCACGGCATGAAGCGGCATGCTGAGCAGGATGTCGCGCCCCTTGCCCGTCATGCGCAGCGGCCCGCGGTTCACTTCGCCGACGATGCGGCACTTGATCGTGGGTGTCTTGATCTTGACGAAGACCACTTTCACCCGCTTCGAGGGCACGCAGGGCGTCTCGGGCCGGTCGATCGACCAGAGCCGGCGGGGGATTTCCTTTTCCAGCGCGGCGGCAAGCCCGGTGACGTCGGCGTGGATCGGTACGGTGATGAGCGAGGCCTGAGGCTCGATGGTGATCGCATCGTTGGCCCGGGGCGGCGGCTTGTCATCCATGCCGCGCTTGCAGCCCGCCAGCGCGAGCGGCAGGCAGAGGGCAAGCGTCGTGGCTCGCACGATCGGCGTCAGCGTGGTCGCACCGCCCGCTGTGCGGGCTCTTCCTGTCCTCATCGCGTGGATGCCCCGGATATGTCCCCTTGGACTGGGACAATACCCGAGACATGGCGTGGTTCCAATCGGTACCGGGCGCGGCGCTTTCGCGCGCCGGGGTCAGCGAATCACGGCGTGAAGCGCAAGTAGGCAGCCAGGCGTGAGCCGGTGTCGCGATCGAGATAGCGGCCGTTGCCGCTGCCGGCGGCCAGGTCGTCGCCGATCGAAGTGCCGGTATAGCGCAGGCCCAGCGCGAGCCGGTCCATCTGGTGCTCGACGCCGAGATAGTAGTCCCAATAGCTGCCGCCCGGACGCAGGCGGCGCACGCGGTCGGCCGCCAGGGCGTCGTCGCGGGTCGAGCCGGTGCTGTACCCGCCGCCGCCATAGACCGTAAGCGCCGTGCCGGGAACGCCCAGTGCGGCATTGCCCTCAAGGTAGAGGTCGCTGCCGCCGATGGCTTTTTGCGAGGGCGCGAAGCTGGCGCCGAAGGCCAGTTGGGCCGGGCCGATGGCGTAGGCCAGCGTGGAGTTCAATTCACCGTAGCTGAGGCCGGAGGCGCCTACGAAGACATGGCCGGTGGCGCCTGCCGACAGCGTCCAGCCCCCGCGCGACAGCAGCGAGATTTCCGGCGCCGCGGTCAGGCCGAGGTCGGCGCCGCCATGTCTCGTGCTGTCCCGCAGGCTTGCGGCGCCAAGGTCGAGGGTGACGCTCTGGGACAAGGGGACGGTGGCATCGGCTGACAGGGCGGCCTTGCCATCGCTCCAGCTCAGGCCGCGTTCGCGCAAGTCAGTGGTCGCTTCGAGGGAGAAGGTGGGGGAGGCAGTCTGGGCCTGGGCCTCGCTGGAGGCGGCCATCGTGGCGGCAGCGGCGGCCGAAAGGGCCGCCGGAATCAGATAACGGTTCATTCGCGGGCGTGTAGCCTGTTTTCAGTTCACGGCGAAATCGCGGGCAGCGTCGATGGCGGCCAGGGTGTCGTGGTGATCGGCCGAGGCGAGTTTGCGGACATGGGCGCCGATGGCGTCGGACTTGCCGGCAACGAGCTTTGCCGCGTCCTTGCCGTCAGAACGGCAGTCGCTCGGATGGTTCTGGGTGAACGTGCGGGTTTCCGGCAGGCGCGTGGCGATCGCCCGGCCGCCGCCCGCAGGCTGGATGCGGCGCTCGACCGAGACGTCCGCGCTGACGATGCAGCGCCGCGAACTGGGACGGGTGGGCGGCGAGATGCCGATGGCCTTGGAGCGGGTTTCGACGTGCGTGACGTAGTCGACCGCATAGCTGGCGCCGTGGTGGTCGATCTGCACACTATGGGCCGTGACAGGAGCGGCGGTGAGGGCGGCGGCGGCGGTCAGGGCAAGGAGGCTCACGTCTTACATCCTCTCATAGTGCCTAAAAACAAGGCATGTTCTGCTTAATTCTTGAGCATGAGGGGTAGCAGGCCAACGTGTCCCGCTGGTTTCCGGTGATTGAAGTTCCCTGTCTGGCCGCGCTCGGTCCTTGGATGCCGGCGATGCGTTTCCGGAACGATTGGAAACGAAAAGGCCGGCGATGCTTTCGCACCGCCGGCCTTTCCTAGCCTTCGAAGGTGGGGGCCGATCAGATGTGGATCGGCTTGCCCAGCACGGCCATGGCCGCTTCCTTGATCGCTTCCGAATGGGTCGGGTGCGCATGGCAGGTGTAGGCGATGTCTTCCGAGGTCGCGCCGAATTCCATGGCCTGCGCGGCCTGGCCGATCATCGTGCCCGCCACCGAGGCGATGCACCACACGCCGAGGACGCGGTCGGTCTCGGCATCGGCGATCACCTTCACGAAGCCGTCTGGCTCGTGGTTGGTCTTGGCGCGCGAGTTGGCGAGCATCGGGAACTTGCCGACCTTGATCGCGCCGCGTTCCTTGGCGGCTTCCTCGGTGAGGCCGACGCCCGCGAATTCCGGCTGGGTGTAGACCACGCCCGGGATCACGTCATGGTTCACGATGCCGGTGAGGCCGGCGATATTCTCGGCCACGGCGATGCCTTCGTCTTCGGCCTTGTGGGCGAGCATCGGGCCGGGGATCACGTCGCCGATGGCCCAGACGCCGTCCACCTTGGTGGCGAAGTCGTGGTCGGTCTCGATCTGGGCGCGGGCGTTCAGTTCGAGGCCGATGTTGCCGAGGCCGAGGCTTTCGGTGTTGGGACGGCGGCCGATCGAAACCAGCACGACGTCGGCTTCGATGACTTCCGCTTCGCCACCCTTGGCGGGTTCGACGGTAACCTTGGCGGTCTTGCCTTCAACCGAAACGCCGGTGACCTTGGTGCCCAGCTTCAGGGCCATGCCCTGCTTCTTGAAGATCTTGCCGGCTTCACGGCGCACTTCGCCGTCCATGCCGGGCAGAAGCTGGTCGAGGAATTCGACGACGGTCACTTCCGCGCCGAGGCGGCGCCAGACCGAACCGAGTTCGAGACCGATCACGCCGCCGCCGATGACGACCATCTTCTTGGGAACGGCCTTCAGTTCCAGCGCGCCGGTGGAATCCACCACCACGCCGCCGGCGTTGTCGATCTCCACGCCCGGAAGCGGGGTGACCGAGGAGCCGGTGGCGATCACGATGTTCTTGGCGGTCACGGTCTTGCCGGCCACTTCGACGCTGTGGGCGTCCTTGAACTGGGCGTAGCCCTTCAGCCAATCGATCTTGTTCTTCTTGAACAGGAATTCGATGCCGCCGGTAAGGCCCTTCACCGCATCGAGGCGCTGGCCCTGCATGGTGTCGAGGTCCAGTTCGGGGGTGACCTTGATGCCCATCTTGGCCATCGAGCCGCCTTCCTTCGCCGCTTCGAAGTATTCCGAAGCGTGGAGCAGGGCCTTCGAGGGGATGCAGCCGACGTTGAGGCAGGTGCCGCCCAGCGTCTCGCGGCCTTCGGCGCAGGCAGTCTTCAGACCGAGCTGCGCGGCGCGGATCGCGGCGACATAGCCGCCGGGGCCGGCACCGATGACAAGGACGTCGTAATCGTAATCAGCCATTGTTCAGGCCTCCGTACGCTCGTGCTTCGCACATTTTGGGCACGAGCGGAAAATAGTCATTTCGGCTCAAGTGAAAACCCCGCCCGTCCGGATGTTTCTCGGGGCGGGCGGGGCTTTTAACTCAGAGGTCGATGAGGAGACGGGTGGGATCCTCGATCGCTTCCTTGATCGTCTTGAGCGCGGTGACCGCTTCGCGGCCGTCGATCAGGCGGTGATCGTAGGACAGCGCGATGTACATCATCGGGCGGATCACGATCTCACCGTTGCGAACCACGGCGCGGTCCTCGATGCGGTGCAGGCCGAGCACGGCCGACTGCGGGGGGTTGATGATCGGGGTCGACATCAGGCCGCCGAACACGCCGCCGTTGGAGATCGTGAAGGTGCCGCCGGCCATGTCGGCCATGGTCAGCGTGCCTTCCTTGGCCTTCTTGCCGAAGTTCGCGATCGCCTTCTCGATGCCGGCGAAGCCCAGCTTGTCGCAGTCCTTTACGACCGGAACGACCAGGCCGTTCGGGGCCGAGACCGCGATCGAGATGTCCACATAGTCGTGGTAGACGATCTGGTCGCCGTCGATCTGCGCGTTGACCGCCGGGATGTCCTTGAGCGCCAGGACCGAAGCCTTGGCGAAGAACGACATGAAGCCGAGCTTGATGCCGTGCTTCTTCTGGAACACGTCCTTGTACTTCTCACGCGCTTCGATGACGGCCGACATGTCGACGTCGTTGAAGGTGGTGAGCAGCGCGGCGTTGTCCTGCGCGGACTTCAGGCGCTTGGCGATGGTCTGGCGCAGGCGCGTCATCTTGACGCGTTCTTCGTTGCGCGCGGCCGGAGCAGCGGCAGCCGAAGCAGCGACAGGCGCCGAGGCGGGCTTGTTCTTGGCCGCTTCAAGGACGTCGTCCTTGGTGATGCGGCCGTCCTTGCCGGTGCCCTTGATGGTGGCCGGATCGATGCCGTGCTCCAGGACCGCGCGGCGCACGGCCGGCGAGAGGACCGAGGAACCGGCCGAAGCTTCGTCCGAGGCTGCAGCAGCCGGGGCGACGGCGGCAGCGGCGGGGGCCGGAGCCGGGGCGGCGGCGGCCGGAGCGGCTGCGGCCTTGGGAGCGGCGGCAGCGCCGGTGCCCTCTTCGATCGTGGCGATCAGCGCGCCGACGACGACGGTGTCGCCTTCGGCCACGAGCTGCTGGCCCATGACGCCCGCGTGGGGCGCCATGACGTCGATCGCGACCTTGTCGGTCTCGAGGCTGGCAATGGGCTCGTCAGCGGCAACGGCTTCGCCGGGCTGCTTGAGCCACTGGCCGATGGTGGCTTCGGCGACGGATTCCCCGAGGACGGGGACCTTGACTTCAGTGGTCATGATTTATCTCAAGCCTTCTGCTTGCGACGGAGTTCGGAACGGACGGAAAGGTGCAGCGCGTCGGCAACCAGCGCGGCCTGTTCGGCAACGTGGCGCTTGGCGAGGCCGGTGGCCGGCGAGGCCGAGGCGTTGCGGCCAGCATAGCGCGGACGCGGCTGGGCGACGCCGGCTTCCTTCGAAGCGGCCTCGATCTGCGATTCGACGAAGAACCACGCACCGTTGTTCTGCGGTTCTTCCTGGCACCACACGACCTCTTCGAGGTTCGGCATGCGCGCAAGGCGCTTGGCCAGCGGCTCGCCCGGGAAGGGGTAGAGCTGCTCGATGCGGATGATCTGGGTATCGTCGATCTCGGCGGCATCGCGGGCTTCGAGCAGGTCGTAGAAGACCTTGCCCGAGCACAGGATGACCTTCTTGGTCGCGGCGTCTTCCGAACCCTTGGGGTCGGAGAGGATGCGCGAGAAGGTGCCGCCGGTGAACTCCGCGGCCGTCGACTTCGCCAGCGGATGGCGGAGCAGCGACTTCGGGGTCATGATGATCAGCGGCTTGCGGAACGGACGGTGCATCTGACGGCGCAGAACGTGGAAGTAGTTCGCGGGCGTCGTGATGTTGCAGACCTGGATGTTGTCCTGCGCGCAGAGCTGCAGATACCGTTCCAGACGTGCCGACGAGTGCTCCGGACCCTGGCCTTCGTAGCCGTGGGGCAGCAGCATGACGAGGCCGTTGGCGCGCAGCCACTTGGACTCGGCCGAGGCGACGTACTGGTCGATGATGATCTGCGCACCGTTGGCGAAATCGCCGAACTGGGCTTCCCAGAGGACCAGGGTCTTCGGGTCGGCACTGGCGAAGCCGTACTCGAAGCCGAGCACGCCATATTCCGACAGCGTCGAGTCCAGCACTTCGAACTTGCCGTGGGGCAGGGTCGAAAGCGGGGTGTACTTGTGCTCGTCGGTCTGGTCGGTCCAGACGGCGTGGCGCTGCGAGAAGGTGCCGCGGCCGCAATCCTGGCCCGAGAGACGCACGCCGTAGCCTTCGGTGACGAGGCTGCCGAAGGCGAGCGCCTCGGCCGTGGCCCAGTCGAAGCCTTCGCCCGACTTGAACATCTCTTCCTTCGCCGCGAGCACGCGGGCCAGCGTCTTGTGGACGGTCAGGCCCTCGGGAACCGTCGTCAGCGTGCGGCCGAGGCTGTCGAACAGCTTGTTCTCGATCGTCGTGTCGACGTTGCGGCGCGCGGTTTCGGGATCGGCAGGCTTGTGGAAGCCGCTCCACTGGCCGGAGAACCAGTCGGCCTGGTTGGCCTTGTAGGTCTTGGCCGCCTCGAACTGCTCTTCGAGATGGGCGGTGAAGTCCGCTTCGGTCTGCGACAGGAAGGTGTCGTCGATGACGCCGTCCTGCTTCAGGCGCTCGCCGTAGATCTGGCTGACCGGCGGGTGCTGGCGGATCTTCTGGTACATCAGCGGCTGCGTGAAGCCAGGCTCGTCGCCTTCGTTGTGGCCGAAGCGGCGATAGCACCACATGTCGATCACGATATCGCGGCCGAAGGTCTGGCGATAGTCGATCGCCAGCTTGCAGGCGAAAGTCACCGCGGCGGGATCATCGCCGTTGACGTGCAGGATCGGCGCCTGGACACCCTTCGCCACATCCGAAGGATAGGGCGAGTTGCGCGCGAACTGCGGGCTGGTGGTGAAGCCGATCTGGTTGTTGATGATGAAGTGGATGCAACCGCCGGTGTTGTAGCCCTTCACGCCCGAGAGGCCGAAGCACTCCCAGATGATGCCCTGGCCGGCGAAGGCCGCGTCACCGTGGATGAGGACCGGCAGCACCTGCTTGTGCTTGGCGCCCGGGCCGATGTCGTCGCCGATGTCGTCGGCGATCGCCTGGTAGGCGCGGACCTTGCCGAGCACGACCGGGTCGACGGTTTCGAGGTGCGAGGGGTTGGGCATCAGGCTCATGTGGACCTTGATGCCGTCGAACTCGCGGTCGGCCGAAGTGCCGAGGTGGTACTTCACGTCGCCGGAGCCGCCCACGTCCTCGGGATTGGCGGTGCCGCCCGAGAATTCGTGGAAGATGACCTTGTAGGGCTTGGCAAGGACGTTCGCGAGCACGTTCAGGCGGCCGCGGTGGGCCATGCCGTAAACGATTTCCTTCACGCCCAGCGTGCCGCCGTACTTGATCACGGCTTCGAGCGCCGGGATCATGGCCTCGCCGCCGTCAAGGCCGAAGCGCTTGGTGCCGACGTACTTCTTGCCGAGGAACTTCTCGTACTGCTCGCCGCGCACGACGGCCTGAAGGATCGCCTTCTTGCCCTCGGGGGTGAACTCGATTTCCTTGTTCGCCCCTTCCATGCGCTCCTGGAGGAAACGGCGTTCCTCGACATCGGCGATGTGCATGTATTCGAGGCCGACCTTGCCGCAATAGTTGGCGCGCAGGATCTGCACGATCTCGCGAACGGTCGTCCACTCCAGGCCGAGTGCGCCGCCGACGTAGACCGAACGGTCCTGCGCGGCGCCTACGAAGCCGTGGTATTCGGGGGTGAGGTCAGCGGGAAGCTGGCGCTGGTTGAGGCCGAGCGGATCGAGATCGGCAGCCAGGTGACCGCGCACGCGATATGTGCGGATCAGCATCATGGCGCGGATTGCGTCGGCCGCGGCTTCGTCTATGCGGGACTGGTCGACCTTCTGGCCGCCCTTTGCCGCTGCCTTCTCGATCTGGACCTTGAGCGCGCTGGGGTCGAGGCCCTGGGTCAGGTCGTCCTCGAACTCCGCTCCTACGAGCGGCCAGTTCTTGCGCTGCCAGCTCGGGCCGGCCTGCGGGCCGTCGAGGGCATCATCGGGGGTGAAGTCGAAACTTTCGTCGCCCATCGGGTGTCACCTTTTGTCGCGCCGGAAAACGGCCGGCGCTACCAAGCTAGATCTGGAACGATGGTCCCGATGGAGAGGGGGCCGTTTCGTTCGCATGGCGTCCGGCATCTCGAACGTGCCGGATCGCGTGTGGGTCCCGTGGCGGCGCAAATCCGAAGATTCGCGCCGCCCGCGGGGGATTGGGGTCAGGCGAGTTCCTTGAGGACTTCCACAAGGGTTTCACCCAGGAGCGACGGCGAGGCGGAGACGCGGATGCCCGCTTCTTCCATCGCCGCGATCTTGTCCTCGGCGCCGCCCTGGCCGCCCGACACGATCGCGCCGGCGTGGCCCATGCGGCGGCCCGGAGGCGCCGTACGGCCGGCGATGAAGCCCGCCATGGGCTTCTTGCGGCCGCGCTTGGCTTCGTCCTTGAGGAACTGGGCCGCTTCTTCTTCGGCGCTGCCGCCGATTTCGCCGATCATGATGATCGACTTGGTCTCGTCGTCGGCCAGGAACAGTTCCAGGACGTCGATGAAGTTGGTGCCGTTGACCGGGTCGCCGCCGATGCCGACTGCGGTGGTCTGGCCGAGGCCAGCGTTCGTGGTCTGGAACACGGCTTCATAGGTCAGCGTGCCCGAGCGCGAGACGACGCCCACCGAACCCTTGGAGAAGATGCTGCCGGGCATGATGCCGATCTTGCATTCGCCGGGGGTCAGGACGCCGGGGCAGTTCGGACCGATCAGGCGCGACTTCGAGCCCGAGAGGGCGCGCTTCACGCGGACCATGTCGAGAACCGGGATACCCTCGGTGATCGCGACGATCAGTTCCATCTCGGCATCGATCGCTTCCAGGATCGAGTCGGCCGCGAACGGCGGCGGAACGTAGATGCAGGTGGCGGTCGCACCGGTCGCGGCCTTGGCTTCGGCGACGGTGTTGTAGTTCGGCAGACCGATGTGGGTCGTGCCGCCCTTGCCGGGGGTCACGCCGGCGACCATTTGCGTACCATACGCAAGGGCCTGCTCGGTGTGGAAGGTGCCGGTGGCACCGGTCATACCCTGGGTAATGACCTTGGTGTTCTTGTTGACGAGAATGGACATAGGGGAATCCTAATTCCTGTTCCTGGTGTAGGCCGATTCCGGCTTGGGAAGCGCCTTGGCGCAAATTCCGCGAAGTGCAACCGTCCAGATCGTAAAATCAACGGCCGGATAGGCCGAAGCCCCGCCCACCCCGTGGTTCCACGGGGCGGGCGGGGCGTCTATCTTGGATCAGGCCAGAGTGCTGTCGATGCCCTTGCAGGCGACCAGCAGTTCCTTGACCGCGTCGACCGAGACCTGAAGGTTGCTCTTGGCTTCGCCGTCCAGCTCGATTTCGATGATCTCTTCGACGCCGTTCGCGCCGATCACGGCGGGCACGCCGACATAGAGACCGTCAACGCCGTACTGGCCATCGACATAGGCGGCGATCGGCAGGATGCGCTTCTGGTCGTTCAGGTAGGCTTCGGCCATGGCGATGCCCGAGGCGGCAGGCGCGTAGAAGGCCGAGCCGGTCTTGAGCAGGCCGACGATCTCGCCGCCGCCCGAACGGGTGCGCTGGACGATCGCGTCGATCTTTTCCTGGGTGGTGCGGCCCTGCTTGATGAGGTCCGGAACCGGGATGCCGTTGACGGTCGAGTACTGCACGACCGGCACCATGGTGTCGCCGTGTCCGCCGAGCACGAACGTGTTCACGTCGCGGATCGAAACGCCGAATTCCCAGGCGAGGAAGGTCGAGAAGCGGGCCGAGTCGAGCACGCCGGCCATGCCGACGACCTTGTTGTGGGGCAGACCCGAGAATTCGCGCAGCGCCCAGACCATCGCGTCGAGCGGGTTGGTGATGCAGATCACGAAAGCGTCGGGGGCGTTGGCGGCGATGCCTTCGCCGACCGACTTCATCACCTTGAGGTTGATGCCCAGCAGGTCGTCGCGGCTCATGCCCGGCTTGCGAGCGACACCGGCGGTGACGATGATGACGTCTGCGCCGGCAATGTCGGCATAGTCGTTGGTGCCGGTGATCTTGGCGTCGAAGCCTTCAACGGGGCCGCACTGCGACAGGTCCAGAGCCTTGCCCTGGGGCAGGCCTTCAGCCACGTCGAAGAGGACGATATCGCCCAGTTCCTTCTGCGCGGCGAGGTGCGCGAGAGTGCCGCCGATGTTGCCGGCGCCGATGAGGGCAATCTTCTTACGAGCCATGATGCTTGCTTGTCCTTCCCAAAGGCGGGACCAACGGACGAAAAGGCGGCCTGCTTTGTCCCGCTAAGGCAGGTGCCGGTGTTCAACGAAGGGCGGCCTACGCCCCCCGAACCGACATTGCAACCGGGAAAAGCCCGCGCGAAGGGCAGGCAGGCGAGTTTTTACTGATAATAGTTCGCAATTGCAATAGTGAGCGAAAATGCGCAGGAAACGGCGCCCTGAGCCAGGGTGGTGCGGCCGTTTCACGCAACAGACCGGGCGCAGATTGCATCCTCCGGGTGCTCTCCCGAGGGTGGCTCACTGTCTCGCACGTCCGGATGACAGGCAAGCGTCGCAGGGTGCGAGTCGGCCCGGATGAGGGGCGGGCGGTCGCGGCATGGCTCTTTATAGAGAGCGTGGACGTACCGGCCGTGTCGTGCCTTTTTCCAAATGTTGCGGCTTGCAGATCCTGCGGGCGGTGCTTGCCGAGGAGCCCGGTTGCGGACACTGTCCGCGTTCGTGCCGATCGCTCCTCCGTGACGGGCCGCCACGGCCTCGTCGCGCAATCGCTGGACTGACTTGCTTGCTGAAACCGCCCGGAAAGCCGACCTCCAGCCCTTTCAGTCCCGGTTTCAGCCCGCGGGCGCGCCTGCGGAGTTTCCTGTTCGCGGGGCGCGGGCTGCGCTGGCTGGTGCGCGACGAGCACAATGCCCGGTTGCACCTGGCGGCCTCGCTGGGCGTGGTGGTCGCCGGGTTCTGGCTGGAGATTTCCGCCGCCGACTGGCGCTGACTCGTGCTGGCCATGGCCCTGGTATGGCTGGCGGAGGCGTTCAACACCGCGGTCGAGGGCCTGTGCGACCGCATCCATCCGGAGTTCGACCCCGCCATCGGCCGGATCAAGGATCTGGGGGCCGGCGGCGTGCTGGTCGCTTCGATCGCCGCGGCCCTGATCGGGGTGCTGACCCTGGGACCGCCCCTGCTGGCCCGCCTGTTCTAGCGACTGGCAGGGCCTGAAGGCGGCGGGTAGGGCCTGAAGGCGGTTGGCCGGTTTCAGTCGTTCCTGGCGATCCGTCCGGCGAAGGCGTCGGCCATGCGGCGGTCGAGCTGGCGGCAGATGGCGATCCAGCGGGTGCATTCGCCGTCGTTGCCCGCAAGCCGCGCGGCGGCGGCATGGGCGCGGGCGTGGGCGGCGGCGGACAGGCCATGGCGGGCGAAGTGGCGCAGCGCTTCAGCCAGGATGCGCTGGTGCGGCGTGTCCGTGGTCGCCGTCGCGACCGGCTCGCGGCGGAGGCCACCGCGCAGGCCGGCGCCGTTGTCGTTCACCGCGCAGAGCGAAACCGACGGGCACAGCGCTCGCACCATCACCGGGCAGGAGACGTCCCGGGCGGCGGAAAAGCGGATTGCCATGGTAAAGCGAGCCTCTTGTTGGAAACGCTCGGGGGCTTGGCGTCTCTCCCGGTATTATAGGATGAAGCCGCTAAGTCTTGGTGTGGGGCTATGGTTGCTGAAACCTTGCAGTCGTTCCCGTGACGAATTGATGAAAGCGCCGGATCGCTAAAGGCGCCAACTTGCCCTCAGCGGGCCTGCTCCTGACGCGGCTGGGCGATCCACTTGCCCGAATTGGCATATTCCGGCCGCACGCCCTGGGTCTCGGGCAAGTTGCTGGCCTTGTAGAGCGACTCGCCCCCGCGTTCCCGCACGTCGCTGGCATAGACGGGCGCGCGCTCCGCACCCGTGGAAGGGGTGGCGGAGGGCATGGCGGGCGAAGGCGCAGCGGCCTGCCCGGGGCGGAGCGCCTCGGCGGTGCCGAAGCTGCGCTGCACGGCCAGCGGGTCCAGCGCGGCGGTGGCGAGGGCCGAGGCGGCGGACTCGTCGCGGCGATGCGGGGCGGCCAGCGGCTCGCCGCCGAAATAAGCGAAGCGGAACGCGGCAGGGCGGCCCGCGGCGCCGTTGAAGGCATAGAAGCGATGAGCGCCGATCGTGGTCAGATAGTGCAGGCTCGGGGCCCAGTAGGGATTGACCTGGATCGTGTGATAATGCGTCGCCAGCCCGATCGGCGTATAGACTTCGCCGGACAGCGCGGCACGGGCGACGGATTCGGCACGCTGCCAGAAGAAGCGCTGCGGCGCGCGGGCCAGCGATCCGTCGCAGGCGAAGGAGAACTGGCAGCCGGTCGGCCGCTCCGAACCCTGATAGACGACGCCGCAGACGGTCTTGGGATAGGCCGGATGGGCCACGCGGTTGAGCACGACCTGGGCCACGGCGCGCTGGCCGCCGTCGGGCTCGCTGGCGGCTTCGTAATAGATCGCCGCCGTCAGGCACTGGAGCGCGCGGCTGCGGTCCACCCCGGAATTGTCGATCCGCAGGGCGCGGGCGACCGGGCCGGGGCCGCTGGTTCCGTCATCCGCGTCGGAATGGATGCCTTCGCCTATCTTGAGCACGGGCTGTTCGGCTTCGAGATAGTAATAGGCAGAGCCGGGGAAGCTGGCGCCGGCCTGCTCGAAGGGCATGGGCAGAACGGGCGCGCCGCCGGTTTCCGTCCCGGAGGCGGTGAGGCGGTCCCAGGCTTCGGCCGGGGCGAAGGAAGGCGCGGCGAAGGCAGGCAGGGCCACGGCGACGAGCGCGGCCGAGCCGAGCGTCCAGCGCCGCCGCCTGCGTTGCAGCCGCTTGCGTCCGCCGCGCACGAAATGGCCCTGGAAATCGCGGGGGCGCGGCTCCCAGGTTTCGGTGCAGGCAGGAAGGGCGGCAGCGGTCACTCGGGTCCTTTCGGCGCATCGTCGGCCAGCGCGGATTTCGCGTTCCATCGGGTCATCGCGCATCTTGCGCCTAACCTGCTTTGCCGGGCGCGGCATCCCTGGAAATCGGCGCGTCCCGAAGCGGTACAGCGGGCAGCGATAGGCTGAATCGCTTAAGAGTTTGTTTGCGATCTTCCCCGGCGATACCGCCGCGCCGCCCTTTGCGCCGCTTGCCAATCCCCCCACTGCCCAGTATCGGCACTCGCGACGTCATGGGTGGCCCGGAGCCGGGCCCCGGGTTTCGTGAAAAGGGAACCCTGGTGGGAATTTCGGCGCAAGTCCGAAGCTGCCCCCGCAACTGTAACCGGGGAGCGCCCCTGCCACGCTATGCCACTGGGTCACACCGGGAAGGCGGCAGGCGGCGCGAAGATTCGGGAGCCAGGAGACCTGCCTTTGACGGTCGTTCCGCAGCCGGGCGGGGTGTCCCGGCATGCAGCGAGCACGCGCATGAGGAAAAGCGCGCGTCTCCGCCATGGACGGCAAAGTCGTTCAGGTTGGAGGAATACGCGTGAAGTACCTGTTTCTGCTGGGGACGGCTCTTGCCGTCTCGACCCCCGCTTTCGCGGATGAAGCCGCAATCGATAGTATCGTCGTCACCGCGACGCGCACCGAAACCCCCACCAGCGAGATCGGCCAGTCCGTCTCGGTCATCACCCGCGAGGATATCGAGCGCACCCAGGCGGTCACCGCGACCGACATCCTGGCCCGCCTGCCGGGCGTGACGTTCGCCCAGTCGGGCGGTTTCGGCCAGCCGGCCAGCGTGTTCATCCGCGGCGCCGAGAACGCGCAGAGCCTTGTGCTGATCGACGGCGTGCGCATCAACGATCCCGGCGACGTGGGCGGCGGCTTCGACTTCGGCAGCCTGACCGTCGGCCAGTTTGACCGCATCGAAGTGGTGCGCGGATCGTCCGGCGTGCTCTGGGGCAGCCGCGCGATCGGCGGCGTCATCAACCTCATCACCGCGCGCCCGACCGAGCAGTGGACCGCGCGCGGCCAGGCCGAATACGGCTGGCGCGACCAGAAGCAGCTCGGCGCCTCGGCGGCGGGCAAGGTCGGTCCGGTGGGCCTGACGCTGGGCGGCAACTGGCTCAAGGGCGACGGCTACTCCGCTTTCGACGAGCGCCTCGGCGGCCAGGAGAAGGACGGCTTCGAGAGCAAGAGCGCCAACGCCCGCGCCGAAGTGGAGCTGGTGAGCGGTCTTTCCGCCGATGCCGGGACGTACTGGACCAAGGCCAATTACGATTACGACAACACCGGCGCCGATGCCCTGAACGTGGGCCTGAAGCGCGACACCGTGGGCTATGCCAACTTGCGCTACAAGGGGCTGGACGGCCGCCTCAGCGCGCGCCTGGGCTATGGCCTCACCGATACGCGCCGCATCTCGGACGATGCCGTCTTCGGTCCCTACACCACCAATGGCCGCGCCGACCGTTTCGAGGGTCAGGTCTCCTACACCCCCATCGACATGGCCAGCATTCTCGTCGGTGCCGAGACGGAGAAGCAGAAGTTCTCCGACAATTACGGCTCGAAGGATTCGACCTCGATCGACAGCTACTTCGGCATGCTGACCCTGCGCCCCGTCACCGGGCTGACGCTGAACGGCGGCCTGCGCTATGACGACAATTCGGACTTCGGCCACAAGACCACCTTCTCGGCCAACGGTGCCTGGGTGATCGGGGGCAGCGAGGAAGCGCCGATCCTGCGCGCCAGCTATGGAGAGGGCTTCAAGGCGCCGTCGCTCTACCAGCTCTATTCCAATTCCGGCTTCCGCGCGCTCGATCCCGAGACGTCGAAGTCGTGGGATGTCGGCGTGGAGCAGCCCTTTGCGGAAGGCCACGGCACGTTCTCGGTCACTTACTTCGACCGCAAGACGAAGAACCTGATCGATTACGACCTGACCGCCTTCAACTACTACAACGTCGGCCGCGCGCGGGCGAAGGGCGTGGAACTGGGCATGCAGGTGAGCGACTGGGAAGGCTTCGACATGAGCCTTTCGGCCACTTACCTCGACGCCACCAACGAGGTGACCGGCACGCGCCTCGCTCGCCGTCCCAAGACGAACCTCTATGCCAGCCTGGACAAGCACTGGTCGGACGGCTTCCGCCTCGGTGCGGACCTGCGCGTGGGCGGCGGTCGCTATGACGACATCGCCAATACCTACTACCTCGGCGGCAATGTCGTCGTCGGCCTGCGCGGCGCCTTCGACGTGACGCAGAACATCCAGGTCTACGGCCGTGTCGAGAACCTGTTCGACGAACACTACGAAGTGGTGCGGACATATGGCACCCCGGGCCGCGCGGCTTATGCCGGGGTGCGGGTGAAGATGTGATCCTGTCGTCTGCCCTGACGACATCGGTTGGACGGGGCAGGCGCAAGGCCCGCCGGTTCCTTGTCGTGCTGGCTCTGGCTGGCTCGGCGGCGCTGGCGGGCTGCGGGGGCGGTGACACCACCGAGGCCGCCCCCGCGGTACCGGGCCACGGCGAGAGCGGGGCGGAGCGCCCCACCATCGTCTCGCTCAACCCCTGCACGGACGCCATCCTGGCCGAAGTGACGGATCCGGGGCAGTTGCTGGCGATCTCCAGCTATAGCCAGGATCCCGAGAGCAGTTCGATGCCGATCGCCCGCGCGCGCCGGTACCGGGCGATCTCGGGGACGGTGGAGGAAGTGGCGACGATCCATCCCAGGGTGGTCGTCGCCAGCGCATTCCTCGACCCCGCGAGCGAGGCGGCATTCCGGCGCCTCGGCTACCGGCTGGTGAAGATGCCGATCGCCTCGGACCTGGGAGCCGCGCGCGAACAGGTCCGCACGCTGGCACGGCTGGCGGGTCATGCCGCGCTGGGCGAAAGGCTGGTGGCCCGCATCGACGCCGCCGTGCGCCGCGATGCACCGCCGCCGGGCTCAGCGCTTCTTCCGGCAATAGTGTGGGAATCCGGTGGACTGGTGGCGGGTGACCAGACCCTGATCGTTGACATGATGAAGCACACCGGCTTTACGAATATTGCCGGCGCGCGGGGCCTTTCCCAGGCCGATTACCTGCCTCTGGAGCACGTGCTGGCGGACCCTCCGCGCGTGGTCTTCGCGGTGGGCGATCCGCTCGCCGAGGAGGACCGAATGTTGCATCATCCGGCGCTCTCCGCGCTGACCAGTACCCGGCGTTTCCTGCTCAGCCGCTCCATTCTCTGGTGCGGCGGGGCGACCATCCCGCGTGCGCTGGACGAACTGGCCGCCGCGCGCCGCGCGCTTGCGGAAACGGAGATGCCGCCGGCCCACGGGGCAGGCACCGCAACAGCCCCCGCGACAGGCACCGCAACAGGCCCCGCATCGGCCCCCGCAAAAGCCACCGGGCGGATCGTTTCCGCAAGACCATGAACCTGCGTTTCGTCCTGCTGCTGGTCCTCGCGCTCGTCGTCGCGGTGCCGCTGTCCCTGCTGGCCGGGCGGGTGTGGATCAATCCTTTCGCCCCGGAACTGCACAGCGCCTCGGTCATCCTGCTTCAGCTTCGCCTGCCGCGCGCGGTCCTGGCGCTGGTGCTGGGGGCTGGGCTGGGCGCGGCGGGTGCGGCCATGCAGGGGTATTTGCGCAACCCCCTGGCGGATCCCGGCCTGTTCGGCATCGCGCCGGGCGCGGCGCTGGGTGCCGTGCTGAGCTTCTGGACCGGCTATGCTTCGGCGCCGTGGATGCTGCCGCTCTTCGCGCTGATCGGCGCGGGCGGCGCCATGGCGCTGCTGGCGCTGATCGCGGGACGCGGCGGCGGCGTGGCGCTGTTCACCCTGGCCGGCCTCATGGTCTCCAGTCTCGCCGGCGCGCTGATGAGCCTGGCGATCAGCCTGACGCCTTCGCCTTTCGCCATGAGCGAGATCGTCACCTGGATGATGGGCTCGCTGGCCGACCGCTCCTGGCGCGAGGTCTGGATCGCCACGCCGCTGACGCTGGCCGGGATCGGCGTCATCCTGGCGGCGGGACGCGATCTCGACGCGATGACCCTGGGCGAAATGGCCGCGCGCTCGCTGGGCGTGGAGCCGCTGCGGCTCCAGGCCCTGCTGATCCTGGGCGTGGGCCTCGTCGTCGGTTCGGGGGTGGCGGTAGCCGGCATCATCGGCTTCGTCGGCCTGATGGTGCCGCACCTCGTGCGCCCGATGACCGACCGCAAACCCTCGTCGCTGATCGTGCCTTCGGCGCTGGCGGGGGCGCTGCTGCTGCTGGTGGCGGACTGCATCTGCCGGATCATGCCGCTGTCCGGCGGCGAACTGCGGCTGGGCATCGCGCTCAGCCTGCTGGGCGCGCCGTTCTTCCTGCGCCTGCTGCTGAAGATGCGCCGGGGCATGGTGGCATGAGCTTCGGCGCCGACAACGTCACGGTCGCCGGGCGGCTCGACGGGGTATCCCTCAATTGCCGCCGCGGCATGATCACGGCGATCTGCGGGCCCAACGGTGCGGGCAAATCGACGCTGCTTTCGGTGATCGCCGGATTGCTCAAGCCCGATGCGGGCAGGGCGGTCATGGGCGGCCGGGCGCTGGCGGCGGTCTCGCTGGCCCAGCGCGCGCAGTGGATCGGCTATCTGCCCCAGACGCCGGAAGTGGCCTGGGATGTCTCGGTGGAAGTGCTGATCTCGCTCGGCCGCCTGCCCTGGCGCGGTGCGCCCGCTGCCGAAACGCAGGACGCTATCGAGGACGCCATCGCCGCCATGGATCTTCAGGAACTGCGCCACCGCCCGGTCTCGACCCTGTCCGGCGGCGAACGCGCGCGGGCGCTGATGGCCCGCGTCCTGGCGACCCAGCCCGGCTGGCTGCTGGCGGACGAGCCTTTCGCGAACCTCGACCTGGCCCATGGTGCGGCGCTGATGCACCGCTTTCGCCAGCAGGCGCGGGCGGGGCGCGGCGTCGTCCTTGTGCTGCACGACCTGGCGACGGCGATGAACCATGCGGACCAGGTGCTGGTGCTGGCGAAAGGCCGGGTGGAGGCGGAAGGCCCGCCGGAAATGGCCCTCTCGCGCGAGGTCATCACCCGCGTGTGGAACTGCCCCGCGCACTGGCTGGGCGACCCCGGCGAACGCGCCCTCTCGATCGGCGCCCCGGCGCCGCTCGCCGTGGATTTCCGGCAGCAGTTCTAGCGCGCGGGAATGCGGCCGCGGGTTATAATTGCATTTTCCGCAAATATCGTCTATCACCGTCCACGCTGACGTCGCGTGCGACGGACCATCGGGCAGCCATTGCTCCCCCCTTGTCCCTTACGAGCCTCATGACGCCGGAATGCGCCGAGACGTGCATGCCGCGATGCGCCGGACGAGAACGTCCAGAGCGCTTTTCCTGCCCTTGGGGGCCTACGGCTAAACGGGATTCATTCCATGACCGATCCGAGCACTCGTCCTTTCCTCATCACCAAGGATGAGGATGGGGCCTTCCGCCTTACCGTGAGAACGACGAGGTACAATTCACGCGGCTATCCGCTGGTGACGGCCACGCTTCAGGACGGCGCGTTCAAGACGGCCAACGCCGCGCGGGCTTTCGCGCGCGAGAACTTCAATGCCCAGCCCGGCGAATACGCCACGAAGTAAGGCGCGGCCCGCCGAGCCTGCGCCGCCGGGCGCGGCTTACCGTGCTCCATGCAAGACCGCCGCCCCGTTTCCGGAGCGGCGGCTTCGTTCGGGCAGGGCCGGCGCGTCGAGCGCCTGCCCGGGATCCGATCCTTACTGAGCCTTCGGCGCCAGGCCGCGGGCTTCCAGCATCGGTTCGACTTCGGGGTCATGCCCGGTGAAGTCGCGGTAGAGCTGCGCGAAGTCCTTCGTGTGGCCCTGGCCGAGGAAGGTCTTGCGGATGTGGTCGCCATTGGCGCGCGTCATGCCGCCGTGCTTCTCCACCCAGTCCCAACCGTCGTGAGCGAGCATCTCGGTCCAGATGTACGAGTAATAGCCCGCAGCATAGCCGTTGTCCCAGATATGGCGGAAGTACGGCGTCTTGTAGCGCGGCGGGATCAGGTCGGTGTTGAGCCCGGTGGCGGCCAGTGCCTTGGCTTCGAAGGCCATCGGCGGCTGCGCGGCTTCTTCCGGCGAGAGCTGATGCCACTGGATGTCGAGCATGGCTGCCGACAGTGTCTCGCCCAGGCCGAGGCCCTGGTTGAAGGTGTGCGCGGCCTTGATCTTGGCGATCAGGTCGGCCGGGATCGTCGCGCCGGTCTGGTAGTGCTTGGCGTAGTGGTTGAGCACGGCCGGAATGGTCGCGAAGTTCTCGTTGAACTGGCTGGGGAACTCCACGAAGTCGCGCGCGGTGTTCGTGCCCGAGAGCGAGGGATACTTCTGGCTGGCGAAGAAGCCGTGAAGCGCGTGGCCGAATTCGTGGAACATGGTTTCCACATCGTCGAAGCTGGCGAGCGCGGGCTGGCCGTCGGCGGGCGGGGCGATGTTCAGGGTGTTGCTGACGACGGGCTTTTCACCAAGCAGGTATGACTGCTCGACGAAGTTGCTCATCCAAGCGCCGCCCTTCTTGTTGGAGCGGGCGAAGGGATCGTAATAGAAGATCGCCAGCTGCTTGCCGTCGGCATCGAACACTTCGTAGGCGCGCATGGTCGGGTGGTAGACCGGCAGGTCGGTGCGGCGCTTGAAGGTCAGGCCGTAAGTCTGGTTGGCGGCATAGAATACGCCGTCTTCCAGCGTGCGCCAGACTTCGAAGTAGGGCTTGATCTGGCTTTCGTCGAGTTCGTACTTCGCCTTGCGGACCTTCTCGGCGTAGTAGGACCAGTCCCACGGTGCCAGCGTGGCGTTCTGGCCGCCGGCCTTGGTGCCCTCTGCCTTCATGGCGGCTTCGAGCATGGCGGCTTCGCGGTCCTGCGTGGCGCGCAGTGCGGGGACGAAGCCCTTCATGAACTCCATCGCCTTGGCGGGCGTCTTCACCATGCGGTCGTACATCTGGTACGTCGCGAAGTCGGGCGCGCCCAGCAGTTTGGCCTTCTTCGCGCGCAGGGTCGCCATCTGGGTGACCATGGCGGTCGTGTCGTATTCGTCGCCGCCCGAGGTGCGGTTGATGCTGGCGTCCCAGAGCTTCTTGCGGCTGTCGCGGTTGGTGAGGCTGGCGAGCGCGGCCTGCTGCGTGGTGTTGCCCAGCGCCAGCATGAACTTGCCCGCATGGCCCTTTTCGGCGGCGAGCTTGCCGGCGGCGGTGATTTCGGCCTGCGAAAGGCCGTCCAGCTGCGCGGCCGTGTCGAAGATCGGCGCCTTGGCGGCCGTGGCCGTGGTCAGCTTCTGCGAGAAGGCGGTTTCCAGCTTGGCGATTTCGAGGTTCATCGCCTTCAGCTCGACCTTCTGCGCGGCCGAGAGCAGGGCGCCGCGGTGGACGAACTTGTCGTAAGTGGTCGCCAGCAGCATGGCGTCCTCGCCGGTCAGGGCCTTTCCTGAGGCGCTGTCATGCACGGCCTTGACGCGGGCGAAGAGCGCGTCGTCAAGGTAGATATCGTCGTTCAGCGCGGAAATCTGCGGGCTGACGGCCGTATCGATGGCATCCAGCGCATCGCTGGTATTGGCCGAGGTGAGCTGGCTGAACACGTTGTAGACGCGGTCGTACAGCGTTCCGGCGCGCTCCATCGAGACGATGGTGTTCTCGAAAGTCGGCTTGGCCTTGCTGCCGGCGATGGCCTTGATCTCGGCGCGCTTGGCGGCGATGCCGGCTTCGATGGCGGGCTGCCAGTCGCTGTCCTTGTACTGGGTGAAGTCCGGCGCGTGGAGCGGCAGGGCGCTGGGCTTGGCGAAGGGGCCGTTATAGGCGGGCGCCGTGGCGGCGCTCCTGGCGTCTGTCTTTGCGGCAGCCGTCACGGAAAATCCTCCAAGCAGGCCGGCGCCGAGCACGAGCGGGGCGGCGGCGGCCATGAGCCGGGTCTTCATCGGTCTTTTCTCCTGGCTTCGGCAACCCGAAAGATACAGCTCGAAAGATGCAGCCCGAAATAAGCAGGGAAGGCCTCCCTGCGGGGTCGCGGGCGGGTGCCGAAAAGTGGTCAACACACGGGGTTGAAGCGGAGAAAACCGAGGGGTGCAAGGGCTGGAGCGCAGGCAGGAACGCCATTGCGCAAATGACGCATGCGACGTTTATTCGCGGAAAGGAATACGCGCCGGAGCGCAATCAAGTTGCGCTCCGGCGCGCCGTCAGGTCGCTCCGACAGGGGGAATCGGTCCGGTCAGCTCGACCGGAAGCGACCTTTGGTCCACACCAACATGGGTTCGGTGCCTTCGTCGTGGTCGCGGCGATGTTCCTCGCGCTGGCGATCCAGGATCAAGGATCCCGTCTTCCGCGCGAACTGGCTGCGGCGAAACGGAATTTCGGCTCCGATATTCATTTCAGGCTCTCCTCTATCGAGGAGCAACGCCGCAGCAGGGTGAAAAGTTCCCAAAGGAAGCGGGGTGTCGCACCGCCCTGGCGTGGCGGGCGCCGCGAAGGCCGGGGCGCTAACCTGCCCGATCCGCCAGAAGGCCGAAGGGCAGCCGGGTCGCTGAAGCGGCATCCGCCAAAGTGTGGGCGTCGAGTTCGGCGAGGAAGGCCGCCATCGCCTGACGCAGGATCGCCGTCAGCCCGCAGGCGCCCTGGAGCAGGCAGTTCCCGCAATCGGCGGGGCTCATGTTCGGCTCGGTGAGCCGGACCACTTCGCCCAGCGTGATCGCGTGCGCGGGACGGCCCAGGCGAAAACCGCCGTTTCGGCCGCGCACCGTCTCCAGCAGGCCGGCATTGCCCAGCAGGTTCACCACTTTCATCGCATGGTTGCGCGAGATCGCGTGGGCCTGCGCCACTTCCGCGATCGAAAACAGCCCCGCGGGATCGACCGCAGCGTGGAGCAGGATGCGCAAGGCGTAGTCGGTGTGCGCGGTAAGGCGCAAGGCGGGTCTCCGGGAAAATGATGCTCCTCATTTACATCTTTTTGGATCGGCGTATAGATGCATCCAGTTTGCATCATTTAAGAGGACGAATCGAAATGGCCGCTCCGCTCAGCGAACAGACCGTCGCCACGATCAAGGCGACTGCACCCGCGCTTCAGCAGCATGGGGTGGAAATCACCACCCGCATGTACGAGCGGCTGTTCCGTAACGAGGAGGTCCGCGCCATGTTCGACCAGGCCGCGCAGGATTCCGGCGAGCAGCCGCGCCGCCTGGCCGCCGCGATCCTCGGCTATGCGCAGAACGTGGACAAGCTGCAGAACCTGACCGGCGCGGTCGCGCGCATGGTGCAGCGCCATGTCGATACCGGCGTGAAGGCGGAGCATTACCCGCTGGTGGCCGAAGCGCTGCTGCCCGCCATCCGCGACGTCCTGGGCGCGGCGGCGACCGACGAAGTGCTGGCGGCCTGGGGTGAGGCTTACTGGTTCCTGGCCGATATCCTGATCGGCAAGGAAACCGCGGCTTACGCGGAACTGGAAGAGGCCTGACCTTCGGGGGGCAGGGCACCGGTTCCGCGAAGCATCCTGCTTCAGCGCGTGCCCACGCCCGTCTCGAACTGCGACTGGAGGTTCGCCAGCGCCGTGGGCGAGACCGGCGGCAGTTCCTTCGCCGCCTTGCCCTTGCGCAGGGCGGCACGGTCCTTTTCCGCCGGTTCCACCACACGCACGCGCACGGCGGCCTTGCCCTTGCTTCGCACCCCCAGCGCTTCGGCGGCGCCGCGCGAAAGATCGATGACGCGGGCGCTTTCGCCGAAAGGGCCGCGGTCGTTGACGCGCACCAGGATGCGGCGGCCGGTATCGAGGGCGGTCACTTCGACATAGCTCGGCAGCGGCAGGGTGGTATGCGCGGCCGTGATCCAGTCCGGGCGGAAGCGCTCGCCATTGGCGGCGCGGTTACCGGATTCGCTGCCGTACCAGGTGGCATAGCCGAGCACGTCGTAGCCGGGCTGGGCGGCCGGCGTATAAGTATTTCCTCGGACCTTGTAGGGCGGGCCGATGCGTACCGGCGCATCGCTGACCGGCCGGAACTTCGTGCCGCCGCCGCAGGCCGCCAGGGCCGCGGTGAGGACGATTGCGAATGCGGGCTTGAGCACCCCCGTTAAACTCTCGCTCATGCGGGCTTCCTAGCTTTCCCGGGGCGGCGCTGTCCATGCCTCCCGGCGTGAGGGCCAGTGAGACGGCGACGGAACTTCCGGGCCTTGAGGCCGGTTGTCTCCCGCTGAAGGAGTGACGCATGTTCAAGTCGATAGCCGTTGCCGCACGCGATCGGGGCCGCATGGCGGAAGTCTCGGCCGTGATCGCCCGCTTCGGGCTGGACTCGCTGGCGGTCCGGCTCGGGATCGGTGGCGACGGGAAAGAGGGCGATGATGCGCAGGAGAGCGCGGAACCGCGCGACGTGCCCACGCGCACCCGCAAGGCGCTGGAGGCGCTCGGCCCGACTTACGTGAAGCTCGGCCAGATCCTGGCGACGCGGCGCGACCTGCTGCCCGATCCTTGGATCGCCGCTTTCGAACAGTTGCAGAGCGATGCGCCGCGCCTGCCCTTCGAGACGCTGCGCGGCGAAGTGGAAGCGGCGCTGGGCGGGCCGCCGGAGAGCGTCTTTGCCCGGTTCGACACCGAGCCGCTGGCCGCCGCCTCGATCGCGCAAGTGCACCGGGCGCGGCTGCACGACGGCACCGAAGTGGTGGTGAAGATCCGCCGACCGGGCATTCGCGCGCGGATGGAGGCGGACTTGCGGCTCATGCGCCACCTCGGCGCGCTGGCGGAAGCGCGCAGCGCCGCCGTGCGCCGAATGAAGCCCGCGGCGATGATCGAGCAGCTTGGCCGCGAGATCCTGGACGAACTCGATTTCACGGCCGAGGGGCGCAACGCCGACTTGCTGCGCGCCGACCTCGCTTCGCTGGAGCGGATCACCGTGCCGCGCATCCACTGGGAGTGGACGGGCGAGCAGGTGCTGGTGATGGATTATATCGAAGGCATCGCCCCGCGCGATCCGGCCGTGCTGAAGGCGGCGGGGATCGATCCCTCCCGCATCGCCGCGCTGGGGGCGGAACTGGTGCTGGAGATGGTGCTGGTCAACGGCCGCTTCCACGCCGATCCGCATCCGGGCAATCTGCTCTGCCTGCCGCCGCAGGTGCCCGGCGGTGACGGACTGGCGCTGCTGGACCTGGGCTCGGTCGGCTTCGTCAGCCCGCGGCGGCAGCACGAATTCCTGACGTTCATCCTGGCGCTGCGCAGCGGCGACCCCGGCGGCGTGGCGGACATGCTGGCCACCTGGTCGCAGGACGGCGAAGTCCCGCGCGAAAAGCTGCTGCGTGCCTCCGAACGGCTGGTGTCGCGGCACGGCACCGGGGCGCTCGTGCTCAATGCGATGGTGGCGGATTTCTTCCCGTTGCTGCGGCAGGAGGGGCTGGTGCTGCCGCCCGACCTGGTGCTGATCTTCAAGGCCATGGTGACGATGGACGGCGTGCTTTCCGGGATCGCGCCGGACTTCGACTTGTCCGAAGCGCTGGGCCGGATGCGCGGGCGGCTGGTCGCTTCGCGGCTTTCGCGTCTTGCCGCGCCGGACAATCTGGAGACGGCGCTGCTCGAACTCTCGCGCGTGGCCGAGGAAGCGCCGCGCTTCCTGCGCGCGGCCTCGGCCCGGATGGAGGCATCGTCACCACCTGCAAGGGAATCCGGCCGAGACTTCGGGCGAGAGGGGGGCACGGCCAGAGCGGTGAGCCGGGCCGGATGGCTGATCGGCGGCGCCGTGGTGATCCACGCCGCCGCCGACCTGCTCGTTCACTGGACCTGAATTATCGGCGGGCCGCTTCGGACTTGTCGCGCGCTGCCTTGAATTCCGAGCCGGCCTTCCACTGCGGCCACTTGTCGGAATTGGCGAGGTCCGTGCCGATCGTGCGGACGAGTTCGACGTCCTGCACGGCGCCTTCCATTTTCCACTCCGGCGACCAGGCATCGCAGGCCTGGTGGTAGCACTGGCCGGTATAGGCATCGATCCAGGCCTGGCCCGCCTTGACGCCGCCCTGCTTGAGGTCGGAGGCCCCGGCAATGCCCATCATCAGCATGACCGGCACGCCGCGCTTGGCGAAGGAGAAATGGTCCGCGCGGTAGAACAGGCCGCGCTCCGGCAGGCCTTCCGGGGTGACGCGGCGGCCCTGGGCTGCGGCGACGCGGGCCATGTCGTCCTCCAGGGTATCCTGACCCTTGCCGATCAGCGTCACGTCGTTGGCGGCGCCCGCCGTCTGGAGCACGTCGATGGTGAGGTTGGCGACGGTCTTCTCCATCGGGAAGACCGGGCTGGCGGCATAGAATTCCGAGCCGAGCAGACCGCGCTCCTCCGCCGTCCAGGCCGCGAAGACGACGCTGCGCTGCGGGGCGGGCTCGCTCTTCATGACGCGGGCGATGTCGAAGAGGGCGGCGATGCCGACGCCGTCGTCATTGGCGCCGGCACGGTAGATGCGGCCCTGCGCGTCGGGGGCGCCCTTGCCGTAGGCGTCCCAGTGGGCACCGAACATCACCACTTCGTCCTTGCGCGTGGTGCCGGGGATCTGGGCCAGCACGTTGTGGCTCATGACTTCTTCATGCGCGACGGGGACGTCCGCATCGAAAGTGACGCCTTTCAGCGGCACCGGCTTGAAGTCCGGACGGCGCGCGGCGGCCGAGAGCCTGGCGAGGTCCAGCCCGGCGGAGCCGAACAGGCGGTTGGCCGCCTCGCCCGAGAGCCAGCCCTGCAGCGCCAGGCTGGTGAGCTTGTCGGGGCTCCGCACGATATCGTAGTTCTCGCCGCCGGGGCTGGTGACGACGTTCCAGCCATAGCCGGCGCCCTCCGTCTCGTGGACGATCAGCGCGCCGACCGCACCCTGCCTTGCGGCTTCCTCGAACTTGTAGGTCCAGCGGCCGTAGTAGGTCATCGTCCGGTCGCCGAACTTGCCGGCGGCGGGCTCGCCCTTCTTTGCGTGGAAGTCCGGATCGTTGATGAGGAAGACCACGACCTTGCCCTTGAGGTCCATGCCCTTGAAGTCGTCCCAGCCGCGCTCCGGTGCGTTCACGCCGTAGCCGACGAAGACCACCGGCGCGCCCGCGATGCGCGCGGAGTCGTCGGGGCGGACGGTGGAGATGTAGATGTCCTTGGCGACGGTCACCGGCATGGCACCCTTCGGGCCGGAGAACGCCAGCGTCTTCGGCGCGGCAAGGCGGGTGTGGAGCAGCGGCACTTTCTGCACCCACTGTCCGTCAGGTCCGGCGGGCTGGAGGCCGATGTCCTGGAAGCGCGCGATCAGGTAGCCGATGGTCCTTTCCTCGCCCACCGTGCCGGGCGCGCGGCCCTCGAAAGTATCGGATGCGAGCGTCCTGACATCGGCGACGATCCGGTCGGCATCGATGGCCTCCCGGGCGATGGCGGGATGGGACACGGCAGCGAGCAGCGCGGTGGAGAGCGCGAGGAGAGGCTTGTTCATGTCCTGCGCTTTTAGGGCGCGGGACGGGAGAGGCAAGCGGCGCCGGGCTACTTGTAGAACCCCTCCCGCAGGCGGACGCCGTGTTCCAGCCAGGCCTTCATCGCTGCCAGCATGCCCGTCCAGCCTTCGCAATTGCCATAGGACGCCTTGAGCCCCTCCGGCGTTTCCGACCATCCTTCCTCGCTGATCTGCACGAGCGTGCGGCCATCCTCGAGCGGCTCGAAGGCCAGGGTGACGAGGGTGCGGTGCTCGCCCTCGGCATCGGCCAGAACGGCGGCCTCGTCACCGCCCCAGCGCAGGAGGATGTGGCGGGGCGGTTCGGCTTCTACGACATGGACCGGGAAGGCGCCGGGAAAGTCGTGGAAATCCCAGGTGACGACGGCGCCTGTCTCCAGCCGCCCCCTGGCGCCGCCGGTGGTGAAGAACTCGGACAGAACGGCAGGATCGGCAACGGCCTCGAATACGTCCGCGACGGGCCTGGCGATCCGGCCCCGAACGGTGAACTTCGGCATCATGACTCGTCTCCCATGCAGCGCCTTTCCGGCGCATTCCGCCGGCTCGGCGGGGTCTTCCGGGCCTGTCCTAACGCAGATGCGGCAGGCGCCAGGCCTCCAGCAGCGCCGCCGCGCGCAACGAGAAGATGGCGATGCCGGCGACGATGCCGGCAGCGTCCCGGCGCAGGCCGAAGCGCTGGATCAGGACAACCATCAGCGTCGCGCCCGCCAGCACGGCCGTGGCGTAGAAGTCTTCATGCAGGACATGCGGGACCCGCGCAATCAGCACATCGCGCAGGATGCCGCCGCCGCATCCGTTGATCGTGGCGATCACGACGACCGGCGCGCCGTCCAGGCCGTAGTCCAGGCACTTGCGGGTGCCGGCCACGGCGGCGAGCGCCAGGCCCACGCCCTCGAACATGTCGATGGCGAGCGGCGGGGTGACATTCGCCACCGGCCCCAGCATCAGGGATGCCGCGATCACCCCCGCGGTTGCGGCCAGGGCAAGGGCGGCATAGCGCCAGTCGCGCAGCGGCGCCGGGGGATGTTCGCCCAGCAGGAGATCGCGGATCACGCCGCCGCCGACGGAACCGGCGAAAGCGAGCACCAGGATACCGAAGAGGTCGAGATCGGCCTGCACCCCCGTCAGCGCGCATTCGGCGGCGAGCACGAAAGTGGCGGCGAGGTCGACGGCAGTCAGCATCCTGTCGCGGATGCGGGCGTTGACGGGTGCCGCAGGCGTCACGGGCAGCGGCCGATCACAGGAAATCCGCAGCGTCTGTCGGCATCATGACTGCCCCCTGGAAGTGTGCGCGCACCATGCCGGACGCGGTCTTCTCACGGCAAGTCTAACACGGCTGGGCCATTGCTCAAGGAAGGGCGCTCAAGAAGGCGCGCTCAGGCAGGGACGCTCAGGCGCCGGGCGCCTTGGCGATCGGCACCAACAGCGCCGAAGTGCCGTCGACGAAGTCGATGCGCAGGTGCCAACCGTGACGCTCCTGTACGATGGTCCAGGTGCGGGCGGAAAGCATGAGACCCCAGAACCGCGTGGCCATGAGTTCGGCCCTGGTGTTGCCGCAACCCGCCGCCGTGATGATGCTGGTATATTTGCCGTCCCGGTTCAACCCGCCGAAGGGCTCGCCCGGAACGCCGGTCCAGCGAAGATCGCCCTGGCTTACGGAATTGCAGGACCAGGTGCCGGAGACATAACCGTCCCGCGCAAAGTGCAGGGTGGCGGCAGTGCGCGCGCCCTTGCCCCCGTTCGTGCGGCGGGGGACGCGGTGCCCCTGCAATTCGTGCAAGGCCCAGGGCTGGCCGGTCAGCCGCGGTGCCTCGCCTGCCTCCGCGCTGCCGATCCGGTGCGCGGCGATGTCGGGTGAGCATCCACAAAGGAGCAGGGCAAGAATCAGGGCCGGTCTGGTCATGTTTCCGGAAAGCCACGGAAAGATGACGGCACGGCGACCGAAACGGTGTTTCGGCGCCGGTCCCTGGTATGCGTCAGCGCTCGCAGCGCGAATAGTCACCCGCGCGGCAGGCCGAGACGTCGCGGCGCCACTGCGCCAGATCGGCCTCGTAGTCGCGGCGGGCCTGGGCATAAGCGCGCGAAGGGCTGGAAGAGGCCGGGCGTTCGTCCCGGCGCGCATAAGGCTCGCCGTCCTCGTCGCCGGCATAGTCGCCGCGTGCATATTGCCCGGTCGCCTCGTCGTCCTGCTCGTCCCCGCCGCCCTGGCGCGCACGATAGGCTTTCCAGCCGGAAGCGTATTGCGCATCGCGCTTGCGCACATAGTCCAGTTGATCACGATTGAGCTTGCGGATGATCGCGGCGTCGCGGGCAATGTCCTCGGCGCTCATGCGGTCATTGGGATCGTCGGCCCGCGCGGTACCCGAAAAGCCCGGCGCACAAAGCGCCAGCGTGCCCAGCGCCAGCAGGATACGCGTACCCGTCTTGCGGCCCCTCATTGTTCTCGTCTCCGTCCCTGGATGATCCAGGCGATCCCTGGCGAGGCGCGGGGCCGGAGGCAATTCGATATGCGACGAGCGGCAGGCGCGCACGACGAGGCGCGCGAGGCGTGCGCCGGATGGCGGCAGAAAGAAGCCGCCGACAGGAACTTTCCCGTCGGCGGCTTCCTCGGCGGAGTCTGAGACTAAGGTGTGCCTACTTCCCCCGGCGCGCCACGACGGCGAGGCTGGGGGCGGCTGCCGCCAGTTGGCCCGGGTTTTCGCGGGCGGCCATCCGCGTCGCCATCATTTCATCGCGGGCCGCAAAGGCCCGGTCGAGCGAGGCGTCGCGGCAGTCGTGCACGCGGGCCAGTTGATCCAGCTGGTTGCTTTCAAGCGGTCCGCAAACGGCGCGAACGGCAACTTCCAGCCGGGTATTGAGCGTATCGATACCCGCCTGGGTATCGAGGTTGAGGTCGCCGTAACGCACCTCACGATGCGGAACGTCGCGGAGCGAGCCGTCCTTGACGACCACGTCGGCAAGGGCCGGGGCGACAAGCCCCGAGGTCGCCACGAACAGCATGCCGATGGCGGCGAAAGCGGTGTGAATCCTGGTCATTGCATTCTCCTGTTGCTCAAGAGTGCAGATCTCCGCACGCAAGCCCCCACGGCCCGCGAAACGCGAACTGCAACGCGACCTCAATCGATGAGAAAAGTCGTTCCCAAACAACGGTAACGTCGCGGGGAGTGTGTCGACTCCATTGAACATGTATATACTTTAGTTCTGCCCCTTCGATCTCGCCTTGGCTTTTGAGCAATGTCTGGACATTTACTTGTATTTCTTGTTGACCATGCGGCAAAAGGTGAGTCGGTTATTATTACCGGGCAACTTCTCTATTACTCTTAACCTCGTCGCATTCAAGTCATCCATTGGGTCGGATCGTCGAACGGCATAGTTCGGCCGACGGATGACATCGCCGGCCGGGCGGCCGCCGCGATGCGCAGGGCAAACCGTTGCAATCCGGCAGCCGGTTCCCACATGAGGTCCCGTCCCTGCAGCAAAAGCTCTGGTCGCGGCTGCTTGCGCTTTGCGAACAAATCTGGAACACGTCACCTCCATGAGTCTCTCCCACATCACGGTGCGCGGTGCGCGCGAGCACAACCTCAAGGGCTTCGACATCGAGCTTCCGCGCGAGAAGCTGATCGTCATCACCGGGCTTTCGGGCTCGGGGAAATCCAGCCTCGCCTTCGACACGATCTATGCCGAGGGGCAGCGCCGCTATGTCGAGAGCCTCTCGGCCTATGCGCGCCAGTTCCTGGAGATGATGCAGAAGCCGGATGTCGAGCATATCGACGGCCTCAGCCCCGCGATCTCGATCGAGCAGAAGACCACCAGCCGCAACCCGCGCTCCACGGTGGCGACGGTGACGGAGATCTGGGATTACATGCGCCTGCTCTGGGCGCGCGTGGGCATTCCCTATTCGCCTGCCACGGGCCTGCCGATCGAGGCGCAGACCGTCTCCAACATGGTAGACCGGGTGATGGAACTGCCCGAAGGCACGCGTGCCTACCTGCTCGCCCCGGTCGTGCGCGGCCGCAAGGGAGAGTACCGCAAGGAACTCGCCGAGTGGCAGAAGGCGGGCTACACCCGCGTGCGCATCGACGGTGAACTCTACGCCATCGAGGACGCCCCCGCGCTGGACAAGAAGTACAAGCACGACATCGAAGTCGTGGTGGACCGCATCGCGGTGAAGGACGGCATCCAGACCCGCCTTGCCGACAGCTTCGAACAGGCACTCAAGCTGGCCGAGGGGCTGGCCTATATCGACCTTGCCGACGGCGTGGTGCCGGGCCGAGAGGACGAGGGGAAGGGTAGCAAGAAGACGCTCAAGGGTACCGGCCTGCCGCCCAATCGCATCGTCTTCTCCGAGAAGTTCGCCTGCCCGGTCAGCGGCTTCACCATCGAGGAGATCGAACCGCGCCTGTTCTCGTTCAACGCGCCGCAGGGTGCGTGCCCGGCCTGTGACGGCCTGGGCGAGAAGCTGCTGTTCGACCCGCAACTGGTGGTGCCGAACGAGCATCTCAGCCTCAAGCAGGGCGCGATCGTGCCCTGGGCCAAGTCCAACCCGCCTTCGCCTTACTACATGCAGGTGCTCTCCAGCCTGGCCGCACACTTCGGGTTCGACCTGACCACGCCGTGGGACGCGCTCTCGCCCGAGGTGAAGATCGTCATTCTCTACGGCACCGTGGGCAAGGCCGTGCCGCTGACGTTCAAGGACGGGCGCAAGGAATATACGGTCAACAAGCCGTTCGAGGGCGTGATCGGCAACCTCAACCGCCGCATGATCCAGACGGACAGCGCCTGGATGCGCGAGGAACTGTCCAAGTTTCAGACCGCGCAGCCCTGCGAAACGTGCGAGGGCAAACGCCTCAAGCCCGAGGCGCTCTCGGTCAAGATCGCCGGCAGCGACATCGCCGATGCCGCGCGCCTTTCCGTGTCGGACGGCTTCGCATGGTTCGGGGAGCTTGAGGGCAAGCTGACCAGCCAGCAGCAGCAGATCGCCAAGGCCATCCTCAAGGAAATCAACGAGCGCCTCGGCTTCCTCAACAACGTCGGGCTCGATTACCTCAACCTCGACCGTACTTCCGGCACCTTGTCGGGCGGCGAGAGCCAGCGCATCCGCCTCGCCAGCCAGATCGGCTCGGGCCTTTCGGGCGTGCTCTACGTGCTCGACGAACCCTCGATCGGCCTCCACCAGCGCGACAACGACATGCTGCTGGAAACGCTGAAGCGCCTGCGCGACCTGGGCAATACCGTGATCGTCGTCGAGCATGACGAAGACGCCATCCGCACCGCTGACCACATCGTCGACCTCGGCCCCGGCGCCGGTGTCCACGGCGGCGAAGTCGTGGCCGAAGGCACGCTCAAGCAGGTTCTCAAGAGCAAGAACAGCCTCACCGCCGCCTACCTCAACGGCACCCGCAAGATCGAGGTGCCGACCGAGCGCCGCAAGGGCAACGGCAAGAAGATCGTGGTCGAGAACGCCCGCGCCAACAACCTGCGGGGCGTCACGGCGGCGTTCCCGCTCGGCACGTTCTGCTGCGTTACCGGCGTCTCCGGCTCGGGCAAAAGCTCGCTCACCATCGACACCCTGCAGGCCGGCGCCTCGCGTCAGCTCAACGGCGCGCGCGTGGTGGCAGGCGCGCACGACCGCATCACCGGCCTCGAAAACTGCGACAAGGTCATCGAGATCGACCAGTCCCCGATCGGCCGCACCCCGCGCTCCAACCCCGCCACTTATACCGGCGCCTTCACCCAGATCCGCGACTGGTTCGCGGGCCTGCCGGAATCCCAGGCGCGCGGCTACAAGGCCGGGCGCTTCAGCTTCAACGTCAAGGGCGGCCGCTGCGAGGCGTGCCAGGGCGACGGCCTCATCAAGATCGAGATGCACTTCCTGCCCGACGTCTACGTCACGTGCGAGGAATGCCACGGCAAGCGCTACAACCGCGAAACGCTGGAAGTGAAGTTCAAGGGCCACTCCATCGCCGACGTGCTCGACATGACGATCGAGGACGCGGAAGAGTTCTTCAAGGCCGTGCCCCCCATCCGCGACAAGATGCACATGCTGAACGAAGTCGGGCTCGGCTACGTCAAGGTGGGCCAGCAGGCCACCACGCTCTCCGGCGGCGAGGCGCAGCGCGTCAAGCTCGCCAAGGAACTCGCCCGCCGCTCCACCGGGCAGACGCTCTACATCCTCGACGAGCCGACCACCGGCCTCCACTTCGAGGACGTGCGCAAGCTCCTCGAAGTGCTCCACCGCCTGGTCGAGCAGGGCAATTCGGTCGTGGTGATCGAGCACAACCTCGACGTCATCAAGACCGCCGACTGGATCATCGACATGGGCCCCGAAGGCGGCGTCCGCGGCGGCCAGGTCATCGCCGAAGGCACGCCGGAGGATATCGTCAAAGTGAAGGCGTCCTTCACCGGGCACTATCTGAAGCCGCTGCTTTCCAGCTGGGCAAAGTAGCGGTGACAGGCTGGCGCGCGCAGTTCGAGGACGCCTTGCGCGTTCTCGCGCGTGTCAGCATGGCCATGGACGATGCGGGGCATCGCCCGCCGATCCTCGTCGGCGGTGCGGCAGTGGAAATCTATACGCAAGGCCAGATCGCCACTGGCGATTTCGACCTGATCTGCGGTCGGCAGGATTTGCTGGAAGAGCAGTTCGTCCGCTTCGGCTTCGAACGCCCATCCGGCCCCGGAAAAAGCACGCGCGGCTGGATACATCGGGAGCTGGGCATGGGGTTCGAGGTCGTATCCGACACCCTGCTTGGAGGGCTCGCGGATCGCGCCATGGTGCGTGTGCTCGAACTCGGCGATGACGGCGCCGTCGCCATCATCGCGCCCGAGGATATCATTGCCGACCGCATGGGCCAGTACGCGTCAGGCAGTGCGCCGGAAATGCTGGGGCAGGCCCGCGCGCTCTATGCGCTTTGCGAGGGTCTGGACATGGCCTATATGGAACGACGGATTTCAGAGGAAACGGCAGGCAGCCATGGCCTTCAAGACCTTGCAGACGAAGCGTGAGCCGCTGACGCTGGAAACGCTGGCGCGGAGCATCGCCCGGCGTCGTGAAGGGGCGCCTGAAATCCGAATACCCCGTAACGACGGTACGCGGCGTACTCCGTCGAAGCAGGCGCTTCTCGATGAAATCGAAAATACGGACGCCAACTGGTAACTGGCGTGGATGGTGGTGATCGAGCACAACTTCGACGTCATCAAGACCGCCGACTGTATCATCGACATCGGCCCGGAAGGCGGCGTCCGCGGCGGCCAGATGATCGCCGAAGGCGCGCCGGAGGATATCGTCAAAGTGAAGACGTCCTTCACCGGGCGCTATTTGAAGCCGTTGCTTTCCAGCTGGGCGAAGTAGGGGCGCCGTCAGTAGTTGCTCCGCCAGTAAACCCGTCGCCCCGGACTTGATCCGGGACCGTTGGCCTGTCGAGCTAGGGTTTCTGATGGGGCCAACCCATCATCACCCGTCGTCCCCCCCCCGAAAGGGTAGGGCGCTTTTCTTTTAGAGCACGCAGAGAAACAGCGCACAAATGCCCCCCTCCCATCGTCATTGCGAGCGTAGCGAAGCAATCCAGGGCGGCGTGAGACCGACTCTGGATTGCTTCGCTACGCTCGCAATGACGAATGTGGGTTGAGTTCAGTTTTTCCACGACCGCATCGATCAGGCGCCAATACTGACATCGCTTTATCTTATAATTTTTTCTTTCTCCACGTGGCTTTGTTTCCTTTGAGTTCGGGGTCTAGGTAAATTAGACCTTGGTCTCGTAGGCGATATAAGACGTCCTTCATTTTATTTTCACTCTTGATTCCAGTTAATTCTCGCGCTTCGCTGTTACGAATACTGTCGTTAGTTTTTAAGAACTCAATCACCGCTTCTTCTGGAGTCGCAAGAGGCGTGTGAGCGATAATAACTTTGACCGAGTTGTTGTTGATCTCAATGACGGGGGGTTTGAGTCGTCGATCTTGCATTTTCTGATAGGCAGTATTTAGCCCTTCGCCTAAATCCTGATTGGGTGCGTTTGGATAGCGACGAAGTGTTCTGACTATTTTTGGGTTTCTACTATATCGAACGTCGAGTATATTGTCTAGATTGACAAAAGCAGGTAATGTTCCCGGGCTGATAATCTCAATTCTGTTTTGAAAAATCAATATTTGCGTGTCATCGGCGATGGAATAGTCGCGGTGGATGATGGCATTGGTCAATATCTCCCAGATTGCTTCCGGTGGGTAATCCACCTTTTTAATACCTTCTGGGGTAAGAATACTAATTCCCGATATTATTTCTGTGATTCGATCGACGACCTTGTGTATCTGTGCATAAAGTGGCCCTCCGATGGTTTCATTTATCTTTAGGTGCTCGCGCTCCGGCCGCTCTTCGCGGGTGTCGTAGAATACGATGCGACATTCACATCTTGTTGGGATCAAGCCTTGCGGATTCTCAGAAAGAAGAAGTGCGCCAGCCACAAAAGGCTTCCAATCCTCTCGATCAATTAACCCTTCATTTATCGCAAATGCGAGTGTGTCAGGGCCTTCGGGAATGGAGCTAGTTAAAATACTAGCCTGTTCTGTTTCAACTATATCTTCAGCTTTGTGATTGATCAGTTTGGTGTTTTCAAAGCTTATGGCGCCTTTTGAAAATGCCAATTGGGAAATTTCATTAGGGTCTTTGACCGCAACGCTGCTCGCGCCGAGTCGCTTGTAAGTAGTTCCATCGGCGGTGCAGTGTACGTGCTGGGTTTTGTCGACAAAAACACGGAGCAAGTAGCCTTCGTTATCCTCTACGGTATGAAAAGAATATCTAAAGGTTACCGGAGGATTTAAAGAGCATATATTGTGAAGTACATCATTGGCGTCTTCTGGTGACGCAAAGAGTGATATTTTATTTTTGGGATTTATTTCTTCTTTGTCATCTTTGATGCCGAACGCAATTTCCCTCCTTCTGCGTTGGCGAAAGCGACGGCAATTTTCTGAGCAGTTTTAGCTTTGGACAGAGCTGACTTACGGTCAAAGAATTGATCTTCTGGCCGTTTACAGAGCGCATAAGCTTGCTCTTGCGACATAGTCGGAATCGAATTCGGTTCCATCGTTTCCCCCAACCGGAAAAGACTAAGTTCTTATATCAGAACCGTAATTGTAACAATCAGCGTAAATGAGTCTCCACATAAAACGAGGGAAGATACCTTTGGGCGATCCTCACTTTCCTACAGTCGCGCACATGCGATAAATGATCCGGTTCAACCCGACGCGGCTGTGTCGGGGCATTGGCTCCAGTTCTGGGGATGAACCATGTCCGATCGTTCCAAATCTTCGTATCCCACCGCTGTCGGGAGGGGGTGGATTCCGGCTTCTTGGGATGTCGGGTTACCGGAGGAGGTCTTTCCTCATCGTGGGCCTCAGGCCGACAGCGGTCCCAGCTTTCTCTGGGATGACGAAAGGGGCTTCGGCACCGAGGCCCCGGCTTGTGCGGACGCTGTGACCGAGGCTCTCAAGGCGTCCGCTCCAGATCGGTGGGGCGCGGCGGATACATTCGGGGAGCGCGAGGGCGATGGCCCTCGTACTTGTGCTTCTTCTGCCGGCTCCTCTTCAAGGCACTCCGCCTCCGCGACAGGCTCCGACAATGGGTGGACGCCCGCGCGGAAGGTGCGGTTTCTCGATCATCTCTCCGAGAAGGGCGACGTGCGGGCGGCGGCGGCGCGGGTGGGGATGTCGCGGCAGTCGGCTTACGTGTTGCGGCGGCGGGACCGGGTCTTCGGGCAGGGGTGGGAGGCGGCGCTGGTGCTGGCGCGGCGGCATGTCGAGGAAGTGCTGGCGACGCGGGCGCTCGATGGGGTGGAGGAGCCGGTGTTCTATCACGGCGAGCAGGTGGCGGTGCGGCGGCGGTTCGATACGCGGCTGCTCCTGGCGCATTTGGCGCGGCTCGACCGGGCGGCGGGGGCGGATGTCTCGGGCGAGGGGGTGGAGGATCTCGCCGGGCGGTTCGACGAGGTGCTGGCACTGCTGGCGGGCGAGGCTCCGGAGGCGGACATGGTCTGCTCGGCCGATGCGGGTTCGCGGGCTCTGGCGGCGACGCGGCCGGCGTCGCGGCCCGATCCGGTCCTGCCGGTGGCGCGCGCGGTCTATGTCGATCGCATGGCCGAGCCTTATGCCGAGGCGGCTTACGAGGCGTGGCTGGGCGCGGTGGCGGCGGGCGAGGCCGGGCCGGAGGACGAGCCGGACGAGGGTTTGGCCGTCTGGCGGTCGCTGGCGGGGGCGGCTTGGGATGTCTGGCAGGACCGGGCTTTCGCGGCGGTCGATGCGGTGTGCGGCGTCTCGGGCGGCGAGGGCGGCTATGGCGAGAGCGGGGGCGGGCAGGAGGGGCCGCTTGAGTTCAAGTCGCTGGACGGAAGGTCGGGGACGGGGCTGGGGACGGGAGTGCGTTTTCGGTCTCTGGACCGTGTCAACCGTGTCAACCTCGGGCCGATACGGCGGGCCTGGGTGCGGGGGCGGCGAAGAATGTTCGGCTCGTCCGGGAACCCGGCAGGCGGTACGATGTTATTGTGAGTGAAGGCCGGCGCGGTGCTTCCCCACCCCCTCCGTTACCGCGTCGGCCTACCCTTTTTCAGAGGGCCTGCGCTTCTTCGGAGCATTGGCCGGCGGTAGGAGCCGGGCGGGATCAGTCGTTGTCGGAGCCGTCGGAAAGAACGGCCAGCTCGACTTTGCCGGAACCCATGCGCGCGATGCCGATTTCCTTGGCGGCGGCCTCGGAGAGGTCGATCACGCGGTTGGAATGGAACGGGCCGCGGTCGTTGATGCGGACCATCACGGAGTCGCCGGTCATGGCGTTAGTGACGCGCAGCATGGTGCCGAAAGGCAGCGAGGGGTGTGCGGCGGTCAGTTCGTCCGGGTTGAAGCGCTCGCCGCTGGCGGTGCGGGCTCCCCGAAGCGAGTGGCCGTAGAAGCTGGCGGTGCCACCGCGAATATCCTCGAATTCCTGCGTATCCTGCTCAAGCGACTGCGGAAGCGCGGCAACCGGAGCGGGCATGGCGGGGGCAGGGATGACGGCGGCAGAAGCCGGGGCCTCGGCCACCTTTGCGGGCGCCAGCTTCGACTCGGCAACCGCCGAGGAGGCCGGAGCTACCAGCATGGCAGCGGTGGCAAGAGCAAAGCCGATCCGAGCAATTCGGTGGGCTTTATGCGGTTGGTTGTGCTTCCCCGTCATGCGGAGGAGTCCTACAGGCAGTTCGTCGCCAAGGGGACCCATGCAAAAGCGGCCCATCGCTCTTTCGCAACGGGCCGCCCTATGTCGTTAACGCATTGAAAGGATTCGGAAGGCCGAATCCCGGGTCTTACTTGGCGTCGCGCTGGGCCAGGAGACGGAGTCGCAGGGCGTTCAGCTTGATGAAACCGGCGGCGTCCTTCTGGTCGTAGGCACCGGCATCGTCCTCGAACGTGACGTGGCGTTCGGAGTAGAGCGAGTCCGGCGACTTGCGGCCGACGACCGAGGCATTGCCCTTGTAGAGCTTGAGGCGAACGGTGCCGTTCACGCGCAGCTGCGAGTGATCGATGGCGGCCTGGAGCATCTCGCGCTCCGGTGCGAACCAGAAGCCGTTGTAGATGAGCTCTGCGTACTTCGGCATCAGCTCGTCCTTGAGGTGCGCGGCGCCGCGGTCGAGCGTGATCTGCTCGATCCCGCGATGGGCGCGGGCGTAGATCTCGCCGCCCGGCGTCTCATACATCCCGCGCGACTTCATGCCGACGAAGCGGTTCTCGACGAGGTCGAGGCGGCCGATGCCGTGCTTGCGGCCGAGTTCGTTGAGCGCAGTGAGGAGCGAGGCGGGGGACATCGCAACGCCGTTGAGAGCGACGCCGTCACCCTTCTCGAAGTCGATGGTGATGTATTCCGCCGCGTCCGGCGCGTCTTCCGGGTTGACGGTGCGCGAGTAGACGTAGTCCGGGGTCTCTTCCCACGGATCTTCCAGGACTTTGCCTTCGGACGAAGTGTGGAGGAGGTTCGCGTCGGTGGAGAAGGGGCTTTCGCCGCGCTTGTCCTTGGGGACGGGGATCTGGTGCTGCTCGGCCCAGGCGATGAGGGCGGTGCGGCTGGTCAGGTCCCACTCGCGCCAAGGGGCGATGACCTTGATGTTCGGGTCGAGGGCATAGGCCGAGAGTTCGAAGCGGACCTGGTCGTTGCCCTTGCCGGTCGCACCATGCGCAACCGCATCGGCGCCGGTCGCGTGTGCGATCTCGATGAGGCGCTTGGAGATCAGCGGGCGGGCGATCGAGGTGCCAAGGAGATAATCGCCTTCGTAACGGGCATTGGCGCGCATCATCGGGAAGACGAAGTCGCGCACGAATTCCTCGCGCAGGTCGTCGATGTAGATGTTTTCGTCAGGCAGGCCCATCAGCTTGGCCTTGGCGCGCGCGGGTTCGAGTTCCTCGCCCTGGCCCAGGTCCGCCGTGAAGGTCACGACTTCGCAATTGTAGGTTACCTGAAGCCACTTCAGGATGACGCTGGTGTCGAGGCCGCCGGAGTAGGCGAGGACGACCTTCTTGATGCTGTCGGACATGGGCGCGGGCTCCGCAGAAAGGGCAGTGGATTCGGGACGCGCGCCTATCAGCACGCGCCCCTCTGCGCAATGAAGGAAAGGCCCGGGGCTATCCGGCGAGCAGTGCGGTTTCGTTCGCGGCGATGTAGTCCCGCGTGAGCGGCAGGGCGAGACGGCTGCGCGAATACTGGATCTGGTAATTGCACATGCCGCCGCTTTCGAAGGCCGCGGTGGCGCCCGCCAGGTAGAAGATCCACATCCGGTAGAAGCGCTCGTCCATCAGATTGACGATGGCTTCCTTGTTGGCGACGCAGCGCTTGTACCATTCGCGCAGGGTCAACGCGTAATGCAGGCGCAGGTTCTCGACATCGGTGGCGATCAGGCGGAACTTCTCGCTGGCTGCCACGGTCTCGCTGAGCGCGGGGATGTAGCCGCCGGGAAAGATATACTTGCGCGTGAAGGCATCGGTCGCACCTGGGCCGCCCATGCGGCCGATGGTGTGCAGCAGCATGACGCCGTCGTCGGTGAGGAGGTTGCCGACGGCCTTGAAGAACTGGCTGAACTGCGCCTGCCCGACATGCTCGAACATGCCGACCGAGACGATCCGGTCGAACTTGGCGCCGCGCGCGGCCAGATCGCGGTAGTCGACGAGTTCGAAAGTGACCTTGTCCGCCACGCCGGCCTGTTCGGCACGTTCGCGGGCGAGGGCAAGCTGTTCCTCGCTGAGGGTAATGCCAAGTACCGAGACACCGGCGTGCTTTGCGAGGTAGATCGCCATCCCGCCCCAGCCGCAGCCGATGTCGAGCACCCGCTGGCCGGGTTCGAGCGCGAGCTTGGCGGCGATATGCGCCAGTTTCGCCGTCTGCGCCTGTTCGAGCGTGATGCCGGGTTCCGGCCAGTAGGCGCAGGAATACTGCATGTGCTCGATGTCGAGGAACAGGTTATAGAGATCGTTGCCGATGTCGTAGTGGTGAGCGATGTTCTTCTTGGCGCTCGCGGCCTTGTTGATGCCGTCGACCAGCGTGACGACTTTGCCCTTCAGCTTCTTGAATGGCGTATGTTCGTGTAGTTCGCCGCCCTTGTCCCACTTCGCATTGGCGCGGATCAGTTCGACCATTTCCATGATGTCGCCCTGCTCGATGACGAGCTGGCCATCCATGAAGGCTTCCGCTGCGCCAAGGCGGGGATCGGTGAGGATGCGCCGTTCGCCCTTCGCGTCGGTGAAGCGGATGCGGACTTCGGGAAAGCCGGGGGTGGACGTGCCGAAGCGTTTGACGCTGCCATCGGGGCGGACGACCTCCAGGACACCCTTGCGGACGCCGCGCTGGAGGAAGTGATCAAGAATTCCCATTGCCATCAACCATTTGTGAAGGGCGCTTAGGCCCGGTGCAAGAGGGTTTCGCGTGCGATCTGCGCAAGCGAGGACGAGTCAGGTTCACGTCCGCCAGGTGTCTTTCACTGGCGGGCGAGGAAGAGGACATCGCGCGGCTGCGCGAGAAGGTGCTGGCCGGAATCGACATAGAGCGTCTCGCCGCTTTCCAGCCAGCCATCCGACAGGAACAGGGCCGCGGAAGCGACGTCCTCGGCCGTGGTCTTGCGGCCGAGCAGGTTCATGCGGTGCGAGACTTCGGCTTCGGCTTCGGTCTGGTCGTGGCTGGCGAGTATGGCGCCCGGCGCCAGGCCGTAGATCCTGTCCTCGGCCTGCGGGCGCGCCATCGACAGCATCGGGATCGTGGCGGCGAGCGCGTGCTTGCTCATCGTGTAGGAGAAGAAGTCCGGGTTCGGGTTGAGCAGCTTCTGGTCGGTGACGTGGATGACCCGCCGGCCGCCGGCGGCGCGTGCGCTGGCAAGGAAGGCCTGAGCCAGCCGGGCCGGCGTTCCCGCGTTCACGCGCATGGCCTTGTCGAAAGTCGCGGGATCGAGCGCCTGCGCCGTGTCGAGGTCGAACATTCCCGCGCAATTGACCAAAACGCGCCAGTCGGGAAAGCGGCTGGCGAGGTCCCGGATCATCGCAGGTCCGGCGTTCCAGTCGTCCAGTTCGCAGCTTACCACTTCGGCGGAGGGCAATTGCGCGGCGAGCGCTTCGGCCTGGTCTCGCGAATGGCCGTAGTGGATGACGACATGCCAGCCGGCCGCTCCGAACCTGCGGGCGATCGCGGCGCCGATTCGCTTGGCGCCGCCGGTTACCAGCATGGTCGGCAGCTCGCTCAACGAAGGGCCGCCGTCGTGACAGGTTGACACGGTTTACACGGTTCAGGCGAAGTTCCTGCGGCCCCCTCGACGGTCGGTCCGGTGCGGAGAAAGGCAGGACGGCAAGGGGGGGGCAGGCAGGCGGTCATCGGCGTGCATAGGAGCACAGACTGGGCCTGTAGGAAAGGCTTGTGAGCGGTTCTGTACGTATCCGCTCTCCAAGACCCTTCAGCCCGCCAGCGAGGGAACCGGGGCGGCGGCGCGGCCGGGGGTGCGCTGCGGCGCCGCAATACCCGTCACGGCCTGAAGGCGCAGGGCGAAATCCGCCTCGTAGAACCGGCATAGAAAGTCGAGTTGCCTCGCCGTGGGCCGTTCGCCCGTTTCGCCGCTGCGGTTCCACTCGGGCAGAGAGTCCAGTTCCTCGCGCCCCAACCGCCGACCGATTTCGCCGATCCGCTCATAGGGGATCAGCCGGTCCACCGCCGGACGGCCCCTGGCATCGAGAAGGTACCAGCTTTGGGGACGGAAGACGTGATCGACATCGAAAGGAGACCGCGCCGATGCGAGGTGTTCGATGGCATCGTCAATGCTGCGGAAGCTGCCGTAGCGGCCGCGGAAGGGCTCGGAAATCGTGCGGTGGCGCGTTCCTCCCGCGCGGGCATAGCGGAAGGCGGACAGGAAGCGATCGACCGGATCGCGGACAAGCGCGAAGCTCGGCAGGGCCAGCAGATCGGGCGCGACCCTGGCGTAGTAGAGTGCGGAGCAATGCTTCATCTGGGCGCCGTAGAGGCGGTCGCAGATCGAAGTGCCGGCGTTCTTGGGAACGTGGATGAACAGGAGGCGGCTGGCGCGGATACGGTCGATCCGGCGGCGGCGTTTCCCGTCGATCCAGGGGCGTAGTCCGTGGCGGCAAAGCCGTTCGGGAACGTCGCTGACCAGCTTTACGCCAAAGGCCGATGCGACGATGCGGTTGACGCCGGTGGTACCGGTAGTCCGTTCAAGCTCTGGTGCCATATGGCGGGGGCTTAGGGCCTTGCCGTCGCCCTGCGATTTCGAAATATTTCAGTCGTGGCACCCGTGCGACGCGCCGTCCGGAGGGGCGGCGCGTCGTGGTTTTTCAGGGATTAACGCCCTATCAGCGGCAGCGGGGGCGCGAGTTGTTGCGGTCGATCTGACGGCCGAGCAGGGCGCCGCCGGCAGCGCCGAGCACGGTACCGGTGGCGCGATCGCCGCGGGTGTCGATGGCGCGACCGGCCAGGGCGCCGGCAACGCCGCCGATCAGCAGGCCGGTGGTGCCGTTCGACTTCTTGCAGCGATAGCGGCCATCGTTACCGCGCCAGTAGCGGACACCGTTGTCGGTGCGGTGATAGCGCGGGCCGTGATCGCGGGCCACGGCCACTTCGGTGACGGCGAAAGTGGCGGGGATGGTGAGAGCGGCCAGGGCGGCGGCTGCGATGGCTTTACGCATCTGAAATCCTTCTTTGTTGAATGTCTTGTACGACCGGCGTCCCGAATTCCATTGCGCGCCAGAACCTGCGATGAACATTATTGCACGCAGCGAGATACGCGCCGAAGCGAAGGCCGCGCGCGACGAACGGCTTAGGTACTGATCAAGCCAATTCTGTCTCGCGGTCGGGCATCGAAAAAGTTAACCAACGTCGGCGTCAAATCAGCAAACTGTTAACTATCATGGTCTAACAAAGTTGCGGGGTTCAACGGGTTTGGGGTTTCGTTTTCATGAAGAGCCAGGGCTTGCGCAATGTCGCTGCCGGGACCGGCCTGTCAGTGGCTGCGACGTCGCTGCTGCTGCAGGTCGTGGCTCTGGTGCCTGGTTTCGCCATGCCGGTACAACTCGTCGTGCTGGGGGTGATGGTGGCGCTCGCCGTGTCCGCGCCGGTGTGCATCGTGCTCTTGCGCCAACAGGCCCGGATTTCGGCGCTTCATGACGAACTGGCCCAGGCCTTCAAGCGGCTGGAGCGCACGGCGCGGGTGGACGGGATGACCGGCCTTACCAACCGCGACGTGTTCATCGAGATGACCCGCGACGCCATGGCGGACCGCGATGGCTGGCTGATCGTGGCGGACGTCGACCATTTCAAGCAGATCAACGACGGGTTCGGCCACGGCGTGGGGGACCGCGTGCTGGTGGCGATCGGCGATGCCATCCAGTCCAACTTGCGCGCCGGCGATCTGTGCGGACGGCTTGGCGGAGAGGAATTCGGCCTGTTCCTGCAGGCCCGCAATGGCCGCGAGGCCCATGCCGCGGCAGAGCGCCTGCGCCGCACCGTGGCGGACTTGGCCGTCTCGACATTCGCGGGCGGCAAAGTCGTGCCCACGCTCAGTCTTGGCGTTTCGGCCACGCATGGGCTGTCTCTGCCGGAAGTCATGCGGCGGGCGGACGAGGCACTGTACGATGCGAAGAGGCAGGGTCGCAATTGCACCGTTTCGGCGCCGGAACCGGCCATCGAGAACCATCTGAGGCTGGTCTCCATACAGGGCTGACAGCCGCTGGAACCGTAAACGAGAAAGGCGCGCCGTCCGCAGGGACGGCGCGCCTTTTCGCGAGAGGGCCGAGCGCGTCAGCTCAACGGCACTTCACGTCGCCCTTGTCGATCTGGCGACCGAGCAGGCCGCCGGCGACGCCGCCGATGATCGTGCCAAGCGTCTGGTCGCCATTGCCGGCAATTTCATGGCCGGCCAGCGCGCCGGCGCCAGCGCCGATGATCAGGCCGGTCGTGCCATTGTCGCGCTTGCAGTAGTAACGACCATCGCGGCCGCGCCAGGCGCGATCGTTGCGGCTCATGCGATGCGGTTCACGATAGCGGCCGCGCGAATCGTAGCGATCGCGGTCGTTGCGGCCGCGATTGTCATAACGGCCATCGTGACGGTCGCGGCTGTCATGACGATCGTCGTTGCGCCACATCTGGGCCGCCACGGGGGTGGCCATGGGCAGCACCAGGGCGGCCATGGTCAGCGCCATCAGGGTCTTCTTCATCGGGGTTTCCTTCCTGGAAATGCAATTCTGTAACGGCATAACGATCCGAATGGACCCTTGCTCCAAAACCCTGAATGAACCACGGGAAAAACCCTGAGAGCCGTTTCGGGCCACTTGTCGCTTCAGAGCTGCAGGATTAGCGCCAAGTAGCCGAAAACAAGAAGGAAACGAAAGATGCAACTCGATCTGGTCGACGTTTTCGCGGCCGGTCCGCTCACGGGAAATCCGCTGGCGGTCGTGCATGGCGGCGAGGGGCTGGAAGCGGCGGACATGCTGCGGATCACGCGCTGGCTGGGCTTTTCGGAAACGACCTTCCTGTTGCCGCCCACCGATCCCGGCGCGGACTACCGGGTACGGATCTTCTACCCGGCCGGGGAACTGCCTTTTGCAGGCCATCCGACCCTGGGAACCGCCCATGCCTGGCTGGCGGCCGGCGGGGTGCCGAAGCAGGCCGGCACGATCGTGCAGGAATGCGGGATCGGCCTTGTCGATGTGCGGCAGGAAAGCGGGATGCTGGCGTTCCGCGCGCCGCCGCTGCTGCGATCCGGCGCGCTGGACCCGGCGGATCTTGCCGAGACGATCCGGCTGTGCGGCGTGAACGAGCGAGACGTCGTTGCCGGCGTCCACGCCGCAAACGGGCCGGGCTGGAAGGTGCTGCACATGGCTTCGGACGATGCGGTGCTTGCCGCGGAGCCGGCAGCGCGCGCGCCGCTGCATACCGATGTCGCCTTGCTTGGTCCGCGTGCGGCGGATGGCGGGCCCCAGTGGGAACTGCGTGCTTTCTTCGCGGATGCGAGTGGACGCCTTTGCGAGGATCCGGTGACCGGCAGCCTCAATGCGGCCGTGGCGCAATATCTCTTTGCGGGCGGTCTGGCGAACGGGGCCTATGTCGCGGCGCAAGGGCGCATGACCGGCGCGGACGGATATGTCCATTGCCGCCAGGACACCGACGGCGCGATCTGGGTCGCGGGCAAGGTGGCCACGGTATCGGTAGGCGGAGCGATGCCGGGCCCGTTCTGAGGCTGCGTCGTCCCGGATCGGATCCGGGACGACATTCGGTTCAGCCCGGTTTCTTGGGCAGGGCGACCTCGGCAGTGCCGGTGCACATGGTCTTGCCGTTCTGATTGGTCATCAGGTGCTTGACGTGGACGAGGTGGCGCCCTTCCACGTCGACCGATTTTTCGGTGACTTCCGCCGTCTGGATCGTCACATCGCCGGTGAGCGCGGGGCCGCGGTAATTGGCGATGGAGTGGACGACCATGCCGTGTTCGCCCGCCCAGCCTGACAGGAAGTCCGTTACCCACGATCCCATCGAGGCGCCGTAGCCATAGCCGCGCGGCATGCCGATGCGGCGGGCATATTTGGGGAACAGGTGCCCGCGCGAGGGGCCGTAATAGGCGCCGTCGGTGAGGGCCGGGTTAATCAGCATCATGTCGGGGTCGTTCTCGTACCCGGCCATCTCGCGCGTGAAGCCCAGCGCTTCCAGGTCGTTCTTGCGCAAGTTCATCGTCCCCCAGGTGTTGACGATATAGGCGCGCCATTCGGTGGCGAAGCTGGCGATCGAGTGCGGGCCGAAGACGCGTTCGGGAAGCTGGTCGCCCACGGCGACGTCATCCCACCAACGCTCCTTGTGGCCCAGGTCGTGGAGCATCTTCACCCACGCGAACTTTCGGTCCTCGAGCGCGGCGATGGCTTCATCGGTCCATTCGGGTTCGTCGAACTCTTCGGTCTTCACCGAATCGCCGCCGGCATGGGCGAGATACCGGATCGCCGTGGAGCGCTGCCGGGCAATTTCCTCGCCCTTCTGGTTCGAATAGTTGTTGTCTCCCCGCTGGAAGCAGGTGGGACCGAAGCCGGTTTCCTTGACCTTGTAGTCGAAGGGAACGCGGGTGTTGGTCACCACGTCCCCGGCCTCGATGCGCGGTCCGTAGAACCACCATTCGTCGCCGCCGAACAGCAAATGCGAATTGGGGATGCAGCCGACGCAGGCCGGAGCGGCGCCGTGGCCGTCGTCCGTGGCGATGGCGAAGCTCTGCGGCGCCACGAGGCGGCCCCAGCGGCTGGCTTCGAAGGTCGCGGGGTCGAAATGCAGCAGGTTGGCATAGTGCATGGCATGGACCCAGCGCCGGATGTCGTTGTTGGCGACAGGCTCGCGCATGGGCGAGAAATCCATGGTCTTGCCGAGGTACTGGTCGATGTCGGTGAAGTCGATCGTGCCCGTGGTGGTGGTCATCGCTTTGGAAGTCCTGAAAATGTGGCCCTGGGGGTATGATTGGGGAGGGTCAGGTGGTGCGCGTGCCGGTGGCGTCCTCGGCCTTGAACACCGGGATTTCCGTGGCGGCCTTCATCAGCACCAGCGGGAGTATCCGCTCGGTGGAGGTCTGGTAGGCGGCGTAGAAGGGATGGCAGTCTACGAAGAAGTCCCAGACCTTCTGCCGTTCCGCACCTTCCGGTTCTCGCCAGGTGCCCTTGAAGGCCTGGGTGGCGATCTGGAACTCGACGTCCGGGCTGTCGACCAGGTTGAGGTACCACTGCGGATGGGTATCCGCTCCGCCCTTGGAGCCGCAGATTACCACTTCGCCGCCGATATCGGCGTAGCAGAGCGGGGTGATGAAGACCTTGCCGCTCTTGCGCCCGACATACTTGACCAGGCAATGCGTCGCGAAGGCGCGGCCGCCGACCGGGGTGATGTCCATGATGTGTCCCTGCACGCCGCCTGACTGCAAATACATGTCGCGGTGCTCGGTTACCCAGTCACGCCGCACGGCACTGATTGCCGCTGCCGATTCGTCGCTCATGACGCGTGCCTCTCCTTGTTCGCGGCGCAGGATCGCGAAAGGCGCGGGCAGGGTCCAGCAGTGATGGGCCTGGGCGTGGAGGTATCACCGGGGCGTAGTGTGAGCGTCTGCCCGCCCCGCTGCGATCGGGCAGCGGGGCGGGCATCCGGCCCTCAGGTCCTCAGGCCCTCACGTGTTCAGGCGTTGACCTGCCGGATCATCGGCGCCTGGCTGCGCCAGGTGTCCATCCAGTCGAGCACGTCGTCATAGGGCATCGGCTTGCAGATGCCGTAGCCTTGCCCGGCATTGCAGCCGAGCGAGACCAGCAGCTCCTGCGTTTCCGGCGTCTCCACGCCCTCTGCCACAAGCGGAATGCCCAGGCTTTCGCAGAGGACCACCAGGCTGTTGACCAGCGACTGGTCGAAGCGGCTCTCGGTGAAGCGCGAGATGAACGAGCGGTCGATCTTGATTTCGCTGATCGCGAAGTCGCGCAAGTAGCCGAAGGAGGTGAACCCGGCGCCGAAGTCATCGATGGAGAGCGGGATCTTGTGCTCATGCAGCCGCTCTATCACCCGCTTGGCCTGCGAGGGGTTGGTGATGAGCGCGGTTTCGGTCAGCTCCAGCGTGACCCGCTCAGGCGCTATGCGGTGGCATTCGATCAGCTCGACCACGCTGTCCACGAAAGTCGGACGCTCCAGCATGCGGGCGGAGACGTTGATGGCGATCGTGGCGCCGTCCACTTTGTCCTGGATGCGCGCAAACTGCGAGAGCACGGTGTCCAGGCACTGGTTGGTGAAAGTCTCCAGCAAGGGAGATTGCTCCACGGTGCGGATGAGCTGGTCTGCGGGAATATTGCCGCTGCGCGGATGGCGCCAGCGGACGAGTGCCTCGAAGCCCAGCACGCGCCCGTCGCGCAAGTCCACTTTCGGTTGCCAGTGCCATTCCAGAGCGTCGTGCGCGATGGCCTGGTCGATTTCCTCCAGCATGTCCTTGGGATCGAAGGCGGGAGACGCGGGCAGGTTTTCGCGGCTGGTGACGAGCTTGTCGATCCCGCGCTTGGCCGCATACATCGCATCGTCCGCTGCCGAGAGCAGGCCGGTGGGCGCATAGCCGCGCTGCGGGCACATGGCGATGCCGATCGAGGCGCCGACATGGAGAATGCGGTTTTCGTGGACGATCGGCTGCTCGATCACCCGGGCCAGCTTGCCGGCCAGCCCGGTTGCGGTGTCGTAGTCAGGCACGTCCTGCAGGAGCAGCGCGAATTCGTCGCCCCCGAGGCGCGCGACCGTGTCCACTTCGCGCAAGTGGCCACGCAGGCGGCGGGCGATGGTGGTGAGCACCACGTCGCCGGCGGCATGGCCGAAGCTGTCGTTGATCTCCTTGAACCGGTCGAGGTCGATCATCATCACGGCGAAGGACGAACCGTTGCGGCGCGCACGGGCGCAAGCCTGGCCGAGCCGGTCGAACAGCAGCGTACGGTTGGGCAAGTCGGTCAGCGGATCGTGCAGGCTGCGATGGGTCAGTTCTTCCTCGGTGCGGCGCAAGTCCTGCCGATATTTGCGCCAGGCAATGCCTTCCTCCACCGAAGCGGCGACGCGTTCGGGCGAGAGCGCGCGCTTGGTGAGATATTCGGTCATGCCGGCCTTGATCGAATTTGCCGCCACTTGCTCATCGACATTGCCGGTTACGGCCACGATCGGGCAGTCCTGGTCCACTTCGGCGCGGATCGTCGGCACGAGGTCGCGACCGTCGCCGTCCGCGAGGCCGAAATCGAGGAAGACGATGTCCAGCGAGGGTTCGGCATGGCGGATGATCTGCAGGGCCTCCGCCTGCGAGCTGGCCTCTATCACGTTGATCGAACGGGGGCCGCGCTGAAGCATGCGGATCAGGCGTTCCCGGTCGACATCGTCGTCGTCCACCACGAGGGCCTGGATTTCGGTCTTGCCGTTGTGAAAATATTCCATCGTCGTCAGGTCCTTCGGGTTGGGTTGGGCGACCGTGAGGCTGGCTTGGGCTTTTTGCCCGCTGGGTTTTTCGGCTGGATCGGGCCTGCTTCAGGGCAGGTTCTGGGTCGTCGCGTATTGCGTTATGAAATGGGCGAGCTGGGCGAATTGCGGCCCGACGGCGGACTTCACCATGTAGCCGGCGACATGTTCGTCGTAGGCGCGCGACCGGTCCTGATCGCGCGAACTGGTGCTGAGGATGAACACGACCGTGCGCTGCAGCGCCGGATCGGCGCGCAGGGTTTCCAGAAACTGGAAGCCGTCCATGTTCGGCATGTTGAGATCGAGCAGCACGATCACCGGCGTGCCGAGCCGCTTGGCCGGATGCTGTCCGCGCAGGATCTGCAGCGCCTCGCACCCGTCGCCCGCCGTCTGGCTGCGGCAGGGCACGCCGTGCCGCCGGAAGCTGCGCAGCACCCCTTCGAGCGCGACGTCGTCGTCATCCACCACCAGAACGGTATAGTCGAACAGGGCGGGGCGGCTGGGAGTGGACTGCTCACGGCCCGCGCTGTCTCCCGGGCGGTCACTCATCCTCGTATTCCTTCAGCAGGATGCGCGGCCAGTGGATCTCGAACGTGGCGCCGCCGAGCGCGCCGGGCGAGCATACGGTCACCATCCCGCCGTGGGCATTGATCATGCGCCGGGTGAAGGCGAGGCCGACACCGTCGCCGCTCGTGCCCGGCGAGGCCCGGTGAAACAGCTTAAAGATGCGCTCCTCGTTGCCCGGGGTGATGCCCTTGCCGTCGTCGTCGATCGTGAAGACCGAGAACCGGCCTTCCTCGCGCATGGCGATGCGGATCCGGCCCGAGCGCCCGCCATGGTGCTTGACGGCATTGCCGATGAGATTGCGCAAGGATGTCGCCAGCGGCGCGCGGGGCGCGGTGATGTCGCTGCCGTTCATGTCGATCTCCACCTTGAAGCTGTCCGGTACGAGGGCGAGGCCCAGCGCTTCGTCGACCAGTTCCGCGGGGGAGATCGTCTCCATGTGCCGGTCGCGCACGCCGGCGCGGGCATAGTCGAGCAGATCGTCGATCATCTGCTCGGCCCGAGCGATGCGCAGGGATATGCGGTCGAAATTGTGCTGGACGTCCTCGGGCAGCGCCACGCCGCTCAGGTCTTCGCGGATCCAGGTGACGAGGTCGGCGATGCCCCGCAGCGGAGAGCGCAGATCGTGACTGGCCACATAAGTGAATTCCTCAAGTTGCGAATTGGTCTGCTGGAGCGCGGTCTCGGCCCGCTTGCGCGACGAGATGTCGCTGACGATGGCCATGAACATCGGCTGGGCGCCGTTTTCGAGCTTGGTCAGCGCGATCTCGACCGGGATCTCCTGGCCGGAGCGGTGCAGCCCCGTGAGGTCGCGGCCGGAGCCCATCATGCGCGAGGCCGGGGCGGCGACATAGCCCTCGACGTGCTCGCGGTGGAGTTCGCGGTAGCGCGCGGGCAGCAGCGTCTCCAGCGGCTGGCCGACCAGTTCCTCGCGCGGATAGCCGAACTCGGCGGAGAGGGCGGAATTGACCTGGACGATGCGCTGGCGGGTATCGACGACGAGCGCGCCGAGGGGCAGGTTCTCGAAGATCTGCGAGAAGCGCTTCTCGGCGATGACCTGGCGCGTGAGGCTCTGGAAATAGAGTATCGCGCGCGCGCCGAAGTCGCCGGGGCAGGGGGCCAGCGTCACTTCGACCGTTTGCGGATTGCTTTCCAGCCCCTGGATGGCGACCGCGCGGCTCCACGGGGGGCGGGCCTCCAGGGGGGCGGCGAAAAACACCTCCAGCATCTGCCGCAGGATTTCGGCATCGTCCTCGGGCAGCCAGGCGAAGGCCAGGGTGAGGCGCAGGGCGGCGGGATCGGACTCGCCCAGGATCGCGGCAAGTGCCGGGTTCGCCCAGGAAATGACGCCGGCCTGATCGATGATCATCGCACCGATCGGTGCATGGCCGAGCGCAACGTGGACATCGGCCTGATCCTGAAGCGCAATCGTCACGACAGCTCCCTTCGCAGCGTAAGACACCGGGACTTCCCGGAAGGGGAAGCGGCGTTACCGTGCGACCGGGAGGTCGTGTGCGTTCGTTCGACGACGCGGCGATCGGCCTTCCGGGTTTCCGTCTAGGCGGCAGGCCCTTTGCGTCTGACGAAGGAAGGTTTCCGGATTTCTGCTTATTTTGAGAGGCAAGGGGCCGGCGCGAATGGGGCGCCTGGAACTACGGCTTCACCTCAGGCGCGCTTCCGGATGCGCACCAAACGCCTGTTTACAGGGCGACGAACTTCCCGGCATCGCGGTCCTTGCGGACCTGGAGGCCGTTGAAGACCGAGCCGTTCATCGTGATCCACACGCCTTCTGGCGCAGACTGGCAGCAGGCGAAGGCCATGCCGAGATTGAAGGTCGCGTCGCTTTCGGCAAAGCGGGCCGGGGCGAGGGCGCCGGTGAGCACGGTGGTCTTGCCGGGGACGTCTGCCAGAACCCTGGCAGTGTCCGTCATCGTGTCGGTGCCGTGGGTGATGACCACATGGGCCTCGGGCGCGGACGCGACGATGGCGCGGATGGCCGCACGGTCCTCGTCGGTCAGTTCCAGGCTGTCCTTGCGCATCAGCTCCACCACGCGCACCGGATGGGCGACGCGCGCGACCTTGAGCAGCTTCTCGATCACGCTTTCGGCGATCTGGTATTCGCTGAGCGCGTCGAAATACTGCTTGTCGAACGTGCCGCCAGTGGTGACGACGAGGATCGGAGAGAGTGCGGGGGCCTTGTCCATCCGCGCCATTTCCTCTGCCGACAGCCTCGGGTCAAGGTTTTCCTGCCACCGGGCCTGCCACTGGGCCTGCCCTTGAGCCTGCCCTCTAGCCTTCCGCTCAGGCCGCTTGCGGGCAGGGGCGGCGCGGCCAGTCGACCACGCCGATCAGAGTGTCCACGAAAGCCTCGCGTTCCTTCAGGGTGGGGCGCTTCGGGCGCATGAGAATGTCCGAACGATAGCCGACCATCGCCGAGACCGTCACTTGCGTCAGCCGCTCCGCCTCTTCCGGGGTGAACGTCGTCGCATAGAATTCGGTGACGCAGCCGCGAAAACGCGAGGGACCGCGTTCGTAGAACATCTCGTTGATCTCGGGAAAGCGCTCGCCCTCGCTCATGACGAGGCGGAACAGTTGTACCGAATTCTCGCGCAGCAGGCAGTCGATGAAGCGCAGGCATGCTCGTCGCAGGGCCGGGAACGAAAAGGTCTGCCCGGCAAGCACTTCGTTCACGTCCTGCGAGAAGCTGTCGACCTTGTTGTCCACCACGGCTGCGAACAGCTCTTCCTTGGAGCCGAAGTGCGCCCAGAGGGTGGCCTTCGAGCCGCCCAGTTCATCGGCGATCGAAGACATCGTGGTGGCGGCATAGCCTCGCTCGAAGAACGAACGCGTCGCCACATCCACGATGGCTGCCCTTTTCCTGGCCTTGTTGAGTTCTCTCTTGCCCAAATTCTCTGTCATAGTGGTACCAGGCAGTACACTTTTCCATTGACAGGCGCAAGCCGGACTCCGATAAAAACTGTACTGATGAGTACGATCACTATCCCCCGAGTCGCGGCGGCTTCGATGCTAGCCGTAGGCCTTTCGCTGTCCGCCTGCGCCGTGCCCGACCTTGGGCCGAAGCCGCAGATGCGGGCTCCTGCAACCCTGGACAGCTCCAGGTCTCTGAGCGCCCAGTCCTTCCGCGATGGGGCGCCGAATGCCTCCGCGGATGCCGCCTGGCCGCAGCAGCAGTGGTGGACCGCTTATGGCGATCCCCAGCTGGACGCCCTGGTGGCGGAGGCGCTGGCCAATTCGCCCGACGTAGCCGAGGCGCAGGCGCGCATCCTGCAGGCGCGCGGTGCCGCGCTGGTGGCGGGGGCTTCCACGCTGCCCACGGTCAACGGGCAAGGCTCTGCCGGGGCGGCCAAGCAGAGTTACAACAACGGCATTCCGGCCGACTTCGTTCCCAAGGGCTGGAAAAGCACCGGCGATCTCGCGCTTTCGGGCGACTTCGACCTCGACCTCTGGGGCAAGTACCGCAAGATGCTGGCCGCTGCGACGTCCGAGCAGAAGGCCGCCGAGGCCGACGCTCATCAGGCCGAGCTGATGCTCTCCTCGAACGTGGTGTCTTCCTACTTCGATCTCGCCCGCCTGGTGGCGCGCGGGGAAGCGCTGAAGGAAGCGGTGAACGCGCGCCAGTCGATGGTCACGCTCAGCGACCAGCGCAACCAGCAGGGGCTCGACAGCGAACTGCCGCTGCGTCAGTCCGAATCGCTCGCGGCTTCTGCCCGCGCCGCGCTGTCGGCCAATAGCGAGCAGATCCTGCTGCGCCGCCATGCGCTTGCGGCGCTGCTCGGTGCAGGACCGGACCGCGGCCTCGCCATCGCGCCGACTGCGATCGCCAGCCTGCCGGTCACGCCGGTGCCGGCGGATGCGGGCATCGGCCTGGTCGGCCGCCGTCCCGACATCGTCGCCGCCCGCCTGCGTGCGGAAGGCGCGGGCAAGCGTATCGACGCCGCCAAGGCCGCGTTCCTCCCCGATATCTCGATCAGCGGGCTGTTCGGCCTGCAGTCGCTCGGGATTTCGAACTTGTTCAAGAGCGGCTCGACGTACGGCAACGCCGGCGGAGCGATCAGCCTGCCGATCTTCCAGGGCGGACGCCTCAAGGGCGAATATACCAAAGTGCGCGGCGCCTACGATCTGGCGGTGGCGGACTACAACGCCGCAGTGATCGGCGCGCTTCAGGACGTTGCCGATACGCTGGCTTCGCGCAATGCCGCGGCCGAGCAGGAAGAGGCCTCGGCCGATGCCCGGGACAAGTCGGCCCGCGCCTACGACATCGCCATGAAGCGCTACAAGGGCGGCCTGGGCAACTACCTCGACGCGCTGAGCGCCGAGACCACCGCGCTCGATGCGCGGCAGGCGGCCGTCGATGCCCATTTCCGGACCCTCGCCAGCGAAGTCGCGCTCAAGCGCGCGCTGGGCGGCGGTTACGAAGACAATTCAAGCAAGAAGGCTCCCGAGTAATGAGTGACGACCAGAACAATGAGCAGGGCTCCGGGAGCGTGCTGGGCAAGAACCGGCGCAAGCCGCTGCTGATCGGCCTCGCCATCGGCGTGGCCGCGGTTGGCGTGCTCTATTTCGCCTACGACCTGTTCGTCGGCAGCCGCTCGGTCTCGACCGACAACGCCTATGTCGGCGGCGACAATGCGCAGGTGACCCCGCTAACCTCGGGCCGCGTGGTGGAAGTGCTCGTCACTGACACCCAGCCCGTCCGCAAGGGCCAGTTGCTGTTCCGCATCGAGGATTCCGACCAGCGCATCGCCCTGGCGCAGGCAGAGGCCGAATTCGCCGCCGCGCAGCGCCGCTACGGGCAGTCGCTGGCCCAGAACCGGGCGCTGGGCGCCACGGCAGACGCCAGCGATGCGCAGATCAATTCCGCCAAGGCCAGCGTCGCCTCGGCCGAGGCGACCTTGACCAAGGCCAAGACCGACTTTGCCCGCCGCCAGGCGCTCGTGGGTAGTGGCGCCGTCTCCGGCGATGAACTGACCACGGCCCGCCAGCAGCTTGCCGCGGCGCAGGCATCGGCCAGCGAGGCGCGTGCCATGCTGGCCCAGATGCAGGCTTCGGCGGTCAGCGCACGCCGCCAGGAAGAAGCCTCGGTCGCCCTGACCAAGGGCACCACCGACACCACGGCCCCGGAAATCCGCCAGGCCCAGGCCAAGCTGGACCAGGCACGGCTCGATCTCGAACGTACCATCGTGCGCGCGCCGATCGACGGCGTGATCGCCAAGCGCGCCATCCAGGTCGGCCAGAAGGTCCAGGCCGGCGGCGTGGCGATGACCGTGGTTCCGGTCGGCCACCTCTATGTCGATGCCAATTTCAAGGAAACCCAGCTCGGCAAGGTCCGTCCCGGCCAGAACGCCACGCTGAAGGCCGACTTCTACGGCAGCGACGTGGTCTATCACGGCAAGGTCATCGGCTTCGCCGGCGGCACCGGCTCGGCCTTCTCGCTGATCCCGGCGCAGAACGCGACGGGCAACTGGATCAAGGTGGTGCAGCGCCTGCCGGTCCGCATCGAGCTTGACGCCAAGGAACTGCAGCAGCACCCGCTGCGCATCGGTCTCTCGATGGATGCCGAGATCGAACTGACGGACGCCAACTGATGGCCGGCGCTTCCCCCGCCGCGGCAGGGGCCGGAAGCACGGGAGCCGCCGACAGCACCACCTTCACGGGTGCGAAACTGCTCATCGCCGGCTTCCTGCTGGCGATGGCCAACTTCGTCGTCGTGCTGGACATGACGATCGCCAACGTCTCGATCCCGCACATTTCGGGCGGACTTGGCGTCTCGGTCTCGAACGGCACCTGGGCGATCACTTCCTACGCGGTTGCCGAAGCGATCTGCGTGCCTCTCACCGGCTGGCTCGCAGGGCGCTTTGGCAGCCTGCGGGTGTTCCTGATGTCGCTGATCGGGTTCGGCGTGTTTTCCGCGCTTTGCGGTATCGCGCATACTTTCCCGCTGCTGGTGCTGTTCCGTCTGGGGCAGGGCTTCTGCGGCGGCCCGCTGATGCCGCTGACGCAGACGCTACTGCTGCGCATCTTCCCCAAGCACATGCATCCGCGCGCCATGGCCATGTGGGCGATGACGGTCGTTACCGCGCCGATCGCGGGGCCGATCGTCGGCGGCTACATCTCCGACAACTGGTCGTGGGAGTGGATCTTCTTCATCAACGTGCCGATCGTGGCGCTGGTCTTCTTCGGCCTGTTCACGATGCTGCGCGGGGTCGAGACGCCCACGCGGAAGCTGCCGATCGATGTCGTGGGCCTGGGCCTGCTGATCGCCTGGGTCGCTTCCTTCCAGATGATGCTGGACCTTGGGCGCGAGCATGACTGGTTCGGTTCGCCCTTCATCGTCGCGCTGGCGGTGATCGCGGTGATCTTCTTCATCGCTTTCGTGATCTGGGAACTGACCGAGGAACATCCCGTGGTGGACCTCAAGGTCTTCCGGCACCGCGGCTTCTCGGCGGCGACATTCTCGCTCACCATCGCCTTCGGCACTTACTTCGCCTCGGTCGTGGTGATCCCGCAGTGGCTCCAGACTTCCATGGGCTATACCGCGACGCAGGCGGGCGAGGCGATGGCCTTCTCCGGCGTGCTCGCGGTGTTCGCATCGCCCTTCGTGCCCAAGCTGATGCAGCGCTTCGATCCGCGCATGCTGGTGTTCCTGGGCATTTCCTGGATCGGCATCTGCGCCATCTTCCGCACGAGCTGGTCGACCGAAGTGCCGTTCTGGACCATCGCCTGGCCGCAGCTGGTGCAGGGTGTCGGCGTCTCGCTGTTCATGGTCCCGCTGACCACGATCAGCCTGGCCTCGGTGCGGCCGGACGAGACGGCGGGTGCGGCCGGCATCGCCAACTTCGGGCGCACTCTGGCCAGCGCCATCGCCACGGCGCTGGTGACCACCACCTGGGAGGACATGGGACGCGCCAACGGCGCCGACATGGCCGCCTCGATGAACGGTGCGCAGCAGACCATGACCCAGTTGCAGAACGCCGGCTTCTCCATGGAGCAGGCGCGCCAGACGCTGGCCAATCTCGTGGCGGCACAGGGCACGGCGCTGGGCACGGTACATGTCTTCGCGCTTTGTGCCGTGCTGCTGTTCATCGCCGCATGCACTATCTGGATCGCCCCGCGACCCCCGCGCGGTGCGAAGCCGGCTTCCGGCGGGCACTGATCCCTCGTCCTGCCTGAAGCCAAGCGAGCCGCCGATGCCACTCCTCCTCCGGCGTCGGCGGCTTTCTCTTTTCCAGGGGATCCGGTGTCAGCCCGCGGCGAAACTGCGCCGGGTCAGGCGCGGCAGCATCAGGGCCTGACCGATCGCGCGCAGCACGAAGAACAAGGTGAACGCCGCCCAGAGGCCGTGATTGCCGAAGGGATGGAGCAGCCAGAGCAAGAGGCCGTAGACCGCCATGGCCGCCAGCATCGTCCCCATCATCGCCCGCGTCCATCCGGCGCCCACGAAGACCCCGTCGAACACATAGGCCGAGACGCCCAGCAGCGGCATCGCGGTAAGCCACGGCGCATATGCGGCGGTGGCGGCAATCACCGCCGGGTCGGTGTTGAAGGCCGAAGCCAGCCACGCTCCGCCGAAAGCATAGGCCAGGGTCAGGACCAGGCCCATCACGCCGCCCCAGAGCAGCGCCGAGCGGACCGTGGCCTTGAAGCGCCGGGCGTCACCGGCACCCAGAGCCTCTCCGCAGAGCACTTGGGCGGCGCTTTCGAAGCCGTCGAGCAGGAGCGTTGCCAGCATGAAGAGCTGAAACAGGATGCCGTTCGCCGCCAGCGTCACCGGGCCGGCCTGCGCACCGGTGCGGGCGAAGGCGAGCAGGGCGGTGGTGAGCAGCAGGGTGCGCAGGAATAGGTCGCGATTGAGGGCGAAGAGCCGCGCCAGTTCGGCGCGCCGCCATGTCGCCCGTCGCCGCACCGAGGAAAAGGCGGCGCGCGCTTCGGGACGGCGCAGCACGAGCGCGGCAAGCACGGCGAACTTGAACAGTTCCGAGGTCAGCGTTGCAGTGGCCACGCCCGCAACCCCCCACTTCGCGACGAGCACGAGGAACAGGTCCAGCGCGATGTGCACGGCGTTCGCCGCGATTTCGACCACCAGGACATGGCGCACCAGTCTCTGTCCGATCAGCCAGCCCACCAGCACGCAATTGCCCAGCCATAGCGGACCGGCCCAGTAGCGGATCTCGATGTAGTGCCGGGCGCTCTCTCGCAGGGAGCCCTTGGCCTCGAGCAGGTCCAGCCCCAGCGGGATCGCCACGGGCATGAGGCAGAGCAGCAGCGCGCCGATGGCCATCGCCGCCGCCATGGCGCGTGCCAGCGTCTCGGCGGAAGCGGTGCGATCCCCGCGCCCCGCACCCTGTGCCGTGAGGGCGACCGTGCTGGTCCGCAGGAAGTTGAACACGTTGAGCATGGCCATCATGTACTTCGCGCCGAGTTCCACAGCGCCTTGCGCCGGCGCGTCGCCCAGGCGCCCGATGGCCCACATGTCTGCCAGCCCGAACAGCGCGGTGGCCACGTTGGTGAGCATCGCCGGCAGGGCGATCGACCAGAGCAATCGCGCCTGATGGTCGGCACGCAGGGATAGGCGAAGGTTCAAGGCGTTCTCGCGGTTGGAATGCCTCCGCGCTTATCCGAGGGCTCTGGATCCGGCAATCGCGCCGGCGAATCGCAGCATGCGAATCGGGACGATCGGGCGAGCCCGGCGGAGGGCAGGGCTTTGCTGCACCTGCTAACTGGAAGGATGGCACGGATACAACGGTGCGCGACCTGCTCTGCTGGAAGCAGTGCAAGTGCGCTAAAACCGTTGATCGAGATGATGTTGCGTTTGCGAAGAATCGGCGCGCCGGACAGAAAGTAAACTTCCTACCCGGCGCGCTCTCTCCCAACACCGGTAAAGCCGCAAGCGGCCTTTCACCAAGCACTCTGCAACAATTTCGCGCGATCTCAAAGCGGAATTGCATCGGGACTTATTGAATGTCCCAACCGATGCTGTTTGGCCACAACCGCCAGGGATCGACGGCGCGCGTGCGGAACGGGCGCAAGGGCCTTGCAGCAAAGACGATGCGGCAGGCGGGCGGCGACTACCAGACCAGCGGCACGGCTTCCGGTCCGATCACTCCGCCGGGGCGGTACTCGATGTGCGTTCCCGGCTGCAGTTCGAACTGGGGCACGCGCCTCAGCCATTCCTGCAGCGCGATCTTCACTTCCAGGCGGGCGAGATGTCCGCCCATGCAGCTGTGTACCCCGACGGTGAAGGCCAGGATCGTCTTGCGGGGTCGGTCGAAGTCCACGTTCTTCGGATCGGGGAAGACTTCGGGATCGAAATTGCAGGCGGGCAGGATGAAGGTGACACGGTCGCCCTTCTTCATCTGCACGCCGCGCATCTCGTAGTCCTTGTCGAGCACGCGTCCGGAGAAAGTGACCGACCAGCGTCGCAGAAGTTCCTCGACGATCCGGTCGATGTCCTGCGGGCGGTCGATGATCTCCTGGCGCTGCTCGGGGTTCTGCGCCAGCCAGAGCCAGATGTTGTTGAGCGTGGCGAACACCGTGTCGAGCCCGCCGATGAACAGGAAGCAGACGAAGCCGAAGATCTCCTTTTCGGAGAGCGGCACGCCGTCCGGCTCGGCATGGGCGATCAGGCTGACCACGCCGTCGTCCGGATTGGCCTTCTTCTCGGCGATGGCTTCCTTGAGATAGGCGCCGATCTTAGCCATCGCCTGGCCCATGATCGCGCGGTCGTTCGAATGGAGCAGTTCCATCGCCCATTCGACGAAGGTGTCGCGCATGGCCTGGGGAAGGCCCATGATATCGAGGAATACCGAGACCGGCAGCGGGCGGCCGAAGTCCTCGGTGAATTCGCAAGTGCCCCCGGCCGCGACTTTGGCCTCGATCTCGTCGATCAGGTCGTTCGAGCGCCTGCGGATCAACTCTTCCAGCTTGAGCACGCCCTTGGGGCTGAACACCGGATCCACGATGTTGCGGTACTTGCGGTGGTGGGGCGGATCGATCTCGATCGGGATGAAGTAGAAGTAGTCGTTCGGATCGCGCGGGAAGGGCGTGGCGCCTTCGTTCGAGAAGATATCCGGATGGCGCAGGCCGAACAGGGCATCCTCATGCTTGGTGAGGTGCCACATGTTGCCCATCGGGCTCACGTCGTAATAGATCGGCGGCTGCTTCTCGTGCAGCGCGGCCATGAAATCGTGCGGGCCGGCGAGGAATTCGGGGCCGAACGTCAGGCCGGACTGGCGGATCAGCTCTGCCGGGACATGGTCCGGCACCTGGTCCATGCCGACGTGGCGCGGGAAGCTGGGGGGAACCGGGTTGGCGGCGTCGATGGGCATCGGTCTCTCCTGCCTGGCGGTTCAGAATTGATGTTCGGGCATGTGGACGACGAGGCCGTCCAGCGCGGATGTCATCTCGATCTGGCACGAGAGCCGGCTGCTGGGACGCACTTCGGCCGCTGCCGATTCCAGCAGTTCCTCTTCCGCCTGGGAGGAGGGGGCGCCGACGGTGTCGACCCAGTCCGCGTCGATATAACAGTGGCAGGTAGCGCAGGAGAGCCCACCGCCGCACTCGCCGGTAATCCCCTCGATCCCGTTGTAGACGGCGCCGTGCATGACGTTGTCGCCGACCTCGACGTCCACGTCGGACGCGTGTCCTTCATGATCGACGTAAGTGACCTTGGGCATCGAACTCTCCTGTCCTTCGGCTGTTGACGCATTTCTGAGAACGCTGTTCTCACGGCGTGTAGCGCGGTCTTCGAAGGGGGTCAAATGAAAGCACCGGCTGGACCGCGCGGGGCGGAGCGCCTAGTCCATGGCGGATGGCATCATCGCTTCCGATCCCCGCCCCTTCCGACACGCCCTTCGCCGCTTTCGACGACGGCGAGCAGGATCGCACGCGGCTGCTGGTGACCGCGGCCTACAATCTGCTCGACGAAGCGGGTCTCGAAGGGCTGACGATCCGCGCCGTCCTTTCCCGCACCCGCCTGGCACGGCGCGCTTTTTACGAGCGTTTTCAGGGCAAGGACGACCTGGTGCTGGCGGTCTTCGATTCGTCGCTGCGCTCGGCCGCGCTCCAGTTCGGCGAAATGACGCGGCAGGTGGAAAGCCCGATGGAGGCCCTGCGGCTGATCGTATCGAGCATCGTCGTCGGCCAGCTCGGCCAGGGCGATTCGGTGGAGAGCGGCGCCCATCTGCGCAGCGCAGCGCTCAGCCGCGAACACTTGCGGCTGGCCCAGTCGCGCCCGGCGGAGCTTCAGGCCGCGCTCCAGCCCTTGCTGGATCTCATGGCCGGCCATGTCGCCGCCGGTATCGCGAAGGGAGAGTTCCGCCCCGCCGAGCCGCAATTGCAGGCGCGGCTGATCTACAACCTCGTTTCCACCACCGTGCACACCGTCCTGCTCCAGGAGGAAGGCGGCGAGCCCGATCTTGCCGAGCGCGAGGCGCTGGCCGGGGCGATCTGGGACTTCTGCCGAAGGGCCATCGTCGCCTGAGCCTTCGCAGGGGCTGACGCCTGCGCGGTATCGCTGCCGGGTTCCGAAAGGGTCGGCGGCCGGTTAGAGCGGGGCGATGCGTTCCAGCATTTGCTCGATGTCGTCGGGCCGCGCCAGGTCCGTGCCCGCACGCAGCACCGCCGCCGAGCCTGCGGCCATGCCGCGGCGGAAAGCCTCCAGCTCGTCGTCCCCCCGGCACAGGGCGTGGACCATGGCGGCCACGAAACTGTCGCCCGCGCCAACCGCGCTGGCGGCGTCGATCTTGAGCGCGGGCAGGAACACCGGTCCTTCGGCCCGCGCCAGCACCGCGCCTTCATGGCCCATCGTCACGGCGACGAGCCGCGCCTTGCCCGCCGCGACGATCTCCATGGCGGCCGCGCCGATGGCATCGACATCCTCCAGCTTGCGGCCGGCATATTGCTGCAACTCGCCCTGGCTGGGCTTGACCAGCAGCAGTCCGCCTTCCGCGATCCCCGCCTCCAGCGCCTTTCCGGAACTGTCGAGCACGACGTCGCATCCCCGCTTGCGCATCAGCCGGGCGACGCGGGCATAGTAGTCGTCGGGCACGCCGGGCGGCAGCGAACCGCTCATCACCAGTACGTCGCAGTCGGCTTCGGTGAGTTGGTCGAGGCAGTCCTGCCATTCGCGTTCGCTGACTTGCGGGCCGGCGGGGGTGAAGCGATATTCCTTGCCGGTATCGTGTTCGAGAATGTCGGCGGCGATCCGGGTCGGACCTTCGATGGCGATGCGTGTACGGACAAGCTGATGCAGGTCGATCAACCCGTCCAGCGCCGGTCCGGTGGCCCCGCCCGAAAGATAGAAGCACCGCGCATGACCGCCGAGCCGCACGAAGACCCGCGCCACGTTGATGCCGCCGCCGCCCGGAGCATAGTGCTCGTTGTCAGTGCGCATCTTGTGGGTGTGCTGCACTTTGCCGACATCGTAAGAGATGTCGATCGTCGGGTTCATCGTCAGCGTGGCGATGCTCTTCATCAAGGCAGCTCCTGGTCGGCCGGTCTCTTGCAGCGCTTCATGCCCGCGATCGCGGGCCGGCGCTAGACCGGGTCCAGCGCGTCCGGCTGGGCGCCGGGGAATTGCAGCATGGATCCCGGCTGGGGCCGTCCGAACAGGAAGCCCTGGCCCTGGGTGCAGCCCTCTGCGCGCAAGTATTCCCGCTCCACGTCGCTCTCGATCCCTTCCGCCGCCACCGTCAGCCCCAGGCTGCGACCGAGCCCGATCACCGCGCGGATCACCGCCCGCGAACTGGCTTCCTCATGGAGGTTGAGAATGAAGGACTTGTCGATCTTGATCTTGGTGAAGGGGTAGTTGAGCAGGTAGCTGAGCGACGAATAGCCCGTGCCGAAGTCGTCGAGCGAGATGCCGATGCCGAAGGCCCGCAAGTTGCGGATGATCGCGGCGGGGCGGGGGCCGTGCTCCATCAGCACGGCTTCGGTGATCTCCAGTTCGAGCCGTTCCGCGCCGAGGCCTGAACCGGACAGCGCGTTGATGACGGTGCTGAGCAGATTGCCGTTGCGGAACTGCACGGGCGAGACATTGACCGAAAGCCGCACGGACTCCGGCCAGCGGGTCGCTTCGCGGCAGGCGGTCTGCAGCACGAAACGGCCGAGCTTGTCGATCAGGCCGAGTTCTTCCGCCAGGGGCACGAAGACTTCGGGAGAGACTTGCCCGCGCTCTGCATGGTTCCAGCGCAGCAGGGCCTCGCAGCACTCGATGGCGCCGGTCTCCAGGTTGAGCAATGGCTGGTAATGGACTTCCAGTTCATCGTCGCGCACGGCCTTGCGCAAGTCCGTCTCCAACCGGCTCCTGGCCTGCGCGGCCTCGTCCATTGCCACTTCGAAACTTCGGCAACTGCCGCGTCGCTCGGTCTTGGCGGCGTAGAGCGCCAGATTGGCATAGCGCATCAGCGTCTCGTGATCGCCACTGTCGAACGGAGCGCCGGCCATGCCGGCCGTGGCGCCGACATGCAGGGTGTTGCCGTGGACATGGAAGGGTTCGCAGAGCACGGCAATGATCGCCTTGATGACCAGTTCGGCCTGCGTCAGGCTGGACTTGCGGAAGATGATGGCGAATTCGTCTCCGGCGATCCGGCAGAGCAGGGCGCCGGGCGGCATGAGGTCCCGCATGCGCAGCGCGGCATCGATTAGCAGGGCATCCCCGAAGCGGTAGCCATAAGTGTCGTTTACGGACTTGAAGTTGTCGAGATCGATCAGCGCCAGAGTCACCGTTCCTGCCGGGACGGCGCCGTGAAGCAGTTCGCGCAAGGTCTCGCGGCAATGCGAGCGGTTCGCCAGCCCGGTCAGCTCGTCGTGCCGCGCCATGTATTCCATGCGGCGCTCGATGCGGCAGCGTTCGGTCACGTCGAAGATCGAGGCGATCGTCACCTGCCGGCCGTCGAGTGTCGAGGCGTGAGTGGAGACATGGGTTTCCACCCGGCCTCCGTCCCGGCGCAGCATCTGCCAGTTCGCGTTGCTGGTCGCCAGATCGGCATCGAGCATCGGTGCGGCGATCGCCCAGGCCTGCGCCGCGAAGAGGCGGCGCGTGGCGAGGCCGTTCAGTTCCTCCGGCGTGTAGCCCAGCAGGCGGCAGGCGGAGGCATTGGCATTCACGATCAGGCCGCTTTCGGGATCGTGGACCAGCATGGCCAGGGGATTGCGATCGAACAGCAGCCGGAAGCTCTCTTCCTGCTGCTTGAGATCGGTGATGTCCACGCGCAGGCCAATGGAACCGCCATCTTCGGTCCGGCGCTCCTCGATGAGGATGCAGCGGCCGTTGGAGAGGCGCTGTTCGTGCCGGGCATCGGGTTCCTGCATCAACCGCAGGCGATCGGCGAGCCATTCTTCCTCGCGGCCCTTGGCCTCGGGATAGTCGCCGCGCGCGACGCCGACCCGCAAGGTATCCGCCAGGCGGGCGCCGGGCTCCAGCAGGTCTGCGGAACGGCAGTAGATTTCCTCGTACTTGCGGTTCCACAGGATGTAGCGCCCGTCCTCGTCGAGGAAGACGACGCCTTGCGGCAGCACTTCGATAGCCTCGCGCAGGCGTTTTTCCGCGCGGTCGGCTGCCGCGAGCGCGGCATCGAGCGTTTCAGGTGGCGCTTCGCCTTCCAAGGCTTCGTACTCTTTCCGCACTTTCCATAACCAGCAAGCGAGCCCGAACCCGGATTCGGTTTATAACACAGGACGTTAATTTTTCCGCCAACGCAATCGTGCTGCTCTTGCGCCGACAGGAAGTGCCGCGCGGAAAAGGAAATTAACCACAAAAGAAACCCGCCGCACCGGGGTGCGACGGGCCTGGCCTTCCTCCCCAGGAAAGCGCTTGAGAGGTTATCCGGTCCTGGCAGGACCGGTCGTTCTGGCCGCCGGCGTTATCATCGCCGGCGTTCCGGTGGCTGCGTCAGCGCCGGGTGGCGCTGCGCCTTGGTTGGTCAGCGCCGTGTGGCGCTGCGCCTTAGTTGGTCAGCGCCGTGTGGCGCTGCGCCTTGACTGGTCAGCGCCGCGTGGCGCTTCCGAGGCGATGGTAGAGGTTCGAGTAAGTCGAACTGACCGGATCGTCCTCATGTGCGCGCATGTAATAGAGCACGGCTTCCTGCAGCAGCTTGAAGTCCTGGTTCGAAAGCACCGCGCGGGCGCGGGCCGGTTCGGCGGTCATGGTGGTCATAGTACCTTCCTTTCCTTGCTTCACTGGGGCTTTCCCCATCCGCCCGAGGACTGTCCTCGGGCGTTCTCGAAGTTCGTTTCTTCGCGCTCTCAGGCAGCGAATTGGTTCCCCCGCTGCCTCAGGCAGCGGACTGGTTCCCTCCGCTGCCTCAGGCAGCGAACTGGTTCATCGTGTTGTGCGTGCCGCCGGCCTTGAGGGCGGCCTCGCCGGCGAAGTATTCCTTATGGTCGTCGCCGATGTCGGATCCGGCCATGTTCTGGTGCTTCACGCAGGCGATGCCCTGGCGGATTTCCTGACGCTGGACCCCCTTGACGTAGCCGAGCATGCCCGCCTCGCCGAAGTATTCCCGGGCCAGATTGTCGGTCGACAGGGCGGCGGTGTGATAGGTCGGCAGGGTGATGAGGTGGTGGAAGATCCCCGCCTCGCGCGCCGCGTCCTTCTGGAAGGTGCGGATGCGCTCGTCGGCTTCGGCGCCGAGTTCGGTGCCGTCGTAGTCCACGCTCATCAGCTTCGCCCGGTCATAGGCGCTGGTGTCGCGGCCTTCCGCGGCCCAGGCATCGAAGACCTGTTGGCGGAAGTTCAGCGTCCAGTTGAAGCTGGGCGAGTTGTTGTAGACCAGCTTCGCGTTCGGGATCACCTCGCGGATGCGGCTGACCATTCCACCGATCTGGCCGATGTGCGGCTTTTCGGTTTCGATCCACAGCAAGTCCGCGCCGTTTTCCAAAGCATGGATGCAGTCGAGCACGCAGCGGTCCTCGCCGGTTCCGCTGCGGAACTGGTAGAGGTTCGACGGCAGCCGCTTCGTGCGCATCAGCTTGCCGTCGCGGGTGATCAGAACCTCACCGTGGCCGACATCGCCCGCTGCGATCTCGTCGCAATCGAGGAAGCTGTTGTAGCGGTCGCCGATGTCGCCCGGTTCGCGGGTAAAGGCGATCTGCTTGGTCAGCCCCGCACCCAGCGAGTCCGTGCGCGCCACGATCAGGCCCTCGTCGACGCCGAGTTCCATGAAGGCGTAGCGAACGGCGCGGATCTTCGCGATGAAGTCCTCATGCGGGACGGTGACTTTGCCGTCCTGATGGCCGCACTGCTTCTCGTCGGAAACCTGGTTCTCGATCTGGATGCAGCAGGCGCCGGCCTCGATGAACTTACGGGCGAGCAGATAGGTCGCCTCGGCATTGCCGAAACCCGCGTCGATATCGGCAACGATCGGCACGACATGCGTCTCGTGGTTGTCGATCGCGTGTTCGAGCCGCTTGGCCTCGACCTCGTCGCCCGCCTCGCGCGCCTTGTCCAGATCGCGGAACAGCATGCCGAGTTCGCGGGAATCAGCCTGGCGCAGGAAGGTGTAGAGTTCCTCGACCAGCGCCGGAACCGAAGTCTTCTCGTGCATCGACTGGTCGGGCAGGGGCCCGAACTCGCTGCGCAGCGCTGCGACCATCCAGCCCGAAAGATAGAGGTAGCGGCCCTTGGTCGTGCCGAAGTGCTTCTTGATGGAGATCATCTTCTGCTGGCCGATGAACCCGTGCCAGCAACCCAGCGACTGGGTGTAGTTGGCGGGATCGCGGTCATAGGCGGCCATGTCCTCACGCATGATGCGCGCGGTGTAACGGGCGATGTCGAGGCCGGTGCGGAAGCGGTTCTGCAGGCGCATGCGCGCGACCGATTCCGGCTCGATGCCGTTCCAGTTGGGCTCGGTGCCGATGGTCTGGCCGGCTTCGGTGATCTTGCTCTGGTAGGTCACTGCCAAAAGTCCCCGTCGAAAAATGTGATTGGGCGATGGCCGGGAGCTAAGCCCGATTTGTGCAGCGCGGAACGGCCTGCGAAGTCCGGTTGTCAAACTTTACAGATATTCCTTGTAAAGATGTGCAGGCATGACAAACTGCGGAAGTCATGGCGGAATCACGACCTCTCTACCTCGGCCCCCGACTTCGCCGCTTGCGCCGCGAACTGGGGCTGACCCAGCAGGCGATGGCGGAGGATCTGGAGATTTCGCCCAGCTACGTGGCGCTGCTGGAACGTAACCAACGCCCGGTGACGGCGGATATGCTGCTGCGCCTGGCGCGGACCTACCGGCTCGACATTGCCGATATCGCGGGCGACGATGGCGAGGACTATGCGCGCCGCGTGGGCGACGTACTGCGCGATCCCCTGTTCGCCGATATCGACCTGCCCTCGCTGGAAATTGCCGATCTTGCGATGAGCTTTCCGGGCATTTCGGAGGCGTTGTTGCGGCTTCACGGTGCCTATACCCGCGAAAGCCAGGCCCTGGCTGAGCAGCGGGCATCCGGCCCGGCTGCGGAAGAGAACGAACCGGTGCGCGAGGCGCAGCGCTTCCTTGGAGCTTCGCGCAATTACTTCCACGCCATCGATCTGCGGGCGGAGGAACTGGCCGCCGAGATTGAGCTGGCGGGCGGGGCCACTGTATGGCTCGCGGGCAAAGGCGTGCGCGTGCGCTTCCTGCCGCCCGATGTCATGGTCGATTCGCTGCGCCGTTTCGACCGGCACAACCAGCAGCTCCTGATCGACGATACGCTCGGGGCCTCAAGCCGTGCGTTCCAGATCGCCACGCATATCGCGCATACCGCGATGCGCAGCGATATCGTTGCGGTCGTGCGCGCGGCAGCTTTCGTGCAGGCCACCACGGCGACGCTGGTGCGCCGCGCGCTGGCCGGTTACGCGGCGGCGGCGATCCTGATGCCTTACACCCGGTTCGCCCGCGCGGCGGAGGCGCGGCGCTACGATATCGAGGCGCTCTGCGCGCTGTTCGGCACCAGTTTCGAGCAAGTCGCCCATCGCCTCACCACGCTGCACCGACCGGGTGAGGAGCGCGTGCCGTTCTTCTTCCTGCGCGTGGACGAGGCGGGCAATGTCTCCAAGCGGCTGGACGGTGCGGGCTTCCCCTTTGCTGCACATGGCGGCGGCTGCCCCTTGTGGTCGGTGCATCAGGTGTTCCGCTGGCCGGGCGAGGTGCGCACGCAGTGGCTGGAACTGCCGGACGGCCAGCGCTTCTTCTCGATCGCGCGCACCGTCACTTCGGGTGAGGGGCGTCACGGCCGCATGAAAGTCACCCGCGCGGTGGCCCTCGCCTGCGCGGCGGAAGAGGCGGATAAGCTGGTTTATGGAAGTGAGCCGGAAGCAGGCGCAACGCCCATCGGCGTCACTTGCCGCCTCTGCCAGCGGGCCGATTGTGCGGCCCGCTCGGTGCCGCCTATTGGCCGCGATGTGCTCGCCGATGACTATCGCCGCGCCGCGCAGCCCTATACTTTCTCGGAAAGCTGACATTTCGCCATTGCGAACTGTAATTCGCAAATGTGACGATTCCGCCCGGGCGATAGCGAGGAGGCAAGAGTTGCGAAAGCGGTCCCCTCGAAGCAGGATCGAGCCTCACAGGGCAAGAACCCGGCGAGAGGATGAGTGCATTGAGCAGCGCAGGCACGCCGGGTGCGGCCCGGACCTTTCCCGAACTGATCCGCTCCGCCGCGGCATCTCATGGCGATGCCGTGGCGATCACGCTGGAGACCGAAGCCGGCCGGGAAAGCGTCACTTTCGCGTATCTTGACCGCCAGTCTGCCGCGCTCGCGCGCGGGCTGTTGGCGCGCGGAGTGGGGAAGGGCGCACGCGTCGGCTTCATCTTCGGCAATGGTCCGGGCTTTGCCATCGCGCTTGCGGCCATTGCCCGTATCGGCGCAGTCGCGGTGCCGATCAGCACGATGCTCCGCGCAGGCGAACTGGTCCGCGTGCTGCGCCAGAGCGACGTACAGGGCCTGATCGTCCAGCGCACCATGCTCGGCAAGGATCTCGTGGCCCGGCTCACCGAGGCATTGCCCGAACTCGTCGGGCAGGCTTGCGGCGCGCTGCGCCTGCCGCGCGTGCCCTACTTGCGCTGGATCGTCTCCAGCGGCGAGGGCCTGCCCACCGTCGTCGAGGCTATGGGGTGGCTGATCGATGCGGGGGCGGAACTGGGCGAAGACCTGCTGCTCGAGGTCGAATCCGAAGTTCACCCGACGGACCAGATGATCGAGATCTACACGTCCGGCTCGATGGCGCTGCCCAAGGGTGTGCGCCATCTCCACGGTGCGGTCATGGCGCGCAGCCATTGGCTGGCGGAGATGCTGGGCGTGCAGGCGGGTGAGGAACGCCCGGCGCAATTGCCGATGTTCTGGGTGGGCGGGCTGATGTTGTACCTGCTGCCCGGATGGGAGCGCGGCGCCGTCACCACTTGTACCGAGCGGACGCTCAGCAACAGCCGCTTCGCCATGGGTTCGGTGCTGGCGGAGGAGGATCTCGAACGGATCAAGGGGCCGCAGCCGTGGTGGGGCCTGGGCATGAGCGAAACGCTTGGTCCTTATGGCTGGGGGGACGAGTTCCGGGTGCCAGGCCGCCCGGTCTGCGCGCCGATGGACCACTTCGCGCCCGGCTATGACATCCGCATTGCCGACGAGGATGGCCGTGCGGTCGGCGATGGCGAGATCGGCGAGATGCAGGTGCGCGGACCTGCCGTCGCGACCGGACTCCACAAGATCGACCGCGCCGAACACTATACGCCGGACGGCTATCTGCACACCGGCGACCTCTGCCTAGTCGAGGATCGTGCGGACGGCCGCCGCATCCATTTCGTCGGGCGCGGCGGGGACATGATCAAGGTTTCCGGTTCGAACGTTTCGCCTGCGGAAGTGGAGATGGAACTGCAGGCGCTAGACGGCGTGCACAGCGCCTATGTCGTCGGCCTGCCGGACCGGGAGCGCGGCGCGCTGCTCGTGGCGGCGCTGGTGCCGCGCGATGGCGCCGTGCTCGATATGGTCGCGATAGAGGCCAGGCTGCGCGGCAGCCTTTCCGGCTACAAGGTTCCGCGGGCGTGGGTGGAACTGGCGCGGAACGAGGTGCCGTTGCTCCATTCCAACAAGGTCGCCCGCAGAGAGATCGCCCGGATCGTGGCGGAGCGGTTGAGCGAGAACGCCGTCTAGGCCCTCCGCCCCGGGGGAGGGCTTGTAGGCATTGACGAAGGCTCTCACGCCCAATAACCCGACAGGCAATTCGAAATAGCGAAAGTGCCCATGTCGCGTTCCTCTCCCGGCGTCGCCCGCATGGCCGCCATCCTCAATTTCATCGCCGATCACCCGCGCCAGTCCTTCGCCCTGACCGACCTGGTGCGCGCATTGAAGCTGAGCCGGGCCACCTGCCATGCCCTGCTGACCGGGCTGGTCGACGTGGGCTACCTCTACCGCACCAGCGACAAGACTTACGTGCTCGGCCCGGCGCTCGCGGCGATCGGGCGCACGGCGGCGGAGCACTTCTCGCCGCTCCAGGTTGCGCAGCCGGAGATGCGCAAGCTGGCGGACGATTTCGACGTGGTCTGCGGCGCCTACTTCCTGGAAGGCGACACGATCCACTTGCGCGAACGGGCCGCCTCGGCCAGCCATGTCGGCTATCCGGTCCCGCTGGGCACGCGCATGCCGCTGCGCTGGGTGCAGGCGACTTCGTTCTTCGCCCGCAACCCGCGCGAGGCCGATGCGGCGCAAGTCCGCATCAATCCGTCGCCCTCGGCCGAGCAACTGGAACAGCTTCATGGCGGCATGGCCTTCGTTCGCGAGCACGGCTTCATTGCGCTGATCCGCCGCGCCGACAGTTCACGCACTGCAGAGATCTCGACTTCGGGGCTAGAGGATCCGCCGGTCGTGCCGCAGACGGAACTGGAAGACGAGCGCGCTTACCCGCTCATGGCGATCATGGCCCCGATCTACGACGCTCGCGACCGCGTCTCGATCTCGCTTGTCCTGGCCGGTTTCAATGGCTCCATGACCGGGGCCGAGGCGCGCCGGGCAGGTGAGGCGCTTGCCGATGCCTGCGCGCGCATTTCCCGGTTCCTGATCGGTCAACCCGAAGAAAGCTGAGCTTCCGTCCCGGCGGTATCATCGAGGCAGGGCCGTTCAGGCGCTTGACCCTCTCCCCCTGTCGCTCTATCAATTTTAGCGAAAATAAATTCGCTATTTAGAATTTAGCGATTGGGGAGAGTGCTGGATGTCGGACGTGATCGTCGCGCCGGAAACCCGTGACCTTGCGGAACTGGGAACCCTCCTGGCGGAATGGCTTGCCGGCAAGTTGCCCGATGCGAGCGAGGTCGAAGTCCACAATCTCGCCTATCCGCGGGGCGCGGGGCAAAGCCACGAGACGATCCTGTTCGATGCACGCTGGATCGAGCTGGGCCGGGCGCGGGAGCAGGGCTGCGTCGTCCGGATCAAGCCGGGCGGCTTCACGGTCTTTCCCGATGACCTTTTCGTGCAGCAGTACCGGGTGATGGACGCACTGGCGCGCGGCGAAAGCGTGCGCGTCGCCCGGCCGCTCTGGTTCGAGGAAGACGCGGCGCTGCTTGGCAGACCCTTCTTCGTGATGGAGCGCAAGTCCGGGCAAGTGCCGGTTTCGATCCCCCCTTACGCGCGCGAGGGTTGGCTTCGGGATGCGGCGCCGGAGCAGCGCCGCGTGCTCTGGCGCAATGCCGTGGAGCAGCTCGCTGCCGTTCAGCGGGTGCCGCTGGCGGGGCTGGATTTCCTGGCAGGACCTGCGGGCGAGCGGGGGCTGGAGCAGGAATGGAACAAATACTTGCGCTTCGCCCGCTGGCTGCAGGAAGTCGAGCCGCTTCCAGTGCTCACCGAGGCGCTGGACCGGCTGCGATCGTTGTGGCCGGCCAACCGGCCCGAAGGCCTGGTCTGGGGCGATGCGCGGATCGGCAACATGATGTTCGACGCGAACTTCGATGTGGTGGCCGTCATGGACTGGGAGCAGCCGTCGCTGGGCGGCGCGCTTCACGATTTGGCCTGGTTCTGCGTCATTGCCGACACCATGCATGGTCCCGGCTCGACTTACGGCGCGCCGCTGGATGGCATGGGCAGCCGTGAGGAAACCGTCGCGCTCTGGGAGGAGCTTACTGGCAAGTCGGCGGCCGATCTCGAATGGTACGAGGATTTCGCCAGGTTCAAGATGACCTGCACCGGTATCCGCCTCGGCCATTTGCGCGGCACCCGGATCATGGATGAGGCAGCCATGGCGCGGCGGCTGAAAGTGCATGCCGCGTAAGGTGTCCGGCGCCCGTCTTCGGGGCGCCGCGCGTCGGCAGGGTCAGATCCGCTTGCCCAGACTGATGCGGTCCTCCACCGCGTAGCCTAGAGCCTCGTAGAAGGCCACTACGGCCGCGTTCGTCGACCTGACCTGAAGGTTTATCTTCGCGCAATTCATCGCCAGCAAGGCTTGCTCGGCATGGCGGACAAGCCGGGTGCCAAGGCCGCTGCGCCGGCTGTCACCGCGCACCGCGACCGAGTAGAGCCATCCCCGATGCCCGTCGTAACCGGCCATGACGGTGCCGGTTACGCTCTCACCGTCACAGGCCACGAACAGCAGTTCGCCTTGCACGGCAAGTTTTGCGGGAATGGCGATTTCCGCCCGGTTCGCAGGCGGATCGTGAGGGAAGGCCTCTTCCCACAGGGCTTTCACACCGGAGAAGTCCTCATCGCGGTAAGGCCGAATTTCCATGGCTGCTCCTCGTCGTCCGGCCAAGAGCGGCCGAAGCCGCTTATGACCGTTCGAGCGGCAGGAGGGAACCGCGGGTAGTCGGCGCGCCAGCGTTCAGGAAAGCGCCAGCATCCGGCGGCAGTTGTCATGGACGATGGCCCGCACATCCGCTTCCGGGACACCTTCGAAGTCGCGCAGGATCACCTCGCGCGAGCGGGGGAAGGTGGTTTCGGAATGGGGATAGTCCGAGGACCACATGATGTTGCGTCCGCCCGGCAGGTCGCGGTTGAGAATGCCTGCCCGGTCCTGGATGAACGAGCCGAACAGGTTTCGATCCATGTACCAGCTTGGCGGGTTCTTCAGGGGCGATTCGGTCCAGAAACGTTGCTTTTCCCAGGTCCGGTCGTTGTATTCGGCATACCATGCGAACCAGCCCACACCGCTTTCCATCGATCCTACCCGCAGCGCGGGGAAGCGGTCGAAAACGCCGTTGTAGATGAGGATGCCGATCGGCTCGGCCATGGCCAGCTTGCTCATCGGCATGTCGGGCAGGAAGAACCGCTTCTCCCCGAAGCGGGGAACGCGCGCGCCGAGGTGGAACGTGGCAACAAGGTCATGGTCGCAGAGCGCGGCCCAGAGGCGGTCGAACTCCGGCTGGTAATATTGCAGGCTCCCCCTGGGGTCGCCGGTTAGCGCGGAGACCTGCCCGGATTTCAGCGCCGCAACGCCCGAACTGGTGTTCCAGGCATCGGGGTTCTGCGGGAAGGCGGGAAGGTTGATCGCCCGGAAGCCCTTGCCCGCCAGGCGGCGGACATGTTCCACCGTCTCGTCCACGTCACGCATCGGCACGTAGCCCACGGGGAAGAGGCGCTCCGGCGCGGCGGAGCAGAAGTCCAGCACCCAGTTCTGGTAGGCTTCGTAGCTGGCGATGTAGAGTTCGTTGTCGAACGAGCCGAGCGGGCCGCCGCCGAACAGCAGCGCGGCATCCATGCCATCGGCATCCATGTCGGCAAGCCGCGTGGCCGGATCCCAGACCTTGCGCTGGTCGGCAAGGCGGCCCTTCATCTTGAAGTTCTGCCCCTCGCGCCCGGCCTGGTTGTTGATCATCATGAAAGGCCGGCGATTGCCCTCGAAGCAGATGTAGTCTCCGTCCTCGCCGTGCTCGATGAACGGTGCGCGGTCCTTGAGGTGCGCGGGCAGGTAGTCCTTCCACATGTCATGCGGCGGATCGATGTGGGCATCGGCGTCGAAGATCGGGCCGTAAGGCCAATGGGTCACGGCCTTGGCGCCGATGGCTGGATCAGCCTCGCTCATCTCCCAACTCCTCTCATGAATTCGTTATTGTGAATGAAGTATCGATATAACGAACTTAAGAGTCAAGTATCGCCAGCCCCGTCAGTCCCGTCGCAGGAGCATCGCGCCGTATCCGTAGCCCCCGTTGGAAACGATCGCGTTGCGGGCACCGGCTACCTGCCGTTCGCCGCCGCGCTGCCAGAGTTGCACGCAGGCTTCATGGATATGGCCATAGCCATGGAGTCGCCCGGCGGAGAGCTGGCCGCCTCCGGTGTTGAGCGGCAGTTCTCCGCCCAGTCCGATCCGCGAACCGCCTTCGGTGAACCGGCAGGCCTCTCCGCTTGGCACCAGCCCCAGCGCCTCCAGCCAGAGCCAGACGAAGATCGAGAAACCGTCGTAGATCTGCGCGCAGTCGATCCGGTCCGGCGTCAGGTCGGTGCGGGACCACAGCATTTCGCCGGCGCGATGGGCGGCGGGCAGGCTGGTGAAGTCGCCTTCGTGTCGTCCGGTCCACAGGCCCCCGACCGCCATGCCCATGGCCTCGATATGGAGAGGCGGATTGCGCAAGTCGGCGGCGGCATCGCGGTGCGAGAGCACCAGCGCGGTAGCGCCGTCGACATGGGCATCGCAGTCGTAAAGCCGGAGCGGCGAAGAAACCACGCGGGAGGCGAGGTAATCGTCCAGCGTGATCGGCTCGCGGTAGATGGCGGCGGGATTGAGCGCCGCATGGGCGCGGCTGGTTACGGCGATGGCGCCAAGCTGCGCTTCGTTGGCGCCATAACGGTCGAAATAGGCCTGGGCATAGAGCGCGAAAGTGTTGACGGGCGAAACGGCGCCGAATGGGACGGTCCAGGCATTGTTGCCCTCCACGCGGTCCCTGCCGCCGGACAGAAGCGTGGAGGCGCGGGCCTGCCGCCGGGCGCTGGCCTGGGCGACGGTGCGAAACACCACGACATGGCGCGCCAGGCCGCAGGCGATTGCGGTCACGGCGTTGAAGATCGGCGCCATGTGGCTGAAGCCTTCGGAGGAGGCGAGGATCCAGCGCGGCGTGATGCCCAGAACTTCGGCGGCTTCCGAGGGGCTGACCGGGGCAATCCCGCCGCCTTCCGCGGACTTGCCCGGATAAGTGGCGATCCCGTCGATCTCCGCAACGGACAGCCCGGCGTCGGCAATGGCGGCAAGGCAGGCATCGGCGGTGAGTTGCAAGGCGCTGCGCGGCGATGGCCGCGCGACTTCGGATTGGGCCGCGCCGGTTATGCAGACGCTTTTCTCGGGAAGCGGGATCACGACGCCTCCGGCCGGAACATCGGCAGCCAGACATCGTCCTGCTGCTCGAAAGCGACTGTCACCGGAAGCCCGCGCCGTGCCTCCTCGATCGGGGCCTTGAGGTTGGTGAAGACGTAGAGCCCCGCCTGTTCGGCCAGTTCGACCGCGGCGAAGACGAAGGGAACGGCCATATCGGGCAGCCAGGCCTCACGGTTGACGGTATAGCTGGCGATGCGTCCTCTGCCTGAGACCGGCTCCGGTGAGACCGCCTCGCTGCCGCAGGAGGCGCAGCGGGGCAGAGGCGGGTGCTGCCACTGCCCGCAATCGGCGCAGTGCTGAATGCGCAGTCTGCCGTCGGCACCCGAAGTCCAGAAAAAGGCGGTATCCGGTTCGATGCGGGGGAGCTTTGGTGCCACGCTCAGAACACCACGCCCTGGACCTTGAGGTCGATGATCTCGTCCTCGCCGTAGCCGAGGCCGGCCAGGACGGCGTCGCTGTCAGCGCCCAGTTCGGGCGAGCGGGCGGAGGGCAGCGGCGCCCTTTCGAACAGGATGGGCACGGAGACCATCGGCAGGCTCCTGCCATCGCCCGCGGGAACCTGCTTGAGATAGCCGTTTGCCTGGACCTGCAGATCGTCAGCGATTTCGCCCACGTCCTGCACCACGTCCCACTGGCCGTCCTGCCGGGCGAGGATCTCCTTCCATTCCGCCAGCGGTCTGGAAGCGAAGAGGGCGGTCATGGCGGCAAGGCAGTCCGTCAGATTCTCGCGTCTGGCCGCGCTGTTGGCAAAGCGCGGGTCTTCGGCCAGGTCCGGTCGGCCTGCCACGTCGCAGAACCGCGCCCAGTAGCGATCCGCCTGCAGCATGCAGAGCGCCACGAAGCGCCCATCGCTCGTGCGATAATTGGCGACGAGCACATTGTGCGGCCGCGCCGGATCGGGCCGGGCGAACTTGCGCAAGCCATCTGCGGTGGCTTGGCAGATCGACCGCTGCTGCGACCACAGCGCTGCGCCCAGCAGCGAAACGTCCACTTCGCCCGCTTCGCCCGTAAGCGCGCGCCGGGCGATCGCGGCGCAGACTCCACCGGCCAGCATGGCGCCGGACAGGGTATCGCCGAAGGCCGGTCCAGGCGGGCCGACAGGTTGCACGGCATCCTCCCCCGTGAGCGAGGAGGCAATGCCGCCGCGCGCCCAGAACGTGATGGCATCGTAGCCGCCCTTGTCGCTCTCCGGTCCGTTGGGGCCAAGCGCGCTGCCACTGGCATAGATCAGGTTGGGAAAAGCGGCGCGCAGCGTCTCCCCATCGATTCGCATGGACCGGCGCGCCGGGGGCAGCAAGTTGGTGAGGAACACGTCGGCCCCCTCCAGCAGCCGGTCGAGCACGGCGCGCCCAGCCTCCTGCTTGAGATCGAGCGTCACCGAGCGTTTGCCGCGATTGTAGCTCTCCCAGGAGTAATCGAACGCGCTTTCCCCGCCACCGAGAGAGACGATCTTGAGGCCGCGCAGCGGATCACCGCTCGGCGGCTCGATCTTGATAACTTCCGCGCCCAGGTCGGCGAGCATCCCGCCGCATGCCGGCACGAAAGCCCACATCGCCACTTCCACGACCTTGATGCCTTCCAGCGGCCTGCCCATCGTTGCAACTCTCCCGACATCGCGCCCTGCCAGACTCGACTGGACCGGACTTCGCAGGCGCGATAAATTCTCTATTGCGAATTATGTACCGAAATAGAGAATTGGACAAGCCGGACTCGACCGGCATCGGGAGAACAGGACATGCTGGATGCTCTTACACGCGAAGCGCCCCGACTGGTCTCGGCCGAAGTACCGGCCACGCTGGCGGCCGCGCTCGCGCCCGCGTGGCTGACCCAGGTTCTGGGGCGGACCGTACGCAGTGCCGAGGCGGTGGAAGTGATCCGCACCGTTGCCACCAAAGTCCGCTTTGTCGTGACATTCGAGGATGGCGGGCAGGGCGCCTATTGCCTCAAAGGCCTGCTCGATGTGGACGAGATGACGGCGCGGGGCGGGCCGACTTGCGTGCTCGAGGCCGATTTCTACGGCAGGCTGGCCCAGTTCGTCGATTGCACCGTGCCTGATTGCATCGCCACCGTGATTGATCGCGAGCGGCAGCAGGCGGTGACCGTGATGCGCGATCTCATCGTCCAGGGGGCGGTGTTCTGCTCCGCGCTGGACAGCTTCTCGGCCGATGATGCGCTGTCCAGCCTGGGCCAGATCGCGCATCTCCACGCCCGCAGCGCGGTGTTGACGGAGTTCGCCTGGATCCGCCCACGTCTCTCGCAACTGGCCGAAATGCGCTATGTTACGCCCGAGACCCTGCAGGAACTCTTGGACGGGCCGCGCGGCGACGGCCTTCCGCGTTCGGTGCGCGATGCCCCGCGTCTGATTGCGGCGTTGAAGGCGCTGGCCGCGCGCGATGCGTCACGGCCGCAGTTCCTTGTTCATGGCGATGCTCATGCGGGAAACGTGTTTCGCTGGAACGGGGGCATGGGGCTGATCGACTGGCAATTGCTCCAGCGCGGCGGCTGGGCGCTGGACGTGGCCTACCACATCAATGCCGTACTGCCCCCCGCGTCGGCCGAGGCCGAGGAACGGCGATTGCTCCGCGAATATCTGGCGATGATGCGCGGACATGGCCTGACCATGCCTGACGAGGACGAGGCCTGGCTCCAGTACCGGGAAGCGGCGATCTATGGCTTCTATCTTTGGTCCATCACCCGAAGGGTCGATCCGCCAATCATCGTCGAGTTCGTCGATCGCCTCGGGAAGGCCGTGGCACGGCACGAAAGCCATGCCCTGTTGGGGCTGTAGAACCTTCCAGCGCTAACCAGGCTGGCCGCCGATGGTCTCCGACAGGAGCGCCCGCGTGCCTGCCCAGGCGATCCGGTGTGCCGTCCGGTCGTAGACGATGCCCGGTGCGAAGCCGTCGTGGTCGGGGTCCATGAAGGCGTGCCGCGCCTTTGCGAAGAGAGTGAATTGGTAGTCGGCCCCCGCGGCATCCATTTCCGCCTGGAGTGCGTCCGCGTCCGGCCTTGGCGCGTAGGGATCGTCGCCGCCCGTCCACACCGCGACGCGGGCACTGACGATCCCGGGTTGCGCCGGTGCATGGGTGGTCAGCAACCCGTGAAAACTCGACACTGCCCGCACGGCCGCCCCGCTGCGCGCGAGTTCGAGAACGCACTTGCCACCGAAGCAGTATCCGAGCGCGGCCATGCGGTGTGGATCGACACCGTCAAGCTCGCGCACATGTTCGAACCAGGCCAGGACCCGGCCGCGAAGCCGCGCCGGTTCCGCCATGAGCGCCGCGAATCCCTGGCCTGCCGTTTGCGAAGAGGTCATGTCCACCTCCTCGCCATAGACATTGGCGTGAACCACGAGATAGCCCGCATCGGCCAGTTCCTCCATGGCCGCATCGAAACTCGGGCTGGGCCCCGTGGCGCCCGGAAACATCAGGACAGTGCCGCCATTGGGCAGGCCCAAGCCCCTCGCCAGGCGCCCGTTCATCGCTGTGCCCTCGTGATGACATTGCGTTGCCTCGAAGCCCATGTCGTTTCCTCTCCCGTCGCCCAGCGTTGTCGGCAGGGCGAATTGTTGTTCGCAAAGGAGAATGCCCCGATCTTCGCCGGCTTGTCAAAACGCTCGCCGGGGTTGTCAGGGCGTTGAACGCCGTGGCATCCCACCGGCATGAGCGGAGCCGATCTTGAGCCGGGGCGGCGAACGCGGCTGGCGGCGATCCTGCTGGTGGCGGCGCTCCACATTGCGGTGATCCTCGTGCTGATCCGCGCTTTTACGCCGCAATTGGCCACGACGATCATGGGGTCGCTAACCCGGACGTTCGACGTCCCCCTCGATCCGCCACCGGCCCCCCCGAGTCCGGCGGCGACGCCGGAATCCCATGTCTCGCCCGTGCGGGAAGAGGGCGCGGCCGGGGCGCCCGCCAAGCGCGCAGAACCTCGTGCCGTGGCGGCTCCCAAGGCGGCCGTGACCCTCAAGCCAACCCAGGCGCCGCAGGTGGCCGGTCAAGGGACGCAGAACGCTTCGGGCGCCGGGCTGGAAGGCGCCGGCACGGGAGGTTCGGGCGCCGGGGCTGGCCCCGGTTCCGGGGCAAGCGGTGCTGGAACCGGGGGTGGCGGGGGAATTGCCACCAAACCGGTGAAGATCGCCGGAGACATCAATTCCGCCAGCGACTATCCCCGCAAGAGCAGGGACCTGCGCCTGGGGACGCAAGTTGTCGTCGCGCTTCGGGTCGGTACGGATGGCCGGGTGAAAGGGTGCCGGGTCGTCCAGGCCAGCCCGGATGCCGAAGCCGATCGCATAACCTGCCGGCTCGCGGCGGAGCGTTTCCGCTTCAAACCGGCGCAGGATGCCAGCGGCAATCCGGTCGAGGCGGATTATGGATGGCGGCAGCGATGGTTCCTCAAGACCGCGCCGTAAGCGAATATAACGGGGGATCTTTCCATGCGGCGCAGTGTTGGTCCAGTTGGTCTCGTTATGCGAAGACGAGCGCCGGGCTTCGCGCTAACGTTCGGCATGGGCCATGATCGATCGATCGCGGTTCAAAAAGGCGTGCTCGCGGCAAAGCCCGAATACGCCCGTGCAGGAGTGAATGATGAAGTCTGACTGGATCGATCCTGTTGCATTGGTCGAAGGTGCGGCTAATAGCGCGCCGGAAAATTCCCTCCCCTTTCACACTGCGAGCCTCATGCCCGAAATCGTACCCGTCATTCTCTGCGGCGGCAGTGGCACCCGGCTCTGGCCGCGCAGCCGCGCTGCCATGCCAAAGCCTTTCCTGCCGCTGGTGGGCGATTCCACGCTTTTCGAGGCGACCGTTGCCCGTTGTCCTGCGGCCGGTGGATTTTCGGCGCCGGTCGTGGTCACGGGGACCCGGCACCTCGAACATGTCGAGGCCCAGCTTCGCGGCGTCGAAGGCGCTTCGGTGATCGTTGAGCCGGCAGCGCGCAATACTGCGGCCGCCATCGCGCTGGCCGCCTGCCGCTTGCCGGATGATGCCGTGATGCTGGTTTGCCCCAGCGACCACCACATCGGGCGCCCCGAGGTCTTCGTAAAAGCGGCCTGCGCTGCCGCGCTGCTGGCCATCGAAGGCTGGTTGGTCTCCTTCGGCATCGAAGCCACGGCACCGGAAACGGGCTTCGGCTATCTCAAGCGCGGCGAGGCTATCGAAGGTCATGAGATGGCCTTCCGCACCGCCCAGTTCGTCGAGAAGCCGGACATCGAGCGCGCCAGGGCATTCCTTGCGGAAGGAAACTACGCCTGGAATGGAGGCATCTTCGCTTTCCGCGTGGGCGACTTCATGGCCGAGCTTGCCGCGCATCGTCCGCAGATCGCCGCGAAAGTGCGCGAAGCGGTCGAGAAGGGCGCGGAGGACGGCCACCGCTTCCACCCGGACGCCGCCACTTTCGCCGAAGTCGAAAGCGATTCGGTGGACTATGCGGTCATGGAAAATACCCGCCGTGCCGCATTGGTGCCGGCCGACATGGAATGGTCGGACATCGGCAACTGGCAGGCTCTGCACGATGCGCTCGCGCGGGACGAACACGGCAATTCCGTACGCGGCAGCGGCGCGGTCGAGATGGTCGATTGCCGCAACGTGCTGGTCGACAGTGACGGGCCGCGGGTGTCTGTGATCGGGCTGGAAAACGTGATCGTCGTCATCGACGGCAACGATGTGCTGGTCACGACCGTTGACGGTGTGCAAAAGGTCGGAAAGCTCTCCGGAGCCGTGAACCAGTAAGGAACTATCGATGACTGCTGCACTGCCGATCCGCCAGGTTGAAAAGCCCTGGGGCAAGGATGTGCTGCCGGCGCCGTTCAAGGCGCCCGAGGGGGAGCGGATCGGAGAGATCTGGTTCGAGCCCCCGGCCGGACTGCCGGACTTGCTGGTGAAGTACATCTTCACCAGCGAGAAACTCTCCGTGCAGGTCCATCCCACCGATGCGCAGACTGAGGCAAAGGGTCTGGGACGGCAGGGCAAGGAAGAGTGCTGGCTGATCGTCGATGCAGAGGCCGGCGCAACGCTGGGGATCGGCTTCGATGCCCCCATTGGCGCGGACAAGCTGCGCGAGGCCTCTCTCGACGGCTCGATCGAGGAACTCATGACCTGGCACGAAGTGGCGCCGGGAGACTTCTTCTACATCCCGGCCAATACCGTTCATGCCATCGGCGTGGGCGTCAGCCTGATCGAAGTGCAGCAGAACAGCGACATTACGTACCGGCTCTATGACTATGGCCGGCCGCGTGAACTTCATCTGGATGACGGCATGGCCGTCGCCAAGGGCGAGGTCTATGATCTGGCGCGCTGGCACAAGCGCGTTCCGGCCGAAGGGAGTGCCGTGCTGGTGGACGGCCCGCTGTTCCTGCTCGACCAGGTCCACGGACGGCCGACCGCCGAGATCGCCGCGCGCTATCCTGAAGCCCTGCTGGTCATTCCGCGCGAGGGCACGTTCACGGTCGCCGGCGATTCCATCGCTCCGGGTGGCTGCGCGCTGGCAAAGTCGCTGGATCTTGTGGAATTTCCGGAAGACGGCGTTTGCCTTCTGGCGAGGGCCTGTGCAGGCTGAGGCGTGTTCACGACAGACAACGCCATGATCGTCCAGACCATTCAATTGGCCCTCACGCCGGTTTTCGTGCTGGTGGCCATAGGCAATATCCTGAACATCCTGTCCACCCGGCTCGGCCGGGTGGTAGACCGTGCGCGCTATCTTCAGGAGCGCCATAACCAGACGGATGGCGCGGAACACGACATGGTCGTGCTGGAGATCAGACTGGTAGACAAGCGCATCTCGATCATCACCAATGCCATCCGCTTCATGGTGCTGTCGGGTCTGTGCATCGGCACGACCGTCGCCGTGCTGTTCCTTCAGGGGCTGGCGGGACTGGACATGCACGGTGCAGCGGCGATCATCTTCCTAGCCTCGATCGTGCTCCTGCTGGTGGCCCTGCTGCTGTTCCTGCGCGAAACCCAGGTCGCCAAGGAAGCGCTGAGCATTCCGCGCGATTATCTGGAACTGCACCGCAAGATCTGACTCGGTACGCCGAGGGTTATCGTCCTGGCGATTGGCGTTTTTTCCGATCCCTCTAGTCTGGAGGGCGAGGGAGAGACGCCGTGGAAGAGCCGAAAGAGCCGACGCAGGCCCAGGAATGGAAGACGGGCTGGACCCTTGTCCTGGCCGCC
>NZ_CM166473.1:7500-145000 GCF_056857015.1 Novosphingobium sp. BL-S-34
GAGGATGGCGTGGTGCAGGATGATGCGCGCGCCCTCCCACGCAACGGTGATACCCTGGATATGGAACAGGACCACCAGGATCGCCGCGGTGCCGCGCAATCCGTCCAGAACTTCGAAATGCGCCTTGCCGGTAGCTGTGCGGTCGAGCCTGGGTGCGTTTTGCGCCTCATGCCGGGCTTCCGGTGTTGCCGTAAGCCGTGGCCTTGCCAATCGATCCAACTTGTCCGCTCCCGCAGTCGCTTTTCTTGTTGCGGTCGGACTGGGTGATTTACCGTTAAATCACAAGAGCCTTTTTCAGCCCGATCCGCGATCCGCGCGCGGTTGGGTATGAAGCGCCAAGCCCCTGCAATGGCCGGCATTCGGGCCGCTGATGGATAGATGCAAGCGGCCATAGCGCTCCGTAAGTGCGGCTTCGCGATTCTGCGGGCAGAGGCAGGCTGGCGAATCGAGCTGCACGTTATTGCATGTTCTGTTCTCGTTTGTGCTGGTTTTGCGCCAGTCGATCCTGTAGGCGGCGCCTATGACGAAAGAGATTCCCTCCGCCCGGCGCGAACTGATCGCGTCCCGGCTTCTGGCCGGGGAAGCGGTCAGCAGTACGGCGCTTGCCAGCGAATTCGCGGTTTCCGAAGATGCGGTGCGGCGCGATCTGCGGGCGCTGGCGGCGCAGGGCACATGTCGGCGGGTCTATGGCGGCGCCGTGCCCATAGGCGCGGGCAGCACCCCGATCGCAGCGCGTTTGAGCGAGGACTCGGAAGAGAAGCGCGCTCTGGCCAGCGCGGCGATGACGCTCATATCGCCGGGAAGCTTCGTTTTCATCGACAATGGCAGCACGAATGTGCTGGCCGCGGAGTTCCTGCCGGACGATGCCGAACTTTCGGTCGCGACCAATTCCGTCCATGCGGCGGCAAGGCTGGCGACGCGCCAGGACGTGCCCTTCGTCCTGCTCGGCGGCGGCGTGGACCTGGCGATCGGCGGCTGCGTCGACGGCACGGCCATCGAAGCCTTGTCGCGTCTGAACATCGATCTCTGCCTGCTTGGGGCCTGCGCGGTCTCTGCGGAGCGCGGCGCCAGCGCTTTCGACGCGGCCGATGCGGCATTCAAGCGCGCGCTTGTCGGGCGAAGCCGGTGCACGGTCGTGCTTGTTTCGAACGACAAGCTGACCGCAACGGCGCCGTTCACGGTTGCCGATCTGGACAGCATCGACCACATCGTGCTGTCCCACGACGCCCCCTCCTCCCAGGTTGCCGAGCTTGAGCGGGCCGGTGCAAAAATCCTGCGCGCTGCGGCCCCGCAGGCGAACTAACGGAAATCACCGATCATGACACACGATGCCGGCTCCCGGTTCGCGACCCGTGCTGCCTTTCTCGTGGCCGGCTTCGGCCTTGCCTGCTGGGCCCCACTGGTCCCGCTGGCGAAGGCGCGCCTTGGCGTGAGCGATGGCACGTTGGGGCTGCTGCTCCTGTGCCTGGGACTGGGTTCGGTCGCCGCCATGCAACTTGCCGGCCCGCTGACCTCGCGCATGGGCGCTCGTCCGGCGGTAATCGTCGGCGGAGTGGGGCAGGCGGTGCTGCTGCCTTTCCTGGCCTACGCGCCCGGCGTCGGATCGATGGCGCTGGCCTTGCTGCTGTTCGGGGGTTTTCTTGGCGTGATCGAAGTGGGCATGAACGTACACGCGGTGGAAGTCGAGAAGCGCGCCGATCGTCCGCTCATGTCGGGTTTCCACGGACTCTTCAGTGTGGGCGGCTTTGTCGGCGCATCGATGATGACGCTTGCGCTTTCGGCCGGACTGGCGGCCGTGACCGGCGCGATCGTCGCCGCGGCGCTCATGATCGCGGCGCTGATCCTGGCGGCGCCCCGATTCATCGCGACGCCCCGCGCGCAGGAGGCACCGCTCCTTGTCGTGCCGCGCGGCATCGTCGTCCTGCTTTCTCTGCTGGCCGCGCTCACTTTCCTGACCGAGGGCGCGATCCTCGATTGGGGCGCGCTCCTGCTGAGCGGCAAGGGGCTGATGCCGGCAGCGCAGGCGGGCATCGGCTATAGTGTCTTTGCCGTAGCGATGACGTTCGGCCGCCTGACCGGCGATCCCGTGGTGGCGCGGCTTGGCGATCGGCGCACCATGTTCTGGGGCGGACTGCTCGCCATTGCCGGCTATGTCGTGCTGCTGACAGCGCCGGTCGCGCCGCTTGCTTTCGCGGGCTTCCTGCTGATCGGTCTTGGCGCATCGAACACGGTGCCGGTGCTGTTCCGACTGGCCGGGGCGCAGAAGGCGATGCCGTCGGGCCTGGCCATCGCCTCGGTCACAATGGTGGGCTATGCCGGTATCCTGGTCGGCCCGGCCGCCGTAGGCTTCGTGGCGCAAGGCATCGGACTGCCGAACGCCTTCTGGATCCTTGCGGCGATGCTGCTGCTGGTGCCGCTCTGCGCCGGCCTTGCCACTGGCCCGGCTGCGCGCGGGTCCTGATCGGGCGGCCCTGAACTCGGGGTAAGTGCCCATTCCGGCGACCCGGGAATATAGCCATTCTCGAAAGCGAAATGGCCCCGCCTGCTTCCTTGTCCGGCTCACCCGGCGGCGCGTCCTGCGGTAGCCGGGAGCCGTGGGGGCGGCTCTGGATGACGGCGCTGGTCCTGCCCATGGGGCTCACTCTTGCGACCGGGACCGCCATCGCCGCCGGTCCGAACGACCAGATGGACGAGATCGACGAGCAGGCGACCGCGGTGGCCGAGGCTGCCAGGGCCGGCATTGGGAAGAAAGGGGACAAGGACGTGCTGGCCGTGCCCTTGCCCATCACCAGCCCGGTGCTGGGCGTCGGCCTCGTCGTGGCCGGCGTGGTGTTCTACAATCCGAACGGCGCGCCTTCGCCCTGGATCAGCGGCGCCGCGGCGATGAAGACCAACAACGACAACTGGCTGCTGGGCGGCTTCCACAGCATGTCGCTGGCAGACGACCGCTTTCGCTTCACCGCCGCCGTCGGTGCCGGCAAGCTCGTCACGGACTACTACGGAACCGGCGACGCTGCCGGAGACCGGGACGTTGCCGCCCAACTGGACGAGAAGACCGTCGCGCTGCGGCTGCAGCCCCAGATGCGGGTGCTGCCCGGGCTCTATGCCGGCGTGCGCGCCCTGGCCATGCATGTGAAAGTGAACCCGCGGGATGCGGACCCGGCCTTTCCGGATCTGGCCATTCGCCAGGACCAGCGCAACAGTACCCTCGTCCAGTTCGGCCCCGCCGTGACATACGACCGGCGCGACGACAGCCTGAACCCGCGGCAAGGCGCATTCCTGCATGCCGAATGGCTCTGGGGGATCAAGGCGCTGGGCAGCGATTACAAGGGCGGGAAATTCACGGCGGGCGCCAGCGTCTACGTTCCCTCGGGCACCAGGACGGTCTGGGCGTTCCATGCCGGTCTCTGCGATGCCGCGGGCGATCTGCCTTACTTCGACTTGTGCCTCTATGGGCAGAAGAACGATCTCAGGGGGTACAAGGCCGGGCGCTACCGCGACGGCATGAGCTGGGCACTTCAGGCGGAATGGCGGCGGCACTTGTTCGGCCGCGTGGGGATGGTGGCATTCGGCGGGATCGGCGGGATCGCTCCCAGCCTTGCGCAGCTTGGCAGGACCGATTTCCTGCCGGCCGGGGGCGTCGGGCTGCGGTTTCAGCCTTCGCGGGCCACCAACATCAACCTTCGGCTCGACCTTGCGGTGGGGAAGGATTCGCAGGCCGTCTATCTCGGCATTGCCGAGGCCTTCTAGCGCCTGGCCCGCGACGCCCGCCAGATGGCGTCAGAACATCACGCCGAGACCCAGGATCCCCACATTGGCGTTCGGTTCGCCATTGCCCACGGAGAGGTGCTTGAATTCCACTTTGGCATAGAGCTTTTCGGTCAGGTTCTGCTCCCAGCCGGTTCCGAGCCCGACGGCATTGCCGCAGTCCCGGCAATCCTTGGACTGCCAGTTCAGGCCCACGAAGACTTTGCTTTGCGGCAGGACTTCCGCTCCGGCGCGGCCGCCGATACCCCAGGCGACGCGGGTGCCGTCCGTCAGCAGCTTCTCGGCCGTACCTTCGACGCCGACGAAGAAGGTCTCGTTCAGATCGACATCGTAGCCCAGGGCCACGCCGGTGATGGCATCGGTTTCTTCGTCGTTCAGTTCACGCCGCCCGTGAATTCGACATAGGCCTCGTCGGCCCATGCGGGCGTGCCGGCGAGCATCAGGAGGAGAGCGAAAGGAACTGCTGCGCTGCGCATGTTTCGGAACCGTCCATAGGATTGGCGGCCCCAACCCTAGCAGCCCTGTTTGCCGAACATTCTAGGGGTTTCCACCGCTATCCGGGCGGACGAAGCCCCACCCCGCCTAACCGCGCGCGTGGTCACGCCAGCGTTTGCAAGGCGCCGCCTTGCGCTGCGGACGCGCGCATGGCGTCCATGATCCGCATGCATTCCAGGCCGTCGCGGAACGTCGGCGCCGCCACGCCGCTCGCTTGGGCCTGGCCGGTGATCCGCGCTTTCAGCGCTTCGGCGAGACGGGTGAAAGGCGCCAGTTCGAACGGCGGGCCGCGACCGGAGGCGGCGGGATCGGACGGGGCCGGAGCCTGCGGTAGCGCCAGTTCGGGGGGCACTTCAAGCTGGCGGGTGCCGGCGCTGTCGGCCAGAAACACCTTGCCGCCATCGATCCAGACGGTGCCTTTCGATCCCGCGCAACGGCAGAGGCTCGCCGGTTGGCCCCAGGCGCCCGCCGATTGCTGCATCGAACCTTCGACACCGCTCTTCGTCACGAAGCGCACCGAGTAGGAATCCTCGGCCACGTCCTTTCGGTCGGACACGGTCAGGAGGTTCGCGCTCAGGGCGTGGATGTCGCCCAGCCAGGCGCGGACCTGGTCGATCAGATGGGAGCCCCCGGCGCCCAGCCAGCCGCCACCGGCCTCCGCGTCGAACCACCAGCGCGGGAGCCGGGCGGCAGGATCCGCGCAAAATGGAATGAACTGGTCCATGACCAGGAAGCGCGGCTCGCCGATCAGGCCGTCCCGGATGGCCTGGCCGAACAGCGCCCGCTCAGGCAGCCAGCGGAATTCGTGCGAGACCATGTGCACGACCTGCCGTTCGTCCGCGGCGTCCAGAAGGGCGGCGCCTTCGGCCGCATTCAAGGCGAAGGGCTTTTCGCAAAGGACATGGCATCCGCGGGCGATGGCCCGGTGGGCCAGGCTTGCATGCGTGTCGGGCGTGGTGGCGATCGTCACCACTTCCGCGCCGGTGGCGGTGATCGCTTCGTCGAGATCGGTGAACCAGGCGGGAACCCCGCTGTCGGCGGCCTTGCGGGCGAGCCTTTCCTCGTTCCGCCCGACCAGTGCGGCGACCTCGAACCCAGCGGCGCGCAAGGCCGGAACATGGATGCGGCAGCCGAAACCGGTGCCGACGACGATGGCTGGGATGGTCTTCATCCACGATTCTCCGCGGAGCGGGCAGGCTCCGTAGTCTTGACGCCAGCGGCGCATTTCCTCCGCCGATTGTTCACAAGAAAGTGCGCACTGTCGATGCCGGGCAAGCCGGATCCACCGCGCTCGCGGCGCTATTCGCCGGTGCGATGTCTCCCTTGCCGCGGTCAGGGCGCTTTACCTCGGCCTGTTTCGCCGCCACCCCGGAAGGCCGCCAAGGCAGTCGGCGCTCTCATGGAGCGGCGCCTGCCTTTCACCTCCGCAGCGGCGCCGGGCAGTCCGCTCCGCACGCTCGATCGGGACCAGGATGCGGCCGGTAAGTCTTGAGTTCGTCAGCACCTTCGGCCTGCCTCCCGTCGAGTCCGTGCAACTGGCGGCGCGGCTCGGCTATCAGCATGTCAGCACCGTGCTGGAACCGTTCCGCGAGAGTCTGGAGGGCCACCCGCATTTCTCGCTGCGCAGCGACGCGGCGCTGCGGCGGGACCTGCTGGCGGCGATGACCGACACCGGCGTCACGATTGCCTCCGGGGAAGGCATCGCCGTGCTGCCCGGCCGCGATGTTCGGGATCTCTACGCCGGGGACCTCGAAATCATGGCCGAACTGGGGATTCCCAGGATCAATGTGGTGAGCCTCGATGCCGACCTTGCGCGGACATTCGACCAGCTTGGCCGGTTGAGCGAAATGGCCGGTTCCTTCGCCATCGAAACCCTGATCGAATTCGTCCCCATCCTCCCGATCCGCGACTTGGAGACGGCGATGCGCGCGATCCGCCATGTCGGCCGCAGGGATTGCCGGCTCACGTTCGACATGATGCATTTCTTCCGCACCGGCGGGCAAACGCAGGACATTGCTGCAATCGACCCGCAGGCGATCGGCTATATCCAGCTATGCGATGCGCCCTTCGCGCCGGTCATCGCGGACTACATGGAAGAAGCCGTGTGCGAGCGGGCCGTCCCCGGGGAAGGCGAATTCCCGCTGGCAGAGGCGCTCGCACAGCTTCCCACGGACCGGGTGGTGGGGGTCGAGGTACCGCAACGATCGGCAGGCGCTGCCGGCGTCTCCCTCGATGCCAGAATGGCGCACTGCCTGGCGGCGGCACGCCGGCTTCTTGCATGAGGAGCGGCCGGCAAATCCTTCAACGCCCAAGCGATGGTTGCGTACCAAGGCTGCGCTTGGGCCGATGTCCGGCGGGCGGAAATTGACCCTGCGCGCACCGCTGCGCTAAACATCCGTTCAACAGTGGAGAGGTGCCGGCAATGGATCTGGAAAGCGAAGTCGCGGCCCTCAGGCGCAGCGTGCAGCATATCAGGGACCGGCAGGAGATCCTCGATGTCATCGTCCGCGAATCGCGGGGGCGGGACCGCCACGACGAGGCGCTGACGGCAAGTTGCTACTGGCCCGAGGGTGCGGACGAACACGGCCCCGTGCCGCTGCCCGCAACGGAATATCCCGCGAAGGCCAATCGCGGGCATGCCGCGATGTTCGCGATGAACCAGCACAACCTGGCCAACCATTCCTGCGAGATCGACGGCGACACCGCCTATTGCGAGACTTACGTCATCGGCACCCTGCTTTCGCACGACGGCCTGACCTGCACGATGGCGGCGGGTCGCTACATGGATCAGATGGAGCGGCGGGACGGCGAGTGGCGGATCCTGTGGCGTCGCTCGACGGTGGAGGCCGCGATGCAGGGCGATGCCTCGTGGTTGCAGACCCCGGCCGTGAAGGGCTTTCTCAAGGGACGGCGCGACCGGGACGATCTTTCCTACGACCGCCCGGTCGCAGTGGGCGCGGCGGGTACGCGCTGGTGAGGCGCGCACCGGTAAAGGGGGCTGGCCAGGCTGCCCTCCTGCCGGAAATCAGCGGATAATCAGGGGGTGGTGGCGGTGCGGCGCCACCTTGTGGGTATCGCGGTATGACGGCGGCTGGCGGCCGCCCTCGTCGGTCAGCCCGTATCGCACGGCCATTTCCGCCCCGATCACGGTTTCGCCGTTGAGCGCGGCCAATTCGGGATCGTTATAGAGCGCCCAGATCACATGGCCGGTAAATTCCGGCGTTTCGATCTGGCCGCGAAGATAGCCGTACTTTTCCGGATCGGCGGCGATCATGGCCAGCAATCTGTCGGTCGCCAAAGCCCCCATCCAGATCGACAGGGCCGCGACGCGGGTACCGGCCGCCTTGAAGTCCACCGCCATGTCGAAGGCCATCTTGTCGATCCCGGCCTTGTGCGCGCCATAGGCAGGCCCCATCGCGTAATGCGCGGCGCCCGAGGCCGAGGTGAAGACGATCAGCCCATGGTCCTTCGCGGCCATGCCCGGCGCCGCCAGCCAGCTCGCCACGTAGCTGCTGCGTATCCCGACATCGATCATGTCGGCAAGTTTGCGCGGCTTTTCCCAGAACTGCCCGGGCATGGACAGCTCGTCATAGACGGCGGCGGCATTGTTGACGAGAATATCGATCCGGCCTTCGTCCGCCAGGACCTGATCGAACAGCGCTTCCACCTGGGTGTCGTCGCCATGATCGCAGCGCACCGCGATGCCCTTGCCCCCGGCGCGCGTCACCGCCTCGCCGGTTTCGTAGATGGTGCCGGGCAGGGCATGATCGCCCTGCCGTTCCGACCGGCCGGTGACGTAGACGGTGCATCCGTGGCTGCCCAGCGCAATGGCAATCCCGCGTCCGGCACCCCTGCTGGCGCCGGTGACGATGGCGATGGTCCGCTCTGTCATGTGCCGTTCTCCCTCAGGCCGCGCGACCGGCCAGCGAGGCTGGCTGCCCGATGGGGGTATAAGCGCGGTAGGCAAAGCGCCATTCGCCGCCCTCCCGCACGAGGCGGTCGGTATAGAGGCCGGTCATCGTCATGCCGCTTCCGGATTTCAGCGCGATGGTCTCCAGCACGGTGGAGAGCACGCTGGCGCCGTCCTGCGTGAAGGCGATCGGGCCGATCTCGTTGAAAGGCGTGACGCTGCGGAAATCGGTCCAGGTCGCGGTCCACATCTGCTCCAGCGCGGCATGGCCGGCAACTTCGAACTGGGGCGTTTTCCAGGTGGCGTCCGCGGACCAGCAGTCCAGCCAGTCGGCGCCGTCCTGGCGGACGACGGCCATGGCATAGCGCCCGTAGACTTCGCGGATGAGCAGCCGGTCTTCGATCCTGCTATCGGACATGTCCTGCGTTCTCCCGTTCCCGCCCCGGCCTGCGCGGTGTCCGCCGATTTGCGAGCGGGCGGCGGGGCTTGTCAATGCGGGCATCCCAGAGCGCGCAGGGGCGATGCCAGAGGCCGGGACCGGACCTTTCAGGCGGCGGCTGGCGGCGCCGTCAGCGGGCCTTTTCCAGGAGATCGTAGCGCTGGATATAGTCGCGGAACGGCTCCCGGGCCTGGTCCGCGGTCATGCCGAAATCGGTGATGTCATACTTGTGCGTCCCGCGCGCGAGTTCGGGTTTTTCCGCAATCCGCTTCGCCAGCCCCGGCCGGAGGGTTTCGGGAATGTCCATGTCGATGAAGGCGTAGATGCGTTCGAGGACGGCCATCGGATCGGCATGGAAGTCGGCATGGACGACATCGAGGACCTGCCCGGGAAAGCGGCTGCGAACCCGCTGGGCCTTCTCGACCGCCTCGGACCACTTGGCCACTTCGCGGATCAGCATGTTTTCCGACCGCTCCTGTCGGCGGCCTTCCTCGAAGAGCGGGTGAAGGTTCGCCATGAGCGACACGAGCGAGGGGATCGCCTTGCCGGGATCGCGGTGCGTCTGGATGATCTTCGCATCGGGGAACACCGCAAGCAGCAGGTCGAGGTTCTCGATATGCCCCGGGTTCTTGAGCAGCCACCGGCGATGCGGCTCGTTGCTGCCGATCAGCTGCACGCAGGCGCGGAAGTAATCGTAGGAGGCCGCTTCGGACTGGCTTCGCCACCAGGCGTCGTAAGTCTGCGCAGAGGGCCCGGCGCAGGCCAGGATGTTCGAGGTGAAGCCGTGCCACAGGATCATGCAGCATTCGTGGACTTCCTCGGCCGCGCGGAAATGGGCGGCCTGGTGATCGGGCGCGGCGGCGTGCTGGGCATCGATGCCGGCCATGGTCTTGCGGAACTGCGGATAGTCGGCCCAGGTCTCGATCGGCGGGCGAGGCATCGGGGAATCGATCAGCCAGGTCTGAAGCCCCTGGAAGCGGGGATCCACGGCCATCAGGCGGTGCAGCGCCGTGGTGCCGGTGCGCGGAACGCCGGTGATGACGACCGGGCTCACCACCGGATGGCGGTCGAAACCGGGATGCTGTTTCATCGCACGATAGGCATGTGCCCGGCCGCGCAGGATGGCCACGATCTGGCCCCAGGCCGCGCGCCGTCCCTGTTCGTGAAAGCGGGGGTCGTAGTCCATGGCATGAAGGTAGGCGTTCAGCCCGGGGCGATAATCGTCCGGGCCGAAGTCGCTGCTGCCGATCTCCGCGGCGACGAGTTCGTGCAGGGCATCGCCCGCATGGCGGAATGCGCTGGGGGGATCGTACGTCAGGTCCATTCGAAATCATCCTCGCCCGCGGCCGTTCTTGCGCGAGGCACCATGTTCGATCGGCGATTCAAGACAGTCAAGACTATCTAGCTTGGCCGGGCCGATATCCTGCCTGCGATGTGGCGGGGCTGCTCCTGCCAGAGGGCTTGCGGCGCCGCACTATGACAGTGCATGCTTTCCTCGGCGCAATGCCCGGCCCGACGCGGTGCCGGGACGGCCGCACTCGACGGGACCGGACAACCGGACGCTTTCAGCAGAAATCCATGCCGCGAAGACCCCCGGGCGGGCGCGGAGGGAATGGGTGAGGATATCGTATGGGTCCTTCAATAGAACCGCTCGCCAGCTACCTGGCCCCTCTCGAAGAAGCGGCCGCGGAGCTGGCGAACACCTGGCACCCGGAAGACCCGGCCTATCGGGCGGAAGTCTGCCGGCAGGCGCTGATGAACCTGTCCTACGGCTATTTTGTCCATTTCAACGCCGATGCCGAGCATCCGGACTGGAGCCCGCTCTACAACCCGGTGTTCCTGTGCCAGCCCAATCCCGACGATATCTACCTCTTCAGCCCGCTGCGCGATGACCTGACCTACCGCGTCAGCGGCGACAGGGGCACCGTGAGCAAGCTGATCTTCGTGACCCAGCGCGGGATTCCCGGCACGCTCGAAACGGTGGGTGAATATGGCGCGGCCAGCAGTTTCGACGATTCGGACTTCACCGTCGGCCCCGACGGGCGGATCGACATCGTGTTCAGCGCTGTGCGGCCCGAGGGATACGAGGGCGACTGGTCGCAGCTGAAGAACGGGGCCGACTGCATCTTCGTACGCTATCGCATGATCGACTGGAGCTGCGAGGTCGATCCGCAGCTCACCATCGAATGCCTGGACCAAGTGCCGATGAAGCCGCGTCTCTCGCCCGAAGCAATCGCCGCGCGCCTGGGCCGTCAGGCCGCGGTTCCCCGCAACCAGAACCGGCTGTTCTACACGATGCAGAACGAGATCCTGGAGGCGGTCGGCCAGAACAGGATCCATCCGGTGCGGCTGCCCGGCCTCGACAAGCAGCTCTACTGGCCCGCGGTGTTCTCTTTCGAGGAGGACGAGGCGCTGATCGTCGAGACCGAGATGCCGGCGGTCGCGCGCTACTGGAACATCCAGCTAAATGACCCTTTGTTCAACGCGGTCGAATATGTCTACCGGCAGAGCAGCCTCAATGGATCGACCGCGATCATCGACGGCGACGGCAGGCTTCGCATCGTCATCGCGCTGACCGATCCCGGCGTGCACAACTGGCTGGACCCTGCGGGCTATACCGAGGGAACGCTTTACGGGCGCTGGTACGATTGCTCCAGCCTGCCGATCCCCACCATCACGACTGTCAAGCTGGCCGATCTGAAGGCGCACCTGCCGCCTGGCACGGCCACGGTTTCGCCCGCCGAGAGGGAGCAGGCCCTGCGCAGCCGCGTGCGCGCCGCCCAGCGCCGGCGCCGCTGGTAAGGCCCTTCCCCCGAGACCGACCATTCCGACTGGAGACGCATTGTGGCCACCAAGACAACCTCGATCCTGGATTACCTGGGCGATCTCGAACAGGCGGTGGACAATCTGGCGATGAGCTGGCGGCCTGAAGACCCGGCCTATCGCGCCGATGTCTACCGCCAGACGATGACCAGCCTGTCCTATGCCTATTTCATGTATTTCCACGCCGATGCCGAGCATCCCGACTGGGCGCCACTGTGGAACCCGGTCTTCACGCTTCAGCCCAACCCGGACGATATCTATGTGCAGAGCCCGATCCGGGGGGACTTGCGCTACCGGGTCTCGGGCAATCGCGGGACCTGCCGCATCCTCTCGTTCACCACGCAGAAGGCGCTTTCGGGCACTGTCGACGAGATGTCCCGGCCCAATGGCCATAATGAGGTGGATTGCGACGATCTGGGCATCGGGCTGGGCGAGGATTTCGAGATCCGGTTCAGCGCGGTGCGGCCGGAACGCCATGCCGGGCACTGGGCGCCGATCGATCCGGAGGCGCGGGGCATGTACTTGCGCTACCGGATGTATGACTGGGAGAACGAGACCGATCCGCAGCTCTCGATCGAATGTCTGGACCCGGTTCCGCCCAAGCCCCGGCTCTCGCCCGAGGATATCCTGGCGCGGATCGGCGAGATGGCGCGCTTTCCGGCGCGCAAGACGAACCTCTACTACCCCATGCAGAACGGCGTGAAGGACCGCGCGGGCTTCAACGTCTTCGAGCCGGTCCGCATGCCCGGCGCGCTGGTCAAGCAGGTCTACTGGCCGGCCTGCTTCCAGCTCGCGGAAGACGAGGCGCTGATCATCGAGACCGAGATTCCCGAACGGGCGCCCTACTGGAACATCCAGCTCAACGACCCGCTCTTCAATGCGCTGGAATATGTCTATCGGCTGTCCAGCACCAATGGCGCCATGGCCAGGCTCTCGTCGGACGGACGGTTTCGGGCGGTGATCGCGCTGACCGACCCCGGCGTGCCCAACTGGCTGGACCCGGCCGGCTACACCGAAGGCGGCATCTATGGCCGCTGGTACGATTGCAGCGCGGAGCCGACGCCGACGATCCGGCGCGTCAAGCTGGCCGAGCTGCGCGATCACCTTCCCGAAGACACGCCCCATGTCACCCCCGCGGAGCGGCGCGAAGAGATCGCCCGGCGCGTGCGGGCCTGCCAGCGCCGCCGGCGCTGGTAACACCGCGCCTTGGCGCCGAGAGTGGCCAGCGCCGCCGGCGCTGGTGAAACCGCGCTTTGGCGCCGGGAGTGGCCAAAGCCGTGGCGGCGCTATAGGACGGCCGCAAGTGAGGCGGTGTTTGGCGGAGCAGAGTTTGGACAGGCAGAACGACAGGCCGCGGCAAAGGCGCGCTCCCGCACAAGTTCGGGAGGAAATTCTCCGCGCCGCGGAAGCGGAGTATTCGCGCTATGGTTTCTCGGGCGCCACCACGGCGGCCATCGCGGCGCGCGCCAATACGACCGAGACGCAGATTTTTCGCTACTTCAGCTCCAAGGCCGAGTTGTTCCGCGAAGCGATCCAGCGCCCGTTGGACAGCCACCTCCAGACCTTCATGTCGAACGTCTCCGCCGCCAGCGGCGATGCACCGCTGGAAGCGCAGGCCAAGACCTACATCGCCGAGTTGCAGGACTTCATCGCCGAGCACCAGCGCATGTTCCTCTCGCTCATCATGGCGGAAACCGGCAAGAGCAGCGAAGTGCAGGGCATGGCCGCGGTCGATGCCCTGCACGACTATTTCGCGCGCGGCGCCGAAGTGGTGCGCGGTCGTACCGGGGGCACGGACAAGCTGCCGCCCGAACTGATGGTCCGCATCAGCTTCGCCTCGCTGCTGGGCTGCGTGCTGTTCAAGGACTGGCTCTATCCCGAAGGCATGGCCGACGATGAGACCCTGCGCGCGGCGACCACGCGCTTCGTGATGGACGGGATCTACGCGGACCCCGCGTAGCCCTGGGCGTCGATGGGGGGTGGGATGCGGACCGGATCGGGTCCGGTCCCACGCCAAGCTGTCCACGCCGTCCTGTCACGCCGTCCTGTCACGCCATCCTGTCACGTCATCGTGACGTGGACTTTGGTTTCCTCGTTCGGGCCGCGCAGCATCGCCATCGTCTCGGGCAGGGCCGTCAGCGGCACGGTGCTGGTGACGATCGCCTTGGGGTCGACGTGGCCCTTGTCCATCTGGTCGGCGATGTAGAGGAATTCCTTCATCGAATAGCCGACCAGGAACTGCACGTTCACGCACTTGTAGGAGGCGAGGGCGGGTATCACCGGATCGGGCGAGGTGCAGAAGCCCAGCGAGACGACCCGGCCGAACGGCCCGGCATGCAGGATCGCCTTGCCCAGCATCCCTTCCGCGCCCACGCATTCGAACACGACCTCCGGCACGCCGCCGAGCGCTTCCCTCACTTCGCCCATTTCGTCGTTTCCATAGGGAATGAAGCGGTCGGCGCCCATCTGCAGCGCCAGGTCGGCGCGGCGGGCGGAACGGGACATGACGACGATCCTGCCCGCGCCAAGACGCCGCGCCCAGTAGATCGCGTAAAGCGCCACGGTGCCGCCGCCCAGCACCACGACCTTGTCGCCGGGCTGGATCCGCGCGTGTTTCACGCCGTAGAGGCTGATCGCCATCGGTTCGATCAGGGCGCCGTCGGTGAGCGTGAGGACGGACGGTAGCCGGGTGGCCACGGCAGCCGGCACCCGCGCCAGTTCGGCAAAGCCATGCATCGCGCTGCCGGGCGAGGCCTGGCACAGCACGTTGTTCTGATGCGCGCAGCCCGGGCACTCCCCGCAGGCGACCGAGGGCAGCACGGCGATGCGGTCTCCGATCGCCAGGGTGGAGACGCCCGCGCCGAGCGCGACGACTTCGCCGGCATATTCATGGCCGAACTGCGAACCCGCGCCGAAATCCCAGCCGGCGCCCTTGGTCATCGACAGGTCCGTGCCGCAGATGCCGCAGCGGCTGACCCTGATCAGCACTTCGCCGGGCGCGGGCTCCGGATCGGGCAGTGTCTCGATGACGACAGGCTGGCCCTGCCCGGGATAGATGGCCGCTTTCACGAATGCGTCTCCATGGTTGTCACCGCGATCGCGTCAGGCGACCTCGCCTTTCATGAAGGCGGGGTTGATGGCGCCGGTGAACACGCCGCTGGCGAAGCCCTGGTCGGTGTAGAGGAAGCTGCCGGTAACCGCGCCGTTGAGCGGACTGTTGAGCAGGACCAGCGGCCAGGCCTGATCTTCCGCCGTGGCCATGCGCCCCAGCGAGGGATAGGGCCAGGCGTCGAGAAAGCCTTCCGGCAGCAGCTTTTCCTGCTCGTCCATGAAGGCGGTGCGGGTGGGACAAAGGCCGATCGCATTGAAGCGGATGCGCCGGGCATTGCCGTATTCGACCGCCTTGTTGGCCACCCAGACCACCAGCATCTCCTTCGAACTGGTATAGCCGTCGCGGACGCGGGCATCGGGATCGGCCTCGCACCAGGCATAGGCTTCGTCCGGGTCGGAAATCGCCAGCATTTCCAGTGACTGGGCGAGGTTGCCCTGCCAGCCCATCGCCGCATCGGAAGATATCAGCGCGATCCCGCCGCCGTCGCGGACCGAGGGCAGCAATTCTTCCACGAACAGACGCGTGCCTATGTAGTTGACCCGCATGCAATACATCGGCCCCTTCATGTGCGGCGGCAGGCCGGCGCAGGGGAACACGAAGTCTATCGGCGCTTCCGCCAGCGCGGCGGCGGCGGCGCGGACCTGGTCGAAGTCGGAGAGATCGCACTGCCGGAAGCTGAGGTGCGGCACTTTGGGCGGCTGGATGTCCACGATGTGCACTTTGGCGCCGAGTTCGCCGAGGATGCGCGCGACTTGCTCGCCCATGCCGGACGACCCGCCGGTGACCACGACTGTCCTGTCCCGATATCCCAGCCCGTCGAGGTTCTGCATGCTCAATCCCTTCGCCATGGTCCGGTCCGATCGCACTGCTGGAGCCGGGCTCGCCTTGTGTCGTGACCTATCACCCCGACACGCCGTGCAGAAGGTGGATAGCGAGCACTATCCTGTTTCGCAGCTTGCCAAGGGCCCTGAAACCGCTGCGGCGATGCCCGCCGACAGTCGCGGCGCCCCGCCCGAAACGCTCAGTCCAGCCTGAAGCGCGGCGGGTCCAGCTTGAGACCCGGCGTGCCTGAACGACCGCGATAGAGAAAGGAGTTCCGGGCAGTGATCTTGCCCGCTTCCTTCAGGGTATCGCCGCCATCGACGGGCACGGAATTGACGTAAACGTCGCGCATGTCGGCGCCGCCGAAGCGCACCTGGGTGATGGCGCCGCCCGGAGTGGGACAGTCCGCCAGCCGGGTACCGTCCGGCGCGAGGCGGGTGAGGGCATTCGAGCGGAAGCCCGTGATCCAGAGGTTGTGATCGGCGTCGAGGGCCATGCCGTCGGCATCCGCCTTGTCGAGGATCATGCGCCGGTTGGACACGGTGAGGTCGTCCGCCACGTCGAAGGCCCAGGTGCCCCGGAACGTGTCGTTGCAGTAGAGGCGCCGGCGTCCGGCATCGAACATCAGGCCATTGGTGAAGCCGATGTCCCCGGCGACCTGGATGACTTCGCCGGAAGCGGTCATGCGATGGATCGCCGTCGGCCGCGCGGGTTCGCCCTTGATGACGCTGACGATGTCGAGCGTGCCGAAGAACAGCCCGCCCCGGCCGTCCGGCGCCATCTCGTTGATGCCGTTGATCGGCTGGCCGTCGATTTCGCGCAGCAGCCAGCCCGATCGCCCGGTTTCGGGGTCGTTCCACATGATGCCGCCCTCGCCGGTGGAGAGCACTGCGCCATCGGCGTTCATCGTCACGCCGCCGGTCCACCGCCGATCGGGGTTGAAGGACGCGACCCGGGTGCCGTCGGGCTTCACGCCGTGGATGCCGCCGGCAATGACGTCGCTGTACCAGACGATGTCGCGCAGATGGTCGATCGCGAGGCCCTCGATGTAGGTCCCCGCCGCTATCCTGTCGAATGCCTCGATTGCCGCCTGCATCGATTGCCTCCTCCCGCCAGCCGTTTCATCCGCCCTGTCTTCCCGCCGGACAGGATGTTGGCCGCGCCATATCCTGTCAAGGCGGAGGCAGGCCGGCGGGGACCAAGCGGATCAGCGCGCTGGGGGGAGGGTGGGGACGCCTGGTGGCACTTGCCCGAATCCCGCCGCCGATCCATGCCGAAGCGCAAGATCGGTCGAGCAGGTGTCCGCGATCCGTGGCTAACGGAGAGCGTCACGGAGGAAGGAACGATGAAGGCGGCGCTCGATACCTACCATGCCCGGATGCTGCGGGCGCTGGACCATATCGACCGGCACCTCGACAAGGCGCTGGACCTCGAAACGGTGAGCCGCGTGGCTGCCTTTTCGAAGTTCCACTTCCACCGACAGTTCACGGCCATGTTCGGGATCTCCGTCCATCGCTATGTCCAGCTGGCCCGCATGAAGCGCGCCTCGCACCGGCTGGCCTATCGCGAGGGGCAGAGCGTGACCGACATAGCACTGGATGCCGGTTACGAGGCGCCGGACGCCTTCGCCCGCGCGTTTCGGCATAGGTTCGGGCAATCGCCCTCCTCGTTCCGCAAGAGCCCCGATTGGGCGCCGTGGCTCTCGGCCTTCGAGCCTCTCGACACAGCCAGGAGCAAGTTCATGCACAGGACATTCACGCAGGAAGACGTCGTTATCCGCGAGGTGCCGAAGCAGTTGGTGGCGATCATGGAGCACCGGGGCGACCCGGCCGGGTTGGGAGGCACCATCCAGCGCTTCATCGCCTGGCGCCGCCGCGCCGGTCTGCATCCCTCCAGAAGCGCGACATTCAATATCTGGCGGTCGGAGCGCCGCCCCGCCGCACCGGCCGATTATGGCATCGACCTTTGCGCGGGCATCGAGGGGCCGGTCGCGGCCGATGGCGAGGCGGTGCGGATCGGCGAGATCCCCGGCGGCCGCTGCGCGGTGCTGCGGCAGGTCGGCCAGACGGATAACCTGGAGCCGGCGGCGCTCTTTCTCTATCGCGACTGGCTTCCCGGCAGCGGCGAGGAAGTCCGCGACTTCCCGCTCTATTGCCAGCGCCTGCGCTTCTTCCCGGAAGTGCCGGAGCACGAAGCGGTGGCGGAGCTGTTCCTGCCGCTGAAATAGCGCGCGCGGTTCAGGCGGCAGGCCGCCATCGTTCGAGCTGGGTCAGCACGTCATTCACGATCTGCTGTTCGGTAAGGCCGGTAAGGTCGCGGTGGCGCTCGGTGGCGACCTGCCCCGTCAGCATCCAGGTCAGGCTGCGGCGGCCTTCCGAGGCTTCCAGCGCGGTATAGGCGGGCAGGGGGTGCGACCGGGTGCCCAAGCTGTAGACGAACCGGCTCTCCGGCCCGAACGTGATGGTGAGCGCGGGCTGCCCCTCACCCTCGGTGACATGGCTGTCGGCCCAGCCTTCCGCCAGCATGGCTGCGCAGACGGATCGCAGCGCGGGGGTGCCGCGCTCCGCCAGTTGCCGGACGATCTGCGCCTTGCTGGAAGGCACGAAAAGGCGTTTGAGCCTTTCGCTGACGGTCGCGGGCTCATCGTCGGAAATGGTGATGCCTGCAAGGTCGGCTGGTGAGGTGGTGGCCGAACCCGTAGAAGCGCGCCATGGCCGTGGCGGAGAGGGCAATGGTCACGAAGTTGGTGACGAACAGGGCGAAAGCGCCGCCCAGCACGGGCATGTTCCATGTCGCCAGACCGAAGCCGACCACTGCGAGCGGCGGCATCAGGGCCGTGGCGATGGCGACGCCGACGATCGTGTCGCCGCGCCCGCGGATGATCGCGAAAGTCCCCGCCAGGGCCGCGAACAGCGCCACCGCCAAGTCGAACAGGTTGGGCTGGGTGCGGGCGATGATCTCGCTGGTCGGCGCCTGCAGCGGGGAGAGGGCCACGATCAGCGCGGTGAAGATCGCCGCCGCCACCGCGCCCACCGCCAGGGCGGTAAGCGAGCGGCGCATCTCGGAGAAACCGAACAGCGCCAGGCTGAAGCCCAGCCCCAGGATCGGGCTCATCAGCGGCGAGATCAGCATGGCGCCGATGACCACGGCCGGCGACGAGAGCAGCAGGCCGAGCACGGCGATGCCCGCGGACATCATCACCATGAAGGCATAGCGCGGCGACCACCCGGAATCCTCGGTGATGCGCGCCATCACGCTCTCGTGATCGACCCGCCCGACGACCGATCGCCGCCACCAGCGATAGGGCGCGATCTGCTCGAACCGGTCCTGCATGGCGCTGTTTGGGCTCTCCGCCCTTGCTGCCTGTTCCACCCCCCGTTACCTCCTTGTCTGCAGTCCGGCCCGATCCGCGGTCCGGCAACAACCCGCCGCGCGCCCTTCGGTTTCCGCCCGGCACGAAATCGGCCCTCTCGCCGTTCCGCGCAAGCCGGCGCTCAGGACATGGTGCGCGGGCAGCTGCCCAGTGCGGCAAGCACCATGCGGTAGTCGGTGAGGGCCTGCATCTTGCCCTCGTAGGTGGCGGAAATATTGGCCCGCTCGGCCGGGGCAGGCGGCAGGAAGCAGGCCAGGCTGTACCATTCGAGCGTGCCGCGCGCGGGCGGACGGCCCGCCGTCGCCACCACCGCGGAGAACGAGACGCCCCAGGCGGGCGCCTGGCCCGGTTCATGGCGGACCGTGATCGAGGCGCTGCGCCCGCCCTCGGTATCGAGGAAGATCTGCGTGCGTCCCTGCCCGGCGAGGTTGCCGGGCACGTAGAGCATTTCCCGCACCCGCGTGACATTGCTGGGCGCATTGCGGGCGACCCGGCTGCGCAAAACGGCGCGCAGGCGCACTTCCTCGTCCGGGCTCCAGAGGATCTGGGCGGTGGGGGCGATCAGTTTCAGGTCCTCGGGGCGGCCCGGCACCGGGGAGGGAACAGGATGACATCGCGGCCGGGCAGTTCCGCCGGTCCCATTCCGGTCATGACGCCGTTTGCGGGGCCGTGCGCGGGGCCGTCTTGGGGCAGGTCCACCAGATAGCGCAGTGATCCGCCGATCGGCGAGGCGCCAAACAGCAGCGCGCCGGTTGTGGCCTCGACATAATAGCGGGCATGGCCGGGCGCGGGGATGCGCTGGCTTGCGGTGCTCACGCGCGTCACGCCGGCGACTTGCGCCCTGACGACCATATCCGCCCGTTTCGCGAGCGAGACCACGTCGGCATCGGTTGGCCCTGCCTGCGCAGCAGAGAGTCCCGCCTGCGCAGCAGCAAGTCCTGCCTGCGCAGCATTTGGCCTGGTTTGCGCGGCGGCGGGTGGGGGCGTCAGGGCAAGCAGGGCAGCGGCCGCCACGGCGGAGACTGCGGAAAGGAGCGGGCGGCAGGTATGGGCAAGGCGGCCTTCATGTCACGCAGGGTCCTGAACGGGAAGGGAGGGAGCGGGGGGCAGGACGGCGTCCGGCGAGGATGCCGACCGCGCGACCGCGCCTGACAGGTCGAGACCGGTGGGCCGCTGGAAAACGCGGAGGTCGAACTCCGGGATGATCGCGATCAGGTGGTCGAGAATATCGGCCTGGATGCTTTCGTACTGGGCCCAGGCCGTAGTGGAGGCGAAAGCGTAGATCTGCAGCGGCAGGCCGTATTCGCCGGGTTCGAGCTGGCGCACCAGCAGGGTCTTGTCCTTCGCGATGTCCGGGTGCGCGGTCAGGTAGGCGTGCACATAGGCGCGGAAAGTGCCGATATTGGTCAGGCGGCGCATGTCCAGGATCTCGCCTTGCGCGTGGTCCTGGTTCCAGCGGTTCACTTCGCCGCGGCGCTCCGCCAGGTACTGGCGCAGCAGGGTGAAGCGCGAGAGCGCCTCCAGTTCCCCGGCCGTCAGGAAGCGCACGCTGTTCTGGTCGATCATCAGCGAGCGCATGATGCGCCGCCCGCCCGATTCCGACATGCCGCGCCAGTTGCGGAAGCTCTCGGTGATGAGCCGGTGAGTCGGCACGGTGGTGATGGTCTTGTCGAAGTTCTGGATCTTCACCGTGTGCAGCGCGATGTCGATCACGTCGCCATTGGCGTCGAGCTTGGGCATCTCGATCCAGTCGCCCACGCGGACCATGTCGTTGGAGGTGATCTGCACCGATGCGACCAGCGAGAGGATGGTGTCCTTGAACACCAGCAGCAGCACGGCCGCCATGGCGCCCAGCCCGGACAGCAGCAGCAGCGGAGACTGGTCCATCAGCGCGGCCAGCACCAGGATCGCGGCGGCGCCGTAGACCAGCAGCTTGGCCACCTGGACATAGCCCTTGATCGGCCGGTGCCCGGCTTCCGGGCGGCGTTGGTACACGTCGTTGGCCAGGGTCAGCGCGCCGGACAGGGCCAGGGCGAGCGTCAGGATCACCACGGCCGCGCAAAGGCTGTGCACGAAGCCGACCAGCGCGGGCGGCAGGCCGGGCACCGTGCCGATCCCGCCCTGCACGATCACGGCGGGCAGGATGTTCGACAGGCGCGCGACGATGGCGCCGATATGCCCCGCCTCGACATCGAAAGGCGTGCGCCGCAGCAGGCGCATCATGCCGCTCAGGACGATGCGCTTGGCGATCCAGTTGGCCAGCCAAGCGGCGGCGGCCAGGAGCAGCAGGGCGATTCCGGTGTGCATCCAGGGCTCGGAGGCCCAGGGCGCCATGGCCCAGGGCCCGCTTGCTCCGGGGGCAGCCAGGGCGGCGAAAGCATCGGTTTTCAAAGGGAATCCTCGGTTAGGCAGTCAGACGGCGCGCAGCGGCTTGCCGGCGGTTTCCTGGGTATAATACAGCGCCACCAGCCCGACGAGACAGGCGGCGATCATCACGTAGGCGGGGGTGAGCGGATCGCCGGTCCGGTCGATCAGCCAGGCGTTCGCCGCGGGAGCGGTGCCGCCGAACAGCGAGGTCGAGAGGTTGTAGGCGATGGCGAAACCGGCAAAGCGCACCGGGGTGGGGAAGAAGGCGGGGAACGTCGCCGAAATCGTCGCCAGTTGCGGCACGTAGAGCAGCCCCAGCAGGGCATAGCCGATCACCGCGCTGGCAAGGCCGGTATCCATGAAGTGATAGAGCGGCACCACCGCCAGCATCAGCCCGATCAGCGAGGCCATCCACATCGGCTTGCGCCCCACCCGGTCCGACAGGGCGCCCGCGAAGGGAAGCAGCACCATCATGAACAGCATGCCGGCGATGGGCACGGCCAGCGCGGCGTCGGTCGAAAGGCCCAGCCGGCGCTCCAGATATGTCGGCATGTAGCTGAGCAGGGTGTAGTTCACCACGTTGAGCGCGATCACCAGCCCGCTCATCGCCAGCAGCGGGCGGCGGTGGCGGCGCATCAGGTCACGCAGCGGCGTGGCGGATGCGTTCTGGCCGCTCTCTTCCACTTCGCGGAACAGCCGCGTCTCCTCCATGCTTGCCCGCAAGTAGACGCCTACGAAACCCAGCGGTCCTGCCAGCAGGAACGGCAGGCGCCAGGCCCAGTCGCGCATGGCGGCATCGCCCAGCAGCAGCGAGAAGCCCAGCATCAGCAGGGCGCCGCCGCAGAAGCCCGCCAGCGTGCCGACTTCCAGGAAGCTGCCATAGAAGCCGCGCTTCCGGTCGGGCGCATACTCGGCCATGAAGATCGCCGCGCCGCCGTATTCGCCGCCGGTCGAAAAGCCCTGCACCATGCGCACCACCACCAGCAGCGCCGGTGCCCAGAGGCCGATCGCCGCGTAGGAGGGGATGAGGCCGACGCCCACCGTGGCCGCCGCCATCATCACGATGGTGATGCCCAGCACCGCCTTGCGGCCGTAGCGGTCGCCCAGCGGACCCCAGAAGAAGCCGCCCAGCGGCCGCACCAGGAACGAGATCGCGAATGTCGCCAGAGCGAAAAGCGTCGCTTCGGCGGCCTCGCCGGGGAACAGCGCGGCGGAGATATAGCTGACGCCATAGGCATAGATGCCATAGTCGAACCACTCGGTGGCATTGCCGATCGCGGATGCGGCGATGGCGCGGTGCAGTACGGCCGGCGAAGTTTGGTCGGTCATTCAAGAGTGCTTTCGTCCGAGGCCACCGGGTCGAGCGCGGCGGACATGGGCGTGGTGCGCGGCAGCACGACGTAGGTTTCCTGGAGATGGCCGGGGACCGGCTCGGAGCGGACCTGTCGCCACAGGCCGAATGCCAGCGCGGCGCCGGCGCAGGCGGCGACGAAGAGGAACAGCCCGGCCGTTCCCAGCAGGGTCATCGCCAGCGCTCCCAGCGAGGGGCCGATGGCGGCGCCCAGCGAATAGAGCAGCACCAGCCCGCCGCTGGCGGCGACGCGCTGCTCGGCCGAGAGGTGGTCGTTGGTATGGGCGACGCAGAGCGGATAGAGCGCGAAGCTGAGGCCGCCCCACAGCGCGCCGAACGTCAGCAGCGGCAGGTTGCCCTCGGTCAGGGCGATGGCCAGGCTGGCGGCCAGCGTGCCGGCGAAGGCCATGACGATCACCATGCGCCGGTCCATCCGGTCGGACAGGCGGCCCAGCGGCCATTGCAGCGCCACGCCGCCCATGATGACGACGCTCATGAACAGCGCGGTCGCGGAAAGGTCCAGCCCCGAGCGCCGGGCATAGACCGCGCCCATCGCGTAGAAGGCACCGAGCATGATCCCGGTCAGGAAAGCGCCGACGATCCCCAGCGGCGAGACCGCGTAGAGTTCGCGGAACGAGAGCGAGGAGGCTTCCCCCGGTGCGGGTGCGGCGATGCGGGTCAGCACCACGGGCACGGCGGCGAGCGAGATCAGGATCGATCCCACCATCAGCGGCATCGTCGATGCCGCGTCGCCGAGGTTGAGCGTGAACTGCCCGATCGCCTGCCCGCCGTAGAGTGCGATCATGTAGCCGGCCAGCACGCTGCCGCGCCCCGCGCCTTCGGCCCGTTCGTTCAGCCAGCTTTCCAGGCAGACGTAGATGCCGGCCAGGCAGATTCCGTCCGTGAAGCGCAGCAGGCCCCAGAACGGCACGTCGCGGTGGATGGCATAAGCCAGCGTGCTGGCGCTCAGCACGGCCACGAAAGCGGCGAAGGCGCGGATGTGGCCGATGCGGCGCAGCAGCGACGGCGCGCGCATGGAGCCTGCGACCAGTCCTGCGAAATAGGCGGTGCCGACCAGGCCGATCGCCAGGGTGCCAGACCCCCCGCGCTCCAGGCGCACGCTGACGAGCGTGTTCATGAAGCCGCCGCCCGCCATCAGCACGAAGATGGCGAGCAGCAGGCTGCGCACGGGGAGGATGGCTTTCAGCATGATCAATCAAGCGATCAGGCGGCAGCCAGTTCCTGGGTTCCGGCCGGTTCCGGGGTTCCGCCAATCGGGGCGGCGGCGCCGCCCTCGACCAGCGCCTTGTGCAGCACCCGCACCGCCTGGTCGAAGGCCTCGACCGCGACGATGAACTGCACGTCGACATTGCGGATCTGGTGCTGCATCGCGGCCATGCCGATCCCGGCCTCGGCCATCGCCATCAGCGCGCGCGGGACCAGGCCCGGCTCCGCAAGGTCGCTGCCGATCACCGAGACCATCGCCACCGGTTGCACCGTCACGGCGGCGCCGGGCCAGTGCGCCTCGATGTCCGCGACGATGGCGGCCATCTGCGCCGGGCTGGTGCCCGAGAGGTAGTGCGTGATGGTGTTGGCGTTGGAGCTCTTGCTGACGATCCACGCCCCGTGGCGGGTCAGCGCCTCCAGGATCGCGGCGTCGTAGCCCTTCTCGCCGACCATGTCCTGTTCGAACACCTGCAGCGCCTGGACCGAGACCAGCCCGGTGACGATCTCCACGCGCGGACGGTCGGAAACGTAGTCGCCGCAGATCAGCGTGCCGCCGTCGTGCCGGTCGAACGTGTTGCGCACCCGCAGCGGGATGCCGGACTGGCGCAGGCCCCGCCCGGCCCGCGGGTGGATGGCCTCCATGCCCAGGTTGGCAAGCTGGTCCGCCACGTCGTAGTTGGTGCGCCCGATCTTGCGCGCCACCGTCTCGCCCACCAGGCGCGGATCGGCGCTGGAAAGGTGGAACTCCTTGTGGATGATCGCCTCGCGCGCCTGCGTCAGCACGGCGATGCGCGAGAAGGTCATTTCCGAATAGCCGCGCGCATAGCGGCGCACCATGCCGCCCTCGCAGCCCGCATAGCCGGTGACGATGGGCATCTGCCTGGCAAGGTCGATCGGCGCCATGGCCTCGACGATGCGCTCGTCCAGGCTGCGCATGTCCGCGTGGTCCCAGAGCGTCAGGTCGACGAAGACCGCGTTCACGCCCCGGTCGCGCAGCATCAGCGCGGTGGAGTGCGCCGAATGCGCCTCGCCCAGGCCGGCCAGCATCTCGCGCACGGTGGTCATCTGGTCCTTCAGGCAGAAGCGACCATGCGCGCGCAGGCGGTCGAGATCGTCCAGGCAGGTTTCCAGCGCGGCGATGCGCATGGCCACGAAGGCATCCGCTTCCTCCCGGCTGGCGGAGCGCGCGAACATCTCGGCATTGCGGGCCCACATCGCGCCCATCACGTCCGCCAGGGCGGAACGCCAGGCGCCGGGCACTTCGTTGCGGATGAAATGGGCATGGACGCCGGGCTCGCCCGACTTCTTGTGCTCCAGCAGCAGGTCGGTCATCCCGGCATAGGCCGAGACCACGAAGATCCGGTTGTAGAGGTCTGCACCCTTGCGGCCGGCGACCAGCACGTTGTCGAACACCGTGGAGGTGGCCGCCATCGAGGTGCCGCCGATCTTCTCGACGGAATGGGTCCGGTTCATGCGGCTTCTCCTTCGAGGATGCCGGAAACCGGCATGATCGTCTTCACCTCGCGCGCGGCGATGAAGTCCGGACGCGGAGTGGCGGCGGCGAAAGGCGCTTCGAGCCGGTTGCTCACGGCGTTGTAGACCAGGAAGGCATTGGCGCGCGGGAAGGGCGTGATGTTGCCGTTGGACCCGTGCATGGTGTTGCAGTCGAACACGATGACCGTCCCCGGCTTGCCAGTGGGCGAGACGATGCCCTGGCGGTGCGCCAGCTGGGCCAGCGTATCTTCATCGGGCACGCCGTATTCCTGCTTGCGCAGCGACGCGCGGTAGTGGTCTTCCGGCGTCTCGCCCACGCAGGCGATGAAGACGTGCTGCGATCCGGGCATGACCATCAGCGGGCCGTTGTGAGGCGTGTTTTCCGCCAGCAGCACCGACATCGACAGCGCGCGCATGCGCGGCATGCCGTCCTCGGCGTGCCAGGTCTCGAAGTCGGAGTGCCAGTAGAACTCCTTGCCCTTGAACCCCGGTTTGTAGTTCAGCCGCGACTGGTGGATGTAGACCTCGTCGTCCAGCAGGTAGCTGGCGACGCCGGCCAGCCGCGCGTCGGCGGCCAGGCGGCCCATGGTCTCGCTCTGCTCGTGGATCTCGAAGATCGAGCGGATCTCGCGGCTGCCGGGCTCGGCGATGACGGTTTCGTCCTTCAGTCCCGCCGGGTTGCCCAGGAGGCGGCCGGTCTCGGCCTGGAGCGCGGCCATTTCGGCCTCGGAGAACACGTCCTCCAGCACCAGATAGCCGTCACGGTCGAACTGGGCGATCTGCTCGGCGCTGAGCGGTGCGCCGGGCTGCCATTCGCGGCGCGCGACGGGTTCGCCGCGGGGAAAGAGCTGCGGCTGCGCAGCGCAGCGGGTGGGATAATGATCCTGCATCGTCTGGCCTTCCTCCTCAGTCCGTGAGGGCCGGCTCGCCGGCATCTTCACTGGCGTCGGCGGGATAGGCGCCGCTTTCGTCATGAACCTCGCGTCCGGTGACGGGCGGGTTGAACACGCAGGCGCAGAGGATGTCCTCGGTGGGCCGCACGATGTGCTTGTCGTTCTGGTTGAGCGCGTACATCACGCCGGCCTTCAGCTCATGAGTCAGGCCGGTGCCCAGGTCCTCGATGGTCCCGGCGCCCTTCAGCACCAGCACGGCTTCCAGGTGGTTCTGGTAGTGCATGTGCAGTTCCTCGCCCGCGAACATCGTCGTGACGTGGAACGAGAAGCCCATGCCGTCGTCCTTGAGCAGCAGCCGGTCGGAGTGCCAGCCGTTGGACTCGACGTGGCGGTCGGACTTGCGGATTTCCTTGAGTTGGCGAACGATCATATGGTCAATTCCTGAAAATCTGTGCCTCTAGTTCGAGGCGATCTGGAAGGGTGCTCAGGCAGCGACGCCGAGCGGGCGCTTCACCGGGGCGATCGCCTCGGCCAGCGAGGTTTCCAGGATGTCGAGGCCCACGTTCAGCGTGGCATCGTCGATCACGAGCGGGGCGAGCACCTTGACGATCTCGTCATGCGCGCCGCTGGTCTCGATGATCAGGCCGGCATCGAAGCAGGCGCCGGTGATGCGGGCGGCGATCTCGCCGCTGCCCACGTCGATGCCGCGCATCATGCCGCGGCCGCGGGTCGAGAGGCCATGGCGGTCGGCCATGCGCTCCAGCCGGCCTTCGAGGATGCCGCCGCGGCGGGCGACGTCGTCGGCAAAGGCGGGATCGGCCCAGAATTCGCGCAAGGCCGCCGTGGCGGTGACGAAAGCGTGGTTGTTGCCGCGGAACGTGCCGTTGTGCTCGCCCGGCGCCCAGATATCGAGGTCGGGGCGGATCAGGGTGAGCGCGAAAGGCAGGCCCATGCCCGAAAGCGACTTGGCCAGGGTGACGATATCCGGCGTGAAGCCCATGCCCTCGAAGCTGAAGAACCCGCCGGTGCGGCCGCAGCCGGCCTGGATGTCGTCGACGATCAGCAGCGCCCCGTGCTTCCTGGCGAGCGCGGCGATCTTGCGCAGCCAGCCGGGGCTGGCGGCGTTGAGGCCGCCTTCGCCCTGCACCGTCTCCACCAGGAAGGCGGCGGGCGCATCGAGACCGCTCGACGGGTCGGACAGGCGCTGTTCCAGCAGGTCCGCGGTATCCACGCCCTCGCCATAGTAGCCGTCGAAAGGCTCGTGGCTGACATGGTTGAGCGGCACGCCCGCGCCGCCGCGCTTGCCGGCATTGCCGGTGCAGGCCAGCGCGCCCAGCGTCATGCCGTGGAAGCCGTTAGTGAAGGCCACCACCATCTCGCGGCCGGTCACCTTTCGCGCCAGCTTGATCGCGGCTTCCACCGCATTGGTGCCGGTCGGCCCGGTGAACATCATGCGATAGTCCAGCCCGCGCGGCTCCAGCACGACATCCTCGAAAGTGCGGAGGAACTCGGTCTTGGCGTCGGTGTGCAGGTCCAGCGCGTGAGTCACGCCGTCACCGGCGATGTAGTCCACCAGCGCGGCCTTGAGCACGGGATGGTTGTGGCCGTAGTTCAGCGAGGAGCAGCCCGAGAGGAAGTCGAGATAGCGGCCGCCCGCATTGTCGTTCATCCACACGCCCTGCGCCTTGCCGAACTGGCGCGGCATGGAGCGGGAATAAGTACGCACGGCGGATTCGCGGCGCTCGTAGATTTTCGTGTCGGGCGCGGCGGCGCTCGGCATGGGCATCTTGGTCATGTCAGGGTTCCCCTGTTCAGGATTGGGCGGACGGCAGGGGCGCGATGCTCGCCTGCCATTCCGTGTCGTGCGCACCGGCAAAGTGCGCGTCGCGCTCGAAGCGCGGCGATTTCGAAAGCTGCGCGCCGTGGCGGCGCGCGAAGGCCGTGAACAGCGCCCAACTGGCGGCATTGTCCTCGGTGATGGTGGTGGTCAGCGTGGTCGCGCCGAGTATGGCGGGCCGGGTCAGCAGGGCATCGAGCATGCGTCCTGCCAGTCCCTCGCCGCGGGCCGAGGCGGCCACGGCCACCTGCCACACGAAAAGACGCTCGGGATGCGAAGGCGGGCGATAGCCGGAGATCCAGCCGACGGCCTGCCCGTCCCGCTCCGCAAGCACGCAAGTATCGGCAAAATCGCTGCACTGGAGCAGGTTGCAATAGGCCGAGTTGGGATCGAGCGGCGGGGAAGCCGCGATCAGGGCCGTGACGGCGGGGCCGTCTTCGGCAGTGGGGCAACGCAGGCGCAGCGGCGCTTTGGCCACGTCTTCCTGCGGCGCGTTCTCGGGGCCCCCGGAAAGATCCCGGAGGCTTGCCTCGTTCGCATTCAAATCTAAGATTACTTCACCCTCCGAAGCACATCGTTGTGCTTGGCTATTGCCTCATAGTGACTGCGTTTGCGGCGAAACATACTGATTCGGCGCGGCATTGCAACAGTCCACCGGAGGAATGGTTCCAGAGACCCTGCCGTTTCATGTCACAAATCTTCCATATCCGAAGCATATTCACACTTGGCGCAAAGCCCCGTCAAAGCTAGCTGTCGGGCATGGAATCGGACCTCACGCCAGCGGCGCTGACGGCGCTGCGAAAAATTATCGACGCCGCCGATCTGGATAACCGGAAAATGGCCGCCGCGACCGGTCTCACCCCGTCGCAGGGCCTGGTCCTGCGCCAGATCTGCGGGCACGAATCGATCACGCCCGGTGCGGTCGCCACGGCGCTGCGGTTCGGCCAGGCGACGATCACCAATATCGTCGACCGGCTGGTCGCCGGCGGCCTGGTCACGCGCACCCGCAGCCTGACGGACAAGCGGCAGATGTTGCTGCAGGCGACGGACGAGGGTCGCGAGAAGCTGCGCGCCTCCCCGTTCCCGCTGCAACTGCGCTTCAGCCAGGGCTTCGGCGCGCTGGAGCGGTGGGAGCAGGCCATGCTGCTGGCCGCGCTGGAGCGGCTCGATGCCCTGCTCACCCCCGGCCGGGGCGAAGAGACGCCGCCCCCGGCGCGCTAGAGGTTCCGCTAGATCCGGAACGTCAGGTAGGCGGCGGCATAGAACAAGTCGCGCCCCGGCTTGAACTTCTCCGAAACATCGCCGTAGATCGTGTAGAAGCCGAGCGTTGTGAAGGGGTTGAGCGCATAGCGCCCGGCCGCCGTGGCACGCTTTCCGAAGAAGCGGGAATCGGTCTCGTCGGCGCGGCGCAGCACTTGCCCGCCCAGCGAATAGACGCCGTCGTGGATCGAGGTGCGCCACAGCCCTGCCGCCGAGAAGTCGAGCGTCAGCTTCGCGTTCGGCTGGAGCGTCAGCATCGGCTGGAAGATCGTCAGGTTATGCGGCCCCAGGTCGCCATTGTAAGTGAGCGGCTTGGGGAAAAGCGGGCCGTAAGTGCCGGCCTTGCCGTCGGCGGGGTTGCGGTCGCCCGAGCCTACGTCCACGCGCAGGGCCAGCTTGGGCTTCCAGCCGCCCTGCCAGCCGTGAGCGATGGTGCCGGTGACGTAATAGGCATCGATGTCGAGGTTCCCGAACGAGCCCCATTGCCGGATGCCCTCCACATCGACGCTCCAGGCATCGGCCTTCCCGGCATAGCGCAGCGAAAGCGTGCGCCGCCGGTCGCGCGCGGCGGGTGCGGTGGCGAAGGACACGCTGGCGCGGTCGGAGGAAACGAACAGCATTTCGGCCCGGCCCGTATGGCTTCCGGCACCGAAAGTGCGCCCGGCGTGGAGCCCGGTCAGGTCGTAGTCGTGGTTGGTCTCGTCGTCGAAGGTGCCCAACTTTTCCAGCACCGCGTGGCCGGTGAGGAAGCCGCCGTCCCACGGGCCCATCGTGCCCATCACGCGCAGGAGGTCCAGCGAGCGACGGGTGTTGGCGCCTTCGCGCATGTCGAACATGGTCTGGTTGCCGATGCCGATTTCCTGCCGCCCGAAGCGCGCGGTGATCCGGGCGCTGCCGACCGGGACATGCGCCTCGACGAAGGCCTGGTTGAAGTCCAGGCGGCCTTCCTCGATCGGCGCCACCACGGAATCGAGCCCGGTGCTGGTGGCGTGCTCCAGGTCCACGAAGGCGCGGAACAGGCCCTCGACCTGGAGGTCTCCCCAGACGCGGGTGCGCTGCTGGAAATTGCCGTCGTCGTCCTGCGGACCGCGTCCCCAGCGTTCGCCGATGCGCAGTTCGGGCCGCAGGCGCAGCTCTCCGCCAAGCGAGGCATACGTATTGCCCGCCAGCGGAATGTACTTGATCCGGGTCCAGAGATTGGCGTCGCGCACGGCGCGGAAGCTGGAATAGTCCTCGTCATGGTTGATCGGCTTGAAGGCCGGCTTGGGCGCCTTGGGGCGGTTCGGACTTTGCGGCGGCGCGATTTCGGGCGCGGCGGTCTGTGTTGCGGCGGGCGCCTCGGCGGGTGCTTGCGCCGACACCGGCTCGGGTACTTGTGCGGGCACCTGCGCGGTGGCTGCGGTCAGGGCATGCGCCATGATCTGGAACATTGATACTCTCCCGTTTTTTCGTTTGTTCTGAAGGGGGCGACCCAGTCGCAGCCGCTATGTCATCGTCTTGCGGCGAAAGTCTGGAGCATGTGCACGGCCAGCCCGAAGACCAGGCCCCAGAAGGCGGAGCCGAGGCCCGCCAGCGTCATGCCCGAGGCACTGACCGCGAACGTGACGAGCGCCCCGTCGCGGCCCTGCTCCGCGCGCAAGGCGGTGCTGAGCGAGCCGGAGACGACCGGAAACAGCGCCAGTCCGGCCAGCGCGGCGATCAGGGTCTTGGGCAAAGTGGCGAACAGGGCCAGCACGGTCGCCGCGAAAGCGCCGAAGATCAAATAGGTCACGCCGCCCGCGATCCCCGCGAGATAGCGCTTCGCCGGATCGGGGTGCGCGTCCGGGCCGAGGCAGATCGCGGCGGTGAAGGCCGCCAGGTTCAGGCCGTGGCAGCCGAACGGGGCGAGCAGGATCGAGCCTATGGCGCTGGCCGAGACGATCGGGCGCGCCGGCGGGGTCTCGTAGCCCGCGGCGCGCAGGACGGCGATGCCGGGAAGGAACTGCCCGGTCAGCGCCACGACCGCCAGCGGCAGGGCGATGCTGGCGGTGGCGGCCCAGTCGAACCGGGGCGTGGTCCAGACCGGCACGGTCGGGCGGGGGGTGCCGATAATGCCCGAAAGGCCGCCGTCCAGCATGGTCAGCACCACGCCCGTCACCAGCACGGCGACCACGGCATAGCGCGGGGCGAGCACGCGTCCGGCGAAGAAGGCGGCGATCATCGCGATCACCGTGACCGGCGCGGAGGGGACGGCGCCGATCATGTCGATCACGAAGCGGAACAGGATGCCGGCCAGCATGGCGGCGGTGATCGCGGCGGGCAGGCGCTTCATCAGCCGGTCGAACGCGCCCGAAGCGCCTACCGCCAGCACCGCGAGGTTGGCGACGATATAGGCGCCCACGGCCGTGGCGAAATCGGTCTGGGGCAGCATCGTCACTAGCAGCGCCGAACCCGGCGCCGACCACGCCACCACGATCGGCACGCGCCAGCGCCAGCTCAGCACGATGCCGAGCACCCCGCTGCCGATCGAGATCGCCCAGATCCACGAGGCGACGACCGCCGGTTCCAGCCCTTGCGCGGCCTGGAACACGATCACCAGCGGTCCGGCATAGGATATGGTGGTGGCGATGATCCCGGCGACGATAGCCGGGATCATCGATGTCTGGCCTTGTGCCGGGAGCGTCTCGATGGTGGTGGTCATGATCGTCCGTTCACGCCGCGAGGGCGTAGGCTTCCCGGCTGCGCTGCTGGCGGCGGCTCACCATGTAGAGCGCGGTCGCCAGCACGGAGACGAGGCCCGGAATGGAGAAGGCAAGGAAGTTGAGCGCCATCGGCAGTTCCGCCGCGAGCAGCAGTCCGCCCAGCATCGGCCCCACGATCGCGCCGACCCGGCCCATTCCCGAGGCCCAGCCCAGTCCGGTGGAGCGCACGGAAAGGCTGTAGAACTCCGCAACGCTGGCATAGAGCAGGATCTGCGTGCCGGTGGTGCCGGCGCCGGCGATGAAGATCAGCAGATAGAGCACCGGCATGGCGCTGTTCAGGCCGAGCAGGGCGATGCAGAGCGCGCCCAGGGCGAAATAGGCCATGACCACGCGGGGCAGCCCGAAACGGTCGGCCAGGCGCCCGCCCATGATCGCGCCGAACATGCCGCCGAAATTGAGGGCCAACAGGAACGAGAGGCTGGAACCCAGGCTATATCCGGCGCTGCGCATCAACTGCGGAAGCCACGAACCCAGCGCATAGACCATCAGCAGGCAGCAGAAGAAGCACAGCCACATGGACAGCGTGCCCAGCGTGCGGTCATGCCGGAACAGTTCGCCCACCGAGGCGCGTCCCGTGTCGGCCTCGCGCAGGAGCAGCGGCGCGCCGGAGGCGGCCTCGGGGGAGAGCTGGCGAAGGATCGCGCGGGCCTTGTCCTGCTCGCCCTTGCGCACCAGGAAGCCGACCGATTCCGGCAGGCCGCGCAGGATCAGCGGAAGCAGCGCCAGCGGCACGGCGGCGGCCAGGAACATCGCCTGCCAGCCGAACCGTGGCAGCAGCCAGATGCCCAGGCCCGCCGCAACCATGCCGCCCACGGCATAGCCGCTGAACATCAGCGCCACGAGCGTGCTGCGCATCCGCCTGGGGGCATATTCGTTAGTGAGCGCAACGGCATTGGGCATCAGCCCGCCGCAGCCCAGGCCCGCGGCGAAGCGCAGCACGCCGAACATCGTCGGCGTCGTCACGAAGCCGTTCAGGAAGGTCGCGGCGCTGAACAAGGTGAAGCAGAGGGTGATGCACTTCTTGCGGCCGATCCGGTCACCCATCGGTCCGAACAGAAGCGCGCCGGACATCATGCCGAACAGCGCCCAGCTTGCCAAAGAACCGGCTTGCGGTGCGGTAAGTTGCCACTGCTCCATCAGCTTGGGGAGCACGACTCCGTAAATGAATACGTCGTAGCCATCGACTATAAGCAGCAATGCGCAGGCTATAATTATCTTGAGGTGCAGATTTCCGAATCTGGCTTCGTCCACAAGACGACTTACATCGATACCTTGCATATCGATTCCTCTCCCATTTCACGTTGTGTGATTTTCCGGGAAAGTGAATGACCTGCAGGGGTTCAACAAATACCGTTTAAGTCCGATGCGAATACGCAGCGGGTATCGCCGGAAACGCGCCGGTCACAATTCCTCGCTCAGCGCGGCGGGCACGTCATAGCCCCACTGCGCATATTGCCGCGCGATCACCGCGGCCATGAGCGCCAGTTCGGGAGAGCGGTCTCCCGGGCGGTGGCTCATGATGATGGGGGAGGTGGCCGGTTCCACCAGTTCGCGGAAAGCGACATCGTGGCTGCGCGCGCGGCGCACCGATTCCGGGACGATGGCCATGCCTTCCTCCGCCGCGACGAGGCCGATGGCGATCTGCAGTTCGCGCGCCTCGTGCACGATGCGCGGCTCTATCGAATGGTCGCGGAACAGCGAGATCACCTGGTCGGCATAGCTGGGGCGGGGCGCGCGCGGATAGATGATCTGCGGCTCATCAGCCAGGTCGCGCAGCGAGATCGGCCCACTCCCGTTGGCCAGCGGGTGGTCGACCGGGAAGGCGGCCACGAGCTTCTCGTTGCGCAGGATGATGCGGCGGACCGAAGGGTCTTCGAAACGGATGCGCCCGAAGCCGACATCGATGCGCCCGTCCTTCAGGGCGGCGATCTGGTCCAGCGTGGTGGCTTCCACCATGACCAGTTCCACGTTCTCCGCCGCCTTGCGGAATTCGCGGATCAGTTCGGGCAGGCGGGCATAAATGGTGGAGGCGACGAAGCCGATCACCAGCCGCCGCCGCTCGCTGGTGGCGGCGGCCCGCACCATGGCCTCCACGTCCTCCATGCGCGCCAGCACCTGCAGGGCCTGTTCGTGGAGCAGGCGGCCAACGGCGGTGAGCCGCAGCGGGCGCGTGCCGCGATCGAGCAGCGGCGCGCCGACATGCGCCTCCAACTGCTGGATCGCGCGCGAAAGCGGCGGCTGGGCGATGTGCAGCCGTTCGGCGGCGCGGTTGAAGTTCCCCTCGTCCGCCACGGCCACGAAGTAGCGCAGAAGGCGCACGTCCATCACGATAATATACCTCTCAGGTATAGGCCTGTAACCGCATTGATCTTTGCAGCCGCTGCGACCGAGGCCTAACTTTCCTATCGAAAGCTAAACATTCGGGAGAGTCGCTGCAATGGCCCTGTTGAGCCAAGCTGATACCTTAATCGTCGATGTACCGACGATCCGCCCGCATGTTCTGGCCATGGCCACGATGCATTCGCAGGCGATGGTGATCGTACGCCTCACCGACGGTGACGGCGTAGAGGGCATGGGCGAAGGCACCACTATCGGCGGCCTCAGCTACGGCGAGGAAAGCCCGGAAAGCATCAAGTCCGCCATCGACACCTATATCGTCCCGGTCCTCAAGACCTGCGATATCAGCCATGTCGGCGCGACGATGGCCAAAGTCGCCAAGTGCGTGCGCGGCAATCACTTTGCCAAGTGCGCGGTGGAAACCGCGCTGCTGGACATGGCGGGCAAGCGGCTGGGCGTGCCCGTTTCCGAACTGATCGGCGGCGGCCGCGTGCGCGACGACATGCCCGTCGCCTGGACTCTCGCCAGCGGCGACACCGCGCGCGACATTGCCGAGGGCGAGGAAATGCTCTCCCTCCGCCGCCACCGCATCTTCAAGCTGAAGATCGGCAAGCGCGATGTGCGGGACGACGTCGCCCATGTCGGCGCGATCTGCAAGGCGCTGGGAGACCGCGCCAGCGTGCGCGTGGACGTGAACCAGAACTGGAGCGAGGCGCAGGCCAAGCTGGGAATGGCGATGCTGCAGGACGTGGGCTGCGACCTGGTCGAACAGCCCATCGCCGGGGACGATATCGCGGCGATGACCCGTCTTGCCACCACGCGCGGCGTGCCGTTGATGGCCGACGAGGCGCTGCACGGCCCGCGCACCGCGCTGCGCATTGCCTCTGCCGGTGCGGCGGGTGTGTTCGCGCTGAAGATCGCGCAGTCGGGCGGGCTTTTCGCCACCGCCGAAGTGGCGGCCATCGGCACGGCGGCCGGGATCGGCCTCTATGGCGGCACGATGCTGGAAGGCGGCGTGGGCACGGCGGCCTCGGCCCATGTCTTCGCCACCGTTCCCGAGCTTGCCTGGGGCACCGAACTGTTCGGCCCGCTGCTGCAGACCGAGGAAATCCTCACCCAACCGCTCGGCTACGGCGACTTCTCGCTGAAGGTGCCGACCGGCCCCGGCCTCGGCATCGCGCTCGATCCCGCCAAGGTCGAATTCTTCCGGCGTGACCGTTCGGGTCCGCGCCTTCACGCCGTAAACGCAGGAGCCTGAGCCATGCTGTTCATGGTCGAAATGGACGTCAACATTCCGCTGGACTTCGATGCCGATGAGGCCGCGAAGATCAAGGCGGCCGAGAAGGCCTATTTCCAGAAGCTCCAGACGGCGGGCACCTGGCGGCACATCTGGCGCAAGGTCGGGCTCTATTCGAACGTCTCGATCTTCGATGTCGAGAGCAATGCAGCGCTGCACGACACGCTGATGGGCCTGCCGCTCCACCCCTTCATGACCATGAAAATCACGCCGCTCTGCCGGCACCCATCCTCCATCCATGGCGACGATCGCTGATCGCCGACGCCAGCTAAACCAGTCCTTGGGAGAGAACAAAATGGACGTCAGCTTCGTAAAGACCCCGGAAATCCAGCAGCTGCTCGATCGCGCCGCCGGCGTGAACGAGAGCGGCGGCAGCCCCCGCCTCAAGGCGATCATGCGCGACCTTACCGAATCGGTGATGGAGCTGATCGTCCGCCACGACATTTCCGAAAGCGAGTTCTGGCTCGCCATGAAGTACCTGTCGGACAGCGCGGGCGAGATCGGCCTGATCGTGCCGGGCACCGGCCTTGAGCACTTCCTGGACCTCTACATGGACGCCAAGGATGCCGAGGCTGGCCTGACTGGCGGCACCCCGCGCACCATCGAGGGCCCGCTCTACGTCGCCGGCGCGCCGCTGGTGGAAGGCAATGTGAACCTCTCCGTCGACGAGGACGAGGGCACCACCGTCCTGCACATGACCGGCGATGTCACCGGGCCGGACGGCGAGGCGGTGGAAAACGCGATCGTCCACGTCTGGCATGCCAATTCGAGGGGCTGGTATTCGCACTTCGACCCCACCGGCGAACAGACCCCGTTCAACAACCGCCGCCGCATCAAGCTGGGCAAGGACGGGCGCTATGCGTTCCATTCCAAGCAGCCGAGCGGCTATTCGGTGCCGCCGGGCGGTTCGACCGACCAACTGATGCAGGCGCTGGGCCGCCACGGCAATCGCCCCGCCCACGTCCACTTCTTCATCGAAGCACCCGGCTACCGCACGCTGACGACGCAGATCAACTTCGGCGACGATCCCTTCGCGGCCGACGATTTCGCTTTCGGCACCCGCGCGGGCCTGCTGCCGGTGCCCAGCCGCCAGGGCGACAGCGCCTACATCCAGTTCGACTTCCAGATGCAGCGCGCTGCCGACGCGGACGACGAGCACTTCTCGTCCCGCGCCCGCGCCGAAGCCGAACCGCAGCCCGAAACAGAAACGGCCTAACGCACCATAACGGGAGACAGGATCATGTACGAACACCTCATGCACCGGATCTCGACCGCCGTGGTCGATGACGTCGAAACCGGAGAGTTCCGCTGCCGCCGGGACGTCTTCACCGATCCGGCGCTGTTCGAGCTGGAAATGAAGTACATCTTCGAAAGCAACTGGGTGTACCTCGCCCACGAAAGCCAGCTTCCGAACAAGAACGATTACTTCACGACCTTCATCGGGCGCACGCCCGTGATCCTGACCCGGGCCAAGGACGGCGCGATCAATGGCGTGGTCAATGCTTGCGCGCATCGCGGCGCCAAGCTCTGCCGCCGCAAGCGGGGCAACCAACCGCTGTTCGTCTGCCCGTTCCACGGCTGGAGCTTCAAGACCGACGGCAAGCTGCTGCGCGCCAAGGATGCCAGCACCGGCGCCTATCCGGAGAGCTTCGACCACGAAGGGTCGCACGACCTCACCAAGGTGCGCGTCGAAAGCTATCGCGGCTTCGTGTTCGGATCGCTGAACCATGACGTGCTGCCGCTGGAAGACCATCTGGGCGAAGCGAAAGTCATCATCGACCAGATGGTCGATCAGGCGCCCGAGGGGCTGGAAGTGCTGACCGGCAATTCCACCTACACCTTCGACGGCAACTGGAAGATGCAGATGGAGAACGGCTGCGACGGCTATCACGTCAGCTCCGTTCACGAAAACTACCAGTCCACCATGGGCCGCCGCGCCGAGGGCGGCACCAAGGCGGTGGACGCCAACGGCTGGTCCAAGGCGCCCGCCAGCGGCGTCTATGGCTTCGAGCATGGCCACATCCTGCTCTGGACGCAGGTGATCAATCCGGAGGTCCGGCCGATCTGGAACCACAAGCCCGAACTCGACGCCCGGCTGGGTGAGGAGCGGGCCAAGTTCATCATCGAGCAGACGCGCAATCTGGCGCTCTATCCGAACGTGTTCCTGATGGACCAGTTCTCGACCCAGATCCGCGTCGTCCGCCCGATCGACGTCCACACCACCGAAGTGACGATCTACTGCTACGCCCCCAAGGGCGAGAGCGCCGAGGACCGCGCCCACCGCATCCGCCAGTACGAGGATTTCTTCAACGTCACCGGCATGGGCACGCCTGACGATCTGGAGGAATTCCGCTCCTGCCAGAAGGCCTACGAAGGTGCGGGCGAGCTGTGGAACGACCTCAGCCGCGGCGCCACCCGCTGGATTCACGGCGCGGACGCCAATGCCAAGGCGATGGGCATGAACCCGCTGCTCTCCAGCGAGCGCAGCGAGGACGAGGGCTTGTTCGTGCGCCAGCACGAATTCTGGGCGCAGATCATGCTCGACGGTCTGGCCAAGGACGCGGCCAATCAGCCGCCGATGATGGAGGCGGCGGAATGAGCACGCTCGACATGACCCGTGAAACCCTGTCCTACCGCGACATCTGCGCCTTCCTCTACCGCGAGGCGCGCCTGCTGGACGACCGCCGGTTCGACGAGTGGCTGGAATGCTATTCGCGGCAAGTCGAATACTGGATGCCGGCCTGGACCGACGACGATGCGCTCTGCACCGATCCGCAGACCGAAATCTCGCTGATCTACTACGCCAATCGGCAGGGCCTGGAAGACCGCGTCTACCGCCTGAACACCGAGCGCTCCTCCGCCTCCACGCCCGAGCCGCGCTCGGCGCACTTCATCGGCAATGTCGAAGTGCTGGAGAGCCGGGAAGGGCAGGTGGACCTGCGCTACAACTGGCACACGCTCAGCCACCGCTACCAGCAGACGCAGCAGTTCTTCGGGACCACGTTCCTGACGCTGGATACCGCGGATGAGACGCCGAAGATCCTGAAGAAGAAGATCGTCCTGAAGGACGACTACATTCATCAGGTCATCGACATCTACCACGTCTGAGGAGGTGGCAATGTCGGTTCACTCACTCTCTTCGCGATCGTCCTCCTCCCAACCCTCGTCATTGCGAGGAGGCGAAGCCGACGCGGCAATCCAGAGCGGCGCAAAACCGCCCCTGGATTGCTTCGCTACGCTCGCAATGACGAAGAGTGGGGAGGCACGCTCATGATCTTCGCAGGACGTTTCGCAGGTAAAGTCATGGTCGTGACCGGCGCGGCGCAGGGCATCGGGGCCGGTGTCGCGGCCCGCGCCGCTGCCGAGGGCGCGAGCGTGGTTCTGGTCGACCGCGCCGAATTCGTGACCGAAGTCGAACAGGCCATCGTCGCCGAGGGCGGAAAAGCAATCTCCGTCTGCTGCGACCTTGAGACCTACGAAGGCGCGGCGGCGGCGATGGACAAGGCAGTCCAGGCGTTCGGCCGGATCGACATCCTCATCAACAATGTCGGCGGCGCGATCAGGATGCGGCCCTATGCCGAGTTCGAGCCCGCGCAGATCGACGCGGAAATCCGCCGCTCGCTGATGCCGACGCTTTACTGCTGCCACGCGGTGCTGCCGGCGATGCTGGAGCAGGGCGCGGGCACCATCGTCAACCTTTCATCCAACGCCACGCGCGGCATTCGTCGGGTACCCTATTCGGCGGCGAAGGGCGGGATCAACGGTCTCACTCAGAGCCTGGCCATGGAATATGCGGAAAGCGGCATTCGTGTCGTCGCGACGGCACCGGGCGGCACCAGCGCTCCCCCGCGCCGTGTCGCCCGGAATGCCGAAGGCGACAACGCGCAGGAGCAGGCGTGGATGGCCGAGGCGGTCGCGCAAGTCACCGATTCCGCCTTCCTCAAGCGCTACGGAACCCTTGAGGAACAGATCGCCCCGATCCTGTTCCTCGCCTCGGACGAGGCCAGCTACGTGACCGGTACCGTGTTGCCCGTCGCGGGCGGCGATCTCGGTTAAGGAGACACCAGATGTCCAAAGTATTCGACAGCCCCCGGGGCGCACTGGAAGGCCTGCTGTTCGACGGCATGACCATCATGTCCGGCGGGTTCGGCCTCTCGGGCAATCCGGAGAGCCTGATCCCCGAAGTGCGCGCGGCGGGTGTCTCGGACCTGACGGTCATTTCCAACAACGCGGGCGCGGACGGGTTCGGCTTGTGGATGCTGCTGGAAAGCCGTCAGATCCGGAAGATGATCTCGTCCTACGTGGGCGAGAACAAGCTGTTCGAAAGCCAGTACCTCTCGGGCGAGCTGGAGCTGGAACTCAACCCGCAGGGCACTCTGGCCGAGCGCATTCGCGCGGGCGGCGCAGGCATTCCGGCGTTCTACACCAAGACAGGCGTGGGCACCGTGGTCGCCGAAGGCAAGCCGGTCGAGGTGTTCGAGGGCGAGGAATACGTGCGCGAAACCTGGCTGCGCGCGGACCTGTCGATCATCAAGGCCTGGCGCGCGGATGAGGAGGGCAACCTCCAGTTCCGCAAGACCGCGCGCAACTTCAACCCGAACATGGCGACGGCGGGCAAGGTCACCGTGGCCGAGGTCGAGGAAATCGTCCCCGCAGGGACCTTCGACCCCGACTGCATCCACACCCCCGGCATCTACGTCGACCGCGTGGTGCTTTCGACCATCAACGAGAAGCGCATCGAGAAGCGCACTATTCGGGAAAGGGAGGCTGCGTAATGAGCTGGACCCGCGACGAAATGGCCGCCCGCGCCGCCAAGGAACTGCGCGACGGGTACTATGTGAACCTCGGCATCGGCATCCCGACGCTGGTGGCAAACCATGTGCCGGAGGGCATAAAGGTCACGCTCCAGAGCGAGAACGGCATGCTCGGCATCGGCCCGTTCCCCTATGACGAGGATGTCGATCCCGACCTCATCAATGCCGGCAAGCAGACGATCACCGCGCTGCCCACCTCCAGCTTCTTCTCCAGCGCGGACAGTTTCGCGATGATCCGCGGCGGCCATATCGACATGGCCGTGCTGGGCGCGATGGAAGTCTCGGCCGAGGGCGATCTCGCCAACTGGACGATCCCGGGCAAGATGGTGAAGGGCATGGGCGGGGCGATGGACCTCGTCGCCGGGGTGAAGCGCGTGGTCGTGGTCATGGACCATGTCTCGAAGAATGGCGCGCCGAAGATCCTGCCGCAATGCAGCCTGCCGCTGACAGGCAAGGCCTGCGTGGACCTGATCGTCACCGACCTTGCCGTGATCGCCGTGGACCGCATTCGCGGCGGACTGACGCTGGTCGAACTCGCTCCCGGCGTCACCGAAGCGGAAGTCGCCGAGAAGACCGGTGCGCCGCTGGCCCTGCCAGAAGCGGCGTAAGACAGGATTGTTCCGTGCCTAGACTGATCGTCGTCGACCGTTCGGGAGACGAAACCGCCATCCATGCCGAAGAGGGCCGCTCCGTGATGGAAGCGATCCGCGACAGCGGCTTCGATGAACTGCTGGCGCTCTGCGGGGGCTGCTGCTCCTGCGCCACCTGCCACGTCTTCGTCGACGAGGACTGGACCGCCGCGACCGGAGCCATGTCCGAGGACGAGAACGACCTGCTCGATTCCTCCGACCATCGCGGCACCCGGTCGCGCCTGTCGTGCCAGATCGCCATGACCGCCGCGCTCGACGGGCTGCGTGTCGCCATCGCCCCGGAGGATTGACCCATGGCCTTTACTCACGTTCCCGGAGCCAGCCTCTACTGGAAGCGCGACGGCCGCGACCACGCGCCGGCACTGGTGCTGCTCAATTCCATCGGCACGGACATGGACTTGTGGGACGCGGTCCTGCCGCACTTGCAGGACCGTTTCGCGCTGCTGCGCATCGACACCCGAGGTCACGGCGCTTCGGTGGCGGAGCCGGGTGACTTCTCGATGGCGAGATTGGCCGAAGACGTGCTGGCGGTGGCCGACGCCGCCGGGATCGCGCGCTTTTCGCTGGCAGGCGTGTCGCTGGGCGGCATGATCGGCATGGAACTGGCCCTGCGCGCGCCGCAGCGGCTGGAAAAGCTGGCGCTCGTCTGCACTTCCGCCACCATGGACAGCGCCTCGTGGAACGACCGCATCGGCACCGTGCGCACCGAAGGCATGGCCGCCATCGCCGACCTCGCCATGGGCCGCTTCCTCTCGGACGCCGCCGCGCCCGCACTGTTCGAAAGCGTGCGCCGCCAGCTCCTCGGCATGGACCCGCAAGGCTACGCCGGTTGCGGCGCGGCGATCCGCGACATGGACCTGGCCCCGCGCATCGCCGCCATTGCCGCACCCACCCTGGTCGTCACCGGCACGCGCGACAGCTCCACGCCGTTCGCCGGGCACGGCGAGCACCTCGTCCAGAGCATTCCCGGCGCGGCGCATGTCTCGCTCGAAGCTGCTCATCTTGCCCCCCTGGAAGCGCCCGAGGCGCTGGCAGGGGCACTCGCCTCGTTCCTGGAAAGCTGAAGATCATGGCCGAAGCCTTCATCTGCGACGCCGTGCGCACCCCTATCGGCAAGCTGAACGGCTCGCTTGCCGCCGTGCGCGCCGACGACCTTGCCGCGCTGCCGCTCAAGGCGCTGATGGCGCGCAACCCGGATGCCGACTGGGGCGCGATCGACGATGTGATCCTGGGCTGCGCCAACCAGGCGGGCGAGGACAACCGCAACCTGGCGCGCATGGCCGTGCTGCTGGCCGGGATGCCCGAAGGCGTGCCCGGCGTGACCGTCAACCGGCTGTGCGCCTCGGGCCTCAATGCGCTGGGCATGGCGGCGCAGGCGATCCGCGGCGGCGATGCGGACTTTCTCATTGCCGGGGGCGCCGAGAGCATGACCCGGGCGCCCTATGTCATGGGCAAGGCCGGCAGCGCTTTCGGCCGCGACCAGAAGATCGAGGACACCACGCTGGGCTGGCGCTTCGTCAATCCGGCGATGAAGGCGGCTTACGGCGTCGACACGATGCCGCAGACCGGCGAGAACGTGGCCGAGCAGTGGCAGGTGAGCCGTGAGGAGCAGGACCGTTTCGCCCTCGCCAGCCAGGAAAAGGCCGCGCGCGCGCAGGCCGATGGCAGGTTCGCCGCCGAGATCGTTCCGGTATCGGTCCCGCAGCGCAAGGGCGATCCGGTGATCTTCGCGCAGGACGAGCACCTCCGCGCCACCAGCCTCGAAGCGCTGGCGAAGCTCAAGCCGGTAGTGAAGGCGGACGGCACCGTGACGGCGGGCAATGCCTCGGGCCTCAACGACGGCGCGGCGGCCATGCTGGTCGCCAGCGCGGAGGCGGCGAAACGCCACGGCCTCACCCCGCGCGCCCGCGTGGTCGGCATGGCGGCTGCGGGCATCGCCCCGCGCATCATGGGTGCAGGCCCGATCGAGGCGGCGCGCAAGGTGCTGGCGCGTCATGCGCTGGGCGTGGACGACCTTGACGTGATCGAGCTGAACGAGGCTTTCGCCAGCCAGGCCATCGCCACCTTGCGCGATCTCGGCATCGATCCCGGCGACCCGCGCGTCAATCCCAATGGCGGCGCCATCGCACTGGGCCATCCCCTGGGGATGTCCGGCGCGCGTATCGCGCTTTCGACGGTGGAGGAACTGCATCGCACCGGCGGCCGCTTGGCGCTGGCCTTCATGTGCATCGGCGTCGGGCAAGGCCTGGCCGTGCTGCTGGAGCGCGTGTGACCATGGCGGAGCGTGCAGACGTCGTTATCGTGGGAGCCGGGCACGGCGGTGCGCAATGCGCGATCGCCCTTCGCCAGAACGGTTTCGAGGGGACCATCACCGTCATCGGCCGCGAGCCGGAGCATCCTTACGAGCGGCCGCCGCTCTCCAAGGAATACTTCGCGCGCGAGAAGACCTTCGACCGTCTCTACATCCGCCCGCCGACGTTCTGGGCCGAGAAGGAGATCACCTTCAAGCTCGGCACCGAAGTGACCAAAGTCGATCCGGCGGCGCAGGAACTCGTGCTCTCGGACGGTGAGACTTACGGCTACGGCAAGCTGGTCTGGGCCACGGGCGGCGATCCGCGCCGGCTGTCGTGCTCGGGCGCGGATCTGGCCGGGGTCCATGCCGTGCGCACCCGCGAGGATTGCGACACGCTGATGGCCGAAATCGATGCGGGCACGAAGAACGTGGTCGTGATCGGCGGCGGCTACATCGGCCTCGAAGCGGCGGCAGTGCTCTCGAAGATGGGCCTCAAGGTCACGCTGCTGGAAGCGTTGCCGCGCGTGCTGGCGCGCGTGGCCGGGGAGCCGCTCTCGGAATTCTACCAAGACGAGCACCGGACGCACGGCGTCGACCTGCGCACGGGCGTCGCGGTCGATTGCCTGGTGGGCGATGGCCACAAGGTCACCGGCGTGCAGCTTGCCGGCGGCGAAGTCCTGGGCGCAGAGGCGGTGATCGTGGGCATCGGCATCGTCCCGGCGGTCGGGCCGCTGATCCTGGCCGGCGCGGCCGGAGCCAACGGCGTGGACGTGGACGAATATTGCCGCACTTCGCTGCCGGACATCTATGCCATCGGCGACTGCGCGGCTTTCGCCTGCGACTTTGCGGGCGGCACGGTGATGCGCGTGGAATCGGTGCAGAACGCCAACGACATGGCGACTTGCGTGGCCAAGGCGATCTGCGGCGATGCCAAGCCCTACAAGGCGTTTCCGTGGTTCTGGTCCAACCAGTACGACCTGCGGCTGCAGACGGCGGGGATCAACCTGGGCTTCGACCAGACCGTGATCCGCGGCAATCCCGAGGATCGCAGCTTCTCGGTGATCTACCTCAAGGAAGGCAAGGTCCTGGCGCTCGACTGCGTGAACGCGGTGAAGGACTACGTCCAGGGCCGCAAGCTGGTGGAAGCGGGCGCCAAACCCGATCTCGCGGCACTGGCCGACAAGGAAAAGCCGCTCAAGGAACTGCTCGCCGGGTGAACGCCGCCGGGGCTACCGGGCGGCGCAGTCGGTGCCTGCCCGGGCCTGCCACTGGTAGGTGCCGGGCACCGTTTCGCCGCGCGGCAGGTAGACGATGCGAAGCTGCTGCCCGCCGCGCTCGACCTCCAGCGTGACTTCGGCTTTCTGGTCGCCCTGGAGAGCATCCTGCGGGAAGCGGTTGAGAATGCGGTCGCCGTTGCGCAATCCCGCCGCTTCGGCGTTGGAACCCGGCTTGAGCCCCGCCACGATCCGGTCCTTGGTGACGAGGATAAGCGGATCGAAGCCGAGATCGAAGCGCTTCATCGGGCGCGTCACGCGTTCGAAGCAGGGACCGAAGGCATCGGAAAGCGGCAAAACCGTGCCGCCTGCCAGCATGGCGTCGAAATCGGCCAGCCCCCGCGCGCCGAGTTCCTGGCCGAGCAGTCTCTTCCAGAGCGCCAGGTCCATCGGCCGGCCTGCGCGCCGCTCCGCCAGCATGTGGCGGACGAGATCGTCCAGCGAGCGCTTGCCCTGCGAGGCAGCGCGGATCTGCGCGTCCACCGAGGCGAAATAGAGCGAGCCGCGATCGTAAGGCAGCACGCGGATGCGCGTATCCTTCCAGAAGCCTTCGGCGATCTGCGCGTTCGGCGTGGCGATCAGGGCATTGGTGTAATAGCGGCCCGCCGTGGAGTTGAGATCGTCAAGGAAGGCTTGCGAAGAGATCAGCCCCGCGCGGAAGGGCAGGATGCGTTGGTAGTGGACGGCCAGCCCTTCGCCGAACCAGGAAAGCCCCAGCCCGCCGGGCGCATCCATGGAATCGCTGAGCGAATTGATCCAGGCGTGGACCATCTCGTGCGCCAGCAGGCTTTCGAGATCGGCGATCGGGGTCTTTTCGCTGAACGTGAAGGCGAAGCTGTCCGTCAGGCCGATGCCGCTGCCGGGATTGACGTGGTTGGTCCGCGCGAAGACACCGAAGCTGGCCGGGCGCTGGTCGAAGAACGTGCCGTAGAAGGCCTGGAGCCGGGCGGCCCAGTCCATCAGGTCCGGTCCGTTGAAGCCGAAACGGCCCTGCCAGGTGCCGAAGAACGTGCCCTTGGCATATGTGCCGATCTGTCCGGCCATGTAGTAGCCGCCGGCGATCTGGTCCGCCCGCAGGGGACGGCTGCTGAGGCTGTCGCCCACGCCGATGCTGGAAACGCCGCGCGCGTCCTTGCCGGCGCGCGCGAGGTCCCAGTGCACGACGAGGTCGCGCGGCAGGGTGTCGGCAGGGAGGACGAGGAAGGCGTTGCCCGCGCCGGACAGGCCGCCGTCGCTGGCGCGCAGTTCGTACTGCGGCTTGGCCTGTTCCGGCTGCGCGGGATCGATCGCCAGCCGGTAGGAGACGGTGACGGCACCCTCGACCGGGCGCAGCGGTTTCCACGTCCGGTCCCGGTTGTCGCCGTCCCTGGCCGCGTCCCGCGCTTCCACGGGCAGGGCGCCCTTCGCATCGGAAAAGGCCAGCGCTTCCATATGGCCGGCAGACGTCTCGACGGTGTTCGCGGTGAGGGCGATCGCGGCCAGGGCATCGCCCTGCGGCGGGGCCTCGAAACGGATCGCGACATCCATGCGGGTAAGCGCGCCCCGGGGATCGGCGACGGGCGCGAGGGTAATCGAGAGATCGGGCGCATCGTCTGCCCGCGCCGCCGCGAAAGGCGCCGATGCGATGAGGACGGCGGGAAGCGCGGCGATGAAGGCGATGCGATGCAAGGTCATGGCACGAGGCTAACAGTCCGTTCCGAAGGATAATGTGCAAAGAGCATGGTGCCGGCCCGCCGGCGCGCATGAAATATGCTCGTCGCTGCGATCGGCGGCGGGCTCCGCCTTGCGGTCAGCCCGGCAGCGAGGGCAGCGGCAGCCGGTGCGTGCACTTCAGTTCGGACAGGGTGGCGGTGGAACGCACATCCTCCACGCCGGGCAGGCGCAGCAGCGTGCGGAACGTGAAGTTCTGGTACCAGGCGATGTTCGGCGCGAGGACCTTGAGCATCACGTCCATCTCCCCGAACAGCGTATAGGCTTCCAGGATTTCCGGGGTGGCCTCCACCGCGTGGACGAAGCGGTCGCGGTCCTCGTCGGACAGGCGGGACATCTTGAGCTGGGCGAAGATGAACATGCTCTCGCCGAACTTCTCGCGGTCGAGAACGGCCACGGTATGGCGCACGTAGCCCTCCTCCTTCAGCCGCTGCATCCGGCGCCAGCAGGGCGATTGCGACAGCCCCACGCGGTCGGCGATTTCGCTGGAGGATTCCGAGGCGTCGATCTGGAGGCGATCGAGGATCTTCATGTCGAGCCGGTCAAGTTCGGCGGGCAAGATTATGCTCCCTTTTATGGTTTGTTGGTTTGAACATGCCACGCATACCGGATCGAGCGCAATAAAGGCGGAGATATTTCCAGGCGTAGCGCTATCACTGATGCTCGACGCAAACCGATAATCGGCAACAGGGACGGGTCATTCTATGAAACGAGGCGAACTGGCGATCTTCGATGCGAAGGACGTGCGCGCGTTGCTCGACTATCCCTCTTGCATCGCGGTTGTTCGAGAGGCGATGAAGGCGCTGTCGCTGGGAGAAACCCGCCAGTTGCTGCGCACCATGATCCACATGGGAGAAGGGCGGACTTTCGGGCTGATGCCTGGAGCGCTGTCCGAACAGGGGATGTTCGGCGCCAAGCTCATCAGCGTCTTCGCGGAGCCCGGCAATCCCGGCGTGCGCCGCCATCGCGGGGTGGTGACGCTGTTCGAACCCGTGGAAGGCCGCCCCGTCTGCGTGGCCGATGCCGAGGAGATCACGCATATCCGCACGGCCGCCGCCACCGCCGTCGCCACGGCGGCGCTGGCGCGGGACGATGCCGAAGTGCTGTTGCTGATGGGCACGGGCGGGCAGGTCCATTCGCACCTCGAAGCCCTGCCTTTGGTCCACCGCTTTTCGCGGATCCTGATCTGGGGACGCGATCCGGCCAGGGCGCAGGACGTGGTCGACGCCTGGAAGGACCGCCTGCCGGTGGAAGTGGCGCTGGACGCGCAAGCGGCGGCGGGCGAGGCGGACGTCATCTGCACGCTCACCGGTGCGCGCCAGCCGATCTTGCTGGGCGCCTGGCTGCGACCGGGCACGCACGTCAACGTCGTCGGCTCCAGCGGACCGGGGCCGGTGGAAGTGGACAATGCGCTGGTCGTCGCCTCTCGCTTCATTGCCGACAGCAAGGCCTCCGCCCGCGATGCCGCCGCCGAGTTCCTGGTGGCGAAAGAAGCCGGCCTGGTGGACGACGCGCATATCGTCGCGGAGATCGGCGAAGTCCTGCTGGGCCAGGTGGCCGGGCGCCGCAACGCCGAGGAAATCACCGTCTACAAGTCGCTAGGCCATGCGGTGCAGGACCTGGCATCGGCCGCCCATCTCTACGAAGCACACAGCCACAAGACCCACGGAACCCAGAACCGATGACGATGAGACCGACCGCCGGCCTGCGCTGGCTCGCCTGTTCCGCCCTGGCGCTTTCGGCCGCCGCCCTCCATGCAGAGACCCAGCGCTTCGCGGTGATCGACAATGGCGAGAACGTCGGCCATGTCCTGGCCGATATCGAGGGCGATACCGTCTCGATCGACCACGACGTCAAGAGCAACGGCCGCGGCCCGACGATGCACGAGACGATCGTGCTGGGCGCGCAGGGGCTGCCCACGAGCTGGACCCTGCAGGGCACGTCGACGTTCGGCAACAAGGTGGACGAGCAGTTCACGGCCAAAGGCAAGCGGCTGTCCTGGGTCGACACCACCGGCAAGGGCGCGATGGCGGCCAGGGTGCCCACGCTCTACGTGGCGCAGGAGGGCAGCCCGTTCTCGCTCGGCCTCTATGCCCGCGCGCTGCTGGCCGATGCCGACCATGTGCTCGCAGCGGCACCGGGGGGAACGCTCTCGCTGGAGGAAGAAGCGTCGGTCACGCTGGGTGGCACGGCCTATCGCGCGTTCCTGGTCAAGGGCATTGGCCTGACGCCCAGCGCGATCCTGCTCGACGACAAGGGCGCGCTCGTCGCGGCCTATTCGCCCACGAATGCCACGGTGCGCGAGGACCTTTCTTCGTTCGCCGGGGAACTGGCGAAGATCGCGGCCGTGCGTTCGGCCGAGCGCTTCGCCGCGATCCAGAAGAAGGTCGCGCACACGTATACCGCACCGATCCGCATCCGCGACGTGCGCGTCTTCGACCCGGCGAGCGGCAAGATCGGCGATCCGGTCTCGGTGGTGGTCTTCGGGGATCGCATCGCCTCGGTGGAGCCGCTGGACAGCCCTGCCTCACCCGGCGAGGCGACGGTCGAGGGTGCGGGCCGCGTGGTCATTCCCGGCCTGCACGACATGCATGCCCACGTCTCGCTCCAGTCCGCCCTGCTCTACATCGCCTCGGGCGTGACCAGCGTGCGCGACATGGGCAACGAGAACGCCTTCCTGATCGACCTGACGCACCGCATCGATGCGGGGGAAGTGGCCGGGCCGCGCATCGTGCGCAACGGCTTCCTGGAAGGACGCAGCCCCTACAGCTCGCGTAACGGCTTCATCGCGGGGAGCGAGGCGGAAGCGCTGGACGCGGTACGCTGGTACGGCGCGCGCGGCTATTGGCAGGTGAAGATCTACAACAGCTTCAATCCCGCATGGGTGCCCGGCGTGGTCCGGGAAGCGAAGCGCCTGGGCATGGGCGTGACTGGGCACATCCCGGCCTTCACCAATGCCGATACCATGATCGCGGCGGGCTATGACGAAGTGACCCATATCAACCAGCTGATGCTGGGCTGGGTGCTCGATCCCAGGGAAGACACCCGCACGCCGCTGCGCCTCACGGCCATGCGCCGGACGGCGGGGCTGGACCTTGCCTCTCCGCGCGTCGCCGCCACGCTCGATACGATGCAGGCGAAGCACATCGCGCTCGACCCCACGGCGGTGACGCTGGAACTGCTGATGATGAGCCGCGACGGCAGGATCAGCCCGGCGGTGGCGCGGTATTTCGATCACTTGCCGGTGGGCGTGCAGCGCAATCGCCGCCAGGGCATCGCCCCGATCAAGACGCCCGAGGATGCCGCCGGTTACGACGGCGCCTTCGTGACGATCAAGGCGCTGCTGCTGGACATGTACAAGCGCGGCATCACGCTCCTGCCCGGAACCGACGATGGCACCGGCCTGTCGGTCCACCGCGAATTGCAGATCTATGCCGAGGCCGGGCTGCCCGCAGCCGAAGTGCTGAAGATCGGCACACTTGGCCCCGAGCGCTACATGCACCGCGACCAGTCCTACGGCTCGGTCGAGAAGGGCAAGTATGCCGACTTCGTGCTGCTGGACGGCAATCCGCTGGAAGACCTGTCGGCGATCCATCGCATGGCGATGGTGGTGAAGGGCGGGACGGTCTACTTGCCCTCGGAAATCTGGCGCGAGGTGGGGGTGAAGCCCTTTGCCGAGGCGCCCCGGATCGTAGCGCCCGTGGCCGAGGCGAAGCCGGTGGCGCTGACCAATGGATCGGGCGCCGAAGCCCACGAGGACCTCGCGTTCTGAGCCGGTAGAGGGCGCCGGGCAGGGGGCGATCGGCCGCCTGCCCGGCGCCTTCATCAACGGTCCCGGCGGGCGAAATACCAGATCGCGCCGATGCCGCCCCAGACCAGCAACAGCACGTAGGGCCGCCAGTCCGCCTCAAGGCCCACGGCGATCAGGCCGAGCGCGCAGACCGCGCCGGCCAGGCCCAGGACCACCATCGTCCGGCGCGCCGGCCTGAAGCCCGCGCCTTCGTGAAGCTGCGGGTGGCCATGGGCGACGCGGGCGGCGGAAAGGCAGATGCTGCCGTATTTCACCAGGTTCGGGATGTTCACGGCCAGGAACAGGAACGTCAGCTCCATCGGCATCAGCAGTCCCACGCAGCCGATGCCGAAGACGGCGAACAAGGCCATGTGCGGAACGTGCGAGCGGGGATGCACGCGGGCGATGATCCGCGGCAGCACGCCCGCCTCGGCCATGGCGAAGAGGCTGCGGCTGAACATCGTGAAGATCGCGTTGAGGCTGGTGCCGATCGCGGCGACGGCGGCCAGCATGATGACCGGCACGGCCAGGGGCCCCATGAAGCGTTTGGCCGTGTCGAGGATCGGCGCCTCGCTGCCGGCAAGGGCTTCCGGCCCGAGGACGGTGAGCGCCACGAAGGCGACGGCCACGTAGAGCACCGTGGCCGAGCCGATGGCGAGCGCGATGCCGGCCGGGATGTTGCGGCGGCTGTTCGCCACCTCGCCGCCGGCTTCGGTCGCGGCTTCGATACCGAAGAACAGGCCCATCAGCAGCGGCGCGGCGGCGAGCGCGCCGTGGAAGCCCTTTGGCAGGAACGGTTCCAGCCGCGCCGGTTCCGACGCCGTGAAGCCGCCCCAGGCCACGAACAGGCCGAACAGCACGATCAGTGCGGCCACCATCGCGGTCTGCGCGCGGGCGGCGACATGGACGCCCACGAGGTTCGCCAGCAGCGCCAATACCAGCACCGCGAACATCGTCGGCTTGACCGGCAGCGGCACCAGCATCGAGACATAGCGTACCAGCACCAGCGCCAGCACGACCATGGCGCCCATGTTGGCGATGATGCGCATCCAGGCGATGAAGAAGCCCAGGGTGGGATGAAGATAGCGGGAAGGCCATACGAAGCTGGCGCCCGATACCGGATCGGCCGATCCGAGATAGGCATAGCTGACGGCGATCAGGTACATCGGCAGCGCCGCGATCACGACCGAGAGCAGCATGCCCGGCCCGGCCAGCCCGGTGGCGGGGGATACGGCGGAGAAGATCGACACGCCCACCGCCGTCCCCAGGCCGAGCGAGACGACGCCCCAGAGACCGATGCCCTTGCGCAGGGCCTGTTCCGCGTCGCTCACTTGCGCGCCCCCCGGCAGCCGTCGGCCGCGATGAATTCGGCAAGGTCGGATTGGAACCGCGCGCGGCTGCCGTCATCGGAGTAGAAGACGTGCCCACCGACGTAGCGGGCGTTGCGATAGCGCTCGCGGGGCACGCTGGACTGCGCGAAGAGGTAATCGGCCGCGCCGATGGTGGTGGTGGTGTCGTAGATCCCGGTGCCGACGAACAGGCGCAGGCAGGCGTTGCTGGCGGCGTGGCGCTCCACGGTGGCCATGAACGGCCAGTCCGCGAAAGGCGAATCCTCGGCGCCGTAGCTCCAGCTTCCCTCGAAGCGCGCGATCACCTTGTAGGCATCGGCGCCCGGCGCCTTGAGCGTGCCGGCCAGATAGTCCTTCATCGCCTGGCCGAAAGCCTCGGAGATCGACGAGGACGGATCGCCGGGCATCATCGTCGTGACGTTGTCGGGCCGGTCGGCCAGGTAGCGCGCGTCGTAGCGGCCCATGACCTTGCCTTGCGCGCGCAGGAGTTCGACGCGGAAGCGCTCCTTGGAGATGCGCAAGTCGTTGGCGAGGTAGAACCCGGCGGGAATGCCGGTGAGTTCGGCCAGTCGCGCGGCCAGGCGTTCACGCTCGGCCTGCGGCAGGTCGCGGCCAAGGTAGAGCGCGGGCAGGTATTCCTCGTGGGCGAAGCGGGCGGCCTGCGCCGTCACGCTTTCGGGCGTGCAGGGGGCCTTCACCATGCCGTGATAGCAGGCGATGGCCGCCAGCGTCGGCAGCGACACTGCATAAGTCACCACGTTTCCGGGCCGCTGCGAGGTCTCGATCATGTTGAGCGCCTGGCCCAGTAGGACCACCCCGCGCACGTTCTTCCCAAGGCCCTGCCGGTCCAGCGCATCGAGCATGGCCACGGCGCGGATCGTGCCGTAGCTCTCGCCCAGGATATAGACCGGCGCCCCCAGGCGGTCATGGCCGCGCAGCCATTGCCGCACGAGGTCGGCGGCGGCGTTGGCATCGCCCTCCACGGTGTTGTAGGGCGCCGCGGCTGCCCCTTCCGGGCGGCTGGAAAAGCCCGTTCCGGGCGGGTCGATGAACACTACGTCGCCGAGGTCGTAGAGCTTGGCGGGGCCGGGGCCGATGCCGCCGGGGCGGGCATCGCGGCTCGCCGGGTCCTGCGGGACATGGGCGAGCACGGGGCCGAGCAGCCCCATGTGCAGATAGGCGGCAGAGGCGCCGGGGCCGCCGTTGAAGGCGAAGATCACCGGCCTCTCGGCCGAACGGGCGACCTTGCGCGAATAGGAGAGGTAGCCGGCCGTGGCCGGGGAACTGTCCGCGCCGGCTGAAACAGGGACAAGTCCCAGCTCGGCGCGGACAGGATGCGCGGGATCGGGTTGCGATACCCGCGCATCGATGAGGACCCGTTCGGCCGGCGGCGCGGCCGCGAGCGTCGGAAGGGGTCCGGCAGACGCCGCTGACAGTGCGATCCCCGTCAGCACCGAAAGGCGCAGCGGAGACTTCTTTTTGCGACCGAAGGGCTGCGGCGGCGTGAACTTCATGGCGTTTCCAGCTGCTTGTTATGTTCCCGATAGGTGATGAGGCCGTCGGTCAGGGCCTGAAGCCCGTAATCGAGGCGCGACGGCTCCATGGCGAAGCCGAGGCGGACATGTCCGGGCGCGCCGAAATATTCCCCCGGCGCCACCAGTACGCCGCAGCGATCGGAAAGCCAGCCGGAGAAGCGCTCGGTATCCCCGATCCCGACAAGGCGGGGGAAGGCGATGCAGCCGCTTTCCGGCAGTTCGCCCTCGGCCAGGCCCTCGGCTAGCCAGTAGGCATGGTAGGATTCGATGATCGGCCGCGCCTTGGCCAGCACGGAGAACGTATTGTCCAGAAAGCGCGCGGGATGCTCGACGATGAGCGCGGATACTGCGTGAGCGAGGTTCGAGATCGCGAAGTCCACCTCCTGCGCCAGTTCGCGCACGGGATTGACCACGCTCTCGTCCCCGACGATCCAGCCGCAGCGCAAGGTGCTGAGACCGAAGATCTTCGTCAGGCTGTTGACCGAGACCAGCCGCGGCGATGCACCGAGCGAGGCGGCCGGGCGGATCCGCGTTCCGGCGTAAGGCGCGTAGACTTCATCCACCACGACGAGGAGGTCGTGCCGCTCGGCGATCTCTCCCAGCGCGGCGATCGTGGCATCGTCCACCGCCATGCCCGAAGGGTTGTGCAGGTTGGAGATCACGATCATCCGCGTCTCCGGTCGCAGGCCGGCCTCGACCGCGCCCGGATCGATGGCGAAGCGCGGTGCCGGGCGCTCGAAGGTGTCCACCGCGATGCCGCTGGCCTGAGCCAGGTTGCCGAACAGTTCGAAGCTGGGGTTCTCCACCAGCACGCGGTCGCCCGGCGAAAGCAGCGCGCGGTAGATCAGGGACAGCGCCCCCGTGGCGCCGGTGGTCGTCAGCACCTGTTCCTCGCGCACGCCGTAGTCCCGCGCCAGCGCGGCCACGAGGTAGGGATTGCCCTTCACGAAAGTGCTGGCGTAGCGCGAGGTCATGCCCGCCTCGAAGCCTTCGAGCAGCACGTCGCGCAGCAGGTCGCGCGGCTCGGGGACCGAGCTTTCGAACAGGCTGACGAGGAGGCTGCGGGAATTGCTGTTCCGGATGATCGAGCGCCTGACCCATTGGGCGTAGGACTGCGAGGTCTGGTCGTCTGGGCGGGAAGCCATTGTCTCGTATCTGCCGGGTAATGCCGAGTGCGTCGGGTGGCGGCGGCGCCGGGAAGGGAATGTTCCCCAGCGCCGCCGGAACCCGTCACATCTTCAGCTTGGCGCCGATCCAGAATCGGCGGCCGAGGATGTCGCCATAGGCGATCTGCGGGTAGGAAGGCGCTTCGTCGGTGAAGTTGTCGATGCCGGCGCGGAAGGTGATCGCGCCCGCTTCGACTTGCGCCGAGATCGAGTGCGTCAGGTTGCTGTCCAGCATCGGGTTGGGGTTGGTTTCGATCGTGGCGTCATAGGCGGCACGGGTCTTGTCGAGGTAGTAGGCCTGGTAGCTCACCCGCACCGGACCCCTGGTCCAGTCCAGGTTGAAGCGGCCTTCCCAGGTGGGCTTCTCGTACGTGTTGTCAGTGCGGATATAGTTCTCGCCGGTGACAGAGGTGGTCAGCAGCGTGTTGTGCGTGGCGTTGACGCCGACGTGGAAGGCGCCGATCCGGCCGGGCTCGAAGGTGTAGTCGATGGCGTAGACTTCGCCGCGATACTTGACGACACCGGCGTTGAAGGTCGTGGTGGTGCCGGCCAGGATCGTGCCGCCCGGGCTCACGCCGTCCGAGGCGGCAATGCGCGAGAACGCGTTGCAGACAGCCGGATCGGGGTTGGTGTTGTCATAGCAGGCGGCCGTGAAGTCCTCGGTGGTGAAGGCCGAAAGACCGTCCTTGAGGTCGATCTCGATGCGGTCCGCACTGATCGTCAGGCCGGGGATGAACTTGGGCTGGAGCACGATACCGTACGTGAAGGTATCCGAGATCTCGTTGCGCAGGTTCGGGTTGCCGCCCGTGGTGATGGTGGCGCGCTCGAAGTTCTCGGCCGGGTCCTGGAACCGGGCGAGGCGTTCGGCCGGGCTGAGGCCCGCATTGGTGCCGTCGGCCTCTACGCCGTAGTTCGCGTTCGCGGTGAAGGCGGCCACGCAGTTGGCATAGCGTACCGAAGGGTTGGCGCCGCTGTTGATGCGGTCGGCGTCGCAGGGGTCGTAGCCCACCGAACCGAGCGAGGTCGTCGTCGGCGCGAACAGCATCGCCAGGGTGGGCGCGCGGAAGTTGCGGCTGCGGCTGACGCGCAGGGTCACGCCGTCCACCGGCTGCCAGCGCAGGCCGAGATCCCAGACCTGCTCCTTGCCGGCGATCGAGTTGTCGACCAGGCGGCCCGCCGCGCTGGCTTCCAGCATCCGCACGATCGGCACGTTCATCGCGCTGTCGATCAGCGGGATCAGCAGTTCGCCGGAGAGTTCGTCGGTATTGTACCCGGCCGACTGCGCCATCTCCAGCGTGCCGCCGCCGAACAGGCCCTGCTGGTTGGCGGCGAGCGGGTTGTAGGAAACCTGCTCGTCGCGGTGCTCGTAGGCCAGGCTGAACTTCACCGTGCCGCCCGGCAGGCGGACCACGTCACCGCCGAGCGTGGCGAGGATGTCGGTCTGCTCGTTGCGATAGTCCAGTCCGGCGCGCACGCTTACGTACTTCTGCGCGGCCTTGGAGACATTGCCGTTGCCGAAGGGGTTGATCGGCGCGCAGGCCGCGTCGTCGTTGGTGGCATCGGCGTCGGCGTTGATGCCGCAGACGATCTGGCCTCCCGAGAGCACCGCGTCGATGGCGTTCGCGTACTTGGCGTTGTCCACTTCCCAGCGGCGCTGCGAACCGTCGACCCGGGCATAGCTGCCGGAAACCGACCAGTAGAAGTTGCGGCTTCCGGCCGAGAACTCACCGTCCACGCCGAGCAGGGCGCGATAGGTGTCGGTCTTGTAGCGCTGGAGATTGTCCGGCGTCAGCTTCTGGAAATACTTGGACAGGAACAGCGGCGCGCCGGCCGCGAAGGCCGGGCGGGCGGCGGAAAGCGCGGCCTTGGCCTGGTCGGTCAGGTAGGGGTTGTCGATCGTGAAGACCACCGGCCCCGCGTAAGTGCCGAAGTTCAGGATCGTGCGGCTCTGGCCCTGCGGGATCTCGGTGCCTTCGGTATGGGCATAGAGCAGTTCGGTGCGCAGGGTGATCGCGTCGGTCAGGTCGTAGTGCGCGATCAGGTTGCCGGTGAAGCGCTGGACGCCGGTGCGCAGCCCCGCCAGGTCGCGATAGGCGAAGCCCTGTCCGCCGCTGGAGAAGGGAATGCCCACGCTGGTACCGGGATCGTAGGGCACCACGTTGCCGCTGGAATCGAACTGCAGCGGCGTGCCGTTCGACTGGGTCAGGAAGCGCGTGAAGGGGGCGGGCGTGTTGAACAGCACGCCGTTCGAGTTGAATTCCCAGAAGTGCGCGTCGAACAGTTCCTTGACCGAGGGAATGCCGTCGCTGGGGCCGGTATCGTCCGGGTTGCTCACCGTCAGGCGGCCCAGCGCCGAAAGCGGGCGCGCGGCGAACATCAGCGTAGGCGACTGGGCATAGTTCAGGTCGATGGCGACATTGCCGCGTCCGTCCGCGAAGTTCTTGCCCGCTGTGCCGCGCAGGCTGTAGGTGTGATAGTCCCCGCGCGAGGAAATGCCGTTCTGGCCATCGAGTTCGAGGCCTTCGAAGCTTTCCTTCAGCACGTAGTTGACCACGCCGGCGATGGCGTCCGATCCATAGACCGCCGCGCCGCCGCCCTGCACCACTTCCACCCGGTCCAGCAGGCCGAGCGGGATGATGTTGGCGTCCACCTGGGCATCGCCCAGGCCCGAGGAGCTGGTCACCATGCGGCGGCCGTTGAGCAGGGTCAGCGTGCGCCCGGCGCCCAGGCCGAAGAGGTTGGGGAACTGCTGGCCCGAACCGCTGCCTTCGCCGCTGCCGTCGGCCTGGTTGAGCATGGGGCTGTTCGAAGTGAGCTGGTTCAACGCTTCCGAGGCGCTGATATAGCCGCGATCCGCGATCGTCTGGCTGTCCACGACATTGAGCGGGGCGGTCTCGTCCGAGGCGTCGCGGCGAATGCGCGATCCGGTGACGACGATGTCCACGGCGGAAGCGCTGTCGTCGGCAGCCGGCGCGAGGTCCTGCGCGAAGGCCGGGGCGGCGAACAGCGCGGCGACGGCGGTGGAAACCATGAGCGCCGCCAGGCCGGCCCTCTCCATGCGTGACTGGATCATCGAACTACCCCTCATGTGCTCTATGCGTTTTTAATCCCTGAGCGAGAGACTAGCGCAGGCGGGCAGCGAGGGGGTTGCGTTGTGCGATGCGCGGGTGAGGCTGTTTGAATTGAAATTTCGCACCGAAGCGGAATCGCGAAATTTCTAGCCTCACTTTGCCGAGGGTTGTGAATTGCGGAAGAAGGCGGATAAGTCGCTGGCGAATTGCACGGCCTCTGCGGGCTCCTCGTACATCATGTGGCCGCCGCGATAGCAGTGCGCCGTGATCCGCTCCGCCAGGGCGGCGGGAAAATCGGCGGCGGCCTGCCGGTTTGCGGCGCAGCCGTTAAGCGAATCGTAAAGGCCGGTCGCCACCAGGACCCGCAGGGCAGGCGCCTTCTCCAGAGCGCGCTGGACCCAGGGCTGCGATGCGCTGGGCGGGCCTTCGCCGGCCATGGCGCGGGCGAGCGATTCTTTGGTGATGGGCGATTGGTCGTATTGCCAGTCGTTGCCTACCGGCAGCTCCGGAATGTCGATCCCGGCGTATTGGCCCTGCCGATAGCCCAGCGTCTGGCGGTAGAAGGCCAGGATCGCGGCATCGCCGGCCTTCTCGTCGGTCTTGTCGTCGGCCGGCGGCGCGGTGCGGCGCATGTCGAAGATGCCCAGCGTCTTGCCCTCCGATGCCAGCAGCCTGGTGCGGAAGTCCCGCGGCGATACCCAGAGCGTCTTCGCGTCGATCGCGGCCGGTGCAAGCCCGGTATAGCGCGCCAGGCCGGCCACCACGCGGGTGCGGTCGCCGGGGGCATCGGGATGGGCCAGGGCGGGATACCAGACCTCCCGCGCCCATTGCTCGGCAGCGGCAAGGGTCTTGGCCGGCTTTGCCGCCAGCGCCGGGTCGAGCTTGCCGAGGGCCAGCGCCGTCGCCGTGCGATTGGGCAGGGTCAGCGCGCGCATCAGCGCCCGGTCGCGTTCCTCGCCCATCGGTATCCCCCCGGAAACGAGCGCGATCCCGGCGACCGGCTGGCCCGCGTCGATCAGGGCTTCCGCCACGCCGGCCGCGCGCCAGGTGCCGAAACTCTCGCCGACGAGATAGACCGGCGCCTTCTCGCGCCCCCGGCTCTTGAGGAAGTTCAGGATGAACGCCGTCGTGGCGGAGAGGTCTCCGGTGGTCGAATAGAGGCTCTTGGCCGCCCGTTCGGAAGCGGCGCGGCTGAAGCCCGTGCCGGCGGGATCGAGAAATACCAGGTCGGCCGCGGCCAGGGGGCTGCCGGGATTGTCCGCCAGCGCGGCGCCCCTGAGCGTTCGCGGGCCGAGGGCATGGAACTGCAGCAGGCGCGAATCCGCGCCGGGCCCGCCGTTCCACACGAAGGCGATGGGCCGCGTTTCGGGGCTTGCGGCCTTTACGAAGTAGGCGGTGTAGAACAAGTCGGCCTGCTTGCCGGTCTGGCGGTCGCCGATCTCCATGGTCCCGGCGCAGGCGGCATAGTCCATGCGGCCGAGCCGGGCCGAGGCACCGGATTCCGCAGGGGTGCAGACGCTGCCCGCTGGTTCGGCATGGGCCGGGATGCTGTTCCCCAGGGTAGGGGTATTGGCCCCCAGTGTGGCGGCGATCAGGGCGGTGAAGATCCGTGCCGGGCGAGGCAGGCGGTTGGGCTTGGCAGGCATCTGGGACCTTTCACGGGGATCAGCTTCCCGCCGACCCTAGCCGAGTTGTGGAGGCAAGTTTATGCGCGAAAGGGGATGGCGCGCGATCACCGTCGGCACGCGTTCTTGACTGCCGATGCAGCAACGCCCGAAATGCGCAATTCTTATGCGCAAGCCTTTGCCTAGGATGCGTAAATGATCCAGCGATCCGATTCGCCCGCCGAAACCGCACTTTCCCGCCGCACCTTGCTGCGCGGTTCGGCGCTCCTGCCGCTGGCCCCGGCAATGGCGGGAGAGGCCCTTGCGGCCGCGCCTGCTGCGGCCGGCTCGCTTTCACGGGCGGGCGACTTCGCGCCCATGGCCAAGGTCTACCTCGATTCCGGCACGATGCATCCGGTGCCCCTGCCGGCTAAGGCATCGGTGGACGCCTATTTCCGGACCCGCACCGAAATGCGCGAGTGGTCCAGCCACGATACCGAAGTCCGCATCAAGTCCGCCTTCGCCCGCCTCATCAACGCGGCCCCGGAAGACCTCGCGTTCGTCCAGAGCACGACCGCGGGAGAGCAATCGATCGTCGATGCGCTCGACCTGCCGGCCGCCAGAGGCAGCGTGGTGACCGATACGCTGCATTTCTTCGGCTCGTTCTGGCTTTACGACCAGCTTGGCAAGCAAGGCGTGGACGTGCGCTGGATCCGCCCGACGGAAGGCCGGATCGATCCCGATGCCTACGAGAAGGCGATCGGTCCCGATACGAAGCTGGTCAGCCTCTCGCTCGTCTCCACCTACAACGGCTTCGAGCATGACCTGAAGCGCATTTGCGAGATTGCCCATGCCCGCGGCGCGCTGGTCTATGCCGACATCATCCATGCGGCGGGCACCGTGCCGATCGACGTCAGGGCCACCGGCGTCGATTTCGCGGCGACGGCCAGCTACAAGTGGCTCATGGGCGATTTCGGGCTGGGCTTCCTCTATGTCCGCCCAGACCGGCTGCCGCGCCTCAAGCGCAAGCGCTTCGGCTACTATCAGCTCGATGGCTTCAACCCGCACGTCTATCCCTACGACCAGCCCGGCGAGACCATCGCCGACATGACGCCGCGCAGCGATGCCGAAGGCCTGTTCGCCATGGGCACGCATTCGCACGCGGTGATGGCCCAGCTCGACTGGTCCCTGGCGAAGCTGCTGGAACTGGGCGTGGACAATATCATGGCCCATCGCCAGCCCCTGCTGCGCCGACTGCACGAAGCGCTGCCCGCCAAGGGCTACACGGTCGTCACGCCGCGCGACTGTCGCAGCCCCTTGCTCACATGCGTCCTGCCGGATGCGCACAAGGCGCTGGCCGAGCCGCTGAACCGGGCCGGGGTGGCGATTACGCTCAGCCACAACCGGTTCCGCATCTGTCCTTCGTGGTTCAACACGATGGACGACATCGAACGCCTGATCGCCGCGCTGCCGGCTTCCTCCTGATCTGGAACCAGACCCCATGTCCGCCAAGAAGACCGTTTTCCCGCGTTCCAGCCTGCTAGCCCTTTCCGCGCTCCTGCCTTTGGCCGCGCTCCTGCCCGCGGGTCCGCTGCTGGCGCAGGACGAAAGCCTGCCGATGCCGCCGGTATTCCTCAAGGCCATGGAGCCGATGGTGGAGCGTCCTGCCGCCAGCGACAGGGTCGTGCTCACCCGCCACCAGGGGACTTTCGGCGGCCGAAAGCTGGGCTATGACGCTATCGTCACCGAAACGCCGGTGGCGAACGCCAAGGGGCAGACGGCGGCGGTGGTCGTCACTTACGCTTATGTCGCGCGCAATGCGGCCCATGCGAAGCACACCGGGGTCACTGCGAAGCGGCCGGTGCTGTTCTTCTTCAACGGCGGCCCCGGCGCATCGTCCTCGCCGCTGCACCTCAACGCCTTCGGCCCACGCCGGATCGTCGGCAAGGGCGATGCCGCGCGGCTGGACGACAATCCGCACAGCCTGCTCGACGTGGCCGACCTGGTGTTCATCGATCCGCCGGGCACCGGCGCCTCGATGCCGGTGAAGGGCGCCGACGCCACCAGCTTGTTCTCGGTCTCCGGCGATGCCGCCGCCGTGGCCGACGTGTTGCAGCGCTGGCGCCGGGCCAATGGCCGCACCGATGCGCCTTTCGCGATCGTGGGCGAAAGCTACGGCACCGCACGGGCGCTGGCCATGCTCGATGCCGAAAGCAAGGCGAAGTTGCCGCTGCCCGACGGCGTGGCGCTGTTCTCGCTCTCGCTGGGCGACAACGACGGCCCCGTGATCTCCGACGTTTCGCTCCTGCCCACGCTCGCCGCCGTCGCCTGGTATCATCAGGCCGTCGACCGCAAGGGCAAGTCGGTGGCGGAGCACTTCACCGAAGCCCGCGCCTTTGCCGAGAACGACTATGCCCGCGCCCTCATCGCCGGCGCGTCGCTGACGGAGGCCGACCGGGCGAAAATCGCCGCACGCATCTCGGAACTGATCGGGATCCCCGCGGCGACGGTGGAAAAGGACGGGCTGCAGCTCGACCGGCAATCCTTCATGCTCGGCCTGCTTTCCGCCAAGGGCCTGCGCACCGGCCAGCTCGACGGCCGCGCGACGCGCGCCATTGCCGAATCCAACATGCATCCGCCCTTCGACGATCCTTCCATGACGCTGGGCGGGGAGACCGGCCATCTGATCGCCGACTACATCGGCAAGGACCTGGGCTATCCCTTGCCGAGCGCCTATCGCACGCTCAACCTGGGCATCAACTTCAAGTGGGACTGGGGCCGCGGCGAAGTCTATCGCACCGTGCGCTTCGCGCCCTTCCTGGCCAGGGCCATGGCCGACAAGCCGGACATGAAGCTGATGACCGTTGGCGGTTACTACGACATCACAACGCCGGTCGCGGCGGGGCAGTTCGCGCTCGACCATGCCGGGATCGGGCCGGATCGCCGCACCTCGAAGACTTATGCGGCGGGCCATTCGGTGTTCGAGGACGAAGGCGAACTGACGCGTTTTGCCGCGGACATGCGTGCCTGGGCCGGGACGCTGGGCCGCTGAACGTCCCGATGTGCCGGGCCGGGTGCGCTGAAGCGCAACACCGCGCCCGGCGCAGCGGATATCGTCAGAGCCCGAGGTCGCTGAGGCCGCGGTGCTCGTCCGGACGGCGCCCGAGCGGCCAGTGGAACAGCCGGTCGGCCGCGGCGATGGGGGCGTCGTTGATGCAGGCCAGGCGCCTGCGCATCAGGCCATCGGCGTCGAACTCCCAGTTCTCGTTGCCATAGGAGCGGAACCAGTCGCCGCTGTCGTCGTGCCATTCGTAAGCGAAGCGCACGGCGATGCGGTTTTCGCGGAAGGCCCAGAGTTCCTTGATCAGCCGGTAGTCGCGTTCGCGCTGCCATTTGGCGGTGAGGAAAGCGACGATGGCCGGGCGTCCGTTCAGGAATTCGGCGCGATTGCGCCATGCGCTGTCAGGCGTATAGGCCAGCGCGACACGGGCAGGGTCGCGGCTGTTCCAGCCATCCTCGGCCAGGCGTACTTTCTCGGCCGCGCTTTCGGCAGTGAACGGCGGCAGCGGCGGGCGCGGGTTTTCCATCATGCGTGTCCTTCTTCCAGGCGGCTGCGCAGGGCTGCGTTCTCCGCCTCCAGTTCGGCCATCCGCTCGTGCAACGGGCGGACCGCCTGTTCGATTTCCCGCTCGGTGAAGCGGGGCGTGATGTGCTGGGGGCAGTTCCAGTCGAACGCCGCCAGCCGCAACCGGAAGATCCGCTCCGGCCGCGCCTTGTAGCCGGGGTCCATGACGAGATCGGTCAGCGCCGCATCGGCGTCAAGCGAGAGCTTCTCGACATGGGCATAGATCTTCAGCCGCATGCGGCGCGGATAGTCCATCAGGATCAGGCAGGCCCGGTCGTTCGCGGCCAGGTTGCCGGTGCTGATGTACTGGCGGTTGCCGCGATAGTCGGCGAAGGCCAGCGTCCGTTCGTCCACCAGCTTGAGGAAGCCGGCGGGGCCGCCGCGATGCTGGACATAGGGCCAGCCGTCTTCGGATACGGACCCCATGTAGAAGCTGTCGCGCGCGGCGATGAAGGCCGCCTCGTTCGCGGTGAAGCGGTCGAATTCGCGGTCTCCCTCGAAGTGGGCCCATTGGCGGTCGGCGCCCATTTCCGCCTGGGCCGCGCGAACGCCGGGCGTCGTGGCGATATCCAGAAATCCGTAGGACATGGTCCATCTCCAAAGCGATGACGGGTGGGAAAAGGGTGCCGGGCGGGTGCCCGGCCCCCTTGTGGCCCGGATCAGCGGGTCGCCACCTCACGGTCGAGGAAGCTGCGGATGAGCGGCGCCATCTCGTCCAGCTTGTCCTCCAGGGCGAAGTGCCCGGTGTCTAGGATGTGCATTTCGGCCTGGGGCAGGTCGCGCAAGTAGGGATGAGCGCCGGATTCGGGGAAGATCGTGTCGTTCTTGCCCCAGACGATCAGCGTCGGCGGCCTGCGTTCGCGGAAGAACTGCTGGAACGCGGGATAGAGCGGCACATTGGTGCGGTAGTCGTAGAACAGGTCGAGCTGGATCTCGCGGTTGCCCGGCCGGTCTAGCAGGGCCTGGTCGTGGACCCAGTTGTCCGGGCTGATGCGGGTGACGTCGCGGACGCCGTCGGTGTACTGGAAGCGGGTGGCTTCGGGCGTCACCAGCCAGGCCTGCGCCTCGCGGTCCTCGGCCGATCCGCTCTGCCAGTAGGTCTTGATCGGGTCCCAGAACGCGCCGAGCCCCTCGTCATAGGCATTGCCGTTCTGCACGATCAGTCCGGTGACGCGCTCGGGGTGCTTCAGCGCCAGCCGGTAGCCCACGGGCGCCCCGTAATCCATGACATACATGGCATAGCGCGCGGCGCCGAGCTGCTCCAGCAAGGCGTCGACCAGGTCGGCATAGTGGGCGAAGCTGTAGTCGAAGGCGGTGTGGTCCGGTGCGTCGCTCTGGCCGAAGCCGGGATAGTCCGGCGCGATCACGCGGTAGCCATCAGCCAGCAGCGGGATCAGGTTGCGGAACATGTGCGAAGACGTGGGGAAGCCGTGGAGCAGAAGCACCACCGGGGCGTCCGCCGGGCCGGCTTCGCGATAGGCCATCGTCAGGCCTTCGACCGTGGCGGTGCGGTAGTGGATGGCGGCGGAGGCCGCATCGTGGGCGGCGGCGGAGGCCGTATTGTGGGTGGCGGCTTGGAACGTCTCGGGGATCGGGGCGGGCATCAGGGGCTTGGTCATGTCTTCCACTTTCGTGAGAGCGGCCGAGCGAGCTGCGTCAGCCTCTGATGGAAGAAGTAGTTCTTATGCCCGATCTCGATAATCGGGTGTCTGCGGAAATCATTGTTCCTGTTTGAGGAATAATGGCCCCATCACTGCAACAGGTCGTTGCCGCGCAGGCGCTGGACGGCCAGGTCCACGAAAGCCCGCACTTTGGCGGTGGCATGCCGCCCCTCGGCATGGACGACGTGGATCGGCATCGGGCTTTCGGCATGATCGTCCAGCACGGACTGCAGGCGCCCCGCCGCCAGCGCCGGGCCGACCTGGTAGGACAGCACGCGGGTGATGCCCCAGCCCTGCTCGGCGGCGGCGATAGCGGCCTGGTTGGTATTGCACAGCAGCCGCGGGTGCACGGTCACGCGGGTCCGGCCGTCGGGGCCGAAGTGCCACTCCGGGGAGACCCAGGCGCCGGTCGGCACGATCACGCGGTGATCCGCGAGATCGGCTGGGGAGCGAGGCACGCCGTGCCGCTCGAAATAGGAAGGCGCGCCGCAGATCGTCCGCCGCACCCAGCCCACGCGCGTGGCGCTGAGGCCCGAGGCGGGGAGATGCCCGATCCGCACGGCGACATCGATCCCTTCCTCGACGATGTTGACGCCCCGGTCCACGAAGAGGCTGCGGCCGGTGACGCGTGGGAACATGTCGAGATATTCCAGCAGGATCGGCAGGACGTGCATCTGCCCGAACATGATCGGCCCGGTGACGATGAGCGTGCCGGTGGGATTGCCGTGCGATCCCGCCGCGGAAGCCTCCGCTTCGGCGATGTCGGCCAGGATGCGGCGGCAATCCTCGAAATAGCGCTGGCCGGCTTCGGTCATCTTCACCGATCGCGTCGTTCGCACCAGCAGCCTGACCCCGATGTCCTCTTCCAGGCCCGACACCGCCCGCGTGACGGCCGGCGGACTGAGATGCATCTGCCGGGCCGCCTCGACGAAACTCGCCGTTTCCGCCACCCGGACGAAGATCCTCATGGCTTGCCACCGGTCCAATTCCACATCCTTCAGCCATGCAACGCTGGGCGGACGATGCGCGGAACAGGGCCTGCCGGTCAACGCCTTGCGGCCGTCAGCCGATGCGCGCCGCTTGCATGGCCCGGTTTAATGCTATAGCCAATAGCTAAATCTTTGGGAGAATCCACGCCATGAAGTTCGAGCGCATCAATCCGCTGACCGGCGACGTCGCCTCCAGCGCAGAGGCCATGACGGCCGAACAGATGCCTGCGATCGCCGCCCGGGCCGGCGCTGCGCAGCCAGCCTGGGGCGCGCTGGGGCCGAATGCGCGCCGCGCGGTGCTGCTGCGGGCCGCCGATGCGCTGGAAGCGCGCAAGGAGGCGTTCGTCGATGCCATGATGGGCGAGATCGGCGCAACCGCGGGCTGGGCCATGTTCAACCTGACGCTGGCCGCCGGGATCGTGCGCGAGGCGGCCTCGCTGACCACCCAGATCACCGGCGAGATCATCCCCTCGGACAAGCCGGGCTGCCTGGCCATGGCGATCCGCGAGCCGGTGGGCGTGATTCTGGGCATTGCGCCCTGGAACGCCCCGATCATCCTGGGCGTGCGCGCGATCGCCGTGCCGCTGGCGTGCGGCAATGCCGTGATCCTCAAGGCCAGCGAGCAATGCCCGCGCACCCATGCCCTGATCATCGAGGCTTTCGCCGAGGCCGGATTCCCCGAGGGTGTGGTCAACGTCGTCACCAATGCCCCGGCCCAGGCGGCCGAAGTGGTGGGCGCGCTGATCGATGCGCCTGCCGTGAAGCGCATCAACTTCACCGGCTCCACCGCGGTCGGCAAGATCATCGCCAAGCGCGCGGCCGAGCATCTCAAGCCCTGTCTGCTCGAACTGGGCGGCAAGGCGCCATTCGTGGTGCTGCACGACGCCGACCTGGATGAGGCGGTCAAGGCCGCGGCATTCGGCGCCTTCATGAACCAGGGCCAGATCTGCATGTCGACCGAGCGGATCATCGTGGTCGATGCGGTGGCGGACGCCTTTGCGGAGAAGTTCGCCGCGAAAGTCTCCACCATGACCACGGGCGACCCGCGTGAGGGCAAGACCCCGCTCGGCGCCGTGGTGGACCGCAAGACCGTGGACCACGTCAATGCGCTGATCGCCGATGCCGCCGACAAGGGCGCGCGCATCCTCACGGGCGGCGCGGCGGACAGCGTGCTCATGCCCGCGACCGTGGTGGACGGCGTGACTTCGGCGATGAACCTCTACCGCGACGAGAGCTTCGGCCCGGTCGTCGCCATGATCCGCGCGCGGGACGAGGACCACGCCGTCGAACTGGCCAACGACACCGAATACGGCCTGTCCGCCGCTGTCTTCACCCGCGACACCGCACGCGGGCTGGGCGTCGCGCGGCGCATCCGATCCGGCATCTGCCACGTCAACGGCCCGACCGTGCATGACGAGGCGCAGATGCCCTTCGGCGGCGTCGGCGCCTCGGGCTATGGGCGCTTCGGCGGCCGGCAGGGCCTGGACAGCTTCACCGAGACCCGCTGGATCACGGTGGAAACGCAGCCGGGCCACTACCCGATCTGAGGGAACCGAGAGCGGGGCAACCCGCTCTCCACTTCGGCGGCGCGCCCGCCGCCTATCGCCAGATGGCGTTGAGCGCGGGGAGCAAGTGGTCGCGGTGCTCGGCGGGCACGCGGTCCAGCAGCTTCTGCTCGAACGCCTCGATCACTTCACCGAGTTCCGTGACTTTTGCCGCCCCTTCGGGCGTAAGCATGATCGCCAGCGATTTGCCGTCCAGCGGCTCGCGGCGGATCCAGCCGGCCGCTTCCAGCCGGTTCAGCAGCGGCACCATGTTGGCGCGCTGGATGTCCAGCGTCTTGCCGATCTGGCTGCTGGTGAGGTCCGAACGGTCCTGGACCAGCAGCAGCACGGCAGCCTCGGTGATGCGGAAACCGCGATCGCCCAGCAGGTCGCCCAGTTCGCCCATCACGGCATTGGCGGCGCGGCGCAGCGCATAGCCCGGCAGTTGCCCCAGAAGATCGGTCATGGTCCCTCGTTGTTTATGCTATTGACGATAGCAATCGTGTTGCTATGCATGACAGCAATCAAGGAAAGAGGATAGCCATGCAAGACCGCGCTGAAACCGATACCGTTTCCTACACCGTCGAAAACCGCATCGCCTGGGTCTCGTTCAATCGCCCCGAGAAGCGCAATTGCATGAGCCCCAGCCTCAACCGGCGCATGAAGGAAGTGCTCGACGAGCTGGAATTCCGTGACGACGTGGGCGTCCTGGTGCTGACCGGAGAGGGCACCGCCTTCTCGGCCGGCATGGACCTCAAGGAATACTTCCGCGAAAACGAAGAGAAGGGCCTCGGCCATGTCCGCAAGGCCCAGCGCGAAGCCTATGGCTGGTGGGAACGCCTGCGCTGGTACGAGAAGCCGACGATCGCGATGGTCAACGGCTGGTGCTTCGGCGGCGCTTATGGCCCACTGTTCGGCTGCGACCTGGCGGTTGCCGCGGAAGACGCGCAGTTTGGCCTGTCCGAAATCAACTGGGGCATCCTGCCCGGCGGCGGAGCCAGCAAGATCATCGTCGAGCTGACCGGCTTCCGCAACGCCATGTACCACGCCATGATGGGCGAGAACATCGATGGCCGGAAGGCCGCCGAATGGGGCCTCGTCAACGAAGCGGTGCCGGCGGAGAAGCTGAAGGCGCGCGTGACCGAAGTGGCCACGGTCCTGCTCGGCAAGAACCCCGTGGCCCTGCGCGGCACCAAGTGGGCGATCCGCCGGGTGAGCGAGATGACCTTCGACAATTCGATGGACTACCTCGTGCGCACGCAGGAAGCGGCGAACTTCTTCGATGGCGAGGGGCGCAAGGAAGCCACCCGCCAATTCATCGACGACAAGACGTACAAGCCCGGTCTCGGCGCCTACGATCTGAACAAGGCGCGCTGAGCGCCAGGCCCTGGGAGAGGCAGCGATGAACGAAAGAACCCTGCCGAGGGACGCGATCGCGCGTCTGCTGCGGCCGCGCTCGGTCGCGGTGGTGGGTGCAAGCGACAAGCCCGGGGCGCTCGGCGCCTCGGTGCTGGGCAATCTCGACCGCAACGCGTTCGCGGGGGAGGTCTATCCCATCAACCCCAAGCGCGAGACGATCGGTTTCCGCACCTGCCTGCCTTCCGTGGAGGCTCTGCCCGAAGGCGTCGACGTGGCGGTCCTGGCGATCCCGCAGGCGGGCGTGGTGGACGCCGTGCGCGGTCTGGCCGCGCGCGGCTGCGGCGGCGCGATCATCTTCTCGGCAGGCTTTGCCGAAGGCGGTGAAGAGGGCAAGGCGCAGCAGGCGGAAATCGCCCGCATCGCCGCCGAGCACGGCATGGTGATCGAGGGGCCGAACTGCCTGGGCCTGGTCAACCATGTAGACGGCATACCGCTGACCTTCGTGGAGACCGACACGGTCGCCCCGTCGGGCCGCCGCGCGGTGGCGGTGGTGTCGCAATCGGGCGCGATGGCGGCCGTGCTCTGCACCACCTTCCAGGCGCGCGACCTGGCGATCAGCTATTCGGTTTCGACCGGCAACGAGGCCGCCAGCGGCGTCGAGGACTATGTCGACTGGCTGGTCGAGGATGGCGACACCCAGGTCATCGCCATGATCGTGGAGCAGTTCCGCCGTCCCGCGCGCTTCCTGGCCGCGGCGCGCCGTGCCCGCGAAGCAGGCAAGCAGGTGGTGCTGCTGCACCCCGGCAAGTCCAGCGCCGCGCGCGAATCCGCCGCGACCCATACCGGGGCCATGGCGGGCGACTACAAGCTGATGCGCCGCAAGGTGGAGCGGGCCGGCGTGGTCTTCGCAGAAACGCTGGAAGAGCTGGGCGATATCTCCGAAGTGCTCCTGCGCGCGCCCGCGCTGGCGCAGGCGGAACTGGCGGTGCTGGGCGAGTCCGGCGCCTTCAAGGCGCTGACGCTCGATCTGGCGGAAGAGCTGGGCATTGCCCTTGCGCCGCTGGGTGATGCGGATTCCCCGGCCCTGCGCGCCGCGCTGCCGCCTTTCGTGCCGGTCAGCAATCCACTCGACATCACGGCGCAGGGGTTGAGCCAGCCGGAGATATACACCCATACGCTGGCCGCTCTGCTGGACGATCCGCGCGTCGGCGGCGTGGTGGCGGGGATCATCCAGACCGATCCCGTGACGTGCGCCATCAAGGTGCCTGCGATCCTGGCCGCGCTGGAAGGCCGCACGATCGACAAGCCGCTGGTCTTCGCCGGACTGGACGAAGGCGCCCCGATCCCACCCGAGCATATCGCCGCGCTGCGGGCGCGGGGCATCCCCTGCTTCCCCAGCAATGAGCGGGCCTTCCGCGCGCTCGCGCGGCTGGGGGCGCTGGCGGCGCGCGACCTCAAGGCGGCAGAGACGGCCCCGATGCCGGTCCCGGGTCTGCGCGATCGCAAGGGCGTGATCGCCGAGTACCGCGCGAAGGAACTGCTGGCGCCGCTCGGCTTCGCGTTCCCGGCAGGGCGCTTCGCGGACGGCGCCGAGGCTGCCGTTTCGGCTGCCGATGCGGTGGGCTATCCGGTGGCGATGAAGGCCCAGGCGGCGGCGCTGGGGCACAAGAGCGACGCGGGCGGGGTGATCCTGGGGCTGGCGGATGCCGATGCGGTGGCCCAGGCGTGGACGCGTATCCATGCCAATGTCGGCGCTTACGATGCCGCGCTGGTGCTGGACGGCGTTCTCATCGAGAAGATGGGCGCACGCGGGCTGGAGATGATAGTCGGCGGTCGCAACGATTCCGAATGGGGCCCGGTGGTCCTGGCCGGGTTCGGCGGCGTGGCGGCGGAAATCCTGCAGGACGTGCGCCTGTTCACGCCCGACATGACGCAGGAGCAGATCGCGGCGGAGCTGATGCAGCTTGAAAGCGCGCCGCTGCTGGCCGGCTACCGCGGATCGCCGGCCCTCGATGTACCGGCGCTGGCGCGGCTGGTAGCGCAAGTGGGCGCGATCCTGGCGGCAGAGCCCTCGCTGGCGGAGATCGACCTCAATCCGGTGATCCTGCATCCCACTGGGCAGGGCGCGGTGGCGCTGGATGCGCTGATGCTCGTCAGTCCCGCCTGACGGGTCGGACCGTCATCCGGTTCCGGCGAAGCGGCAGCAAAGCCCCCGCGCCGGAACCGGATCGCCCGGCGCTCGTTCCCCGGGCATGCTCCATCACGTTTCCCTCGGCACGTCCGACCTCGCCCGCGCCCGCGCCTTCTATGACCCGGTCATGCGCGAGCTGGGGCTGTCGCGGACCCTGGATGTGGATGAGGCGGTCGGCTACGGGGCGGGGATCACCGTGTTCAGCCTCAACCTCCCGGCAGACGGCGGCGCGGCGACGCCGGGCAACGGCGTCCACATCGCTTTCGAAGTGGAAGCGCGCGCGGCGGTGGAGGCGTTCTTCCGCGTGGCGATCGCCAGCGGCGGCAGCGCCGACGGGGCACCCGGACTGAGGCCGGAGTACGACCGTCACTACTATGCCGCCTTCGTGCGCGATCCCGACGGCAACAAGATCGAGGCGCTCACTTTCGCGGCGGCCTAGAAGCTTTCCCCGGGAACCGCGGCACCAGCATGCCCACGCGCAGCCGATAGCTCTCGTAGTCGTGGCCGAACAGATGCACCAGGTCGCGCTCCTCGTAGCGGATGGCGATCAGGATATAGGCCGAGATTCCCAGCGCCAGCAGCAGGTGGCCGCCGGTCATGGTCGGCGCGGCCCAGAACGCCAGGAAGAAGCCCGAATAGAGCGGATGGCGCACGACGCGGTAGAACAGCGGCTGGCGCATGCGCGGGGCGGCGGGCGTTCCTCCGCGCGCGTGGCGGATGACCTGGCTCAGGCCGAAGAGTTCGAAGTGATCGATGAGGAACGTGCTCGTCAGCACGATCACCCAGCCCGCGGCGAACAGCGCCCAGACCAGCGCGCGGGGCGTCGGGCCGGAAAGATCCCAGACGATCGCGGGGATGGGCCGCCACAACAGGAACAGCACGATCAGCGCGAGGCTGGCAAAGAGCACATATGTGCTGCGCTCGATCGGGGGCGGGACGATCCGGGTCCATCGCCGCTTGAAGCCCTGCCGCGCCATCACGCTGTGCTGGAGGCCGAACAGCGCGATCAGCGCCAGATCGAGCACCCCTGCCGCCGCGAGAGGAGCGCCCGGTCCGCGGTCCACCGTGAAGGGAAGACCCGGAACATTGCCGAGGAAGCCGATCAGATAGAGGAAGGTCGCCAGGAACAGTCCGTAGACGACCAGGGCGTAGACCAGAAAAGCTGCCTTGTGCATGGCGAGGTCCCAACGTCAGGGGCCAGCACCATGGCCCGGCAAGAGGGCCCATCGTCAGGGTAACGGACCCTTTCTGCGCAGGCTGACGCTTGCAGGCCGGGCCTACGCGTGCAGGGCCTATTAGATCACTTCTGCGCGTGGAACTCAATATGTCCGAGGGGCCGAAAAGCGGGGGAGATGCGTTCCGGCCCCTTGCGGGCCTCAGCCGCCGCAGGCGTTCATCGGCATCGAGACATAGTCCAGCTTCACGTCGGAGATGGCGATGGCGAACGGTCCGGTGGCGGACAGCACCAGCGGCGCGGTGAGGGCGTGCATGTCGGCGCCGCGGCTGGCGAAGCATTGCAGCGGGATGGCGAACGTGGTCCAGGTGCCCGGCGCCGCCTTGGCCAGTGTCTGTGTGAGCGGGACGCCCACCGTCTTGCCGCCGCTCTCCATGCCCAGCGTGACCGGGCCGGTGGGCTTGCCCTCCAGCCGGTACTGGATCACCAGGCTGATCTCTCCGTTGCTCTCGCGCGAGAGGTCGATGGGGCGGGGCGCGACGATGGCGACGCGGCCTGTTGCCGTGCCGCTTGCCGCCTTGCCGCCCGGCTCTCCCCAGGTGAACAGGCGGGCATCTTCCTGCGCGCGCCGGTCCACGCCGGTTTCCTTGACCAGCTGCGTGTCGAACTGCCAGCCCGGAGGAGTCCGCCCGGTGCCGTAGAACGTGCCGGGGGTCGCCTCGGTCATGCCTGCGGGGCGGGTTTCGTCCAGCTTGCCCACTTTGCCGGGGCGGGCATAGGAAAGGCCGTAGCCGAACGCGAACAGGGGATCGTAGCCCGGATCGCGGCGGTTCAGCACATATTGGTCGGGGCGCTTGGGCCAGGAGAAGCTGAGCTTGCCCTTGAAGTCGTGAGCGACCGCGCCGTCGGCCCGGGCGAACAGCACGTCGGCCACGCCGCCGCCCTCGCTGCCCGGCAGGAACGCCGCGACGAAGGCGTCCGAGGCGTTCAGCTCCGCATTCACCCATAGCGGGCGGCCGGACAGGAACACGGCAACGACCGGAATGCCCGCCGCCTTGAGGCGCTTCAGCGTCGCCAGGTCCGGCTTGTCTCCGGGGCTGTATTCCAGGTTGGGAATGTCGCCCTTGAACTCGGCATAGGGCGTTTCGCCGAAGACCACGATCGCAGCGTCGGGCTTCTTCGCGAATGTGCCGTCCGGCGCGTAAGTCGCGGTGCCGCCTGCAGCCTTCACGGTGTCCTCGATGCCCTTCCAGATGGTGGTGGCATTGGGGAACGCGGAGTTGGGCAGGTCAGCGCCCTGCCAGGTGATCGACCAGCCGCCGGCCTGCTGGCTCACGCTGTCGGCCGCCTTGCCCGCCACCAGGATATTGGCGCTGGGCTTCAGCGGCAGCACGCCCTCGTTCTTGAGCAGGACCAGCGATTCCTGCACCGCCTGCCGCGCAATGGCCTTGTGGGCGGCGCTGGCTATCACGTCGAACTTGCCGGCCGCCACGCGGGACGAGGGGCGGCCGCGCTCGAACGTACCCGCGCGCAGCTTCACGCGCAGGATGCGGCGCACGGCATCGTCCAGGCGGGCCATGGGAATGGTGCCGTCCTTCGCCTCGCGCAGGGTATTGTCGTAGAGCTGCTTCCAGCCCGGCCCGGAATACATGAACATGTCCAGCCCGGCGTTGATCGCCTGGGGGCAATCCTCGTTGGTGCAGCCTTCGACCTGCCCGTGGCTGTTCCAGTCACCCACCACGAAGCCGTCGAAACCCATGCGGTCCTTCAGCACGCCGGTGAGGAGCGATTTGTTGCCGCTCATCTTTTCGCCGTTCCAGCTGGAGAAGCTGGCCATGACCGACTGGGTGCCGGCCTCGATCGCGGCGGGATAGCCGCCGAGATGGACGTCGCGCAGAACCTGTTCGGAAATCCGCGTGTCGCCCTGGTCCCGGCCGCCGGTGCCGCCGTCGCCCAGGAAATGCTTGGTGGTGGCGATCAGGTGGTTGGGGGCGAGGAAGTCCTTGGTGCCGACTTTGCCCTGCACGCCTTCGATCATGGCGCCGGCATAGTCCGCCGCGATCTCCGGCTCTTCGCCATAGCTTTCGTACGTGCGGCCCCAGCGGTCGTCCTGCACGACGGCGAGCGTGGGCGCGAACGTCCAGTCGAGCCCGGCCGCCGCCGTTTCTAGCGCGGTCACTTCACCGATCTTGCGGATGAGATCGCGGTCCCTGGCGGCGCCAAGGCCGATGTTGTGCGGGAACAGCGTGGCGCCGACGATGTTGTTGTTGCCGTGGACCGAATCCGTGCCCCAGATGATGGGAACCTTCGGGCGAGAATCGCTGCGGGTCATCGAGGCGTCGTAGAACTCGTCCGCCAGCTTCAGCCACTTGGCGGGCGAGGCATATTCGTCGTCATATGGGCCGCTGTTGCCGCCGTTCAGCACCGAACCGATCTTGTAGGTGACCACGTCCGCGGGCTTGATCGAGCCGATGTCGACCTGGATGATCTGGCCGACCTTGTCTTCCAGGGACATCGCCTGGATCAGCGCATCGACGCGCTTTTCCACTTTGGGATCCCGCTTCGGCTGGGCGTTCACCTTGGGCCAGATCGCCGGATTGGCCACTGGGGAGGCTGCCTGAGAGGCGGTCTGAGGAGACGCAGATTGCGCGCCCGCCGCTCCGGTCAGCGCCAGGGCGAGGATCGACAGGGAAGCGGCTGGGAAACGGCGGGTCATGAGGTCTCCTGTGAGGGCGGGCGTCAGGATGGGGCTGTGGCGGCGCGCCGGCGGGAAGCCGGTGCCGCCGCCGGGGGTATCAGGGCTTGGTCGTCACGGCCTGGCGGTCACCCGGTCGAGATTGGCGGCGCCTTCGAGAGCGGCGTCACCGGCGAAGTGGCCGATGCGCAGGCGATAGGCGCCGGCATCGACGATCCAGCCGGGCGCGGCGTTGTCGAAACGGGCGATCACGCGCGGATCGACGGTCAGCGAGACGTGACGGGTCTCGCCGGGCTTGAGCCAGACCTTCTCGAACCCGGCCAGGCGATAGGCGCTCGTGCCTGCGGCGCTTTTCGTCTCGACATAGAGCTGCGGCACGTCGGCGCCTTCGCGCTTGCCGCTGTTGGTCACGTCGAAGGCGACGGTCAGCCTGGCGCCGCCGGACACCTCGAGGTTGGCGTAGCGGAAGCTGGTGTAGGTAAGGCCGAAGCCGAAGGGGAACAGCGGCTTTTCGTTCTTCGCGGCATACCAGCGGTAGCCGACATCGGCGCCCTCCGGGTAGTCGACCGGGAAGGAGGCGACGCCGCCGCTCATGCCGTAGACGGTCTTGTCCCCGGCGCTGCGCCGCGCTTCGGCGGCGTGGAGTTCGGCCAGGCCGAGCGGCTGCGGGCGCGGAGCCTGATCGATGCCGACCGGGAACGTCATCGGCAGGCGGCCCGAAGGATCGACCGCGCCGAACAGGATATTGGCGATCGCCTCGCCCCCGCGCTGGCCGGGATACCAGGCCTGGAGGATGGCGGGCACGCGGTTCACCCAGGGCATCAGCACCGGACCGCCCGCTTCGACGACCACCAGCGTCTTCTTGTTGGCGCCCGCGACGGCATCGATCAGCGCGTCCTGGTTGTCGGGCAGGGCCATGCTCTCGGGGTCCTGCGCCTCGGTGCGCCAGGCCCAGGCGAAGACGAGCGCCATGTCCGCGCCCTTCGCGGCGGCGGCTGCCGCCTTGGGGTCGCTGCCGTCGACATAAGTGACGCTGGCACCCGGCGCGAGGGCCTGGATCGCTTTCAGCGGCGAGGAGGCATGCCAGGTGATCCGTGCGAAGGAGGCGGCGGCGCCCTTGGTCAGGGGGATTTCGACCGGCGCGCCGCCTACGGAGCGGACCTGCGAGGACCCGCCGCCCGAAAGCACGCCGACGTCCGCATGAGCGCCGATCAGCACGATTTTCTTCGCGGTCCTGGCAAGAGGCAGCAGGTCGCCCTGGTTCTTGAGCAGGACGATGCCTTCCTCGGCCGCGCGCTGGGCGACTTCGGCGTGAGCCGCATAGTCGATCTGCTGGGCGCTCTCGGGAACGGGATTGTCCATCAAGCCGCTGTCGATCACGCCGAACAGGATGCGGCGCACCATGTCGTCAAGTCGGGCCATCGGGATGCGCCCGCCCTTCACCGCTTCGGCGAACCTGGCGTCGAAGAACATCTGGTCGTCCAGTTCCTGGCCGGAATCCTGGTCGAGGCCGTTGATGGCGGCCTTCTCGGTGGAATGGACCGCGCCCCAGTCGGACATGACCCAGCCCTTGTAGGCCCAGTCCTGCTTGAGCACCTTGTTCAACAGCCAGTCGTTCTCGCAGGCATAGTCGCCATTGACCTTGTTGTAGGCGCACATGACGGAGGCGGGATTGCCGGCCTCGATGCCGAGCTGGAAAGCCAGCAGGTCGCTCTCGCGCAGTTCGGCGGTGCCGATCCGGGCGTCGAGCACGGTGCGGCCGGTTTCCTGCGAATTGAGCGCGAAGTGCTTGATGGTGGAGACGATGTGGTTGCTCTGCACGCCCTTGATGTGCTGGCCCACCATGACGCCGGCGAGCAGCGGGTCTTCGCCGAGATACTCGAAATTGCGGCCGTTCCAGGGGTCGCGGGTCAGGTTGACGCCGCCGGCCAGCAGCACGTTGAAGGTCTTGGCGCGGGCTTCGGCGCCGATCATCGCGCCGCCTTCATAAGCGAGCTTCGGGTTGAACGTGGCGGCGGTGGCGATGCTGGCCGGGAGCGCGGTGGCGACGTCGCCCTTGCGCTGCTCGATCTGGTTGGCGACGCCGAGGCTGGCGTCGCTCTCCCGCAGGGTCGGGATGCCCAGGCGCGGAATGCCGGGGATATGGCCGGCAGAGGGGATCATCGCGATGGGCACCGCCGGCTTGGCCAGGGGCGGGAAGAACCCGTGGACCAGCTGCAGCTTCTCTTCCAGCGTCATCTGCTTGACGAGGGCATCGGCGCGGGCCTGGGAGGTCGCGGCGGACGTGGAGGCCCCAGCACTCTGGACAGGCGCGCTCTGAACAGGCGCGTTTTGAGCCAGCGCCGGTGCGCTCAGGCTGGCGCCGCCCATGAGGCCGGCGATCAGGGCAGTCTTGGTGGCAGAAATCATCGGAAAACCTTGTTGGGCTGGGGGGCCGAGCGAGCGTGATAATGGTCGAGAAGGGCGCGGTGGTCGGGCAGGGCACCGCGGGCGCCGGCATGGGCGCTGCGGACGCGGGAGAAGACATCGCGCGCGGCGGCGCCACCGGGATAGCGGGCCGCACCGGCGGAAAGGCTGGTTTCGAAGCCCATGCCGTAGAGGATGTAGTGGTAGCTTGGCGGCAGGAAGGTCTCGAGATCCACCACGAAGTCGAAGCGCGAGGGCGGGCGGTGGCGCCACTGCGCCAGCATGTCCTGCAAGGCTTCGGGAATGGAGGCCGGATCGGCATTGTCGCGCCAATAGGCGGTGTCGGTGCGCCGGGTGATGCAGTAGTGCAGCTTGAGGAAATGGACGATGCGCTCGAAGCGGGCCGCCATCAGCCGGTTGAAGCTGCGCGCGGCGGCGTCGCGGGCGGCGCGGCTGCCGGGAACGAGGAATTCGCCGATCATCTTGAGCGCGGCCTCGATCAGCATGATGCCGGTCGATTCCAGCGGCTCGAAGAAGCCGGCGGAAAGGCCCACGGCCACGCAGTTGCCGATCCACTGGGTCTCGCGGTAGCCGGTTTCGAAGCGCAGCTGGCGCGGGGTCAGGCTGTCGCCTTCGCTGCCGACATAGCGGCGCAGGGTCGCTTCCGCCTCTTCGTCCGAGCAATGGCGGCTGGAGTAGACATAGCCGATGCCGCGCCGTTCGCTGAGGCCGATTTCCCAGGTCCAGCCCGCCTCGTGCGCGGTGGCCAGAGTATAGGGGCGCACCGGCGCGCCGGGTTCGGCATAAGGCACCTGCATGGCCAGGGCGCGGTCGTTGAACAGGCTGCCGGCGCAGGAGGTGAAGCCCGCTCCCAGCGTCTGGCCGATCAGCAGCGAGCGGAAGCCCGAGCAATCCAGGAAGAAGTCGCCTTCCACGCGGCGGCCATCGGCCAGCACGAGCGCGGCGATATCGCCATCGTCCGCACGCTCCACGGTGGCGACGGTTCCTTCGATGCGGTCGACCCCGGCGGCGACGGATATGTCGCGCAAGTAATCGGCGAAGCGGGCCGCGTCGAAGTGGTAGGCATAGTTCATCGGGCCGGAGAAGTCGGGGTCTTCGACCCGCTTGGGACCGCGTCCGGCGCGGATCACTTGCTCCTGCACGGTGACGGCATCGGCCCAGGGCAGGCGCTGGCCGCTGTCATCGGCGATCCAGTGCGGCAGCAGCGCTTCGTCCTCGCCGCCCACGGGAAGGTTGAACGGATGGAAATAGCTGTCGGTGCCGGTGGCCCAGCCGTCGAACAGCACGCCCTGCTTGAAGGTGGCGTCAGCACGGACCAGGAATTCCGCCTCGCTGATCCCCAGGCCCGCCAGTGTCGTGCGGATCGTGGGAAAAGTCCCCTCCCCCACGCCGATGATGCCGATCTCGCTGGATTCGACCAGCGTGACGTTCGGCAGCTTCAACGTGCGGGAAAGGTAGGCGGCGGCCAGCCAACCGGCCGTACCGCCGCCCAGGATGACGACGCGACCGGAGGAGGGATAGTCGGTCGTCATGTTCTTTCCTTCCAGCTCGCTATCAGAAGTTCGCGCTGGCGCGCACACCCCAGGTCCGCGGCGGCTGCAGGTTCGAGAGGAACACCGGATCGTAGCGCGGCGCGCCGAAGGCACCAGCACCGGTACGGATATGTCCGTTCTCGATGTTCTGGACGAAGGCTTCGACCGAGTACCTGCCGTCTGCCGGGCTGAACCGGAGCGAGGCGTCGGAACGGAAGTAGGCCTTCTGCTTGTCCCACGACGTGCCGTTGGTGCCGCGGTCGGGCATGTTGTCGGCCGGATCGTTGACGTTCACGAACGGATTGGCGTCGCCGTTGAAGTAGCTCAGCCAGCTCTTGGTTTCGTAATGGGTGGTGAAGCGCGGGGTGATCCGGGCTCCGCTCGCTAGTTCGAAATCATGCTCGTAGCTCAGCGTGGCCGAGAAGCGCGGCGCGTGGGCCAGTTCGTTGCCCTGCAGCTGCACGATGGAAGACGCCTTGCCACCGTCGTAGAGACGGCCGTCGACGCTTTCCAGATCGTCCAGCTTGGTCTTCTGCAGCGTAGCCGAGAAGTTCAGGCGGTCGTTGGCGGTGAAGGCGGCATTCATTTCCGCTTCCAGGCCGTAAGCCTTCGCGCCCTTGGCGTTCTGGGTCACGATCTGGCTGCGCACCACGTTGCCGGCATCGTCGCGGAAGGTGACGGCCTGGTTGACCTGGTATCCCTTGAAGTCGGAATAATAGGCCGCCAGGTTGAGCGTCACGGCCCGGTCGAGCAGGCGGGTCTTAAGGCCGACTTCGTAGTTGGTCAGGGTTTCCGGATCGGTCAGACCGGCATTGTCCTGGATGTTGCCCGACTTGAAGCCGGTGGAGATGCTGGCATAGCCCAGCGTGTCCTCGGCAAGATCGGCATCGACGCGGGCGAGGTAGGTCAGCTTGTCCCACTTGCCCTTCACGTCGTTGTTCGAGATCGAGAAGCCGGGCAGCAGGGCCACCAGTTCCGCGGCCGAAGCATCGGGATAGGCGCCGAAGATGCCGGTGGTGCAGGCGCCGCCGGGTGCCTTGTCGGCATCGGTGCAGCCGTCGCCCGAGAACGTGACGTTACGGCCGCCGATGTCCTGCTTCTTGTCCGAGGTGTAGCGTAGGCCGCCGGTCAGGCGCAGCCAGTCGGTGGCGTGCCACACGGTCTGGCCGAACACGGCGCGGCTGTCGATCTGGCGATTGGCCTGGATGAAGCTGCCCGCCCAGCTGAAGGTACCGTCGCGGTAGCCGTTGCGCTGGTCGATGTCGAAGCGGATCTTGTTCTTTTCGTGGCTGTAGTAAGCGCCCAGGATCCAGTCGAGTTCGTTCTCGCCGCTCGACTTGAGCTGGAGTTCGTGGCTCTGGAAGTCATAGCGCGACGACAGCGTGGCGTTCTCGTTGAAGGCGCCGAGCGGCAGATCGTTGCCGTCTGCATCCACCTGGCCGGTCGGGGGCAGGGCGCCCGCATCGGCATCGGTGCGGGTGCTGCCGCCAATGCGCGACCAGCCGGCGATGTAGCTGAGCTGGACGCCGTCCGTGATGTCGTAGTTCATCGTGCTGCGCACGGCGACCGAATAGCGGTCGGTGCTGGGCGCGGTGTCGCTCAGGGTGGACCAGCGCTTGGTGCCCGCGCGCGGGGTCTGGAGCAGGCCGATCACCGGCGCGCCGTTGTCGAGGAAGCCTTCCGCCGACAGGTTCCAGCTGAACTTCTCGCTCGGCTGCCAGAGCATCGAGACGCGGCCCGACTGCTGGTCGGCGGCATAGTACTTCTTGCCCGAAGTGACGAAGGCCGACTTGTTGATGCCGGCGATGTCAGGCGCGGCCTGGTAGTCGGCATAGCCGTCGTGGCGGTCGCTGACGAAGGCGACGCGGAAGGCCAGGGTGTCGGTGACGGGGATGTTGATCGCACCGCGCACGCCGAGACGGTCGTAGTTGCCGGCGGTCACTTCGACATTGCCGCTGAACTCACCGAGCTTGGGCTTGGCCGAGATCAGGCTGAGCGCGCCGACGGTGGCGTTGCGGCCGAACAGCGTGCCCTGCGGGCCGCGCAGCACTTCCACGCGTTCCATGTCGTACATCAGTACCGAGGCGCCCTGCGAGCGCGGCGAGTAGATGCCGTCGATGTAGATGGCGACTTCGGGGTCGGCCACCTCGGTATAGGCACTGTCGTTGCCGATGCCGCGCAGGGTCAGCAGCACGGCCGACTGGTCGCCCTGCTGGTTGAACTGCAGCGAAGGCACGAAACGGGCCAGGTCGGTAACGTCCTTGACGCCGTTCTTGGTCAGCGTTTCCTGGCTGAAGGCCGAAATCGCGATCGGCGTCGACTGAAGAGTCGTTTCGCGGCGCGTGGCCGTGACGATGATGTCACCGTTGGAAGCAGCTGACGACGCCTGTTGCGCCGAATTCTGGGCAGGTGCTGCGGCATCCTGCGCGTGGGCTGCGGTGGAAATGGAAAATAGGCAAGCCGCGAGCGCTGTGCCCGCGACGAGATCGTGCCTCGTCATGTCATCCTCCCAGATGGTTTGTACCTTGTGAGCGGCTGATGGCCGCAATCTGACATCGATGTCAAGCGCATTTGAAAACGGTTCGGCAACGATTTGACATCGATGTCAGATTGTGGATTTCATGACACATCATTTCCGCGATCCGGCCCGTTTGCCTTCGCCTGCCGAGTGCCATAGATGTCCACCATGTCGCTTTCCCCCCCGATCAGCCGCACGTCCGAAGCGCAGGAATCGGTGACCCGCCGCCTGTTCTGGCTCTCCATCGGCGTGTTCTTCATCGGCGGGTTCCTGAGCGCTTCGGTCGGCCTGCTGGTGCCGCAGCTCAAGTCGGTGCTGGCGCTGGACTACAAGAGCGCGCTGCTGATCCAGCTGGCTTTCCACTCCAGCTACTTGCTGTTCGCCCTGCCGGCGGCGCTATCGGTGGTTCGAATCGGATATATGCGGGCGATCGCGGCGGGTCTGACGGTCATGGCGGCGGGTTGCCTGGCGCTGGTGCTCGCGCAGGGGATGCGGCAATTCCTGTTGGTGCTGGGAGCATTGCTGCTGCTTTCGGCCGGGCAGACGGTGCTGCAGATCGCGGCCAATACGGTGGTGACGGTGATCGGGCCGTCGCGGCGCTCGGCTTTCCGGCTCAACCTGCTGCAGGGCTTCAACTCCCTCGGCACCGTGCTTGGCCCGCTGGTGAGCGCGCCGTTCCTTCTGGCCGACATCGCCCCCGGCTCGCGCGTGGAGGTGACCGCGTCGATACCCTTCATCGCCATCGGGGCGGGACTGGCGACGCTGGCCACCCTCTACATCGCGCACCGGGCATTGCTGGCCGACGCGCCGTCCGCCGCGGGCGACTATCTCCCGCGGGACTGGACCCGGCAGATATTCGCCGTGCTCGGCGAGCGCCGGCTTCTCTGGGGTGCCTGCGCGATCTTCCTCTACGTGGGCGCGGAAGTGACGATCGGGACGCTAATGACGAACGTGCTGATGCTGCCGAACCGGCTGGCGCTGGAGCCGGTCAGTGCCGGGCGACTGGTCAGCCTCTACTGGGCGGGAGCCATGATCGGCCGTTTCGCCGGGGCCTGGCTGATGACCTGGATCGCCGAGGCCCGCTTGCTGGTCTACGCGGCCCTGGCGGCGATCATGCTGACGGTGGCCGCGGCCCTGCTGCCCGGCGCGGCTGGTGCCGGCGCCCTGATCGCTGTCGGTCTGTGCAACGCGATCATGTACCCGACCATCTACGCGCTTGCCATGCCGCGGGACAGCAGCAAGGCCCCGCTGGCCTCGATGTGGCTCTGCATGGCGGTGGTGGGCGGGGCGATCGTGCCGCTGCTTACCGGCATGGCGGCTGACGCGATCGGCCTGCTGCCGGCACTGCTGCTGCCGGCGGCCTGCTACGTGGGGATCGCCCTGTTCGCCGCCCTGTGCGTGCGCGGCGGGGAGGCAGCGTCTTGAGCATCGTCACGATCAAGGATGTCGCGGCCAGGGCCGGCGTCTCGCCCAAGACGGTGTCCCGCGTCATCAACGGTGAGGCCTATGTGCGGCCCGAAGTGCGGGAACTGGTGCAGAAAGTCGTGGCCGAACTCGACTATCGGCCCAATGCCTTTGCGCGCAGCCTGTCCAGCTCGCGTTCCTATTTGCTGGGCCTGTTCATCGACGATCCCGTCTCGGGCTACGCCACGGACGTTCAGCACGGAGCCTTGATCGGCTGCCGGCAGCGCAGCTACCACCTGGTGGTGGAGCCGGTCGATCTGACGGCGCCCGATTGGGAGAGCCAGGTTCGTGGCAGTATCGCGGCGCTGCGGCTCGACGGGGCGATCGTTGCCCCGCCGATCTGTGACGAGGCGGCGCTGATGGCCGTTTTCGCCGAGTCCGGCCTGCCCACCGTTCTTGTCGCGCCCAGCAGCGCCCCGCCGGCTTCGGGAACGGTGCGCATGGACGATCGCCGTGCAGCGCAGGAGATGACGGAATATCTGCTGGGCCTTGGCCATCGGCGGATCGGTTTCGTCCAGGGCCCGATCAGCCATAGCGCCTCGGCCCGGCGTGAGGAGGGCTTCCGCAAGGCCATGGCCGCAGCGGGCGTCACGGTCGATGAGGACTGCATCGTGCGCGGAGACTTCAGTTCGCGCACGGGCATGGAACTGGGTGAGCGCCTTCTGGCCCTGCCGGAACGCCCCACCGCGATATTCGCCTCGAACGACGACATGGCGCTTGGGGTGCTGATCACCGCGATGAAGCATGGCATTGCCGTGCCGGAAAGGCTCTCTGTCTGCGGCTTCGACGATGCGCCGTCTTCCCGGGCGGCCTGGCCGCAAGTCACGACCGTCCGCCAGCCCAAGGCGGAGATGGCGGCGGCGGCCGTCGATATTCTGGTGAACCCGCAGTTCCGGCAGAAGGCGGGGGACGAGCACGCGCATCTGATGCTGCCGCATGAACTCATCCTGCGTGGCAGCACCGGCCCGGCATAGTTGTGAGGCGCCGGTAAGCGGGGCGAAAATTGCCGGGCCAGGGGTCGCGAAATCGGAGCGCGTCAGGGCCTTCGAGTGGCTGGCCGCTCTCCTTGAGAGTGCGGGGCCGGGGATGTGCGCTCTCAGGCGGGATGGAACAGAGCCAAGGTTCGATGTGGACATTGCCGAGATCTGCGGCCGACCTTGAAGTTGGGACCCTCCTTGCGGAGGGACAACAGGCGTTCGCCGAATGCAAAGGTCGCGCCGCGAGAAACGAGGTGCCGAACTATGGGATCGAACAGTGCGTCGAAGCCCTGGCGCGGTCTGACGCGCATCGGCCAGTGTCGTGCGGAGTGGTGCGACTTTTGGGAGAAAATCGCGCGTGCTGCGCTGCGCGCAAGGTTGCTCGTGCGCGAGAACCGTTCGATGATTGCCATGCGGCGAAAGAAGAACTCTTCGTCTATCTCGCTGGGGCAAACGTGGTGAAACCGAGTGACATAATGCTCCAGCCCGGTATCGGCGAAGAAACGACTGCCCAATCGCTTGCGGCAAAGCGTGTCGAGGGAGCCGTCCGGCGTCACACGAAGGCGTAAGGCGAGGAGATCCAGCACTGAGGCTGCCAGGCGCGGTGCGGATTGACGGAGCAGGTCACGCGGCTCGATCGGATAGAGCAGCACCGATCCGTCGGGCGCGACCCGTCGCTGAATGCTTGAGACTCTCGGGCAGAGCTCCCGCAGCGACGGGGCGAGATCGAAGATCCGGGCGGTTTCTTCGTAGAATATGCTGCCGACGTCGAAAGTATAGGCCGCGATCTGTTGGCTGCGGTGTGTGCCGCCGGCGCGATTCTGCTGATCGAGAACCAGAACGTCATGACCGGCATCCAACAAGTGCGTGGCGGCGGCAAGACCCGCGACGCCTGCTCCCAGGACGATGACGGTTTCCGCTGGTGCCGGGAGCGGGCGCTCGCTCACAGGGAGGTCGCGGCTGTGCAATCGACGCTATGGCGGGGCCGGACGGGTTCATCCATCAAGCTGATGGGAATGTGCCTAAGACAATTGCCGAGGGTAGGAGGCAGGGGAACGTTCAGTCGTGATCTCATTGTTCCCTCACGTTTGCTGGACTACGCTACAGTAGCGATGCGGTTCAGTTATACTGTTTCGATCCAGCGTCGCAATTCGATCAGAAACCGTTTTGGCGGAGTAGATCGGTATTGGATGCTTCTCCAAAAAGAGCGATTTACCGAGGTAGGCGGCTCTAGACGTCGGGAGAGGAAGGATTGGCGTCCGTTTGAATCGGTCGCGGATTTGGTGAGGGGAATGGGAAACGCATGGCGATCGCAATAGCGGGGAAGCGTAGCCTCAGAGTGGGAAGCGGTCGGCGAAGAGACTAGGATTGGGGCGACCGACAGTAACTTCTTTCTGGTCCATGGAGGCTAGGTACGGTTCGTCGAAAGGTCAGTATTCGGGAATGCAACGTCGTGTGCCGCGCAAGTTGTTCGGAAGTTGCCAACGATTCTATCCCGGATGCGGGTCTTCAGCCACTTCTCGCGAGGTCTGGCAGGTCGCCTAGAGGGGCCTTGGCGGTTCGAGCGGGCGGGGCGGGCGTGAGTGGGCAGGCATGGCGGCTGGCACCGGCAACCCGCCGTCTGCAAGGTAGCGTTCGAACGTTGTCGCCTGCGAGTGCGCGTCAGCAGGTTAGCGTCCGCGTAATGGCTCCCGCGGTGGACTCGGTTTGCGGGTGGCAGGTCGCGAGGTATGGAAGGTTGCGGGGCAGGTCGCCGACAGTCCGGGGGCGGCGCGAGCAAGCGTGCACGGCGTATCGGTGGAAAGCTCGCGCGCACAGGATTTCGACCGCTGCGGTCGCGTTCCGGACGGCTGGTTGTGAAACCTGGCAGGCTACGGAGGAAGGTGCGGACAGTTTGGATGCAGGGCCGGCGCTGGCGGGCGTCTACCGCGGTTGGCTCCAGAAGGCATGTGTCTGGAAGTCGGCGTTTGCAAGTGCATGTCTGCGGGCTAACGGCCGCAACATCGTGGTCGCGGCGGTCGCGGTTTGCGTGCACGGCGGCGGGGACCGGGAGGCCGGGAGGGTTACGGCAACCAGAGAACGTCGCGCGATGCAGAACTGAGGGCAACAATCGTAGGGAGGCACGCGGCCCGGCAGGGTTTGTGCCTGCCGGGCCTGGCGTTTTACTCCGGCTGGTTGGCCGGCTTGGCGGGCTCCGTCTTCGCTACAGTGCTGCGCGGGGCGGAGGACGTCTTGGCTGCGCCCGACTTGGCGGTGCCGGTCGATGCGGACTTGCTGCGCTTGGGCTTGGCAGGAGCTGCAGGCTTCTTTGCGGCATCCGCGGGATCGCCCGCAGGGGCTGCAACTTTCGCCGCGGGCTTGGCGGCGGCTGGGGCTGTTGGTTGAGCGGCCGGCGCAGCGGTCGCTCCGGTTTCAGCCGGCTTGGCTGCCGAAGCGGCAGTGGCGGCGGGCTTGGCGCTCTTCGGCTTCGCTGGTGCGGCCTTCTTAACCGCGTCAGGCTTGGCCGCGGTCTTGGCGGCAGCAGGCTTGCCCGGCTTCGATGCCGACTTGGCAGCGGGCTTTGCTGCCGGGGTGGATGTGGCCGGAGCTTCTACCGTCTTGGCCGCCTGGGGAGCGGTTCCGCTCTGCGGTTCGCGGGCGAAGCGCTTCTTGCCGCCGCGCGCGGCGGGCGACTTGCTCGCGCTGTCACCCGTGGCCGACGACTTGGCCTTTACTGCCGGAGCCTTGGCCGCGGGCGAAGTCTTGGGCGCTGCCGGAGCAGAGGGAGCGGCCTTCGCTTCGGGAGCCGGCTTGGCGGGCGAGGTTGCGGTTGTCGTAGTGTCGCGCTTGGCGGCACCGGGGCGACCGCCCAGGCCCATGCGCTGGGCGACGGCGCGGCGATGCTCGGAATAGGCCGGGGCGACCATCGGGTAGTCCGCTGCAAGGCTATAGCGCGTGCGGTATTCTGCCGGGGTCATGCCGTTATTGGCCAGGTGGCGCTTCAGGCTCTTGTATGGCTTGCCGTCGATCAGGCTGAGGATGTGCTCCTTGGAAGCCAGGCTGTCTTCGACAGACACGGCCGGCTTGTGGACTGCTTCGCCATCGGAAGCCGACTGGCCGGCAAGGGCCGAACGGGTCTGCTCGATCAGGGCGGCCAGTTCGTTGCTGGGCACGCTGTTGTTGGCGACATAAGCGCTCAGCAGTTCAACTGTCAGACGCGTGAGGTCGGGCTGTTCGCTATCGGGCATCACATGCTCCCTTGGAGTTTTGCGAGGAGGATCCTGTAACGCTGTCCTCGCACGATTGACGTAAATAAACAGGAAATCCTTTGCGGGCCAATAGTCAATTTGGAGGGATGCCAGTTGCGGCCCATCCTGACGGCGTTTGGCACAGTGTGCGCGGTCGAATACTATGGTGTCACCGGTTCCGCCGCACCGCTTGCTGCAGTGCAACAGGTGCGGCGCATGGGCCCCGTGCAAACATGGGGCCGGCCCTAGGTCGTGGGTGCCGCGGCATAGAGTTCGATCTGCGAATGCAGTCCTCCTGTCGAGGATTGACCGACCCAGATGTCGAACAGTCCGGGTTCGGCGATCCGGGCGTTGCCGGCGCCGACGAACTCCAAGTCCTTGCGCGTTAATGGAAAACGTACGGTCTTGCTGTCGCCGGGATCCAGTGTCACGCGCTCCATGCCCTTGAGTTCGCGGATCGGGCGGGTGCGGCTGGCGACGCGGTCACGCATGTAGAGCTGGACGACTTCGCTGCCCCGTCTACTGCCCTTGTTGGTGATCCTTACCGAGATGTCGACAGTCTCGTCCCAGCGCATGGCGGTGTCCGAAAGCTTGAGGTTCTCCAGCACGAATTCGCTGTAGCTGAGGCCGTGTCCAAAGGGGAAACGCGCGCTGTTGTCGGTGGTGGTGTAGCGGGCGCGATACTCGGTGCGGTTGTCGACGACCGGGCGGCCGGTGGACTTGCGGTCGTAGAAGAACGGTTCCTGGCCCGATTCCCAGGGGAAGCTGACCGGCAGTTTGCCCGAGGGATTGACCTTGCCGAACAGCACGTCGGCCACGGCATGGCCGGTCTCGGAACCGAGGAACCAGGTCGCCAGGATGGCCTGGGCATTGGCGACCCCATCGTGAAGCGCCAGCGCGCGGCCGTGGCGCAGCAGGACGACGACCGGCTTGCCGGTCGCGGTCACGGCATCCGCCAGGGCCTGCTGGGCGGCGGGAATCTCGATGGTCGTGCGCGATTGCGCTTCGCCTGACATGGTCTGCGATTCGCCCAGCGCGAGCAAGACGACGTCTGCCGCCTTGGCCGCGTCCACGGCCTTGGCGATGCCGCCGTCCATTGCATTCTCGATGCCGCAGCCGGGCGTGATCGTCAGCCTGGCCGGTTCTGCCAGCGCCGCGCGCAGACCGCTGGCGATGTCCACGCCCTTGCCCGGGTCCCCGTAGAACGCCCAGGGGCCGTAGACATTATCCTTGTCCTCTCCGAACGGTCCGATCAGGGCGATCTTCTGGCCCTGCGCAGGGTCCAGCGGCAATAGGCCGCTGTTCTTGAGCAGGACGATGGAGCGCCCGGCAGTTTCTCGCGCCAGTTCGCGATGGGCCGGCGTGGCGATGTGAGTGCGTTCCACCTCCTCGTCCAGCGAGCGCCAGGGATTGTCGAACAGGCCCATGGCCATTTTCACATAGAGGATGCGCCGCACGGCCACGTCCACCGTGCCCATCGGCACGGCGCCGCTCTTCACCAGATCGGGCAGGTAGCGCACGTAGAGCCCGCTCTGCATCGACATGTCGACGCCTGCCAGCACGGCAAGGCGCGCGGCGTCGCGTTCGTCTTCGGCATAGCCGTGCGCGATCAGTTCCTCGTCGGCAGTATAGTCCGAGAAGACGAAGCCGCGGAACTCCATCTCGCCGCGCAGGATGTCGGTGAGCAGGGCGCGGTCGGCGGTGGCGGGCACCCCATTGATCTCGCTGAAGGCGGCCATGGTGGTGAGCGCGCCAGCGGCGAAGGCGGCGGAGAAGGGCGGCAAGTGGGTTTCGCGCAGCGTTTCGTCGCTGATGTCCACGCTGCCGTATTCCAGGCCGCCCGCGACGGCGCCGTAAGCGGCGAAGTGCTTGGGGCAGGCGAGGAGCGAGTCGGCGCGGCGCAAGTCGCGGCCCTGGAAGCCGCGTATCCTGGCCGCGGTCAGCAGCGCGGTCAACGTGACGTCCTCGCCCGATCCTTCGACCACGCGGCCCCAGCGCTGGTCGCGCGCGACATCGGCCATGGGCGCGAAGGTGAGGTGCAGGCCGGCGGCGGTGGCTTCCACGGCCATGGCGCGGGCACTCCGTTCGGCCAGGGCAGGGTCGAACGTGGAGGCTTCGGCGAGGGGTACCGGGAAGATCGTCTTGAGCCCGTGGATCACGTCGCCGGCGAAAAGCAGGGGTATGCCGAGGCGGCTTTGCTTGACGGCAAGTTCCTGGGCGCGGCGGGCGCCGGCCACGCCGATGCCGTTGAACAGGCAGCCCACGCGGCCCTTGCGAATCTCTTCCGAGAGGCGCTTCTCGTCCTGGATCCCGGCTTGCGGATTGGGCGGGTTGAAGGGGCGGAAGGCGTCGGCAAGGCAAGTCATCTGCCCCGCCTTTTCCTCGATCGTCATGCGCGCGATCAGCGCGTCCACGCGGCTGACCTCGTCGGCGGCGAACGTGATGCGCGGCAGGCCGAGGGCGGCGGCGCCTCCAAGGATGCCAGAAAGGACGGCGCGGCGATGAATGGTCATGGAAACGAGAACAGGATCCGAGTGATGCAAACGATGCCCCCGGAACGCGGCTAGAGATATTATTGTTGCACTGCGGCACAAAAGCGACCGGCCGGGTGTCGCGTGGGACAACCGGCCGGTCGTGGTTCTGTCAGGCCGGGAAGGCCAACAACGTTGAGGTCAGGCGGGGCTGGCGATCATGACCGCGGGCCGGGCCTTCGGCGCTTCCGGGGCCATTCCCGGGATGGCGTCGTCCACGGTGACGGGCTGGCCGCTCTTGATGAGGGCGATGGCCTCGCCCCGGTTCTCCACGGCGGGCGGCGAACCGCGAAGCGGCATGCCGGCGGTCTCGCGCACGGTGAGCATCGTCAGGATGCCGATCGCGGCGGCGCCCATCAGGTAATAGGCCGGGACCAGCGGATCGCCGGTGCGGCTGACCAGCCAGGCGGTGACCAGCGGCGTGGTGCCGCCGAACAGCGAAACCGAGAGGTTGAAGGCGATCGACAGGCCGCTGTAGCGCACGGGGGTGTAGAACAGCGCGGGCAGGGTGGAGGGCATCGAACTGGTAAAGCAGACCAGCGCCACGCCCAGCGTCATAAGGCCGAGGAAGATCAGCCAGTCGTTGCCGCTGCCGATCAGCAGCATGCTGGGGATCGACAGGACCATCAGCGCCACGCAGGCGCCGATGATCATCGGCCGGCGGCCGAGGCGGTCGCTGAACAGGCCGCCGACGACATTGAGCGGCATCATCACCAGCATGACCAGGATGATCAGCAGCAGGCCCTTGCTCTCGGCATAGCCCATCGTCACCGTCAGGTAGTTGGGCATATAGGTCAGCAGCATGTAGTCGGTCACGTTGAAGACGAGGACCAGTCCCACGCACTTCAGAAGCTGGCGCCAGTGCAGGCGGAACATGTCCGACAGGCCGGGGCGGTCCGCCTCGCGGGCGTCGACCTGCTCGCTATAGGCCTGGAACGCCGGGGTCTCCTCCAGCTTGAGGCGCATGTAGAGCCCCAGCAGGCCAAGCGGGCCGGCGACCAGGAAGGGCACGCGCCAGCCCCAGGACAGCATGTCCGCATCGCTGAGCGACATCTGCAAGGCCGTGACCGTGCCGGCGCCGGCGATATAGCCGCCGAGCGTACCGAATTCGAGCCAGCTGCCCATCAGGCCGCGCTTCTGGTCGGTCGAATATTCGGCGATGAAGGTGGCGGCGCCGCCATATTCGCCGCCCGTCGAGAAGCCCTGGACGAGCCGGGCCACCAGCAGCAGGGCCGGTGCCGCCAGGCCGATCCGGTCATAGGAGGGAATGAGGCCGATGGCGAAAGTGCCGGCCGCCATCATCACCATGGTCAGGGCCAGGATCTTGTGGCGCCCGTAGCGATCTCCGAGCGGGCCGAACACGAGGCCGCCAAGCGGGCGCACGAGGAAGGCCGCCGCGAAAGTCGCCAGAGTGGCGATGAGCTGAACCGTGGGGTTGCCCGAGGGGAAGAAGACATGGCCGAGCGTGACGGCGATGTAGCCGTAGACGCCGAAATCGAACCATTCCATGGCGTTACCGAGCGCGGCAGCGCCGACCGCGCGCTTCAGCAGCGAGCGGTCTACCAGGGTAATGTCGTCAATGGCCATTTCACGGCGGGATTTGAACCAGCCGAATTGCGCATGTTGCGCAGCGGCGCCAGATTGCGCATTTCGCGCAACAGGATCGTGCATGTCTGTCTCCGTTCACGCCCGGGCAGGCGCAACGAAGCGGCACCACGATCACCAGGCGAGAGAACGGCCGCAAGGCGGCCGTAAAGGGATGCGATGCCGACAGGGCATCAAGCGGGGGAGGCGCCCCCATAGACAGGTTTGCAGAAAAAGGGGCTGCTAATGGCCGAACCGTGCCTCTGCAGCGATGAATCGAAAATACGCACGACTGAGTCGGCGGCGATTGTGCATCGCCGCCGACCAGGTTTTTGTCAGTTCAAAAGGGATCAAAACTGAAAGTTGACGGATGCCGAGAAAGTGCGCGGAGCACCGATATAGGCATAAGTCGTCGCGGTATTGGTGATGCCCGCGTCATCGAAGGCACCGTAGTAGAACTTGTCGAACAAGTTGGTGACGTTGACTTGCACGAAGGTCTTGTCGTTCAGGCCCAGGAAGCCGAGGTTGAGCCGTGCGTCGAGGTTGACGACGGTATAGGCCGGAACCTTGGCAGCCCAGAGCTGGTTGCCCGAACTGTCGACCACGGCGGCGTTGAGGCTGTTGTAGTAGCGCGATCCGGTCTTCTTGACTTCCACGCCCAGCGACGCGGGGCCGGCATTGCCTTCCACGCGGCCGCCGAAGCTGTAGTGCGGCACGCCGCCTTCCATCTTGCCGGCGGTTTCCGCGTAGCTGGAAGCGCCGGTCTGCACGTCGTCGCGGATGCTCGACCAGAGGTAGGAGCCGAACAAATAGGCCGAGACGTGCTTGTCGGGACGGAACGAGACGCTGCCGTCGATGCCGTAGCGGTCCACGGTGCCGAGGTTGGTGTACGTGGAGGTCTGGGTGTCCGGGTTGTAGGCCGAGGACAGGCGGTTGGAGAAGATCGTGTACCAGCCCGCGACCGATGCCTGGAACATGCCCGAACGGTAGCGCAGGCCGAGGTCGAAGTTGTCGGTCGTTTCCGGCTTGGGATCGGCCGAGCCGTCCGAATAGTAGAAGGCGTTGGTGTAGAGGTTGTCCGTGCCAGGGACCTGCAGGCCCTTGGAATAGTTGGCGTTCATCGACAGGGCCGGGGTGAAGTCGTACGTGAAGCCCACGTTCGGCAGCACGCGGCTATAGTCGAACACCTTGTTCTGCGGTGCTGCATAGGTCGTGGTCAGGCTGGCCTCGTAGGCGGCCAGGCTGTCCCCATCGGCAAGGCAGTTGACCGAGCCGCTGTTGCTGTAGGTCACGCAGTTCTGCGTCAGGTTGCGGCGGAAGAACGGCACGCGCAGGCCGCCGACGACGTGGAGCGAGTTGTTGACGAAATCGCCCGAGTATTCGCCCGAGACCTGATGCAGGATCGCGTAGGACATGCGGTCGCGCTTCTGCAGGACGTTGCCGTTCATGTCGGTCAGCGCATCGTCGGTGTTGAAGTAGTTCGATGCGAAGCCGTTCGAGTCCAGGTAGCCCAGCTCGCCGGTCTGGTGGTGGCGGCCGCGATCGTAAGTATAGGCCATGCGGACACGCTGGTTGTCAGAAAGGTCGTAGCGCAGCGAGGCGATCACGCCGATGCGGTAGGTTTCGGTCTGGCTGGGCGCCGAAAGGCGTACCGTGTCCAGCGTATCGCCGTCGCCGTTGAGGTCTACGCCGCCGAAGTAGGGGGTGCCGCCGATATAACCGCTGGCGATCGTGCTGCTGTAGCTGCCTTCCTTAGCTGCCACGGTGCCGCCGCCGTTGGCGGAAGTATACTGGAGGTAGGGATCGACCGTCAGGGTCAGCTTGTCGCTGAGGGTGAAGCGCGAATTGATGCGGATGTTCGCGGTCTTCGACGGGTTGTAGCGATATTCCCAGGCCGATCCGCAGGAACTGGCGGCATCGGCCACGCCTTCGGTGCCGGCCGGGATGGTGCAGCGGGCGACGGTATAGGCGTCACGCTCGTCGGCATTGGTGGGGATGCCGCTGGTGTTGGTCAGGGCCCAGTCAGAGGCCATGGTGTTGTGATTGACGTTGTAGTGGCCCGAGATCGCGATGAAATCGCCGTTGCTGCCCAGCGGCTGGTAGAGCTTGGCGTTGAACTGCGTCTTGTCGATCTGGCCGATGCCGCCGTAGAGCGCGTCGTACGTGTCCTTGGAGGCCGAGAACCAGGCGCGGGTGCCGGACGAATTGAGGTCGCCGGTGTTGACCATGCCGAACACGCGCATCTTGCCGTAATCGCCGACCGTGCCGACCATGCGGGCGCCGAATTCGTGGCTGGGGTCGATGGAGCGGTAATTGACGGTGGAACCGGAGGCCGAGGCAGTCGGCGAATCGACATCGGTCGTGCCAAGATTGACGTTGACCTGCTCGATCAGTTCCGGATCGAGTTGTTGATTGGTATAGAGTGCATAGTTGCCGGTATCGTTCAGCGGGATACCGTCGAAGGTCTGCGAGATGCGGCTGTCATCGAAGCCGCGGATCATCAGGCTGCCGCCCGAGGAGCCGTAGCCGTCGTAGCTCTGGAAGTTCACGCCGGGGATCAGGTTGATGATCTCGTCGATCGACTGGCCCGGCGTCTCGCGGCCGATCACGTCCTTGGTCAGGACCTGCTTGGCCTTGGGCGTGTTCGGAATCTCGATTCCGGCAATGTCGTTCTGGGTGCGGCCGGTGACGACGATTTCCGACTTCTCGAAATCGAGCGAACCGGTGGACTGGGCGCGGGCCGGGGCGGAACCGAGCACGCAAGCAACCGCGAAGCTCGCCGCGGAGGCGGCGAGAACGGAACGTTTCTGCATTGGATTTACGACCTCATTGGTTCCCCCTGAAGGGGGCATCATGGCTTCAGCATGCGTCTCCGCCTCGGGAAGCACAATCGTCCGCCAACGGTCGTCTTCGGGCAGCCAGGGCGTCGCTGCTGCTGAAGCCTTAATCGGTTTTATGTGACAGTGTCGAGACAGTTGCCGCAGAGTTGAACTGACGAAGATACCAAACTCTATTTGGTGAGGACTTTATGCAACGGCTTAAATCCACATTTCAATCGGATTTCAACTCTGTTGCATCGCCTTGATACAGTCGTGCCCAATTGTATCGGCGTCGTCAATCGCGAACGACTTCGCCTTCGCCGCGAATCGATGTCGCCGGAATGCGGATTTCGGCGATCAATCCGCCGCCGTCGCGGTTGCGCAGGCCGATCGCGGCTCCGAACGTACCGACCTGGGCCTGGGCGATCGCCAGGCCGATACCGGTGCCGTTGCCCTTGCTGGACGACAGGCGGCGGAAGGGCTGGAACGCCAGTGCCAGTTCGTCCTCGGGCAGGCCCGGCCCCCGGTCCGCCACGCGGATCACGAGGTCCGCCCCCTCGCGGTGGCAGCTCAATTCCGCGCTGCCGCCGTACTTGAGCGCATTGTCCACGAGGTTGCCGAGTGCACGTGCCAGGGCATGGGGCTTGACCCGCGCTTCGACATCGCAGCCCTGGCTGAAGACCACGCGGTGCCCGAACTCGGCGGCGTCCTCCGCGGTGCTGGAGAGGATGGAATCGATGTCCAGCACCGACCAGGGTTCGCGGATCTCGCTGCTGCGCGCAAGGTCCAGCCCGTCGCGCACCATCTGCTGGGTCACTTGCAGGTCGGCGACGAGCCGGTCGCGCAAGGCTTCGTCCTCCACTTGTTCCAGCCGCAGGCGCAGCCGGGTAAGCGGGGTCTGGAGATCGTGCGTGACGGAGGCCAGGATCTGCGTGCGTTCGCGCAGGCCTTCGCGCACGCGCTCCTGCGCGAGGTTGAAGGTCTCCAGTGCGGCGCGCACTTCGCTGGGGCCCTTGACCGGGATCGGCTCGAACTCGCCGACCAGCGAGAAGGCGCGGGCGGCGCGTTCCATGCGGCGCAGCGGCGTGGTCGCCAGGCTGGCCGCGAGCAGGCCCAGCAATGCCCCGGCGACGATGATGAGTTCGATATAGGGCGGCCCGACGCGGTGCCGGTTCCAGCTGCGGTCGGGCCAGAGGTCGACGACATAGTCCAGCTTGCGGTCCCCGGCATCGACGCGGATGAACCAGCAGTCCGGCAGCGGGTCGGTGTTCATGCCCGCCGCGTGGGGATAGCGCGTCAGCTGGGCGAAGCATTCGCCGTTCAGCAGCGGCATGACCTGGGCGGGACGGCCGAGGCGCTCGGACAGGCGGCGCGAGAATGTCGGGTCCGGCGCGGTCATGCGCCATGCGGGATTGGCATCGTGCGCCCCCAGGATCACGCCGCGTGACAACAGGTTGGCGGTCCTTGCAGGCTGCCGCTCGAAGCGGTGGGCGATGTCTTCGGCGCTGTCGAGCGCGGCATCGACCTGGTCCCTGCGGAACGTATAGTGGCCCAGGCCGTCGGAGGCCTGCAGCGCCAGGATCGCCGAGGCCGCCATGCCCAGCGAGAGCACCAGCGTCAGGCGCCCCGCCAGCGAGCGCGGATAGTCGCGCAGGCGTTTCAGGAAGCCGGGTTTGACAGGTTCGGCGCTCGTCATTCGAAGGCGATGGGCCCAGGCAGGACGTAGCCTTCGCTGCGCACCGTCAGGATCAGTTCGTCGCCGCCCGGCTCGCTGGCCAGCTTGTGTCGCAGGCGGCTGATCTGGATGTCTATCGAGCGGTCGAAGGCGACGGTGGCGCTGCGCTCAGGCAGCAGTTCCTCACGCGAGAGCACCTGGTTCGGCGCTTCGATGAAGCGTGAGAGCAGGCGGTATTCGGCGGAGGAAAGCATGACCAGCCGGTCGTCGTGAGTGACCAGGCGGCGCTGGTGCAGGTCCAGCCGCCACGGCCCGAGGCGCGCGAAACGGGCGACGCGGGGGCGCTGGCCGCCCTGTCCCGCCGCGCCGTCGAACACGCGCGAGCGGCGCAGGAGATTGCGCACGCGGGCCAGCAGCTCGCGCGGTTCGAAGGGCTTGGTGAGATAGTCGTCCGCGCCCAGTTCCAGGCCGAGCACGCGGTCGATCGGGCCTTCGCGCGCGGTGACCATCATGATCGCACCCTGATGTCCGGCTGCGCGCAAGTCCCGGCAGATGTCCAGCCCGTCGCCGTCCGGCAGGTTGAGGTCCAGGATCAGCAGGTCCACCGGATCGCCCTGGAGGCAGGTGCGCAGTTCGGCCACCGAGCCGACCGAATCCACGCGCTGCGGCTCGCGCGAAAGCTGCGCGGCGATGAGTTCGCGAATGTCGGGATCGTCCTCGAGGACGATGATGCGGCCTTCCGGCGCATCGCTCTGCGGGATCATGAATGAAGCCATAAACGCGCTGCCCGGTGAAGTCTGCCCTGGTGATACACGATGAAACAATAGGCTACCGCCGGCAACTTGACGATACGCGCTGTTGATTGCCGTTCCGTGCTGCGGCGCACAATTGCAGGACCAAAGCTGCAAACGTGCACAGGAGCCCCCCGCTTGCGCCCTTCGTTCAAACATTTCGCCATGGCCCCGATGCTATCCATGGCCGCGCTTTCGCTGGCGACGCTGAGCCTTGGCGGGTGCGGCCAGCAGCAAGCCATGCCGCAGCAGGACGTCGAAGTGGGCGTGGTGACGCTGCGGGCCGAGCCGGTGACGGTCTCCACCACGCTGTCGGGCCGCACCGCTGCGACGACGGTGGCGGAAGTGCGCCCGCAAGTGGACGGGGTGATCCAGTCGCGCCTGTTCGAGGAGGGCTCGCTGGTCCACGCCGGACAGCCGCTCTACCAAATCGATTCGCGGCTTTATCGCGCGTCGCTGGATACCTCGCGCGCGCAGCTGGAGAACGCGCAGGCCACGCTCTACAGCGCCGAGGCCAAGGCGAAGCGCTATCGCACGCTCGGGGACAGCGAGGCGGTGAGCGGTCAGGATCGGGACGAGACGATCGCCGCCGCCCGCGCCGCGCAGGCCGCCGTGCACCAGTACCAGGCGACGAGCCGCAGCGCCGCGGTGAACCTGGAATTCACCCGCGTGCTGGCCCCGATCACCGGGCGCATCGGGCGCTCGTCAGTAACCAAGGGCGCGCTCGTCACGGCCAGCCAGACCGACGCGATGGCGACGATCCAGCAACTCGATCCGATCTTCGTGGATATCACCCAGTCCTCGGCCGACCTGCTGCGCCTGCGCAGCGCGCTCGCCAAGGGCAGCATGATGCCGGCCAGCGCGAAAGTCTCGCTCACGCTGGAGGACGGCACGAAATACCCGGGCGAGGGGACCATCGAGTTCAGCGAGGTCAATGTCGACCCCCAGGCCGGAACGGTGACCCTGCGCGCCCGCTTCCCCAACCCGGACGGCCTGCTGCTGCCCGGAATGTTCGTGAACGTCGCCGCGCCGCAGGGTGTGGTGCAGAACGGAGTGCTCGCGCCGCAGCAGGGCATTTCGCGCGATGCCAAGGGCAACGGCACGGCGCTCGTCGTCGATGCCTCGGGCAAAGTGGAGCAGCGCAAGGTCGTGACGGGCCAGGCGATCGGCGACAAGTGGCTGATCGTCAGCGGGCTGAAGGCGGGGGACCGCCTGATCGTGGAGGGCACCGACAAGGCCCGCGCCGGCGCCAAGGTCAAGGCCGTCACTGTGAAGCTGGGCGACTGATCCGATGAACCTCAGCCGCTATTTCGTCGACCGGCCGATTTTCGCCTGGGTCATCGCCATCATCGTCATGATGGCCGGCGTCGCCGGCATCATGAGCCTTCCCGTCGCGCAATATCCCGATGTCGCGCCGCCCTCCGTCACCGTCAGCGCCACTTATCCGGGCGCTTCGGCGCAGACGCTGGAGAATTCGGTCACCCAGGTGATCGAGCAGCAGCTGACCGGCATCGACAACCTGCTCTACTTCTCGTCGAGTTCGGACAGTTCGGGTTCGGCTTCCGTCACCGCGACTTTCGCCAAGGGCACCGACCCGGACGTGGCGCAAGTGCAGGTGCAGAACAAGGTGCAGCAGGCCAATTCGCGCCTGCCCACCCAGGTCCAGCAGCAGGGCCTCACCGTCACCAAGTCGGGGTCGGACATGCTGCTGGTGGTCGGCCTCTACGACGAGAGCGACAAGACCACTGACAGCGACGTGGCCGACTATCTCGTCTCGAATTTCCAGGACGATCTCGCCCGCGTCAACGGCGTGGGCGGGGTGCGCGTGTTCGGCGCGCAATATGCCATGCGCATCTGGCTCGACCCGGCCAGGCTGGCGGCGCGGCAATTGATACCCTCGGACGTCACCAGCGCGATCTCGTCGCAGAACGTGGACCTTTCCGCCGGCCAGCTCGGCGCCGAGCCGCTGGCCAAGGGGCAGATGCTGAACGCCGTCGTCAAGGCGAAGTCGCGCCTGCAGACGCCCGAGCAGTTCCGCGACATCGTGGTGAAGACGCTGACGGACGGCTCCGTCGTGCGCCTTTCCGACGTGGCGCGGGTGGAGCTGGGACAGGAGAGCTATTCGACGTCGGCCCGCCTCAACGGCCTTCCGGCTTCGGGCATCGGCATCGAGCTGGCCTCCGGCGCGGACGCGCTCAAGACCGTGGCCGCGGTGAAAGCGCGCGTCGACGAACTCGCGCAGGGCCTGCCCAGCGGCTACAAGATCGCCTACGCCCGCGACACCAGCGACTTCGTGAAGCTTTCGATCAAGGAAGTGATCGAGACCCTGGTGATCGCCATCGTGCTCGTCGTCCTGGTGATGTACGCCTTCCTCCAGAGCTGGCGCGCCACGCTGGTGCCGGCCATTGCCGTGCCGGTCGTGCTCATGGGCACGTTCGGCATCCTGGCGTTGCTGGGCTATTCGATCAACACGCTGACCCTGTTCGCCATGGTTCTGGCCATCGGCCTCCTCGTCGACGACGCCATCGTCGTGGTCGAGAATGTCGAGCGCCTGATGCACGAGGACGGCCTCAGCCCCTATCGCGCCACTGTCCGTTCGATGGAGGAGATCGGCTCCGCGCTGGTCGGCATCGCGTTGGTGCTTTCGGCGGTGCTGCTGCCGATGGCGTTCTTCGGCGGCTCGACGGGCGTGATCTATCGCCAGTTCTCGGTCACCATCGTCTCGGCCATGGCGCTTTCGGTGCTGACCGCGCTGATCCTCTCGCCCGCGCTCTGCTCCACTTTGCTGAAGCCGCGTGAACATGAGGATCACGCGCAGGCGCCCGCCACGGGCCTGCGCGGCGCGGTGCAGCGGGTCCAGAAGCAGATCGACGGCTGGTTCGGCGGCTTCAATCGCTGGTTCAACCGCATGACCGGCCGCTATGTCGACACGACCGAGAAGCTGATCGCCCGCCGCCGCGTGTGGCTGGTGGTCTACGGACTGGTGATCGTCGCGCTCGTGGTGGTCTTCACGCGCCTGCCCACCGGCTTCCTGCCGACCGAGGATCAGGGCCAGGTCATGGTCGTCTACCAGCTTCCCGCCGGCGCGACCTCCGAGCGGACCGACAAGGTGCGCGAACAGATCGAGGCGGCCTTTGCCTCCGAAGGCGACAACGTGCCGCTGCGCTTCACCATCGGCGGCTTCAGCTTCAACGGAGCGGGCCAGAACGCGGGCATGGGCTTCGCCAGTCTGGCGCCGTTCGACGAGCGCAAGGATTCCAGCAAGAGCGCCGCGGCGATCAGCGGACGGATCATGGCCAAGCTGGGCAAGATCCGCGATGCGCAGGTCTTCGTGATGACGCCGCCATCGATCCAGGGGCTGGGCCAGTCGAACGGGTTCTCGTTCCAGTTGCTCAATTCCACCAACATGGACCGGGCCAAGTTCGTCGCCCTGCGCGACAAGCTGATCGCGGCGGCCAATCAGGATCCCAAGCTCTCGCAAGTCCGCGCCTCCACCCTGCCGGATACGCCGCAGTTCGACATCCACTACGATGACGCCAAGCTCTCCGTCCTCGGCCTTTCGGTGGACAATGCCACCGACACCCTGAGCACGGCCTGGGGCGGCACATATGTCAACGACTTCATCGACCGTGGCCGCGTGAAGAAAGTCTACGTCCAGGGCGAGGCTACCGCGCGCATGCTGCCGAGCGACCTCGACAAGTGGTTCGTCCGCTCGACTTCGGGCACCAATGGCGACGGCACGAGCAAGATGGTGCCGTTCTCCGCCTTCACGACGATGGGCTGGGAAACCGGACCGAACAGCCTCTCGCGCTTCAACGGCCGCTCGTCCTACACGATCCAGGGCGATGCCGGATCGGGCTATAGCTCCGGCGATGCGATGAAGGAGATGGTCGCGCTGCAGCAGAAGATCGCGCCGGGCACCAGCTATGCCTGGAGCGACCTGTCCTACCAGCAGAACCAGTCGAGCGGGCAGGCGGTCTACCTCTATGCGCTGTCGATCGCGGTGGTCTTCCTGTGCCTTGCCGCGCTTTACGAAAGCTGGTCGGTGCCGCTGGCAGTGCTGCTGGTGATCCCGCTGGGCGTGATCGGCGCGGTGATCGCGGTGGCCGCGCGCGGTCTGGAGAACGACATCTACTTCCAGGTCGGTCTGCTCACCACCATCGGCCTTGCCGCCAAGAACGCGATCCTGATCGTCGAGTTCGCGGAAATGTCCTGGCGCGACGGCAAGGACATGCTCCACGCCGCGCTGGAAGCGGCCCGTGTGCGCCTGCGACCGATCATGATGACCTCCATCGCCTTCATGGCCGGCGTCGTCCCGCTCGCCATCGCCAGCGGGGCAGGCGCGCAAGGCCGCATCGCCATCGGCACTGCCGTGCTGGGCGGCATGCTGACCGCGACGGCGCTGGCGATCTTCTACGTGCCGATGTTCTTCGTCGTCGTTGCCAAGCTCTTCCACCGAGGCGGCAAGGACGACGCTGCCCGGGACCTGCGGCCTGCATCGCATGCCGAAGTCCCGGGCACCCCATCCGAAGGAGAGGCCTGAGCCTCCCCTCTCTCCCCATTCACCGGCGCGGAACAGTCGCACCCTCCCGCGCCGGTGAAGCCCGGAGCCCCATCAGGTCGGGGCTCCGGGCACCTTCATCGAGGAACCAGTCGATGCGTCGCACCCTGATACCGCTCCTTGTCGCCGCCACGGCCCTTGCCGGCTGCAACATGGCGCCCAAGTACGTCCAGCCCGAAGCGGCCGCGCCTGCGCAGTGGCCGCAAGGCGCGGCCTATGCCCCTGCCGAAGCGGGCGAGGCGGGCATGCCCTGGCGCACGCTCCTTGCCGATCCGCGCCTGCAATCGGTGATCGAGCGGGCGCTTGCGAACAACCAGAACCTTCAGGCCAGCCTGGCCAATGTCGCTTCGGCGCGGGCGCAGTACCATGTCGAGCGGTCGTACCAGTTGCCGACCCTGGCCGGCACGGCCAGCGCGACCGGCACGCGCGGGCTCCGGTCCTCGCAGGGCGATACCCAGACCTACAGTGCCAATGCCGGCTTCAGCGCCTTCGAACTCGACTTGTTCGGGCGCCTCAAGAACCAGAGCCGCGAAGCGCTGGAGACCTATCTCTCGACCGAGTCCGGCTATCGCGCCGCCCGGCTGACGCTCGTGGCCAATGTGGCGACGGCCTATGTCACGCTCGCCTCCGACCGCGATCTGCTGACGCTGGCCGAAGAGACGCGCGCCAGCGGCCAGCGCTCCGTGGACCTGACGCAGAGCCTGCTGAAATCGGGGCTTGCGGCGGCCGGAGACCTGGCCTCGGCGCAGACGGTGCTGGAGCAGGCCAACTCCGACGTCGCTTCGCAGACGACTCTGGTGACGCAGGACCGCAATGCGCTGGAGCTGCTGGTCGGCGGGTCGGTGGAGGATGCCCTGCTGCCCGCCTCGCTGGCCGAACTGGATGCGCGCATCGGCCAGGTTCCTGCCGGCCTTTCCTCCGAAGTCCTGCTGCGCCGCCCCGACGTGGTGGAGGCGGAGCATCAGCTGAAGGGGGCCTATGCGCAGATCGGGGCGGCCCGCGCGGCGTTCTTCCCCACGATCTCGCTGACTTCCGCGCTCGGCCTGGCCAGCACGGCGCTGGGGGATCTCTTCACCGGCGGCGCGCTCGGTGCCAGCGGCACGGCAAGCGCGAGCCTGCCGATCCTGGGCGGCACCAACAAGGGCAACCTCGAATATGCCAAGGCGCAGCGCGAATATTACCTCGCCACGTATCGCGCGGCGGTGCAGTCCGCCTTCAAGGATGTCGCCGACGCGCTCGCCCGGCGCGGCACCATCACCGAGCAGCGCGCCGCGCAGGACCGGCTGGTGACGGCGGCGGAGAGGAGCTACCGCCTGGCAGACGCGCAGTACCGGGCGGGGACGGATACCTATCTCGATGCGCTGGTCGCCCAGCGGTCGCTCTACGCCTATCGCCAGACCCGGATCGCGACGATCCTGGCGGACCTCACCAACCGGATCACCGTCTACAGCGCGGTGGGCGCGGACGATACGCTGGCAGGGCCGGTGAGCGCTGCGACCTAGACCCCGATCCTAAGCGACCGCGGCGGCGCGTCTCGGGCCGTGCGCGGTCAGGCAGGAGACGACGCTTGCGCCCATGCAGGCGATGGCCAGCATTTCGGGAACGGTCGGCAGCCGGGCTTCCCAGAGGAAGGCGTAGAGCAAGGCGAAAGCGGTCTCGAACAGGATCATCTGGCCGACCATGGTGAGCGGCAGCAGGCGGCTCATGGTGTTCCACAAGGCATTGCCCACGACCGAGGCGAACAGCGCGACCGCGCCGGACACCGCCAGGAACCGGTACCATGCCGCCGCATCGTGCGCGGCCGGTTCGAGCAGGAGCGCGAGCGGCACCAGCACCACTGCCTGCAGTCCGGTGACGATGCCCAGCAGCAGGCTCCAGTCGTGGGCGGAGACATGTTCCAGCCGCACCAGCCAGCGGCTGTTGATGATGGCGAACGTCGCCCAGGACGCCAGCGCGCCCACCGCGCAAAGCAGCCCGATCAGCGGCATGATACCGGCCTGGGCATGGCTGCTCGACAGGGTCTGCCAGCCGATGCAGCCGATCGCGCCGATGCCGAGCAGCAGCGAGGGCGCCAGCCGCGCCAGCGAAGGCGCGCTGGCATCGCGGCTGCCGACGATAGTGACGACGACCGGGATGAAGCCGATGATGAGCGACGTCACCGCGATCCCCGCCATCTGTACCGCGCTCGACAGCAGGATGTAGTAGAGCGTGTTGCCCAGCAGGCTCAGCCAGGCCAGCGCGATCCACTCGGTACGGCCGAGATGCCGCACCAGCATCGGCCACCTGGGCACCAGCAGCGCCGCCGCGATCAGGCCATAGGCAAGATAGCGCCCGGCGGCGAGGTAGAGCGGGCCGAAGTCTCCCGCCAGTTCCGGCGCGAGGAAGACCAGCCCCCAGACCGCGCCGGCCGCTGCGCCGAACCCTACTCCGACAATCGTGTTCCGCGCGTCCGACACTGCTGACTCCGTCCAGAAAGGCGGCAGATTGCAACGGCTGCCCGCGGGGGTCTTGTCCCCGTCTACGCCGGTTTTGACCGAGGCTCCGGCCCGGTCTCGCCCTGCGTCTCTGGCGGGCTTTCCGCGATCGCATCCTGCATCTGGCGGCGATAGGCCGCCGGCGGCAGCCCCGTGGCCTTGCGCAGGGCGCGCGTCAAGGCGCTCTGGTCGGAATAGCCGAAGCGATAGGCCAGTTCGGCGATGGAGCGATGCCCAGCGGCCAGCGCCTCGCGCACCCGCTTCAGGCGCAAGTCGGAAAGCCAGGCGCGCGGCGTGGTGTCCAGTTCCTGGCGGAACAGCTCGTGGAGGCGGCTGACGCCGACACCGGCATGGCGGCCCATCGCGGCGGCCGTCCAGTCCCGGCCCGGCTCGGCCTCCAGGGCCGCGAGCAGGGCGGCCAGCCGCAGGCGAGAGCGCGGCATGCCGCCTGCCAGCGTATCGAGGAACAGCGGCGCCCAGCGATCCACCATGGCCTGTGTCGTTTCCGCCGAGGCATCCTGCTGCGCGGCCATCAGCGCCATGAAGTCCACCAGCTTGCCCGCGGCAGGCGAGAGCGCGGTGTAGGGGCGCCGGATCAGCTCCTCGCGCAGGCGCGGGGCCACCGCCTCGGGGTCGAGGTCGAGAATGAACGAACGGTTCGGCACCGCGCTCACCTGGTCGTGGAGCGTGTCGCTTTCGACGAAGGCCATGTCCCCGCGCAGGATCGCCGCGCCGCGCGTGCCGATCTCCATCGACAGCGCGCCTTCCAGCGGCAGCACGATCTGCGCGAAGCCGTGGCGATCGGTCGTGCTGTCCGGGCCGTAGCTGCGCAAGTCCAGGGAAAGGGTGGGTGGCGGCGCCATGCCCCCGTCTACCACCGATCGCCGCCCCGGCGACAGACAGTTTCGCTATCGGGACTGGCGGGCGGCTGGCGGGCGGGGCGCTGGCCGTGCGCAGGAACTGGCAGGTGCAAGGGTTGAAACCGGCTGGCAAGGTCGTGTAAGGGGCCGCCATTCGCAAGGAGCCCGGTGAGAATCCGGGTGGCTATTCCGGCCGCCGATCCGCCGGACAATCTCGCATGACTTCCTTCATTCAGCACCGGCACTGCCGGCGTCATGCGCAATTGCGGACCTTTTCCATGTCCAATGCTCTCACCCGCTATCGGCGGCAGTGGTTCAGCGACGCCCCGACGGCGCGCCGCGACGTGCTTGCGGGGATCGTCGTCGCCCTCGCGCTCATTCCCGAGGCCATCGGCTTCTCCATCATCGCCGGGGTCGACCCGCGCGTCGGCCTCTACGCCTCGGTGGCGATCGCGATCGTGATCTCCATCACCGGCGGCCGCCCGGCGATGATCTCGGCCGCGACGGCCGCGGTGGCCGTGCTCATCGGCCCGCTGGTGCGCGATCACGGCCTCGAATATCTCTTCGCGGCAACGATCCTCATGGGCCTGTTCCAGATCGTCGCGGGCCTGTTGCGGCTGGACTTGGTGATGCAGTTCGTTTCGCGCTCGGTAATCACCGGCTTCGTCAACGCGCTGGCGATCCTGATCTTCATGGCGCAGCTGCCCCAGCTGACTCATGTGGGCTGGGAGACTTACGCCATGGTCCTGGGCGGGTTGGCGATCATCTACCTGTTCCCGCGCCTGACCCGGGCCGTGCCGTCGCCGCTGGTGGCGATCCTGGTGCTTTCGGCCATCGGCATCGCCATGGGCTTGCCCGTGCACACGGTGGGCGACATGGGCCGCCTGCCCGAGGGCCTGCCGAGCTTCGCGCTGCCGCAGGTTCCGCTGACGCTGGACACCTTGCGCATCATCCTGCCCTATTCGCTGACGATGGCCGCGGTCGGCCTGCTGGAATCGCTGCTGACCTCGCAGATCGTCGACGACATGACCGATACCGACAGCGACAAGCGCCGCGAATGCGCGGGCCAGGGAAGCGCCAATATCGTTGCCGCCCTGTTCGGCGGCATGGGCGGCTGCGCCATGATCGGCCAGTCGGTGATCAATGTCAGCTCGGGCGGACGCGGACGGCTTTCGACGTTCGTGGCCGGCGCCTTCCTGCTGTTCCTCCTGGCGGTGCTCGGCCCCTGGGTGGGCCGCATTCCCATGCCGGCGCTGGTCGCGGTGATGGTGATGGTCTCGATCGGCACGTTCAGCTGGGCCTCGATCGCCAACTTGCGCCGACATCCGCCGACCTCCTCGGCGGTCATGCTGGTGACGGTCGTGGTCGTCGTCGCCACGCGCGACCTGTCACTGGGCGTTCTGGCGGGGGTCCTGCTTTCGGGCGTGTTCTTTGCGGGCAAAGTGCAGCGCATGTTTGCGGTGGAGCGGGCGCTTTCCGCCGATGGCACGCATGCCACGTACCGCGTCACCGGGCAGATCTTCTTCGCCTCGGTCCAGCGCTTCACGCGCGCGTTCCAGTCCGAGAGCGAGGCCTCGCACGTCCTTATCGACGTTTCGGCCGCGCATTTCTGGGACATCTCGGGCGTCGGCGCGCTGGACAAGGTGGTCGCCCGCCTTCGCCGGGAAGGCCGCAGCGTGGAGATCGACGGCTACAACCGGGCCAGCGCCGATATCGTCGACCGCTTCGCCCTGCATGACAAGACCGGCTTCGAGACCGGCGCGACGCCGCATTGACGATGAACTCCGGGACTGCCTCTCGCCGTCCCGGAGCGCGTGGCACCGTTCAGCCGGTGCCGGCCGTATCGCTTCCCGTGCGGATCAGAAGTGGCCCGAGCAATAGGCCAGCAGCAGGATGATGGGGATCGGAACGCCGATCAGCCAGAGAAGTCCCGAACGCATGGTTTTTCCTTTCCAATTGTTCGGGAAACAATCCACGGAAGCAGCCGCGGTTCCCGTCAGGACGCGGCCGGGGCACCCTCTTCGGCGGGCTGGAACTGCATCGGACCGCGCATCCCGAGACGCTCCGAGACGATCGTGGGCACCAGGGCCTGCCCCGCCACGTTGACCGCCGTGCGGCCCATGTCCAGGATCGGGTCGATCGCCAGCAGCAGCCCCACGCCCTCCAGCGGCAGGCGCAAGGTGGAGAGCGTGAGCGTCAGCATGACGACGGCGCCGGTCAGGCCGGCCGTGGCGGCCGATCCGATCACCGAGACGAAGACGATCAGCGCATAGTCGGAAAGCTGCAGCGGCACGCCGTAGAACTGGGCCACGAAGATCGCCGAGATCGCGGGATAGATCGCCGCGCAGCCGTCCATCTTGGTGGTCGAGCCCAGCGGCACGGCGAAAGCGGCATAGGAGCGCGGCACGCCGAGGCGCTCCGTCACTTCCTCGGTCACCGGCATGGTGCCCACCGAGGAGCGCGAGAGGAAGCCGATCTGGATGGCCGGCCAGGCCACCGAGAAGAACCGGATCGGGTTGATACCGTGGATCAGCAGCAGGATCGGGTAGACCGCCAGCAGGACGATCGCGAGGCCGATGTAGACCGCGCCGGCAAAGGCGCCGAGCGCCGAAAGAGCATCCCACCCATAGCTCACCACGGCATTGGCGATCAGCGCGGCGGAGCCCAGTGGGGTCAGCGCGATCAGCCAGCGCAGCATCTGGCGCAGCACGAGGTTGGCGGACGTCATGAAGGTCAGGAACGGTTCCGCCTTGTCACCGATGCGCACGGCAGCGGCGCCCACGGCCACGGCCGCGATGATGATCTGCAGGACGTTGAATGAAACGGCGGTTTCCGGGCCGTCCGCCTCGATGGTGGTCGATGCGGTGATGCCCAGGTAATTGGCGGGGACCAGTCCTTTCAGGAAGTCCAGCCAGCCGCCCACCGCCTTGGGGACTTGCGCGGCGCCGGCATCGACGCTGGCGTGAAGGCCGGGCTGGATCGTCAGGCCCAGGGCTATGCCGATGAGCACGGCGAACAACGCGGTGATCGCGAACCACAGCAGGGTCTGGCCCACCAGCTTCACCGCATTGTCGAGCCCGCGCAGCGCCGCGACCGAGGCGATGATGGCGGTGAAGACCAGCGGCGGCACCAGAGTGCGCAGCAGCTGGACGAAGATCTGGGCGATCGTGTGGAATGTCTCGCTCGCACCGCTGGCCAGCGCACTGTCGGCACCCAGTTGCCGGACCACCAGTCCCGCGCCGAGGCCGACGACCATGCCCAGCATGACCTGAGTCCCGAAACCGGGAAGCCATGACCGTTGGGAGCGCGGGGAATTCGACATTCGCTTACTTTCGTTACCGGCTTGCCGCCACTGGCCTGCTTCGCCGGTGCGGGCCATCGGCGGCGCTGGCCGGTAGGCCCGGGCCGCAGCCCATTTCGTCGCTTGCGGCGCATCCTGCAAGGGCAGGCGGCCGCAAACTGTCGATCCGGGCGCTCGCACACTGCCTCTTCAATGTCAACTTAATCGGTAGACAATGCGTCCGATCCGGCGTTCTCCGCCTCCATGCCGCGCGGCCATAACGTAAAGATAGACTTCCATAACTTTATGGTTTGGAATACTATAGCAATAACAAAGCAATAAGCGATTGCCCTTGCGCAATTCAAATTGGTCGAGAGCGTGATGGAGTGCCAATGCGCGACGCTTCCAATCCGTGCAGTCACCAGACCGGCAAAGCATTGATTGCGCGCTGTTCCTGCTTTCCTGAACCGGAAGGCCGGATCGCGCGTGTCCTGACCGTTTCTGTTCGCCTTTTTCCGCGCTGCGCGATTCTGAATCGCATGTGAAATCAAAGCAAGGAGGTGCCGAATGCGGGGCACGAAGTACGACGCCAGGAAGCACGACGCCAATATGCCGACAAGGGCATGGCTCTTCCTGCTGGGGGTGGTGGTCGTGGCCGCCGGGCTCTTCTTCACGATCGGCGGCGCGAAGCTCGTCAGTCTGGGGGGCAGCCTCTACTTCGTACTGGCCGGCCTCGCGCTGATGGTCTCGGGCGTGCTCATCGCGCGCCGCCGGCCGATCGGCGCACTGCTGTTCGGCGCAGTCTTCCTGCTGACGGTTCCCTGGGCGCTCTGGGAAGTGGGCTTCTCGTTCTGGCCGCTGATCTCGCGCCTTCTGGCCATGGGCGTCGGCGCGACGGTGGTTGCGGTCTCCTATCCGCTGCTGCGCCGCGCTGCCGGCCTGGCTCCGGCGTGGAAACCCGCGCTGGGCGTGGCGGCGGTCGTCGGACTTGCCTCGGCCGCGGGTTTTGCGGGCATGTTCGTGCCCCATGCGACCGTTGCCTTCTCGGGTCCGGAAGGCGCTCTGGTCCCGGTCGATCCCGCGCATGAGCAGAAGAACTGGGAAGCCTATGGCAATACCAGCGGCGGCAGCCGCTTCGCCGCGCTGGACCAGATCACCCGCGACAACGTGAAAAACCTCAAGGTCGCCTGGACCTACCGCACCGGCGATGTGGCCGTGAGCGACGGCAATGGCGCCGAGGACCAGGATACCCCGCTCCAGGTGGGCGATACCGTCTATATCTGCACGCCGCACAACAACGTCATCGCGCTCGATGCCGATACCGGGCGCGAGAAGTGGAAGGCGCGGATCGATGCGCGCGCTTCCGTCTGGAACCGCTGCCGCGGCCTGGCCTATTTCGATGCCAGGGCACCCCTTCAGCAGCCGGCGATGCCCGGATCGAGCCCGGTGACCGCCGTTACCGTGCCTGAGGGCGCGCCGTGCCAGCGCCGCATCCTGATGAACACCATCAATGCCGAACTGATCGCGCTCGATGCCGAGACCGGCAAGTTCTGCCCGGACTTCGGCAACGGCGGCCGCGTCGACCTCAAGGCCGGGCTCGGCAATGCGCCGGACCCGCAATATCAGCTGACCTCGGCGCCGACCCTGGCCGGCACTACCGTGGTCGTTGGCGGCCGCGTGGCGGACAACGTGCAGGTCGACATGCCGGGCGGCGTGATGCGCGGCTTCGACGTGGTCACCGGCCAGCTGCGCTGGGCCTTCGATCCCGGTAACCCGGCGATCACCGGGATGCCCGCGCCGGGCCAGACCTATACCCGCTCCACCCCCAATGTCTGGGCGGCGATGTCCTACGATCCGGCCTCGAACACCGTGTTCATGCCGGTGGGCAGTTCCTCGGTCGATCTCTACGGCGTTCCCCGGAGATCGCTGGATCACCGCTACGGCGCCTCGATGCTGGCGCTCGATGCCACGACCGGCAAGGAGAAGTGGCACTTCCAGACCGTCCGCAACGACCTCTGGGACTTCGACCTGCCGATGCAGCCCAGCTTCATCGACTTCGCGGCCAAGGACGGGCGGACGGTCCCGGCGCTGGTCTTCGGCACCAAGGCCGGCCAGCTCTACGTGCTCGACCGCGCGACCGGCAAGCCGCTGACCGAAGTGGCCGATGTCGCGGTCAAGGCCGCGGATATTCCCAACGAGCCTTACGCGCTCACCCAGCCGCGTTCGGTGGGCATGCCGCAGATCGGCGTGGGCCCGCTGACCGAGGCGGACATGTGGGGCGCCACGCCTTTCGACCAGCTCCTGTGCCGCATCGCCTTCAAGGGCATGCGCTACGAAGGGCTCTACACCGCGCCGGGCACCGACAAGTCGCTCAGCTTCCCGGGGTCGCTGGGCGGGATGAACTGGGGCGGGCTTTCGACCGACCCGACCACCGGCACGATCTTCGCCAACGACATGCGTCTGGGCCTCTGGGTGCGCATGGTCGCCCAGACCAGGGCGCAGGCGGGCAAGGCCGGCGCCGCGGGCGAGGCGATCAACACCGGCATGGGCAGCGTACCGCTGAAGGGCACGCCCTATTCGGTGGTGAAGGACCGCTTCCTCTCCGCGCTGGGCGTTCCCTGCCAGGCGCCGCCCTTCGGCACGCTGACGGCGATCGACATGAAGACCCGCAAAGTGAAGTGGCAGGTCCCGGTTGGCACCGTGCGCGATACCGGCCCCATGGGCATCAAGATGGGCCTGCCGATCCCGATCGGCTTGCCGACCCTGGGCGGAACGCTGGCCACGCAGGGCGGCCTGGTCTTCATCGCCGGTACCCAGGACTACTACTTGCGCGCCTTCAACGCGGCGAACGGCAAGGAAGTCTGGAAGGCCCGTCTGCCGGTCGGCAGCCAGGGCGGGCCGATGAGCTACAAGTCGCCCCGGACGGGCAAGCAATATGTCGTCATCACCGCAGGCGGTGCGCGCCAGTCGCCCGACCGCGGGGACTACGTGATCGCTTATACGCTCAAGTAGCGGCTCGGGGCGGCGCCGGTCGTCGCCCCATATTCCTTCAAACGAAAGCAAGCCCGCGTCACGCAGGACGGCGGGGAGGAGGGGGCCTTGGCCCGACGCATCCAGACCTTGATTCGCCGTGCCGTCCGGACCACCGGTTTCGGACTGCTTCTCGCCGTGCCGCTGGCCGCGCTTCCCGCTCATGCGGATGAGCCGGAAGCGCCGCAAACCGCCGGGCCGGTCGAGCCCCCGGCCGCCGCCGAAAAGCCGGTCCCGCCGCCCGCCGGGCGCGAGACCCTCACGGGGGACTGGGGCGGCTTGCGCACCCGGCTGAAGCAGTCGGGCGTGACCTTTCGCGGCGACTACGTCTCAGAGACATTCTCGGCCGTGGATGGCGGAGAGCGCCGCGGCACCACGTACGTCCAGCAAGTCCGCATGGGTACGGATCTCGACATGGAGCGCCTGGCCGGCTGGCAGGGCGCCACCTTGCACCTGACCGTGAACGACCGGCGCGGCGTGGGCCTCTCTTCGGATTACGTGGGCAATCGCCTGCCGATCCAGGAGGCGGCCGGCGGCTATTACGCGCGCCTGACAGAGGCCAGCATCGAGCAGAGCCTGATGGGCGGCAAGCTCGACCTGCGGCTCGGCTATTTCGCCATGGGCAACGATCTGGGCGGCATGCCGATCGGCTGCAATTTCGTGAACGCGGCCTTCTGCGCCCATCCGCTTTCGATGTCCGGCGACAGCGGCTGGTACAACTACCCCAATGCCCGCTGGGGCGCGGCCTTGCGCTATCGGTTGCGGCCGGATCTGATCGTGCGCACCGGGCTCTACCAGGTGAACCCGCGCCTCAACGATCAGGACAATGCCTGGAACCCCTTCGCCGGCGGCACGATCGGCGTGCTCCTGCCGCTGGAACTCGAATACGATCCCGGCGCGGCGAAAGGCAGCCGCGTCCTTCCCGGGCACTACAAGGTGGGCGGCTATTACGATACGTCGCGCGTCACCCGGCAGGGCGGCGGCGGCACCGTGAAAGGGCGCTACGGCTTCTATATCCTGGCGGACCAGATGATCTGGCGCGAGGGTGGGGGGCGGAGCGGCAGCAGCCGCGGCCTCTCGGTCTTCGGGCAGTTCACGGCCAATCCGCAGATCTCGGCGCAGATCACCCGCTGGTACGCGGGCGGCCTGGTCAAGACCGGGACGTTCGCGGGCCGCGATGCCGACACCGTGGGGCTGGGCTTCACCCACGCCGTGGTCGATCCGCGCCTGCGCCGCCTTCATGTCGATACGGCGCCGGTGCCGGGCAGCTATGCCTCGCTGCCGGCAGGGGAAACGGCCATCGAACTGAGCTACGGCTTCCAGGCGAACCGCTGGCTGGTGGTGCGTCCGGACGTGCAGTACATTCTTGACCCGGGCGCGTTCAACTTCCGCTCCACGGCGAATGCGCTCGCGCTCGGCTGTCAGGTGAGGATGCAGTTCTAGGCTTTCGGGCGGCCGCCTTTTCGCTGCGTGCGATGAAATCGATTCCTTGAGCGTTGGGCAGTGGATCGTCTGTCCGTCCCGCCACGTTCCACTATCAGCCGATGCAGAGCGCGCCCCCGCACCCCGGCCGGGGCCGGTCTCGGCATAGCAGAACGACACCAAGGAGAGCATCGATGAATCGGCGTGATTCGAACTTCGGCGGCCAGCAGTCCGGTGGTTACCGCAACGAAGACTCCGACTGGGAAACTCCCCGCCAGGCCAACCAGTGGCAAAGCGAATCCCCTCGCCAGACCGGCGGCTGGGGTAACGATGAAGACCAGCAGACCCGCTATTCCGAAGAGACGCGCCGCCGCCGCGCCGCGTCCGCGGAGGACCTGGAAGGCCGCTATCGCAGCGATCCCCGCGACGAGGCCGGCTATCGAGCCGCTGGCCGCGACGGGGCGGGCTATCGAGAGGGCGGACGAGCCGGCGGGCGCTATGGCCGCGAGCGTGGCTACGGCGAACGCGGCTATGGCGACGATTACAGTCGCCGCGGCGGTGACCAGTCCTATCGCTTTTCGGGCGACCGCGGCGCCTATCCCAGCCGCGAATACGATGCCAGCGGCGGCAACGACTTCGCCAGCTTCACCAGCGAGGACTACGGCGGACGGGACTTTTCTGCCCGGCGCGGCGGTGGCGGCGGATTGAGCCCGAGCTTCAGCTACCGCCCGACGTTCGACACGTTCGGCCGCGGATATTTCGGCAGCCGTGGCTATGGCGAACAGGAAAGCGAAAGCCGCAGCCCGCGCGATTACGGCGAGTGGCGCGAATATGGCGAGGAACGCGGCTTCTTCGCGAAGGCCGGTGACGAAATCGCCAGCTGGTTCGGCGACGAAGACGCCGCCCGCCGCCGCGAGGACGACCATCGCGGTCGCGGCCCTTCGGATTATACCCGATCCGACGAGCGCATCCGCGAGGATGTGAACGACCGCCTGACGCAGGACTGGCGCGTGGATGCCACCAATATCCGCGTCGTCGCCAAGGACGGCGAGATCACGCTGGACGGCACCGTGGGCAGCCGCAACGCCAAGCGCCGTGCGGAAGACCTTGCCGATGACGTCACCGGCGTGAAGCACGTCCAGAACAACTTGCGCGTCACCGGCGGCACGAACTGGACGGACACCGGCCAGGGGGCTTCGGTTCCCGGCTCGGCACGGACAGGTTCGACCGCCACCGGCTCGACGACGACTGGCTCGACGACGGCCGGTTCGAGCACGAGCGGGCTGACCCCCACTTCGGGTTCGAGCACCACAGGTAGCTCTTCGTAAGCGATCACGACCGCTTGCGAAGGTTGGCCGCGGCGTTCCCCAGGGAATTCCGCGGCCTTTCCTTTGGGATGTGCGGCGGGCGTGGGAGGATCAGAGCCAGCGGGTATGGCGGAACCACGCATAGAGCGTGGCGCAGAGCACGGCGATCACGGTCAGCACCCCGAAATAGCCGTAGCGCATGTGCAATTCCGGCATGTTCTCGAAGTTCATGCCGTAGATGCCCGCGATCGCGGTGGGTACCGCCAGGATGGCGGCCCAGGCGGCGAGTTGGCGGGTGATCGTGCCCTGGCGCTGCGATTCCAGCAGGTGGCTCACTTCGAACACCGTCGTCAGCACTTCGCGCAGGCTGGCGACCATGGAATCGACGCGGCGCACATGATCGAAGACATCCGCGAAGTAGGGCCGCACCGCCGCATCCAGATAGGGCACGTCGAGGTGGACCAGCTTGCTGCTCACTTCCGCCATCGGCCCCAGCACGCGCTGGAACCGGATCAGTTCGCGGCGCAGGCCGAACAGGCGCATCACGTCCTCGCGGTCGAGGAAGGCGTCGAGCGCGCGCTTCTCGATCTCCAGCACGTTTTCCTCGATGGTCTCGACGATGGGCAGGTAGCCATCGACGATGAAGTCGAGGATGGCGTGAAGGACGTAGTCGACGCCATTGGAGAGCAGGGTAGGCGCGGCCTCCAGCTGGGCGCGCAGCTCGGTATGGGCCCGCGCGGAACCGTGGCGGACCGAGATCACATGATGCTTGCCCACGAACACCGAAGTTTCCCCATAGACGATCTCGTCGCCTTCGAGGTGGGCGGTGCGGGCAATGACGAAGAGCTGGTCGCCATAGATATCGACTTTGGGCAACTGGTGCGCCTTCAGCGCATCCTCGACGGCCAGGGGATGGAGGCCGTATGTCTTCTGGACCGCGCGCAGTTCGGCTTCGGTCGGCTCATGCAGGCCGATCCAGACGAAGTCCTCGCCTTGCCCCTGGGGCCGGTCCTGGATCGGCGGGCAGTTTTCGAGCGAGACCGGCTCGGCGGGGTGGCCCTGGCGATAGAGGCGGGCGGCAATGACGGACATCGGGGCGTTTTTCCGGAATTCTGGTGACTTCGCCGATTACGATAGCGGCGGGGGGAAGGCATGTCCTGCCTTATCGAGTGCCGTCTGCGGCCGCGTCCCGGCGCAGGGGAGCCGTGGGCCGGACGGGCCTGCCCACGTTCGGAACCCGCTTGCGCCTCAACGCATTTCCCGCTGCCGTTCGGTATGCTGGCGCGCGGCGCTGCCCTTGCCGTCGGCGATGAGCGACTGGAGATCCAGCAGCGCGCGGCCGGTGGCCATGCCGCCGTTGCAGGCGATGTAGCGCGGCTCCCAGAGGGGGGCGAACTTCTCCTTGTAGTTCCGCAGCCCTTCGAAGCCATAGAAGGCCTCGCCGTGGCGGAACAGCATCCCGGCGGCCCGCGCCCAGGTCGGCGCGAGGCGGCGCGCCTCGATGCCGGAGAGCGGCGCCAGGCCGAGGTTGAACCAGGCGTAGCCTTCCTGCCGGCCCCAGAGCATGAGACGGGTGAACAGGAAGTCCATGCAGCCATAAGGTACCTCGGCGCGGTGGCGCATGAGGTCGACCGAGAGTTCCTGCCGCCCCGCCGTCTTCCAGAGATTGGCGAAAGCGACGATCCGGCCCGCGCAGCGGACCACGGCCACGTCGCAGCGGGCGATATAGGCCGCATCGAAGCGGCCGACGCTGAAGGCTTTCTCGCGCTGGCCTTTTGCGCGCAGCCACTCGTCCGAAACCGCGCCAAGCTCGGCCATGAGGCCTGGCACGCGGGCGGCGGGGACGATGGCGAATTCGGCGCCCTCGCGCTCGGCGCGGCGCATGGCATGGCGCAGCGGCCGGGCGGCAGGGCCTTCGAGGCCGAAGCGGGTGAGGTCCACGCGGGCTTCCTCGCCGTATTTCATCAGCTGCAGGCCCATGTCGATGGCGATGGGCAGGACTTCGGGCGTGACCTGGTAGAGCAGGACGCGGCCCTGGTTGGCGTCCGCCCGCTCGCGCAGGCGCCAGAGCAGTTCGGGCCAGTCCGCGGGATCGCCCACGGGGTCTCCCATGACGATCCAGGAATGGCCCTGGACCTGGTACATCAGCATGCTGCGATTGTCGGGACCGGCCAGGAACAGCTTGTCCCCGGTGAGCGCCAGCATCGATTCCGAGCGGGTGGCATGGCGGAGTGCGGCGTCGACGTCGACCGCGACTTCATCCGGCAGGCGCGCCCGGCGCGAGGGGCGCAGGAAGGCGAGCAGGACCGAGGCGCACATCAGCACCGCGACGGCGAAGCTGGTGCGCAGATAGCGCGAAGCGTCGCCGGACCAGGCGAACTTCCACCAGAGGCTGCCGCGATAGGCGGGGAAAGTCTGGGCGAAGTAACCGATGACGATGGCCAGAGCGATCGTGGCGACCATCGCCAGGATCCAGTTGGCGCTCATCACGTCGGCCGTCAGCGCGGTTCGCCGCCAGAAGCCCTTGCGCGCCAGTTGCAGGATACCGGCCACCGCCAGCAGGGTGAGCGCTTCCTCCCAGTCCAGGCCCTTGATCAGCGAGAAGGCGGCCCCGGCCAGCAGCAGCGCGCGGGTGAGCAGAAAGGCCGCGTCCAGCCGGCGATAGAGCGCGGGGGCCAGCAGCAGCAGCAGCGTGCCCACCAGGCTGGCGGCGATCTGCGAGGCTTCCACGAAAGGCAGCGGCACGATGCCGCGGATGTCGGCCATGCGCTCGGGCAAGGCGGGGGTCGCGCCGGAGAGCAGCAGGATGGCGCCGCCCAGGAACACCAGCAGCGCCAGCGCGCGCGGGGCCAGGCTGACGATCATCGTCTCCCCCGCCTTCAGTGCCAGCACCGCGGGGCGGCGCCAGCGGGCATGTTCGTGGCGGACCAGCAGGACCATCGCGAAGGCCAGCGGCAGGAGATAGTAGACAATGCGGTAGACCAGCAGTGCGGCCACGAGTTCACCCGCCGGGATCTGCGGGCAGAGCGCGACCACCGTGGCTTCGAACACGCCGAGGCCGCCGGGAACGTGGCTCACCAGCGCGATGACGATGGCCAGGACGTAAGCGAGCAGCAGCGGCGGATAGAGCGCTATCGGCGCGTGAGGGAGCAGGACGTAGAGCGTGCCGCAGGCGGCGGCGATGTCCGCCAGGGCCACCAGGGTCATGCGTGCGATCGCTGCTGGGGGCGGCAGGTGCCAGCGCCGGGCTGTCAGCGCGCCGGCCGACAGCAGTACGAGCAGCCCGGCACCCACGGCATGCTGGACGCCCAGCGGAAGGACGTGCCCGGCCACGACCAATGGCCGGCGATGGACCAGCAGCGCCAGCGCGCCGGAGGCCAGCACGCCGGTCCAGAACGTGATCCCGGCAATGGCGGTGACGCGGGCGACTTCGCCGGTGCCGAGGCCTTTGGCGCCGTAGATGCGCAGGCGCGGGGCGGCGCCGGTCAAAAGGCCGAAGCCGAGGTTGTGGCTGAGGGTATAGCTGGTGAACGAAGCCAGCGCGGCCGTGCGATAGGGCAGCGGGCGGCCAATGGTGCGCAGGGCCATGACATCGTAGATGGTGAGCAGCAGGTAGCTCGCGCCGGTCAGCCCCAGTGCGGCGGCGAAGCGCCATGCGGGGATGGCGCGCGCGGTGCGGACCAGCGCGTGCAGGTTCAGCGACATCGCCAGCCGGTGCAGGCAGATCGCCGCCAGCGCCAGCACGAAAGCGGCCACGGCGAGCTGCGCGGGGATCGCCAGGCGGCGGGCCAGCGGCCGGAGGTGGGCGAAGCGGCGTTCGAGCGCCTGCAGGGTGCCGCTCGCGCTCATGACCGGCGTGTCCATGTCTGCGACTTGCAGATCAACCCGTGCAGGATGCAGCCGCTGATCTTGAGGTGCGCCGGATCGGGCTGGCGAATGCGGGAGAAGAAGCTCTCGCCCATGTCCGGCACGAAGACCTGCCCCTGCCAGCCGCCGTCTTCCTCGCGGTGGTAGTCGCGCAGGAGCTGGGTGCCGACGAGATGGCCGACGCCGGCATCCGTGGCATCGGCCACCGCCGCGCCGCCGACCCAGGTGACCGTTCCGCACAGCATCGCCCCACAAGGCGCGACCGAGACTTCCACGTCGCCGCGGGGATTGAGCCAGCGGCCGTAGGGGCTGATGCTATTGACCGGCCGGGCCGGGGCAGTAGCGGCCAGCGCGCCGATCAACAGCGGCGCGAGTCCCGGGAGGAAAGCGCGCAGGCGGGGACGCGGCAGGGTGCGCTGCAGAGCGCTCCGCAAGGCGCGGGTGAACGAAGTCATGAGGCGATCTCCGCGCCGCTCGTGAGGCGCTTGGCGAATATGCGGCCGGGGCCGAAATGCGCGGTCAGGGCGCCGCGGATCGCAGCGAACAGGCGGTCGGCGTCCTTGTCGAGGTAGTGGTCGCCGGGCAGGACGATCTGCGTCAGGCGCGGCAGGTGAAGCAGCGGGCAGAGGCTGTCCGGCTCGTCGCGGCCATGGATACAGACGACGGGAACCCAATCCAGCTTCATGGCGCTGGGCAGGGCAGGCGCGTCGGGCGGCGTGCGGTCCAGCCATTCGAGCGGCGAGACGCGCAGGAACACGGTGCGCGTGGGCACCGTCAGCACCACCATCGCGACATTGCGCCGCACGTCGGCGGGAAGATGCTCCAGCCCGACATGAACCATGTCGGAGCCGAACGACTGGCCGAGCACGATCACGCGGTCGGCATGGCCCAGCGCCATGGCGCGGTGGATGGCCTCGGCCAGCATGGCGGAAACCTCGGCGGGCGTGCGGCGGACCTTGAAGTATGTAAGCGAATTGACCGAGACGGTGGCCAGGCCGTGATCCGCGAGGCGGGTGGCCAGTTGCCCGCCCAGCCCGGCGCGCGGCCCCATGTCGCCCGAGAGCAGGACGGCGGCATAGCGCTCGCCCTTGACCGTGCCGGCGCTTGCCGCCGGCAGGTCCGCGAAAGGGCTGGCGTTCCAGGCGCCGAGCCATCCGAGCCAGGCGGCCAGCACGGCCGCGGCGACGATGACCACCGCGGCCAGCCAGGCGGCGCGGCGCCGCGACCGACGGGGTGCTGTTCCTCTCATGTTGCCAGCCTTCTTCATGCTGCCGGTCTGGGCGCGGGGACCTTGCCGCAGCGTGGAGCAAACATGGACTTTCCTTAATGTGACTCCGGCACGCCGTGCTGCGATAGTGCAGGGCAAGGGTGTAGCTTGCGGTCAGTCTCGTACTGGCGCCGAGGATCGTGCCGCTTCATGTTCGTTTCGCCCATCTCCCCTTTCCTTGCCGGCAGGCCCGGCTGCATGTCCTGCTGTGACCGAGCGGCTTTGGGCCAGGCGGCTTCCGGGCAGGAGGCTTTCGCGTGAGCGAGGCGCAGGACCTGGGCAGCCGCCGCAGGACGCGGATACTCAGCCTGTTGCCGATGCTGGGCGCGCTGCTGGCCGTGACCGGCGCGCTGACCTGGGGCGACATCTGGGCGCAGCGGCACTTCGGCCTGATCGGCCAGACCCTGCCCCATCCCCATGGCACGCTTTCGGCCGAGGGCTGGCGGCAGGCTCTGGACTTCACCGCGGACCCGGTGCCGGGGCCGCAGCCGGGGCTGGTCGTCACCAGCGTGCGATCGCGCGGCTATGCCGAGAAGGCGGGGCTGGCGGTGGGAGACTGGATCGAAAGCGCCGACGGCCACGAACCGCCGAGCCTGCAGGCCCTCGCCGAGGAGTTGTCTGAGCGCGGACAACGGCCTATTCACCTGAAGGTAGTGCACCAGGGCGCGGTCCGCACGATCGATCTTGCCCGGGAGCCGGGGCCGCAAGGGCTCTGAACCGCGATGTGAAGGGGCCGGGCGAAGAAATGGGTCACAAGCTGCTGGTCGTCGAGGACGACGACGCCACGGCGACCTATATCGCCAAGGGCATGGCCGAGGAGGGCTTCGTGGTCGATCGGGCCGCGAACGGGCGCGATGCGCTGTTCCTGGCCAGCGACGGGACTTACGATGCCATCGTGCTGGACCGCATGATCCCGCAGATGGACGGCATGTCGGTGCTGGGCGCCCTGCGCGCGGGCGGGATCGAGACGCCGGTGATCGTGCTGTCGGCGCTGGGATCGACCGATGACCGCGTGGCGGGGCTCACCTCCGGCGCGGACGACTATCTCACCAAGCCTTTCGCCTTTGCGGAACTGCTCGCCCGGGTGCGCCTGCTGGTGAAGCGCAGCGGCGGGCAGGCGGCGGTGGAAACCCGGCTGGCCTGCGGCGATCTGGAAATGGACCTGCTGGCCCGCAAGGTGCGGCGCGGCCGCCGCGCCATCGATCTCCAGCCGCGCGAATTCCGCCTGCTCGAATACTTCCTGCGCCATGTCGACGAAGTGGTGACGCGCACCATGCTGCTGGAGGCGGTGTGGGACTATCACTTCGACCCCGGCACCAATGTCATCGACGTGCATGTCAGCCGCTTGCGCCGCAAGCTGGACGAGGACGGTGCGACCCCGCTGCTGCACACCGTGCGCGGGGCGGGGTACCGCCTGGGACTGGCGGCTTGACGGGCGGCTTGACCGGCCGCTTAACCGGCGGCGGGGTCGCGCCCGCGCGCCTGCCGCGCTTCCTGCGCTCGACGACGTTCCGCCTTTTCGTTCCGGTCGTGCTGTTCCAGCTCGTCGCCACCGGCGGGGTGCTGACTTTCGTATGGATCGCCGGTCAGCAGAGCGTGCGGGACGAGCAGCGGGCGCTGGTCCAGGAACTGCGCGACGACTTGCTGGACACTTATCAGGACGGCGGATCGGCGGCGCTCCAGGCGAATATCGAGCGGCGGCTGCGCAGCGAGGGCCGCCGTGCGCCGGTCCTGCTCCTGGCCGACCGCGAGGGGCGCAGCCTGGTGGGCAATCTTTCGGCCCTGCCGCCGCCCGATCCCGAGGCGGGCGGCCAGTTCGAGACCGTGCTCTACCGCAGCGACAGCGCCCAGCCGCTGAACATGGCGCTATCCGAGACGCGGCTTGCGGACGGCACGATCCTGCTGGCCGGAATCGAGATCGGGCGCGACCTCAAGCTGCAGCACAGTTTCGAGCAGGCGCTGTTCGCGGCGCTGTTCCTGGCCTTGCCGCTGGCGATGCTGGTCGCGGTCCTGACCTCGCGGCTGGTGGGCCAGCGTGTCCACGACATGGCGCAGACCGCGCACCGGGTGGGCAGCGGCGCTTTCGACGCCCGCGTGACGCTGGACGGTTCGGGCGACGCTTTCGACGAGCTTGCCGGCGAGATCAACGCCATGCTCGCGCGGATCGAGACGCTGGTGGGCGAGCTGCGCGTGGTGGCGGAAGGGTTGGCGCACGACTTGCGCTCGCCCGTCACGCGGCTGCGCGCGGTGCTGGAACAGGCGGCGCTGGAGGCGCGCGATCCGGCTGCCGAGGCTGCCATGCAGCGCGCCCTGACCGAGGCGGATACGCTCACCCGCATTCTCACCACGGCGCTCCAGATCGGACGTGCGGAAGCCGGTATCGGCCGCGAGCGTTTCGAGCAGACGGAAGCGGGCGATTTCCTCGGCGATCTCGCAGCGCTCTACGAGCCCTATGCCGAGGACGCGGGCTTCGTGCTGCGGGCCGAGGCGCCGGTGGGGCTCACCGTGCTGCTCCACCGCGAATTGATGAGCCAGGCGCTCGGCAACCTGGTCGACAATGCCGTCAAATATGCCGAGGGCGGCAGCACCATCGCGCTTTTTGCCCGGCGGCGCGAGGGACAAGTCGTGCTGGGCGTGCGCGACGATGGGCCGGGGATCCCGGAAGCGCGCCGCGAGGCGGCCTTGCAGCGTTTCGGCAGGCTCGATCCCAGCCGCGCGGTCGCCGGCTCGGGGCTTGGGCTGGCGCTGGTCGAGGCCGTGGCGAAGCTGCATGGCGGGCGCGTCGAACTGGCGGAAACGCCGGGCGGCGGGCTGGAGGTCCGGCTCGGCATTCCGGCCTGACGCCGATCTCCGCGCCGATTTCCGCGCCGTTCAGACCGTTTCCAGTTCGCGCTCCCGTGCCGGCGTTGCCGGGCTGCCGCCCGGCGTCGCGGTGACGCGGCCGGTGCGCTCCAGCTTGCCCCAGCCGATGCCCTTGCCGGCGAAAGCGGCGCTCACCGCGCGGATCACCACGCTATACATGAGCTGGCGGTAGACGAAGCGCTGCGCCAGCAGCAGCAGCGGCCGGAAGCGCTCGCGGCGGGTGTCGAGCCGGTACGCGATCCAGCCGCAGGCGAGGTCCACCAGCGTGAAGGCCAGCCAGTAGGCGCCCATGCGCAGCACGTCGGTCTGGGTCTGGGCCCAGCCGTGCTGCGAGACGCGCAAGGCGGTGCCGGCGATCGAGATCAGCAGGGCAAGGTCGATGGCGGGCGAGATCACCGCGAAGACGATCTGGAACAGCCAGGCCTGCGGCATGCCGATGAAGGCGAGGCCGGAAGGACGGCCTTTGGCCAGGGTGCCGCGGTGCTTCCAGAGGCACTGGAGCGTGCCGAACGACCAGCGGAAGCGCTGCTTGGACAGCGCGCGGAAGCTCTCCGGCGCTTCGGTCCAGGCCACCGCGTCTTCGTCGTAGGCGATCTTCCAGCCCTTGCGCTGGATGGCGATGGTGAGGTCCTGATCCTCCGCCAAAGTGTCCTCGGGATAGCCGCCGACATCGTCGAGCGCTTCGCGGCGCCAGGCGCCGACCGCGCCGGGCACGACCATGATCGCGTCCAGCCGGGTCAGCGCGCGGCGCTCCAGGTTCTGCGCGGTGACATATTCCACGCCCTGCCAGCGGGTGACGAGATTCACGCGGTTGCCCACTTTGGCATTGCCCGCGACCGCGCCGATGGCGGGATCGGCGAACCAGCGCACCAGGCGCGAGATCGTCTCGCGTTCGAACTGGGTATCGGCATCGAGCGCCACGATCACGCCGCCGCGCGCATCCTTCAGCGCCCGGTTGAGCGCTGCGGCCTTGCCGCCGTTGACCAGGGTGAGCAGTTCGACGCGGGGATCGCTGGCGAACGCCTCGCGGACGATGGCGCTCGTCCGGTCCTTCGATCCATCGTCGGCGACGATGATCTGGAGCTGGCGATAGTCGCTTTCGAGCACGCGCCGCACCGAGGCCTCGATCACGCGTTCCTCGTTGAAGGCGGGAATGATGACGGTGACGAGCGGATCGCAAGTGTCCTCCGGCGCGGCCATCGGCTGCGGACGGCGCAGCAGGCTTGCCAGAGAGGCGAGGCCGATCGAGCGCAGCACGCCCAGCGAGATCGCGAAGAAGAACGTCCAGTTGAGCGCCACCAGGATCGCCGCCAGCGCGCCGAACAGCGCCACGTCGGCGCGAACGGCGGCCAGGTCCACGCCGTCGACCTTGGGCATCACCGCATCGTGCGAGAGGCCGGCAAGGGTGGAGACGGGCACGAACGTGTAGCCGTCCTGCTTCAGGCGCTCGATGATGACGGGCAGCGCCGCCACGGTCTGCGAACGGTCGCCGCCGCCGTCATGCAGCAGGATCACGTTCTCCGAACGGTCGGGCGAGGCGGATTCCACCTGCGCGATCGTGCTGTCGATCACATGCTGCACGCCGGGGCGCTTCCAGTCGTCCGGATCGACGTGGAGGCCGACCACCGTATAGCCGCGGGCGTGGGCGATGGCCGCCGGCACCAGTTCGTCGGCCGTGGTGGGCTCCGCGTCTCCGAAATAGGGCGCGCGGAACAGGCGCGTGGAGCGGCCGGTGGTGGCCTCTACCAGGCGCTGCGTGGCGTTGAGTTCCAGGCCGATGCCGGTCGCGGCTTCCTCGGCCATGTTCGGGTGCGTGTAGCTGTGGTTGCCGATCTCGTCGCCGTCGTCGGCGATGCGCTTGATGAGGTCGCGGTTGGTCAGCGCGTTTTCGCCCACGACGAAGAACGTGCCGGGGACGTGGTACTGTTCGAGGATCGAGAGGATGCGCGGCGTCCAGGTGGCGTCCGGGCCGTCGTCGAAGGTAAGGGCGACTTTCTTCGGCAGGGCGCCGATCCGGTGGACGACGTAAGGCGTGGGCAGGCGGGTGTAGCTTTCCGCCGAGATCATGCCGGTGGCCGCATCGAAATCGACCGTGCGGCTGCCTTCCTGCGGGGTGGCGGTCACGTCGAGGATCTCGCCTTGGCCTTCCACGTCGACATTGGCGGCCTGGACAAGGCGGGTGAGGTTCGGCCGCGTGCCGGTGCGCCAGGCCTTGACCGTGTTCCAGAAGCCGGGATCTTCGGAGCCGAGGCGCCAGAGCGCGATGTCGCCCACGCCCAGGCGCGAGAGAACCTGCATCTCGTTCCAGGTCGCGGCCGCATCCAGCATCCACACGTCGTGGCGGTGATCCTGGCCGTCCTGCGGATCGTCATAGGAATAGCCGGCATTGCCGCTCATGGCGTCGTACTGCGGCGGCGCGCCGCTGTCGTGCGCGTCGAGCCAGGCTTCCTCCACCGTCATGCTGTCGGCTTTGCCGTCGTGCCAGTTATAGGCGTATTCGCCCAGAGCGACGATCGCCTTGCCGCGCGGCAATCCGGCCAGGGCATGGGCGACCTTCTGCGCGAACCACGGGTTCGAAGCGATCGGGCCGGGCGTGCCGCCCTGCCAGTGCTCGTCATAAGCCATCAGCACCAGCCGGTCGGCGACTTGCCCGAAGGCGCGCATCGACCATTCGGGATTGTCGATCGGCATGGTGACCGAGACGATCCGGTGCTTGGGCGCCAGAACCGCGCGCAGTTCGCTCAGGAAGAGGCGCAAGTTGGGCAGGCTGGCGCTGGGCATGGTTTCGAAATCGACCATGACGCCGGCGGCCGAGGTCCGGTCGAGATAGGCGGCGACTTGCGTTTCCAGCGCGCGGCGGCGGACCGGGCGGGCGAGCAGGGCGGCGGTGGCATCGCCCTGCCAGTCACCGTCGACGGTATTCTGGAGCACCGGCACCACCAGCGGGCGGTGGAGCGCGGAGGAAAGGATGTGCTTCAGGCGCGCATCGTCGTCGACCTTGAGAGCGCCGGTCGCGTCTACGGAGAGGGTGGCCGGGGCCACCCAGTCCAGCCGATCGATATGGCGTTCCAGCGAAGTGGCGCTGTCGTCGCTCCAGGGCGTGTAGAAGCCCACCGTGATCGGCTTTGCACCGGGCGTCGGGGTCTGGACGGCGGCCTTGCCGAACAGGAACTTGCGTGCGCTGCGGGTGAGGTGGCCGATCTGCGCGCGGAACGGCAGGGGGGAGGCATGTTCGTAAGCGATGGGCAGCGGCGGCGGGGCCGGTACGCTGGCCACGGTCGTCGCGAAGACGACGCAGGCGGCGATCGCCAGCAGCAGCGCCAGGAACGACAGGCGGCGGACCCGGACGCGCCGGTTTCCGGTGGGGTCGAAGAAAACAGGTGCTGCCACGGCGTGCCTCACGAAGTTCCGGGCGGCGTGGGGGAACGCCGCCCGGAGGCTCATTGGTCTTCTGGAAGGTGCGGCCCGGGAACCAGAGGCAATGACGAGGGTGCGAATGTCAAATTCGGTTCCCGGACCGCATGGCCGTTCTAACCCCGGCGGCATGGAGCCGGCGTGGAGGCAAGGTTACAAAAGATTCATGTTGCGGCGCGAAGCTGGCGGATCAGAAGCGCTTCTTCTCGGTGACGTCGAGCTGGACGACGCGGCCGTCGTGGATGGTCAGGGCGATCTGGCCGTAGCGCAAGTCCTGCAGGGCCTCGCGGACTTTTGCGAGGCTTTCCTCGAGATTGCGCTCGGACTGGCTGTCGCGGGTCATCAGGCTTCCTCCGCCAGTGCAAAGGTCCGGGCCCGGCGTGCGGCGATGGCGACCGTCTGGCCGATCCCGGGCGGCGGCTCATGGGCATCCACGTCGATCTCGACGATCGTCTCGCTGCCGTGGAGCCGTCCTTCGACGCGCCAGGCGCCGCCCTTGCGGAACACGTTGTCCACCAGCAGCTGCCCTTCGCCCCGGCCGCTGGCCGCGGTGACGATCTCGATGTCGTGCGGGCGGATGTGGCGGCCGTCGGGCAGGCGGTTGGTCTCGCCCACGAAGTGCGAGACGAAAGCGGTGGCGGGCTCCATGTAGACTTGCTCGGGCGTGCCGATCTGGTCGATCCGGCCGTGATCCATCACCACCACGCGGTCGGCGAGTTCGAGCGCCTCTTCCTGGTCGTGCGTGACGAAGATCGAGGTGAGCCCCATCTGCTTGTGCAAGTCGCGCAGCCAACGGCGAAGGTCCTTGCGGACTTTGGCATCGAGTGCGCCGAACGGCTCATCCAGGAGCAGCAGGCTCGGTTCGATGGCCAGCGCGCGGGCGAGCGCCACGCGCTGGCGCTGGCCGCCGGAAAGCTGGCCGGGATAACGGTCGCCCAGCCCTTCCAGCTGGACCACGCGCAGCAGTTCCTGCGCGCGTTCCTTGATCTCCGCCTTGGCGGGGCGCAGCCTGGCCTTGCGCACGCTGAGGCCGAAGGCGATGTTGTCGGCCACGGTCATGTGGCGGAACAGCGCATATTGCTGGAACACGAAGCCGACATTGCGCTTGCCCACGGGAATGTCGGAAACGTCCTGCCCGTCGAAGTAGACATGGCCCTCGTCCTGGAACTCCAGGCCGGCGATGATGCGCAGCAGGGTCGTCTTGCCGGAGCCGGAGGGGCCAAGCAGGGCGATGAACTCGCCCGGCTGGATCTCCAGGTCGATGCCGTGAAGCGCCGGGTAGTTGCCGAAACGCTTGGTGATGTTCTGGACGCGGATCAATGGCTTGCTCCCGAGTGAAGGTCGAAGCGCCATTCGAGCACGCTCTTGAGGACGAGCGTGACGAGGGCGAGGGCGGCCAGCAGCGAGGCGACCGCGAAGGCTCCGACGAAATCGTATTCGTTGTAGAGGATCTCGACATGCAGCGGCATGGTGTTGGTCTCGCCGCGAATATGGCCGGAGACGACCGAGACCGCGCCGAACTCGCCCATGGCGCGGGCATTGCAGAGCAGCACGCCGTAGAGCAGGCCCCAGCGGATGTTCGGCAGGGTCACATGCCAGAAGGTCTGCCAGCCGTTCGCGCCCAGCGAGAGCGCGGCTTCCTCGTCGTCCTTGCCCTGCTCCATCATCAGCGGGATCAACTCGCGCGCGACGAAGGGGAAAGTGATGAACACGGTGGCGAGGATGATGCCGGGCACGGCGAAGATGATCTTGACGCCGTGCGCCGAAAGCCAGGGCCCCAGCAAGCCCTGCGCCCCGAACAGCAGCACGAAGATCAGGCCCGAGACCACCGGGGAGACCGAGAAGGGCAGGTCGATCAGCGTCAGCAGCAGGTTCTTGCCGGGGAAGCTGAACTTGGTGATCGCCCAGCTTGCGGCAAGGCCGAAGACCATGTTGAGCGGCACGCTGATCGCCGCGATGATGAGCGTCAGCCGGATCGCCGAGAAGGCGTCGGGGTTGGTCACTGCGTCCAGGAAGGGACGGACGCCCTGCTTCAGCGCTTCGCTGAACACCGCGACCAGCGGCAGCATCAGGAAGAAGGCCAGGAAAGTGAGGGCAAGGCCGATCAGCAGGACCTGTGCGGTCCGGCTCTCGGTGCCGGGAGCGTGCCGCCTCATGCGCCGAGCCTCCTGCGACGGATCGACTGGAGCGCGTTGAGCGTGAAGAGCACCGCGAAGGACACCAGCATCATGACCATGGCGATGGCCGTGGCGCCATCGTAATTATACTGTTCGAGCTGGGTGACGATCAGCAGCGGGGCGATCTCCGTGCGGCCGGGCATGTTGCCCGAGATGAAGATCACCGAGCCATATTCGCCCACGCCGCGCGCGAAGGCCAGCGCGAAGCCGGTGAAGAGCGCGGGCAGGATCGCCGGGAAGATCACGCGGGCGAAGGTCTGCGCCCGGTTCGCGCCCAGGGTCGCGGCGGCTTCCTCCACGTCCTTGCCCAGGTCGGCCAGCACCGGCTCTACCGAGCGGACCACGAAGGGCAGGCCGATGAAGATCAGCGCCACGGTGATGCCGATCGGCGTGAAGGCCACCTTGATGCCCAGCGGATCGAGGTACTGGCCGACCCAGCCGCTGGGCGCGTAGAGCGCGGTCAGGGCAATGCCGGCAACGGCGGTGGGCAGGGCGAAAGGCAGGTCCACCAGCGCGCTCACCACCCGCTTGCCGGGAAATTCGTAGCGCACCAGCACCCAGGCCACGAGCAGGCCGAAGACGGCGTTGACGAAGGCCGCGGCGATGGCGGTGCCGAAGCTCAGGCGATAGGCGGTGAGGGCGCGGGAGGAAAAGCCCACGTCCACGAAAGCGTGCCAGCCCATGCCGGCCGACTTCAGGAACAGCGTGGAAAGCGGGATCAGCACGATCAGGGAAAGCCAGGCCAGGCTGAACCCGAAGGTCAGCCCGAAGCCGGGCAACACGGAGGGCGCACGCCAGCTGGCCTTGCGCGTCGTCATGGATGGCATCTGCAGTGGCCTGCTCGATTTCTGGCGCGAAAGGCGCGGTTTACTTCTTGGTGTAGATGCGGTCGAACACGCCGCCGTCGTCGAAGAAGGTCTTCTGCGCCTTGGTCCAGCCGCCGAAGTCCTTGTCGATGGTGACGAGGTTCAGCTTCGGGAACTGCCCGGCGAACTGTTCCGCGATCTTGGGGTCGCTGGGCCGGTAGAAGTTGCGTGCGATCGCGACCTGGGCCTCGGGTGTGTAGAGATACTCGAGGTAGGCCTTGGAAACCGCTTCGGTACCGTGCTTCTTCGCATTGTTCGCGATCACGGCGACCGGCGGCTCCGCCAGGACCGAGATCGAGGGGACGACGATCTGGAACTTGCCGGCGCCGAGCTTCTTTTCGGCCAGCAGCGCCTCGTTCTCCCAGGCCAGCAGGACATCGCCGATGCCGCGTTCGACGAAAGTGGTCGTGGCGCCGCGCGCACCGCTGTCAAGCACCGGAACTTGCGCGAAGAGGCGCTTCGTATACGTCTCGGCGGCGGCATCCGATCCGCCCGCCTTGCGGCCATAGGCCCAGGCGGCCAGGAAGTTCCAGCGCGCGCCGCCGCTGGTCTTGGGATTGGGCGTGATGACCTGCACGCCCGGCTTCACCAGGTCGGCCCAGTCGTGGATGCCCTTGGGATTGCCCTTGCGGACCAGGAACACGATGGTGGAAGTATAAGGCGCGCTGTTGTCAGGCAGGGCCTTCTGCCAGTCGGCCGGGAGCAGCTTGGCCTTGTCCGCGATCACGTCGATGTCATAGGCCAGCGCCAGGGTGGCGACGTCTGCTTCCAATCCGTCGATGATGGCGCGGCTCTGCTTGCCCGATCCGCCGTGGCTCATGCGGAAGGTCACGTCCTGGCCGGACTTCTTCTTCCAGTAGGCGGCGAAGGCCGGGTTCACGGCCTGGTAGAGTTCGCGGGTGGGGTCGTAGGAGACATTGGTGATCTCCACCGCGTTGCCCGACTTGCCGCCCGAGCAGCCCGCCAGAGAGGCGGCCAGTGCCGTTGCGGCGGCCACCGAAATAAACAGGCGGCGATTGAGGGTTCCGGCTTTCATCGTGTCATGTCTCCCGTCAGAAGGCGCATTGCCTAAACTCAATCGATTTGGTTGACATTAAATATGTATTTGCAGGGTGGCAAGTCCACCTTTTGGCCGATGCCGAACTCCGCGGTTTCCCAAGGGTTCGGCGGCCCCGCCAGCGCCGAAGCGCGCGAAAAGAGCGCCCTTCGGTGCGTTTCCATAAGGACGGCTCCGTCTCGGGCCCTACCCAAAGGGAGCAGCGCCCCATCGTGCTGCAAAGCCCCGCACCCTTCAACTGCGAGAAAACCCGGGTGCCGCCGCGACCGATTCAGCCGAGCTGGGTGCCCTCGATGGTGATGCGGTGCATCTCGCGGCGATGGCCGTGGTAATCGTTGTAGGCGTAGTGCCAGGTGGCACGGTTGTCCCAGAAGGCGATCGAACCTTCCCGCCAGTGGAAATCCTCCTGGAATTCCGGGCGGCGGCAATGGGCATAGAGTTCTTCGAGCAAGCCGCGCGAGTTCTCTTCGGACAGGCCCTGGATGTGCAGGGTGAAGCTGGGGTTCACGTAGACTGCGCGCTTGCCGCTGAGGGGGTGCGTGATGATGACCGGATGGACCGGGTCGTCCAGCAGGTCCGCAGCGCCGGCATTGCCGATTCGGCCGTCCCGCCGGGTGTCCTGCGCGGCCTCGTAAGCGCCGGCCCTGCTTCCGAAGACATGGCGTGCGGAATGGACGGCATGGCGTCCCTCCACTTGCGCCTTGAGCCGCGGCGGCAGGGCATCATAGGCGGCGTACATCGAGGCGAAGGCCGTGGATCCGCCTTGCGGCGGCAGTTCGCGGGCCACCAGGATCGAGCCCAGCGCGGGGGCGAAGTCGTAGGAATGGTCGGTGTGCCAGCCGCCGCCGATATTGTGCTGCTGGTCCGGTTCCTTCACCACCAGCGCGATTTCGGGATAGACCGAGTGGGCGGTGAAGAAGCGGTTGATGTTGATTGCGCCCCAATGGCGGGCGAAGTCGATATGCTGCTGTTCGGTGATGGACTGGTCGCGGAAAAAGACCACGCCATGTTCGGCAAAAGCCGCGCGCATCGCCGAAAGATCGTCTTCCGCCAGCGGACGGGCGAGGTCGATCCCGAGGATTTCGGCGCCGACGCGCCCATGCTTGCGGATTTCAATCGGCATTGTACGAACTCCTGACCGGGTATTCTCAACCTATTTGATTGAGTTTATCCGGTCAAGCCGTCCCAGCCCTCTCCTGGCAAGCGTTTCGCCGCAGTTCAGGCCCATCCGGTCGGGCCTGCGGAGCGGGAAGCTCAGTAGTTCACATATACCGGATTGGTCATGAAGAGCCGCTGCGCTCCGTCGCGCAGTTCGAAACGGATTCAGTGGCGCTGGCCGTCCGAGGTCCACTTGAGCGGCAGGGCCTGCCGCGCTTCGGTCAGGCTCTCGGCCGAGAGTTCCGCCGCCGGCTGGCCGTCGACCAGGCCCACGAGCTTGCGGCCTTTCGCGCCCGTGATGGTGAGCGCCAGTTCCAGCGTCTGGCCGGCAGGCAGCGCGAAGGCATCCCCGACCGTTCCCGCACGGGCGCCGCCGCGCGCCGAGAGATCGAAACCGAGGCCCGGTTTCCCGGTCATGTCGATCATGACGTGGCCCGCCTTCACGGCATCGAGAATGGCGCGTTCGGACAGTTCCGGCGCCCGCACCAGCGTGGTCGGGAAGCCGACGCCGAGACGGCCGAGATCGACGTCATGGTTGTCGCTGCCGCCGATCGCGGTGATGCGGCGGCCCTGGGCGAGCTGCTTTTCCCAGATCGCCACATCACCCCCGGCGTCCCCGCCGCCAAGCTGCTTCCAGAGGTTGCCGCTGTTCATCACTTCCATGGCGTCGGTCGCGGCGTAAGTCGCCTCGGGGGCGGACCAGCCGCAGCCGCGGCAGCGGAAGTCAGTGGGCGATCCCGGATGGTTGATCGAGAACAGGCCGCCCGCGGCATGGGCGCGCTCGATCATGGTCGCCATGTCGGGCATGGATTTCTCGCCGAGGCGGTGGTCGATATATTCGGTGGTGCCGAAGACGTTGGCGTGGCCCTGCTCGGTGGTCATTTCGCGGCCGGGGATCAGCAGGATATCGTCGTAGAAGGGCTGGAGTTCGCGCATCGAGCCATAAAGCGCGACATTGTTGTGATCGGTGATCGCCGCGAAATCGAGATGGGCCGCCAGCGCGGCATCCACGGTGCGGTAGAGCGGGCAGGGCACGCTGCGACCCCGGCGGCTGGTGCAGAAGCCGTCGCTATGGCCGGTGTGGAGATGGAAGTCGCCGCGATACCACTTGTCGGCCACTTCCAGCGGCTCGGGCGAGAAGGTCGAGACGGCTGGCACTTCGCCCGGCCGCCAGAACCAGATGCGGGCGGTATAGCGCGAGGTCACCCCTTCGCCGATATAGGAAACGCCCAGATCGAGCGACCAGCGCCGCCCGCCGACCGGCCCGGCGATGAACGAGGGCGTGGCGTTGTTCTCGTCGATCACGACGGTGTGCTTGTTGCTGCCGCTCCAGCCGCGGAACGTCTTGCCGTCGAACAGGCCGAGGTTGATCACGGTCTTCCCGTCCGGGCGGGTATATTCGTACTCCACGCCGATGCGGGTAACGCCTCCGGGGACGTCGAACGAGACCGGGACGTTGCGCTGGTAGTCCGAACGGTCGACCGTGCCGGTCAGCACGAGGTCCGGCTTCTCATGCCCTTTTGCCAGAGGCACCTTGTCCCATTCCGGCAGGTCCTGCGCGATTGCCTGGTGCGACCCGAGGGCAGAAGCGAGAAGGACGGCGAGCGAGGCGAGGCGGGAGAAGGTCTTGGGCATGTCGATTGTCCCCGGAGGTGAGGGTTCCGGCGGGCGCGGCCAGGGCGCCCGCCGGAGGGAGAGGGCGGAGAGGCCGATCAGAACCTGAACGTCACCGCGCCGCGCACGCTGCGGCCGAAGATCGAGCGCGCGATGTAGACGAGGTCACCCACTTCCTCGTTGTCGATCGAGCCGGCGCGGGGATTGCCCTCGGTCAGGCCGATCGTGTTGGTGAGGTTGTTGACGTAGAGGTTGAAGGTCAGCCGGTCGTTGACGTCGAACTTGGCGTTCAGGTCCACCGTCGAATAGGCGGGCAGGCTGATCTGGTTCGCCACTTCGGCATAACGCTGGCCGTAGTAGGCGAAGTCCGCCTCCACGCGCAGGCGGTTGTCCATCAGGTTGACGCCCGGAGTGATGCGGAAGCTGTGCTTCGGCACGCGGATCAGGCGGTTCTTGGAATAGTCGACGACCTGGCCGCTGGAATTGGTGTAGACGAAGTCGGTGAAGCGCGCGTCCTGCCAGGTCCAGTTGGCGTGGATGTCGAACCACTTCGCGGGGCGCCAGGTGGCTTCCAGCTCGGTGCCCCAGGTCTTGGTGTCGCCGTAGACCGTGTTGAGCACATATTGCCCGGCCGCGTTCTGGCGATAGTCGCTGATCTCGTAGCTCTTGTAGATCGAGTTGAAACCGGTGAGATAGACGTCGAACGTGGGCGAGGCATACTTCAGGCCGACCTCGTAGAAGTCCATCTTCTGCGTGACCGGGCTGGCCGCCGCATTGCCGAGGAAGCTGGAGACGCTGGGCAGGCGGAACGTGGAGGTGAAGCGGGCGAAGGCGCCCATGCGCGGCTGGAGCTGGTAGTTCGCGCCCAGCGTCCAGGCCATGTGATCGTACTTGCGCGAGAACGGCGCGAACACGCCCGAGCCGACCAGCACCGCGTCGTCGGCGGCGGTGGCGGACTGGCCGAGGTTGATCGTGCTCTTGCCTTCCACCTGGCCGCTGGTCTTGATCTGCTCCCAGCGAATGCCGCCATCGACGCGCAGGCGGTCGGTCAGCTTCCATTCGTCGCTGGCGTAGACGGCGATGGTGTCCGACTTGCCGAAGGCGTTGTTGAATTCCGAGCCGTAGCTGGCGATGCCGTCATTGGTGAACTGGTAGAGCGTGTTGCCGGCCGCATCGCGCAGCACGGCGTCGAGCAGGGCGGCATTGTCCTTCACGTCGGTGAAGATCGCCGCCGAGTTCGAATGGTAGGTTTCCTTGACGTGGGCATAGTAGAAGCCCAGCGCCAGGTCGTGGTGGCCGGCCAGTTCGAAGTCCTGCAGGAAGCGGGTGTCGGAAACGAACTCGTCTTCGGGAATGGTGAAGGAACGGGCGAGGTTGAGCAGGGCCAGGCCGTTGCCGTTGGCATTGGCCAGGTCCATCGGGCCGCTGCCGTTGGTATAGTTGAAGCCCAGCGTCTGGCCGGCGGCCGTGTCGACGTACTTGCCATAAGTCGAGGACAGCAGGTCGGCGGCCGAGGCGACCGTGCGCGGGGTGATCGAGTTGCGCTTGGTGTAGCTGTCGCGGTAGCGCATCTTGTGCTCGACGCGCAGGCTGTCGGTCAGTTCGTAGTCGAATTCGCCGGTCAGCTGGGTGAGCTTGATGGTGGTGCCGATGCCGTTGTCGAACTTTTCCACGCCGTCCGGCGTCAGGAAGTCGAAATAGCGGGTTTCCTTGCCGGCGATGATGTCGCGCTTGGCGTTGAAGCCGGGCACGCCCACCGGATCGCCGTTGCTGTCGTTGACGAAGGGCGTGACCATGGCGTTGCCGATGCGCTCGTCGATGCGCTTGACGCCCAGCATGAGCGAGCCGCGCTCGAACTCGCGCGAGATCGTGGCGCGGATCTGGCCGCCTTCGTCCTGGCGGTAGCCGGTGTGGCGCTGGCCGTCCGACAGGCGGTAATAGCCGCCGACCAGGAAGCGCCAGTCGCTGCTACCGATCGGGCCGCCGACCCAGCCGTCCACGCGGTGCGAATTGTAGTCGGCCACTTCGTAGCGGACCGAACCTTCCAGATGGTCGCCGCCGCGCCGGGTGATGAAGTTCACGACCGCGCCGGGGGCGTTCGAATAGAAGATCGACGACGGACCGCCGCGCACCACTTCGATGCCCTGGATGGTCTGGTCCATGCGCAGGGCCTGGTCGCCGTTCAGCCAGCCGAGGCCGGCGTCGTGCTGGATGGTGATGCCGTCTTCCAGCAGCGAGAGCGCGGAGAAGCCGTCGGTCGGGATGCCGCGCACGCGGATATTGCCGCTGGCCTCGCCGGAGGAACTTTCGATCCAGAACCCGGGCACGTTCTTCAGCGCCTCGCCCACGCCGATGGGCGCCTTCATCTGCAGTTCGGCTTCGGATATCGTCGAGATGGCGTAGCTCGCCTCGACTTTCTTCTGCGCACTGCCGGCGCGCGCGGTGACGATGATGTCGTCACCCGATCCGGCGGCGGGGTTGGGCGCGGCTTCGTCGGCATGGGCGATGCCCGAAGCGCAGGCGAAGACGGCCATCGCGCAGGCCGAGGCCTGCACGCGGAAACGGGACTTGAACATGGATGCGACCCCTGTATTTGCTGTGCGGGCCGCATATGGTAGCTATAATTATCATTTTTATGACACCACGCGGCATTTGCGGTGTCCGGAGCACGAATTGGACCCTGACAAACCCCCTTACCGCAGGCCCATGCAGGAGCGATCGCGCAAGACATTCAATGCCTTGCTCGATTCCGCCGCGCATCTGCTGGGGGAGGTGGGCATCGAGCGCATCTCGACGAACCAGATCTGCGAGCGCGCCGGAATGACCCCGCCCGCGTTCTATCGTTATTTCGACGACAAATACGCGATTCTCCATGCCCTGGCCGAGCGTTTCATGGAGCGGCAGAACGTGGCGCTACAGGCCTGGCTGGACAATTACCGCGAGGCCGGGCTCGACGTGATCGAGGGCAAGGTGGTCGAACTGATCCGCACCATGCATGAGATCACGGCCAGCGAGCCGGGCGCCTTGTGGATCATGCGGGCGCTGCGGGCGATCCCGAGCCTCACTCCGATCCGCCTGTTCTCGCACAACTTCGTCTCGGACCTGCTGACGGACATGTACATGCCCTATCTCGCGCATGTTCCGCGTGAACTGGTGCTGCGGCGCACCCGCATGTCGGTGGAGATCGCCTATTCGCTGGACGAGATGCTGAAGGAAAAGGAAATGGACGCAGAGGCGCTGTTCGCCGATGCCGGCCATGTCTTCAGCGCCATGTTCCATTATCCCGAATATGCGCGGCCCGGGCACAAGGGCCCGGATTGATCGCGATTTCGCAGCTGCAGTTGGCCGCCGCCCTCAGGCTTCGGCGCTGTCGAAGACATATCCGAACGAACGTACGGTGCGCGGCAGGTGCGGCACCTGCATCGAGCGCAGCTTGCGGCGCAGGCGGCTGACCCAGGAGTCCACGGTCCGCTCGTCGCAGACCTCCACGCTCTTGCCCAGCACGCCGATCAGTTCGCCGCGCGTGAACACCCGGTTGGGATTGCGCGCGAAGTGATTGAGCAGGCGCTGCTCATTCGATTGCAGCGGCACGACCAGACCCCGGTACCGGGTGAGATGCGAATCGGGCTGGATCATCAGCTCGCCGATCTGGATCGCCGGGGTTTCCTTGCGCGCGGCCGCAGCAGGCTGGTAGATTCGCAGGCGCTGCACGAGCGCATGCGGGGTGAGGGGCGCGATCAGGTAGTCGTCCGCCCCCGCGTCCAGCGCACGGGCCTGGGCGCGCGGATCGGCCTCCGGCAGGATCATCGTCATGTGCAGGGGATGGTCGTTGATGCGGTCGCGCAGCAGCCCGCAGAGCTGAAGTCCCGACATTTCCGGCAGAAGCCAGTCCACGAAGATCCAGGTCGGGGCCCTGGCGGGCCGCGCGCAGAGTTCGGTTGCGTTCATCACCGCCGCCTCGAAGGAGAGGAAGTTGTCACGAACGGCGCTGACATGGGCAAGGTCGCCCGAGGTCAGCACGATGTCGCCAGATTTGATCATGGTATCCTGCAGTTTCGATACGAATGATCCGGCCACATAGTGCCGTGATCGCCGCCATGCACATGTCAAATTTGTCATGTTCGGCCGGCCGCGTGTCGCCACAATTGCGTCAAGAAAATTACAAGAAAGCAACACGGATGTGACGCGGGTCGCGCCTAGTCAGCCTCCCTGTCGCCCCGCCGGGCGGGCCCCTTGCCGCGACTGCAAGGAGGAAGACCAAGCATTTCAGGGAGTTTTCGCATGATTCGCCACGCCATCCGTCTGGCGGCCACTTGCAGCATCGTCGCGTTGAGCCAGGCGCCGGTAGCCGCTTTCGCCGATGAAGCCGCAACAATCGCTCCCGCTGCCGACAGCGCCGCCGCGGCCGACAGCGACGGCTCGGTGCCGATCATCGTCACCGCCACCAAGCGCGAGACCGACCTCCAGAAGACTCCGATCGCCATCGCCGTCATCGGCAGCGCGGATATCGAGAAGCAGCACGTCCAGAGCCTGATCGACCTGGCCAGCGGCACCGTGCCCTCGCTGCGCGTCGCCACGTTCGAAGCGCGCCAGTCGGCCCTTACTGTCGGCATCCGCGGCATCGTGCCGTTCGACGCCAACCAGACCGCGCGCGACCAGGGCGTGGGCGTCTACCTCGACGGCGTCTACCTCGGCCGCCAGCAGGGCCTGAACGCCGCGCTGTTCGACGTGCAGCGCATCGAAGTGCTGCGCGGGCCGCAGGGCACGCTGTTCGGCCGCAACACCGAAGGCGGCGCGCTCTCGATCGTCACCAAGGCGCCCACCGGCGAATTCGGCGGCCGCGTTTCGGCGGGCCTCGGCAACTATGGCCAGCGCGACGGCGAAGCGCACATCGACTTCCCCGAGTTCCACAACATCTCGGTAAAGGTAGACGGCGTCTACCAGCACCAGGATGCCACGGTGAAGAACCCGCTCGCGGGGCAGACCGGCTGGAACTACTACGACCGCGTCGGCGGCCGCATCCAGGCCCAGTGGAAGCCATTCGAAGGGCTGACGGCGAACATCTCGTACGACAAGTCGCGTGACGACAACACGCCGATGTACAGCCAGCTCATCAACTACAACCCGAACAACCTGACGGTCGCCACGCTGGCGGATATCGCCAGTCAGGGCGGCAAGCTGAAGGCCGGGCAGATCGCCCCGCTTTCCCCGCTCGTCCAGGTCAGCGGCGACAAGCGCATGAAGACCGCGGACATCGGCGTGCCGCAGCAGCCCAGCGTCGACCGCACGCAGGGGGTGATGGGCAACCTCAGCTACGACCTCAATCCGAACCTGACGCTGCGCTCGATCACCGCCTGGCGTGACGTCCACACCGACCAGTACGACAACTCTGGCGGCGCTCACCGCACCGTGTTCCTGCCGAACGCCAAGTTCAGCCGCTACTCGCTCTCGTTCCTCGACCAGAACCAGTTCAGCCAGGAACTCCAGCTGGTCGGCAGCCTGCCGCACCTCGATTTCGTGGCCGGTGCCTACTATTACAACGAGCACGCCAGCGAGAACGCCGCCACTCCCAGCTCCAACCAGTGGAACGCGGACGGCTCCGGCTACACCGTGCTGAGCCCCAGCGTCTCGGGCGTTGTGAGTTCGTCCAACCAGGGCTGGGACGACAGTTCGCTGTTCCTCCAGCGCGACAGCCACGCCAAGGCCCAGAGCCTGGCCGCCTTCGCGCAGGCCACGTATACGCCTGCCGGGCTTGACCAGGTCCACCTGACCGCCGGCGGCCGCTTCACGCACGACAAGCGCGACGGCGTGCTCGATATCGTCAACGGCGCGGCTTACGATTACACCTTCCGCTACCGCAAGGACCGCTTCGACCCGATGGTCACGCTGGCCTATGACGCCACGCAGGACGTGAACCTCTACGCCAAGTACTCGACCGGCTACCGGGCCGGCGGCGCCAACGACCGCTCGCAGACTTTCGACGCCTTCGGCCCGGAAACGGTGAAGTCCTATGAAGTCGGCGCCAAGATGATGTTCCTGGATCGCAAGGTTCGCCTGAACCTGGCCGGCTACATCATGGACCGCGATGGCACCCAGGTGGACTTCGACAACGTCAACACCGATCCCACCAGCCCTTACTTCAACCTGCACACGCAGGAGACGCTGAATGCGCCGGGCACCACCAAGATCCGCGGCGTCGAGGCGGAACTGAACGTCCACCCCACGCACAATCTCACGTTCGGCGCCTCTTATGCCTATACCTATACGCGTGTGCCGCGGACGCTGAATCCGTTCCTCAGCACGGCCGACAACCCGGTCTACCAGAACGTCTTCATCGTCTACACGCCGAAGAATGCCGCTTCGGCCTTCGCGGACTACACGGTGCCGGTGGGCAGCGGCGACGAAAGCGTCCAGGTCCATCTCGACGCCGCCTATGCCGATGCGCAGTACAGCTTCGAGGACGAAGACGTGAAGGCGCAGAGCAGCTTCATCGTGAATGGCCGCATCGCCCTTGCCGACATCCCGATGTCCGACAACGGCACCAAGCTGACGGTCTCGGTCTGGAGCCGCAACCTCCTCAACGAGACGCACATCTACCGCCTGTCCTACGCCAATGCGAACACGCTGGGCGCTTACGGCAACTTCAATCCGCCGCGCACTTTCGGCGTGGAGGGCACCGTCAACTTCTGACGTTTCACC